>DATMQA010000147.1:0-3160 GCA_035566895.1 Binatia bacterium
CATCCCTTCACGCTTGGTCGAAAAGAACCGCTCGAAAATCCGCGCCGGCTCTTCCGCAGGCAGCCCGGTCCCAAAATCGCGCACGCTCACCCGCACGCGACCCTCGGATTCGCGCTCGCTGCGGATGATCACGCGGCGCTCCGCCGGCGGCGTCTCGCGCATCGCCTCGAAAGCATTCACGACGAGGTTGAGCAACACTTGCTGGAGCTGCACCTGATCCCCCTCGACCAACGGCAACTCCGGACCGGCCTCCGTGACCAGCGCGCAGTGGTGTCCGAGCGCGTCCGAGTGGACGAATCGCAGCACATTGGCGATGACGTCATTGAGGTTCACTGGGCCGCGGACTTCCTTACCTTTGCGCACCATGCCGCGAATGCCCCGGATGATTTCACCCGCCCGGCGCCCGTCCACGACGATGGCTTCGAACAGGCCATCGAGTTTCGGCAGGTCCCCACGCCCATTGGCGATGAAACGCCGGCCAGCGCTGGCGTTGTTCACGATGCCAGTGAGCGGCTGGTTGAGCTCGTGCGCCAGCGACCCCGCCATTTCTCCCATGATCGCGACGCGGCTCAAGTGCGCGGTTTCTTCGCGGTGTTGCCGCGCTTCCGTTTCAGCCTGTTTGCGGGGGGAGATATCCACGATGACGCTCAAAACCAGCATGCCTTCCGGGCTCTGAATGGGGCTGCTCCCGATCTCTACGGGAAACTCGGTCCCGTCTTTACGCCGGGCGAACAACTCCAGGCCGACACCAATGTCCCGCGCCGCAAGCACGGAATGAAAGCCCGCCCGATGAGTGGGGTGCTCGCCGCGGAACCGTTTCGGCACGAGCACTTCGATGTCTTGCCCGATGAGCTCCTCGCGTCCATAACCGAACAATTTCTCGACGCATGTATTCACCAGCATGATGTGACCTTGCGCCTTGACCAGCACGATGCCGTTGGGCGAAGCTTCCACGACGAACCGGAACCGGTCCTGTGCCTGCTTGCGCTCGGTAATGTCAATGCAAGAACCGATGTACCCAAGGAACCTGCCATCGGAGGCAAAGCGCGGCGCTCCATTATCAAGAACCCAGCGATATTCACCGTCACTTCGTTGCAAGCGGTATTCCATGGTGAAGGGTTGCCGTGCGTCAAAGGAGTTAACATAGACTTCAAGACAGCGCTCGAAGTCTTCTCGGTGAACGCCCTCTGCCCACCCATTGCCAAGCTCCTGCTCCAACCGGCGGCCGGTAAAGTCCAGCCAACCTTTATCGAAGAAGGTGCAGAGCTTGTCCGTGCCCGACATCCAAATCATCGCAGGCGCTGTGTCGGCCATGGTGCGAAAACGAGCCTCGCTTTCCCGCAGGGCGTCCTGCGCCTGCTTCTGCAAGGTGACATCCGTCGAGACGCCAAGGAGCCGAATGCCTTTGGGGTCCCTGACGTTCATGCAGTGGCCGCGCGTGCCGATCCAACGCAGCGTCCCATCCGGCAGCAGCACCCGATACTCAATGGCATATTCACCCTTGGTCTCAAGCGCGCGCCTGATCGCCGCCGCTCGAGCCGCACGGTCCTCGGGATGCACGCGCAAGATCAGCGCCGCGCAATCCACGCGCGCCTCCGGCGGAAAGCCAAACAAAGCGCGGCCCTTATCCGTCATCCAAAATCTCATCTCTTGCCACATCCCAGACCCACATGCCCAGGTTGGCGGCATCCGCCGCCAAGCTCATGCGCTCCTCGCTGTCGCGCAAATCTTTCGACAGCCGCGACGCGCGGAACACGTCCTGGCTAAGTTCGTAGCCCATGGCCGCCACATAGCCAAAAAAAACAAGCTCGCAGTGATTGGCACATGAATGATTCCCCAGAGCGTCAGGATCGCCTGGCCTGACCCCGCCCCGACAAGGAAAACTATGCTGCCACCCAACACCACCGCCAGCCGGCGGTCACCTCGCTGCCAGACGGTGACTGCGGCATCCGCGACAAAGATCATGAGCAACAGAAGGCTCAATTGGCCAATCAGCATCCAAGGGTTCGGAACTCCCTCGGCAACAACGACCGTCTCACCGAGGAAAGAAACATGTCGCAGGGCGGTGATCTCCCGATAGTTGAGATTCGGAGCAAAAACAAAATTGAGGATCAGCGACAGCGTCCTCAAGCCGCAGGCCGCCCAGGCTAGCCACGACCGCCCGGCCCGCAGATAGAGCTGCACGAATCCGACGAGCGACACGAACACCACCCAGATGGGCGCATGGCCCCATCGTAACGCGGTACCGAATGCTACGGGCGTCTCCGCCCGCATCATCCACAACTCAAATCCCGCGAAGACCGCTGTCGCCACCGCCGTCGCGGCAAAGAGCAGATTGGCCCGCGCCTCACGTCGACGCCACCAAACCAGCAGATACACAAGCGCCAGCGTGAGGCAGGCGGATGCGATCATCGCCCAAATGATTGTGACCCAGCTCATAGCATCTTAATGGCCGAAAAATAGCCCCTTTTGGCGTCGAGTAGAGAAGGTTGGGCTAAGATAAATCCTTATGGTACCAAGGTACCATATCGGTGGCTAACCAGAATTTGATACACTTTTGTTTTGGATGAGGAATCTGGTGCCCTTCGTCGACCCTGTCGACGAGGTCACCAAATACCAAGGATCCATAGGAAGCGGTCTACAACTACACATGGACTCATATGAAAAGATTAATTGCCTTAGCCGTACTGGCTCTTGCTTGGCAAGCAGTAGCCACCTTTGGTGGAGAGCCGGTAGTATCTTCGAAGCAGGTTATTGCGCCACCTCCGCCACCTCCGCCTGAATTCTTCAGACCCAACGAGTTCGATATAGGAGCGTTCGGGACCTATGCTACAGGCGTGGGCTCGGGCAATAATGCCGGCAAGCTGCACGCCTGGGGAGGAGGCATGGATTTCACTTATTGGTTCCCCTGGAAATATGCAGGTGTCAGGTTTCAAGGGACGGGAGTCAGTATCCGAGGAGGTGGCGGTTCACGAACAGTCACCCTTTTTCCTGGGTTAACTGAACCTGTGACCGTTACAGGCGGCGGAGGCAGTGTGCCGGCGGGTATCATTACGTCAGACTTCCTTTTGCGATATCCGTTAGACGAGGTATGGCCGGGAGTTCACTTGGCGCCATACATGTACGTTGGTTTTGGTGGTATTTTGCTTGGTGGCGGGGG
>DATMQA010000148.1:0-14001 GCA_035566895.1 Binatia bacterium
TGCAGGAGAGAATGTGGGCAACGTGGTGTTGAACCTGAATGAGGCGAGGGTGGAGGCTTGAGGATGAGGTTGAACCCGGGCCGAATTCTGAACGTTGAACATCGAACTTTGAACTTTGAACTGCGGGATCCGGTGCGGCGACTGGAGAATGCCGCTGGGCACGGCTGGGGGCGGGAAAGCCTGCCGAACTCGCAGGCGAGGACACCTGCGCTAAGAGGTCACGGGCGAATTGCGTGGAGAGGTAATCGGGATGCGCGTCGGCAGCGACGATGACCGGCTTCACCTCGTACAATTTCTCGAAATCAGCGATGACACCCCGGAAGGCCTGGCAGGCGCGGTCGTTCTCCAAATCCCCGAGGTGCTGGCTGAGGAAAACCTGTGGTCCGACCGCAAGGGCGATGGTGTTCTTTAAGTGGGCGCCGACGGCCAGAACCACGCCGGAGGAAACGGGTTTGGGAGGTTTTCGGCGATTTTTGATTTTTGATTTTTGATTTTTGATTTCAGCGGCAAAACTTCTTAGGTCGTCTCCTGCGGAGAGCCGGATCGGGAGCGGGGCGTAGCCGCGGGCGCGGCGGAGGACCAGTTCGCGGCCCGCCATCAGGCGCAGGACCGAGTCGTCCACATGGCGGACGATGGGACGGTTGTGAACGAGGAAGAGGTCGGCGATGGTGCCGAGACGTTCGAGCGCGTCGCGCTCATCGGTGCAGATTGGTTCGTCGCTCAGGTTGCCGCTGGTTGCGACGACCGGAAAATCGAGCAAAGACAGGAGCAGATGGTGCAGGGGGGTGTAGGGGAGCATCACGCCGAGGTTGGGGTTGCCCGGGGCGAGTGAAGGGGCGAGGCGCGAAACGTGAAGGCGGAGGAGGAGGACAATGGGCGCTTCCGGGGAGCGGAGCAGGCGCGCCTCCGCAGGGAAAACTTTGCAATTGGCTTTGACGGCTTCGAGAGAAGGGAACATGAGGGCGAGAGGTTTTTCCTCGCGATGTTTCAACTCACGCAAGCGGCGAACGGCTTGCTCATCATGGGCGGCGACCATGAGGTGGAAACCGCCGAGGCCCTTCACCGCGACAATTCTTCCGGCGCGAAAGGCGGCGGCGGCGGCGGCGATGGGGTCAGCGGTTCCCTTGCCTGCTCCGCCGGCCAGCACATTGCCATGGCGGTCCCAAAGTTCGACGTGCGGGCCGCAAACGGGGCAGGCATTGGGCTGAGCGTGGAACCGGCGGTCGAGCGGGTTGTCATATTCGGCCTGGCATTGCGGGCACATGGTGAAGTGTTTCATCGAAGTATTCCCCCGATCATAGGGAAGGGCCTCGATGATGCTGAAGCGCGGACCGCAATTGGTGCAGTTGGTGAAAGGGTACGAGTGGCGGCGGTCCTGCGGGTCGAATATCTCGCGCAGGCAATCGGCGCAGGTGGCGATGTCGGGCAGGACAAGGGTGGTTTTGGGGCCGGCGGTTTCGCTGGGGCGAATTTCGAACGTGGAGTAGCCGACCGTATCGAGCCAGGCGGCCTCAAGGCTGTGGAGGGAACTGCGCGGAGGTTTTTCCTTTTCGAGGCGCAGCAGGAACTGTTCGAGATTGGAGGGCGGGCCTTCAACCTCGATGAAAACACCCTGGGCGGAGTTGTTGACCCAGCCCTTCAAGCGCAGCTCGCCGGCCAGGCGGAACACGAATGGACGGAAGCCGACACCCTGAACGGCGCCGTGGATGGAAAGCTTGAGCCGTTTGGTCGAGGGAAGCTTCAATCCAATCGGACGCACGATTCCATTTTGCGATAGGTGAATCGCATACGGTCCACGGTCAGTTCGACTCACAGACCCATCCGGCTCAACTCACCTTCGAGAGTCACCTGGAATTGCTGCAGGTCAGCGGGAGTCGGCCGGTAGCCAGTCTGCTGGGGCGCCAGGCCCAGCCGGCCGGTCTGGTCGATGTACCATCCGGCCTGCTGTCCATCACTGAAAGTGACCTGGCCGCTGACCACGGCGCCCGGCCGGGCGATTTGATCGACCGAGACGGAGACACCGCCCGACGGAGCGCCCGGTGCAGGTGGTGTGGGGGCGCCGGCTGGTCCAGTCGCGGCCAGCCGGCCGGCAGTGGCGGGAGGGGCCGCCGGCGCGCTCAAGGGCGACGCCGCGGCAGGCTTGGGCCGCTCCACATCTTTGGGCACCAGCTTAAGATCGTCCACGAGCAGCCGCACTTCCATATAAGTCAGGCCCAAGCCCAACTCCGAGGCCATCCGATTTTGGATTTCGGAGAGTTTCAGCCCTTGCTTAATCCATTCAGCCACTTTTTTCCGTTGTGCCTCATCCAGGTTCATAATTCGCAGCGTGTGGTTCGCGGTATGCTTTGTGCAACCCTTTTCGGGCATCACCTTAACGCAGCCTCCGCCGAACGCACAGGGAAAAGTTTGTTTCGGGGAGCATTCCTCAAGGCCTCCCGTCTAACGGGGTATGAAACGTTTGATTTGCTGTTCGGTTTTGCTGGCGTTGTTAGGCGCGCTTTCACCCGCTCGGGCCGCCGGGCTGATTCTGGTTGAAGACTCCTCGTGGTGGCCAGGCCCAAACCCGCCGCATCCCATGCCGCCGCCCTGGCAACCGCGCCCCTTTCCGCCGCGGTATCAGCCGCACCTGTTCGCCCCGCTGGAAGTCAACTCCGTCCGGGTCAATACCCGGATCACCGACCAGATCGCCGTGACCGCGGTGGACCAGGAATTCTACAATCCCAACCCGACGCGTCTGGAAGGCACCTTTGTTTTTCCCATTCCCAAGGGCGCTCACTTGGATAAGTTCAAGATGGATATCGATGGCAGACCGGTCGAAGCCGAGTTGCTCTCCGCCGACAAGGCCCGCCATATTTATGAGGACATCGTCCGCAAACTCAAAGATCCGGCCCTGCTCGAATACGCCGGTCGCGATGTGTTCAAGGTCCGCATTTTCCCCATCGAGCCAAACAGCAAGAAACACATTCATCTCTCCTACACTCAACTCCTCCGGGCTGATGAGGGTTTGATTAGCTATGTCCTGCCGCTCAACACGGAGAAATTTTCGTGCCGCCCGATCAAAAGCGTCAGCGTGAAAGTCGAGCTCGAGAGCCCGCGCGCGCTCAAATCCATTTATTCGCCCAGCCATTCGGTCGAGGTCAGACGTGAGGGCCCCAACCGCGCCACCGTTGGCTACGAAGCCAGCGAGGCGCAGCCGGATGCGGATTTTGCGCTCTACTTCGCGCCGGAGAAAGATGAGCTAGGCGTCAATCTCCTGGCTCACAAGTCCAGCGGCGAGGACGGCTATTTTCTGCTGCTCGCCTCGCCCGGGGTCGATGTAAAGGAAAAACAGGTCATTCTTAAAGATGTTGTCTTTGTCCTGGATACCTCCGGCTCGATGGCCGGTAAAAAACTCGATCAGGCCAAAAAGGCGCTCGATTTCTGCCTCGAAAACCTCAATGACGGCGACCGGTTCGAAATCCTGCGCTTTTCGACCGAGGTCGAGCCGCTCTTCAACAAGCTGATGGAAGCCAGCCGGCAAAACCGCGCCCAGGCCGAATCCTTCGTCAAAGACCTTAAGCCGATCGGCGCCACGGCTATTGATGAGGCATTGAGGCAGGCGCTCAATCTCCAGAGCCGCAGATTAGAGGCCAAAGAAGCACCCGGAAAGGAGAGCGCCGTTTCTACGAGTCGGCCGTTCGTCGTCATCTTTCTCACCGACGGCCAGCCCACCATCGGCACGACGGACCCGGACCAAATCGTCTCGAACGTGAAGCGAAACACCGACGGCCGGACCCGCATCTTCTGCTTTGGGATTGGCACGGACGTCAACACGCACCTGCTCGATAAAATCACCGAAGAAACCCGTGCTTTCAGCCAGTACGTCCTGCCTGAGGAAGACCTGGAAGTGAAAGTCTCGAGCTTCTTTTCCAAAATCAAAGAGCCGGTCCTGGCCAATCCCACGCTGGAATTCACCGGCGGTATCCATGCGAGCAAACTTTATCCCTCACCGCTGCCCGACCTTTTCAAAGGCGAGCAGCTCGTGCTGGTGGGCCGTTATTCCGGCCATGGAGATTCCGCCGTGGTTGTGGAGGGCGCCGTCAACGGCGCTACGCGAAAATTTACCTTTGAAGTGAAGTTCCCGGAGGATTCCTCCGACAACGACTTTATCCCGCGCCTCTGGGCCACTCGCCGCGTCGGTTACTTGCTCGACGAAATCCGTCTCCATGGTGAAAATTCCGAATTGCGCGACGAGGTCACCGAACTCGCCCGCAAATATGGCATCGTCACGCCTTATACGGCTTACCTGATCGTCGAAGACGAAACCCGTCGCCAAGTGCCGGCGGCGGTGCGCTCGCTCCAGCAATTTGATAAGGACTCCGGCGCCCGCGGTGAAGCGGTGCAGGCCTGGAACAGCTTCCGGCTTGATGCAGTGGGGGAGACTGGTGTGGCCGGCGCGCGTTCCGGCCTGGCACTCAAATCTGCCAATGCTCCCGGGCTCGCGACCGCGGGCGGGGCGATGGCGTATGAGCACGCCTACGGATTGCGCGCGCCGGACGGCCGCGCCCAGGCCGCTCTGGCGGACGATAGCAAGGCCCGCCTTGTCCAATATTCACAGCAATCACAATTCGTCTCGGGCAGGACTTTCTTCCAAAACGAGAAACAGTGGATTGATGCGGCTGTTCAAAAGGCGGCGAAGGCGAACCGAGTCCGCCTGCAATTTGGTTCTTCGGAGTATTTTGACTTCCTGGCCAGTCATCCCAAGGCTTCGGCCTGGCTGGCGTTGGGGCAGAATGTGCAGTTTGTGCTGGAGAACACCGTTTACGAGATTTACGAGTGAACCAGGGGAGCGCTTGCATTCCGTGCGCTTGGCTGCATCTTACAGCGGACCGAACCGGTCCGGCACGAGCCGGATTCGCAAGGCACTCACAAACTCAAACGGAAAGGCAATTTATGGCTGGGAATAATTCTCCTGATTTAACCAAACGTCCGCCGCGCAGCCCGCGCGTACGTCTGGGCGGTTACGTCATCCTGCCGCGGATGTTGGACAAAGGCCGAGCGACGGTTGCCGGCAAACACGGCGAATACCATTACGCCTGCCCAATGGACCAGCGCTTCCTGGATTTCGCCGGCATTGATGCTGAAGCGCTCAAAAAGCAGCTCGCGACCGGCAAAGGCGATAACGAAACTCTCGGTTGGATTCAAAAGAGCGCGAAGAACAAACACTCGGAGGCGGAAATCGCCTCGTGGTCGGCTTACGCCGAGCAGCGTGCGCCCTCGGACGCCGAATCGCGCGCTTATTTCAACGAACTTCACTCCAAAGCCGCGCCCAAACGCGAGGACATCGTGACCTGGTTCGACCTGCTCGACGTGGATGATTACGTGAGCTTCGGTGGACAGCCGTAGGGCCTCCGACTCTATTTGAGCTGCTTGTCCGCAAAGTCCATGAACACCCGCCAGTCGTCGGGGGTCATGGAATGCTTGCCTTCGCGATGGTAATAACCCAGCCGGCTGGCAACTAATTGGCGCGGCCCTGGCATCTCTTTAGCCTCCACTCCTTCCACCCCCAAGAACCGATAAACGGGGTCCGCCGCCTGGAGCACCTCGAACTGGCCAGCCGGGTTCGCCCATTGGTCGCCGTCCGCCGCCGAGAACAACACCGGGCGCGGGGCGCAAAGGGCCAAAAGACAGTTCTGATCGAAGGGCAGCCGGTCCGGCGCGTCGTTGAACTGTTTGAATTGGGCGTATAATGCTGAAAGAGCAATTTCAGTTCAGGCCGGCGCTGGTTAAACCATTGTGCCCGGGTCGTGACTCGACCGCCATCGAGCATGGTGAGAGGGTTGGGGAGCGCTTCCTGGCGTGGCAGGGTGGACACTTCAGGAAACAAAGGGCCTGCGGCAGGGGTCGCACAACCCGGGAGGAGGAGAAGGGACAGGGCAACGGTGAACTGGGGCCTGAGATTCATAGGTCGGTTTTGCCGGCCTGGTTCGGATAGCCAGCTTCCACACTCATTAGCCGAATCGGTGAAGCCGAACAATCCAAAAAGTGGGGAACCAACTCTCATGCCGAAGCATCCTAATTATGAATGAACGAAAATCCGATTTACCCTCACCTGGTCTAGCCCCACCCTCCCCCCTCGTAACCCCAGGGGGAGAGTGACCGGGTGAGGGGCCCCTTTCTTCAATCCGAAGGCCGAAAGAAATCCGAAACTCGAACCACCACGGCGCGAGGGCGTTTTTCGGATTTCGGCCTTCGGATTTTACATGAGCCCCGCGATTTCGGGCCAGCCGCACATAAGATTCAGGCTTTGGACCGCCTGGCCGCTGGCACCTTTAACCAGGTTGTCTTCAGCGCTGATCACAATCAGCCGGCCGGTGCGCGGGTCGAGCCGCCAGGCGATTTCGATTACGTTCGTGCCGACGACATTCTTCGTGTCGGGCAGAGCCTTGCCCTCGAGCAGGCGCACGAACGGTTCGCTCCCATAGGCCGCCTGGTAAGTCGCGGCGATCTTTTCGCCCCATTCGCTGAGGGCCCCGGCTGCGGGTTTTTGCGCGGGGCTCAGGTAAAGCGTGGTGAGAATCCCGCGATTCACCGGGATCAGGTGCGGGGTAAATTGAAGGACCACCTGGTGGCCCGCCGCCAGCGAAAGTTCCTGCTCGATTTCCGAAAGGTGCCGGTGCCTGGGCAGGCCGTACGGACGTACGCTTTCGTTGCACTCGACAAACAGGTAATCAGTCTCGGCCTTGCGCCCGGCACCGCTAACCCCGCTAAGCGAGTCGGCGATAATACCGGAAGTTTGGACCAGCCCCGCCTTCAGCAAGGGAATGAGAGCCAGCAAAATGCTGGTCGGGTAGCATCCGGGCGAAGCGACCAGCGAGGCGGTTTTGATCTGGGCCCGATAGATTTCCGGCAACCCATAAACGGCCTGGGCCAGCAAGTCCGGAGCCGGATGCTCGTGAGCGTAGAATTCTTTATAAACCGCAGCGCTCTTCACTCGAAAATCGGCGCTCAGGTCAATAACCTGGCAACCGAGCTGGAGCAGGGGCACCGCAAATTCCGCCGCCACTCCGTGAGGCAACGCCAGGAAGACCACTTGCGCCTGTTTGGCCAGCAAGTCGGCCCTGGGTTCGCTAAAATGCAGCCTGCGCGCTCCTGGATGATGGGCGAATCTTGGAAAGACCTGCGCCAGCGTCTGGCCGGCGTATTGGCGCGAAGTGACGGCTGTCAACTCCGCGTGGGGATGGTTTAGCAACAACCGAACCAATTCCTCGCCGGAATAGCCGGAGGCGCCAACGATGGCTACTTTTGCCGTTTTCATATTCTCAGGTTGTCAGATTGTCACGTTCTCAGGTTGTCAGGTTGCGAGCTTATCAGGCCATTGCCCGCGTCCGCCCTGGCAGGTTGATAATCTGAAACTTTGATAACCAGAAAAAAACCCCGCCGGATGGAACCAGCGGGGCTTGACGAATCTCAATCCGCTTAGCGCTTGCTGTATTGGAAGCGTTTGCGGGCGCCCGGCTGGCCGTACTTCTTGCGCTCGCGCATGCGCGGGTCGCGGGTCAGCAGTCCCTCGGCCTTCAAAATGGGCCGCAGGTTGGCATCCACCGTCAGCAGCGCCCGGGCCAGGCCATGACGCACCGCGCCGGCCTGCCCGTTGGGTCCACCGCCAGTGACGGTGATTTGGGCATCGAATTTGTCGGCGGTGCCCGTCGCCCGCAGCGGCTGCGACGCGGCCGAGCGCAAGGCCTCGGCGGGAAAGTAGTTTTCAAAAGGCCGCCCATTGACCACCAGCTTGCCGGTGCCGGCGGCCAGCCGCACGCGCGCTACCGCCGTCTTGCGTCGGCCGGTGCCGAGGTGCTGCGGCGGTTTGACTTCGGGAATTTTGAGATCGGACATACCAGGACAGTCGATGGTTTAAGGTTGTTGTTGCCAGCGTTATTTCGCGACGGCGAGCGGTTCGGGTTTTTGGGCGGCATGCGGGTGCTGGTCGCCTTTGAAGACCTTCAGTTTGGTCATCAGGACGCGGCCCAGGCGGTTTTTCGGGACCATGCCCCGCACCGCGTGAGTAATGAGTTTCTCCGGGTGCCGGGCTCGCACCTGCTCGACGGACCTGTATTTCTCACCGCCTTTCCAGCCGGAGTAAGTCATGAACTTTTTGTTCGTCTCCTTCTTGCCGGTCAGGACGACCTTCGCCGCATTGATCACGATGACGAAATCACCCGCATCCAGGTGCGGGGTATAAACCGGCTTGTTTTTCCCGCGCAAAATATTGGCGACCTGGGCGGCCAAACGGCCCAGCACCGCCCCCTCGGCGTTTATGACGTGCCATTTGCGCTGGTCCAGATTCACTTTCGGCAGATGTGTTTTCATCTCAAATCCTGATCAAAAGAGGGCTGAAAATAGCAAACAAAACCCCCAAGTCAATAGATTCTTTGCGGTTTTTCGCAACTGCCACAGCCCAACCGCCTGCCTCATCCGCTCTTTCCGGCTTGCCAACGCCAGCCCGGCTCAGGCATTTTCCGACATGGCAGCAACAAAAGAGTCCGAAAATCTCGACACGAAGTTTTACCAGCCGGCCGACCTCTTTTTCCAGGCCTTTACCCACATCGGCTTAACCTTCGACGACGTCACCCTGGCGACGCTCTATTCCGAGGTCCTCCCGCGCGAAACCCAGCTCGACACCCGGCTGGCTGACACCTTGCAGCTTAACATCCCGGTGGTCTCCTCGGACATGGACACCGTCACTGAGTCGCGGATGGCGATCGCCATGGCGCTCAATGGCGGGTTGGGCCTGATTCATTACAATATGCCGGAGCGCGAGCAGCTCTCCGAGGTCAGCCGCGTCAAGAACCATGTCCACGGGCTCATCCAGGAACCGATCAAGGCCTTGCCGGAGCAGTTAATCGGGGACGTGTTGGCGCTCATCGAGAAGAAGCATTTTGCTTTCAGCACTTTCCCCGTGGTGGACATCCAGGGCAAACTCGTCGGTCTTCTCCCCGGCCATGTCGTCAAACAACGCTACGCCAAACGCAAAGTCGCCGATGCCCTCACTCCGCGTCAACAAATCCAGACACTCAACCGGAAGGAATTGGGCCGCGACCCCATCGCCCGGGCGGACAAGTTTTTTACCGATCACCCCGGCATACACAAGTTGCTCGTCGTGGATGACCAGGACCGCCTGCACGGTCTGTTCACGATGAGCGACGTCGAGCGCATTATCCAGGAGCGCAATGCCCAATTCAAGCCGGCCCGCGATGCCAACTTCCGCCTGCTCTGCGGCGCGGCGGTCTCGGCCACCCGGAACGCCTTTGGCGAATTGGACCGGGACCGCATCCTCGCGCACGTCGGCGGGTTGGTCGAGCGAGGGTTGGATGTGGTGGCCGTTTCCACCGCTCACGGCCACACCAAAGGCGTCGGCGATTCGGTGCGGATGCTGCGCGAGGCCTTTCCCAAGCTGGCCATCCTGGCCGGCAACGTTACCAGCGCCGCTGGCGTAGAGTTCCTGGCCGACTGCGGCGCTGATGCGATCAAGGTGGGCCAGGGCCCTGGCTCGATCTGCACCACCCGCATTGTGGCGGGCGTGGGTATTCCCCAGATGACCGCGCTTTATATCGCCTCGCGCGCCGCGCAGAAACGGCGCGTGACCATCGTCGCCGATGGCGGCATTACTAAATCCGGGGACATCGTCAAAGCGTTGACGCTGGCCCAGGCGGTGATTTGCGGCGGGATTTTTGCCGGCTGCCCGGAGACACCCGGCGAAGTCATGGAGTTCAGCGGCAAGCGCTACAAGCAATACCGTGGGATGGGCAGTCTGGCCGCCATGAAGTCAGGCTCGGCGGCCCGTTACGGCCACAACTCCGATCCGGCCCGCAAGGTCGCCCCGGAAGGCGTTGAAGCCTTGAAAGAAGTCACCGGCTCAGTGGACCGCGTGCTGGCCCAATTGATTGGCGGTATTCAATCCGGGATGGGCTACCTCGGCGCCGCCAACCTCGCCCAACTCCGCGAGAAGGCCCGGTTCATCCGCGTCAGCCCCGCTGGCCAGCGCGAAGCCGCCCCGCACGACGTCGTCGAACTCAAAGCCGGAAGTTGAGGACAAGTGGAGTTGTGGACTGACATTGGGATGTTAAATGTTCAGTCCCACCTTGTAACTTTGTAACCTTGTAACTTTGTAACCTTGTAACCTTGTAACCCTGTAACTTCGTAACCGCCCATTACTCCATTCTTTCTTCAGAATTCAATCGCTTCGTTCATCTGCCCGCACTGGGAACAGCGTGACCGGTCCACGTCCGCGTCGTC
Organism: Binatia bacterium; assembly: GCA_035566895.1. Classification (GTDB taxonomy): domain Bacteria; phylum Verrucomicrobiota; class Verrucomicrobiia; order Limisphaerales; family UBA8199; genus DATMQA01. The sequence continues at coordinate 10,276 of DATMQA010000148.1, forward strand.
CGTATAAATATAACCGCAACGGCCACAGCGAAAAATGCGGTCTTCGCTCGGAGTCGGCTCGAAGCGCCGGCGGCGCAACTCGGCGTAAAGAGCCAGGCCAGTCAACGCGGCCAGCAAGACCACGACGTAGGTTAAAATGAGATCGTGGATGGACACGTCAAGTAACTCGTCAGGGGGGTGGTGGATTGGACGGCGCCACGGTCACCGTGTGCCATTCAAAAATCAGCTTTCCCCAGCTCAGGCCGTCCAATGGGTTGGTCGGCTTTTGCGGCCCGCGGCCAACGAAAGATTCGAATCGCGCCGCCCGGGCCTGTTCCAACGCGAAATCATCCGCCTCCTGCGAGCCGCTCCGCGAAAGGGGTGTGAACCCAAACGGCACGCCGCTGGCATCCACCCCCACCTGCACGACGCTACTGGTCAACAGCTCGGAATTAGTCCAGGAGGGCAGTTTCAGCGGCGTGAGCAACCGCCGGCCGGCCAGCCCATCCGCCAACCGCAAAGTGGATTGCTGCCGGAGCACTTCGGATTGGGCGACCTCGGAGGGCGTCAGCGCAGGTTCGGGAGGCGCCGTTCCGTCGAAGGGAATGAAGGAGTTTGTTTCGAGAAATTGTTCAAAAGGCGCGCCCAGTTGCGCCAGGCTTGGCTCGAGCCAGCGGTTGGATTCGGACCAGACGAAAGGATGCGATTCGACGGGAAGGACCTCCAACCAGGCCGGTCCGGAAAACCCCTGCCGATGCGGCAAGGCGAAAAGTGTCGGGTCTTGCAAAGCCAGGAAGTCGGCACCGGTCCGGCCAGCCATTCGCAGGGTCGGTGCCGGCCCGGACGGACGCGCTGGCCTCGAACCCCGTTCCCCCAGCCAAAAAATCAGGACCAGTTGGACGATGAACACCAGCGCAAGGACACTCCACCACTGGCGGCGATCCCAGGCTACCGGTTCCACAGCCGCGCCATTCATTGGTGTGCCGCGAGCGGGCGCGGCAAAGTAGCCAGGACCGCGTTGGTGATGCCGGCGTTGAGAGCAAGCACCTCCAATTGCGTCAGCATTTCACCCGTCGCCGCGCGATCCCACTCCACGATCAGCGTCAGCGGTTCAGGCGATTGCTTCACCGCCTGGCTCAACCGCTCCTGCAAAGCCTTCGGCTCGATAGCTTGGTTCTCAAAATAGAGACGGCCATTGGCGTCGAGCGCGACCGCCACTGTCGGTTGGTCGGTTCCCGGCAGGTTATCGGCCGTCGGAAGCTGGAGCCGGACCCCAGGAGTATAAACCAGTGAGCCCAGACCCACGAACATGACCAGCAGAAAAAACACCGTCGCAAACGGCGCGGCATCCAGGTGCCCCCGAAAAATCCGGGCGTTGCGGGGAAATTTCATAGCCCAAGCCCAGATGCGCCGGATTTCTGCTTTCTGTTTTCAGCTTTCACTTTCACTTGCCGAATTTCTGTTTTCGGCTTTTTGTTTTCAGCTTTTCCCGTCACTTCGCGGCGCCCTCGGTGACAATATTGACGATCTCAGTCGCGGCTCGTTCCATGTCCAGCACGATGGAGTTGACGCGGCTCACCAGGTAATTATACCCCGCATGAGCAGGGATGGAAACCCCCAGACCGGCCGCCGCGCAGATGAGCGCTTTCCAAATCCCGCTGGAAAGGTCACGTACCTGCGCATGGACCCCGGCATCCTGCATGACGTGGAACATATCCATGAAGCCCAGCACCGTCCCCAGCAGTCCCAGCAGCGGCGCCAACTGCGCGATGGTGGCCAGCAAATTGAGCTTCTCCTCCAGACGCGGCACTTCCGCCAGGCCGGCTTCCTCCAGCGCCTCGCGCACCCGTTCGCGGCCATGGTCGCGATTGAGCACCGCCGTCTTGACCAGCCGCGCGACCGGTCCGGGGGTCGCGTCGCAAATCGACACCGCCTCCACCACGTTGTTCCGTTTGAGCACGGTCCGCACCCCATTCAGAAACTCGGTGGAATTAATTTGCGCGCGATGGAAGTGCAAAAACCGTTCGATGAACACGACGACCGCAACGGCGCTGACCAGCAGGAGCACGTACAATACCGGTCCGCCGTTGGCCAACAATGCCGGCAACTTTAGCATGCGCCCTTTATACTTTCTTGCGCCTGCCGTTCAAAGGGCAAAGTTGCCGGTTACAAACCTTGCCTCCATCTGTAATTGCAGTTTAAGTTCCCGGCTGGCAAACTAGGCGCAACAAACAGGACCGTTTATGAATTCACTAAACAAAGACGAACTCTACCAGAACCTCAGCAGCTTCCTCAAAACCAGGGGCATCGAACTCAAGGACGGCACCTACGCGCAGAGCATCCAGAAGAGCTGCCATCTCCTTTCGGAGGCGATCAACCTCGGTCACCAGAGTCTCGACCGGGCCAAAACCGAAATCGATAAAAAACTCGAGCAGATGCGCCAGGTCATCCACGAAAAGACCGCGCCCAGGTCTCCCTTCACCGCGTCTGCCCCCGGGGCCGGCTCAGCCGCTGCCAAACCTGCTTCCTCGACCTCCAAAGCTAAATCCGCCAGGCCAGGGGCTCGGGCCAAGGCGAAGGCGCCAAAAAAACGCCGCTGAAAAGCGGGCGTAAAGCCGGGCGTTAGAATCTTTGGGCGTGTTCTAAAATTGTAGCAGCCGACGCCAGGAGGCTCTGATCTACGGTCAATATGCGCGGAATCAGAGCCTCCTGGCGTCGGCTGCTACAACAGGGATGATCCTTAGGTCTCGTGCGGCCCACCGGTGCCCGGTGACAGGACGCCTGTTCAGTGAGGCCACCACAACCACAACAACCACGACCCCACCCAACCCTGTCACCGGACCAATACGTGGTCATAACTAAATTAGCACAGATTGCGTTTTCCGTCCAAGGGTCCAAGTCAGAAGTCTCTGATCTTTCTGAGAACCGCGTGTCATTCAGGCAACTCAATCGGCTCAAAGTTGTCATTTAACCCATTGGCAGTGCCCTTGTAGGCCGCGTGCCCCAACGCGGCGCTTCTGCAGGTTTTTCAGCAGTCCGATAGGCGTAAGCGTGCGCTCATATAACTCGTGTAACCATGTAACCTTGTAACCATGTAACCTTGCAACTTTGTAACCCTATTCGCCCGCCAACTATGCGCCATTACGCATCCTTCTAAATTATACCTGCCAAAAGTTTGTAACCACCAAACCTGTTTTAGGCATCCGTACTGCTCATTTTTCCCGCTGGCTGCATTAGCTGGGCCGCCATACCCGCGACCCGCTCAAGCGGCGAACGCCAGGGCCGGACAATTTCAGGCCGGCCCGGACGCCAACCGCGCCGCCCGAATCGATGTATATCTGCACATTCTGCTTGAAGTTGTAGTAAAGGTAGGACCCGGAGGGATCCCAAATCCCAGGTTTCGCTTCGCCCGCCGCTTGGTCCTTACCTCCCCCCGAATTTACAAAATCAAAAACCGAAAATCTAAAATGCTATGAACCTTAAATTCTTCACTGACCCCCATGTCATACACCATTCCCGGCGTCCCCTGGCCGAGTTCTTCGGCCGGTTCACCCACCTCTTTTCGCACAAACACGCCATGCCCAACCCCGCTCTCGATTGCGCCGGCTTTCCTCAGGTCCTCCCCGGGTTCCTCGAACGCCGCCGGGAAGGCATCCCCGATTCCATGTACCAGGCCATGGCCGACATCGAGACCGTCGCCGCTGAAAAACGTCCCCAGTTCGAAGCCGCTCTCCACCAGGACCCCGA
>DATMQA010000149.1:0-18110 GCA_035566895.1 Binatia bacterium
GTACGGTGCAGCACGCAGCCCGCGCAGCACGAAAAGCGAGATTAACGCCAGCATCAGGACCGCGCCGCCGACTTGCAGAAACGTCCAGTGCGTGTCCAGGGGGTAAACCGGGGACAGGCGCACCGGCCATACCGCTTTTAAGAGATAGCGAACGTAACTTACCGGCGCATTGGCCAGCCGAAAACTCCACGGAATCTTCTCCGCCGAAACGATGCTGTTCCCGGCCTTCACGCTGAAATAGCTGATCAGGCAGCCTCCCAGTGAAAGGGCGAAAAAGGGAATCTTTTCCCGCAAGAGGCGAAGAGAATTGTTGATCGTTGATTGTTGATCTTTGATTTCCAGACGCCGCAACGGCCAGTAATCCAGCAGGATAAGCACAAACGGCAAGGTAACCACCATTGGCTTCGACATCAGGCCGCAAGCAAAGAACGCCAGGGCCAATGCGTAATAGAATGTGGATGGAGTCTGACCTTCAGACCGTGGACTGTGAACCGTGGACTGTGGACTGCGGACTCCGGACTGTGGACTATGAACTGTAGACTCAGGAGTCTCTACTCTGGACTTTGGACCTTGGACTTTGGACTCCTCCACATACCTCACATACGCCCACAAACTCAGCAGGAAAAAGAACGTGCTCAGCACGTCTTTCCGTTCCGCTATCCAGGCCACAGATTCCACGTGCAGCGGATGAAGGGCGAACAGGGCTGCGACAAAGGCGCTCCGCCACAGGAGGCCCGTCATCCGGCTCAGAATCGTGAAGAGCAGAAGGGCGTTGGCGACATGCAATCCAACGCTTACCAGGTGGTGCCCGCCCGCTGCCAGTCCGAACACCTCGCAGTCCACCATGTGCGACATCCACGTCAGCGGATGCCAATATTCGAACCACGAGGTGCCCAGTGCCCACGAGAAGCCCTGCAAGGTCAGCCCGCTGGTCACCATCGGGTTCTTCAGGACCATCATGAACTCGTCGTAATTCGTAAACGCGAAGCCGCTCGTCTGCCAATACACTCCCAGGGTGGCCAGCGCCAATGTCAGGCAGACCACCCGCCTTTTGGAAGATTCATTCAAGCTTTTCGCCGGCTCGGCCTTCATTTCAACGTGCATATTGCCAGTGGTTGCTCCTTGTCTTCAAGCCGGGATTGGACTTTTGCGCCCAAGGCGCGCATACGGAAAACTGGTTCCAGAGTGCGACCGAGGACGGTGTTCTAACACCCTTGGCCGCTCCTCAAACCCCGTAGGGGAGTAATGTTTATAGCAGACGCCCAAACCGAGATTCACCACCAGCCCCAGCGATGTCACGAAAGCGTAAGTGGGGGCAGGCTGCGTTGACCCCGTCCCTGCCCCGGAAGCAGCCAACGGCTTATAGTTTGCGCCTCTCGCAGGGCCGAGGCCAAATGTACAAAAAAAGAAGCCGCCCTTTCGGGCGGCTTCGTGAAAACTGACAAGGTCTGATTACTTCCGGCGGCGGAAGATCAACAGCGCCGCGGCACCGAGACCTGCCAGAGCGAACGTGGCGGGTTCGGGAACCTGAACCAGCGTCAGCCCCGTGAACGGAGTCGCGGTGCTGCTAACGATCGGCGCAGCCGTTCCCGGGGGCGTCGTGGTAGGATTGCCGGTTTGGACCGTGAACGCGGGACCAATTGCCGTATAGGAAGTTCCGGAAGCCCAGGCGGCATCAAAGCTACCGCCGCCTGTCCACCCTAGCACAACGGCCTGAATAAGCGCACCTGCTGGGGCTGTGTTGGCAGTGAACGTGCCACCACTGAAACGTCCGGCAATCGGGGCAATGTTAACCGGGCCCGTGAGAACGGCCCAGCCGGGATTCGCCGCCAGCCACGCTGTCTCGTTCATGCCGACGTTCCAAGGAACGTAAGTCGCCGAGCTTGCAGCCCACGCCAATTCGACGACCGCACCGTTGGCGGCCACCGCAGTCGCACTGGCGTCGGTAGTGGACGTGCCGCCTTGGCGGACGAGTGTGGAACCATTGTTCCCAAAGATTAACGTCCCTTGGGCGAACGCACCGGTCGCTATGGCCGTCAGGGCGAGGATGCTCAGATACTTTTTCATATTAGTCGCTGTTGTGTTTTGGTTGTTGTGGTTTTTTGATGTTTATATTTTGTATTTGGATCTTATGTTATGGGTTAAACGATTGAACCCAGGTGATTGCTGCTCCGGTGTTCTGATAGACTACGCCCGTGGCAATATTCACAACCGGGCCGTTTGTGGATTCGCCTACAGCACCAGTGCCGAACCAGCCATACCCACCGATGTAACCCCAGACAGTGTTATTCCACGCCGAACCGGTCCACAGGTAGATGCTGTCACCGTCATGGCCGACCGTGCCGCCAGGCCAGGGACCAGTAACCGGAGTCATGTTCGCAGGAACATTCAGACCCGTCGGAAACGTGTTGGTGATGTTGCCGGTCGCCACTTGACCAACGAAGGTCACATTAGTTGGCGGAGCTCCAGCCGGGGCTTGGATGAAGAACGCATTGCCCAGCGTTATTACTGCGTCGGGGAACCAACCGAAGCCGGAGATCCATCCCGGGACGTTGTTGTTCCAGCCTGTGCCGCCCCAGTAATACAGGTTCGCGCCGTCGTACGAATTCGGGAGCGCCGTCGTGTTCGTAATGTCATAGTTCCCGTTCTGCGGAATGAACGGGTCCGAGATGAGGTCCAGATGACCGTTGCCCTGTAGTGGAGCGTTCACGTAACCCACGATGTTCAGCGAGTAAACGTTTGATTGCGCCATCGAGGAGAGCGCGCCTGCTGCGAGAGCCGCAGCGGTGAGTAGTGCTTTTGTTCTCATATTTTGTAGTTATGTGTTACCGTGTGTGTCGCCACTATTGCAAAGTCCAGTAAGGCTGTCAACACTATTTTTTACTTTTTTTGAACATTTTTTTGCCCCGATACGTTCTCAGCGACTTGACCCATCTCGCCTCCCATCAATGGGTTCCGTACCAGACCCGACAACCGGCCGTTAGGCCTAAAGACAGCACGTTCGGGACCATTTTGTGGACTTCTGATTTACGATTTACGATTTACGATTTGTCTGTAAATAACGTTAAAGTTAGAAAGCGACTTTAACGCAGAGCCGCAAAGAGGCAAGACGCCAGGGAACATGACCATGAAAGTGAGCAAAAAGGGGGAACATCCGGCCGAATCGCGAACCCATTGCTTGCGCTCCACGCCTGACTGAGAGAGGCGGATCGCTAATCGGTCGCGGATAGTCGGAAAAACTCCCTCAGCTTGAGCCTAGTCTCGATCACTGACGTCCAGGCTGCACCAAAAAGTGGATCGATGAGGCGATGGCCGGGGTGCTCAGACCGGGCAGTATCGAGCGTTTGAAGAAGATCGCCGCCGAAGCCCCGGGCAGGAACAGCAAGAACCGCGGTTTACGCCGAAAGTGAGCGGAAGCAGGTTGGCCGCGAAGGATCGTTTAAAGAAAAAACCCCTTTTCTCTTTGCGATCTCTGTGATCTTTTGTGGCAAATCCCGGTTTTGGGTCAATGCGCTTTGAAAACCCCCGGATCATAAGTATAGATGTCCCATTGCTTCATAGGTTCTCGAAGGTGACTCGCCCCTTGCGCGCGCGCCGACGCAAAGACGCCTGGCCATCTCGGACCATCGCGTGTTCCCGGCCATCCTCTTCTGCATTAGGCGCGAAGCAGCGCCGGGCCTCCTCCTCCGTCAAAGGAGGCGGATTCAGGTATGAATTTTCTTCCCGTTCCATCCGGCGGAGCGCTTCCCGAACCACTTCGCTCTGGTTATTGAAGCGGCCGACGCGCACCATACGCGCAATGAAGTTCTCGTTTTAAGGTCTGCACGGTGGGAATTTGCAACAATCTCCGCACCTTTTCAAGCCCCTTTCCCGGGCACCCGCTTTCCGGATGCTTTCGCTCACGGACCGACCTGGTTGCAAGGTTCCGGCTTGATCCGCCGAGAGAAGCGACGAGGATTATTAGCGTCCGGCAATGACGCGAAAACGAACGGAATGCAGCCCCACTGGCCACTGGAGTTAGGGCATCTTGTGCCTTTTCGCGCTTGTTTGTGGCCAGTCTTTGTGTTCTCTTGTGCACTCTCGTGGTCAACAAATCAAAAATTCTTCTGTCTACCCCTCTCCATCATTCTGCGCCCATTATTCTGCCTTCCTTCCCCTTGCCCTTTTCGCGTATTTCGTAACGCATCGCAAAAGCGGTGCTCCTCATTTAACTCAGTTACCCCTTTTAACCCTTTTGACCCATTTAACTCTTTGGTTGCGGTGTCAGCGCTGTGTTCTCGGTGATCTTTTGTGGCAATCCGAAGTTGACAGCCGGAGCAAAGAGCATACAGTTCGATAAATGTCATACACAAAAACATTGGGCCGGCCCAGGACAGTCCGGTTCTCTAACGAAGTTGACCGGAAACTCTCCGCTTTGGCAGCCCGCGAGGGCAAGTCCGTCAGCCAACTCATCCGCGAATCGGTCCTCCACGATCTCCAGGAGTCGGGACAGACCGCCGGAGAATGGATTCTGGAAGTTTCAAAGCGCCCGCCTCCCCGGCGCGAACTCGACGCAGAATTCGTGCGAGCTTACGAAGATCGGCATGCGTGAATCGAACAGGAGTGAACAGAGCACAGAGGGATCAACTGCGAGGGTGCAAAGGCGCTAAGACCAGAAGCCCTATCTTGTTTCTCCGTTCTCTCCGTTTCCTCCTGTGAAAAAAATGAGAGCGATTCTCGACAGCGGACCTTTGGTGGCTTTGTGGCGGCCCCAGGATAAACACAAACTTTGGGCGCAGAAAATCTTCCGCGAGTTCTCAGGACCCTTCTACGTCACCGAATTAGTCCTTTCCGAAGTGTCACACCTCACCGGACGCGACGCGGATATCCTGGCGGGCCTGAAAACCGGACGGTTCATTATCGGCGCGGATGTTTCCGGCGATCTCGCGGTGCTCGAGAAGTGCTGTTCCAAGTACCCCCATTGCGACCTGGCGGATGCCTCCGTTATTGCCGCCTCCGAACGCCGCCCCGCCTTGCAGGTCCTGACCGCCGACCGCCGGCATTTTGTGACCTACCGGCGCTCAGACGGTTCGGCTTTGCCTTTGGCGATGCCCCAAGAAACCTAGGTTGAGAAATGGTGGCAGAAAGATCAGACCAAAAGAACTTAAACCGCCGGAATACGGGTTCTTTTTCGTGTATCTAGCGTATTTCGTGGTTAAATTCTGGTCTCCCTGTCTCCCCTCCCCATCATTCTGCCCCATTCCCCTCTGCCTTTTCCCGTATTTCGCGTATCTCGCGGTTTATATCTTTGTGCTCTTTGTGCTGTTTCGTGGCAATCCTCAGCCCCCTTTCCGTTTGAACACCAGCAAATGCTTCGTCACCTCCGCCGTCTCCGGGGCAGGGCGTTTCTCGATCCTCGGGTCTTTCACTCCGCCCTCCTTAATCTCCGTCGTGCTCACCAGGTCGAGATTGGTCGCCATGTAGCCCTTCCACCAGTTAAACAGCGTTTGGTCCGAAGTCTCGCGCACCAGCCACGAAAGGTCGTCATCCACGTAAACGACGTACTCGGGCCTGGCGCGCTCGATTTCGCTGATCATCTCCCGCTGCATCTTCGAGGCAAATTCGTGCTTCTCCATTAACGGATAGGTGTAAATGTACCCGCTGGCCGAGCGCCGGCCCGACAGGAAATAAATCTCCGGCTCGGAACCCAGCACCGCGATCCGCGCCCCTTTGGCCGAGTTGGCTTTGATATACGCCGCCGCATCGGCGGCCTCACCGAAGACCGTGGATTGGTAAGCTTCCTGCACTGCTTCCCTGGGCGACATCGAAAACCACACCGACCCGTTGCCAATGATGGCCGCACACACGGCTACTGCGAACGCCAACAGCACCGGCAGGGCGACAAACAGCTCGATCGTCCGGTCGTGCTCGAGCAAGTACAGGCCGCGGCTTACCGCCACGCCGGTCAATAACGCCAGTACGGGTAGTAGCGTAATGAAGTAGTGTCCGCGGAAATACAGCCCGACGCTCACCGACGCCAGCGAGCAGAAGAGAAGAAGCGTCAGAAACAGACGGGGATTCTCGATTCTCGATTCTCGCTTTCTCCTTTCTGTTTTGTTTCCTGTTTCTGCTTTGTCTCTTGCGCTTTCTGCTCCCCGCATTCTCCTGTCCCACCACATCAACCAGAGGCCGGCCCACGGCAACAGCCACAGAACGATGTTAGGGCCGACGGCAGCGCTGACCGCTGCTTTCAGCAGTTCGGGTCCGTTTACCAGCGGTACAGCCGCCGCGTACTTGGCCGCATAAGAAACCGTCCAAAACCAGAACTGCGAAAACCCGCCGGCAACCAGTAGCACCAGGCAGGTCAGGACGTACGGCATCATCCATCCGCTCGCAAATACCGCCAGCTCAGCAAAAATCGATTTCAGAGTCGTGATTTCGGGACTTTGAACTTTGGGCCCTGGACTTTGGACTTTAGGCCTTTCCGCGTTCGGTGCTTCAACCTTGGACTTTGGACCTTGGACTTCGGACTCCGCACCCTCGACCGTGGACTGTGGACCGAGGACTTTGGACTGTAATCCCCCGTGGACTTCCGATTCCGCTGTCTGAACTTTGGACTTTGGACTTTGGACTTTGGACTCCCTCCCCTGGACTTTGGACTCTTTTGCCTGCGCTATCAACGAAAGCCGGGGTGCTGCGACACCGGCCGTTGGGACCGCAGCAACCGTCGCCGCCCGCCGGAACGAAGGCCCGCGCCACTTCCTGGCGTCTTCCAACTCGGCCAACCGCTCCAGAACCCGTTTCCATACCAGGTATACCGCCCCGAAAATCCCGAAGAAAATCCCATGCTGCTTCATCAGAAACGCCATGCCAAAGAGCAGCCCACTGGCCAAAAGCCTCATCGCACCCGACTTGAAGACGCTCCGTCTTCCTTCATCATCCATCATCCACCATCCATCATCCTTTCCCCCCAGCAGCACCATCCCCGCCAGCGCAAACAACACCACGAAGTGCGTCGCATGGGCTTGCAGCCCGAGCACCGATGGACTTAGCGAGAGCAGGGTAAAGCACACGGCCGACACCACCCCGGCGGTTTCGTCCAGCAATCTGCGCCCCAGAAGAAAAACAAAAATGACCGAGGCCATGTTGACCAATATCAAACCAAAGTGTATGCCCGCGGAGCTTTGACCGAATGTCCCCATGATCAATGCATAAGCGGCGTACGTCCCGGGCAATTTCATGTTAGAGGCCTCCTGGTACGGCGCAACCCCGTGCAGAATGAGCTGTCCCGCGTAGGCGTATTCCCCCTCGTCCCGCTCCAGCGGCATCTGCAGCAGTCGTACCCGAACGACAACCACAACCAAGATCGTCAACGCGACCAGCAGCCACCCGCGGTTGCGCGCCATCCACCGCCTCGAGCCTAGCGCAGAATTCTCAGCAAAACTCTCAGACATTGATGGGAAATTATCGCCGGAAATCGAGCGGATAACAATACGATTCACCGGGGGCGGAGTGCGGCTGATGGAGCGCTGCTGCCCCCTGCCACAGCCGAAGCAGCAGGAAACCGCTATTCAACTTTTCTATTTTATTTGGGAGCAGCAGGCAAATTGCTGCTCTGCAGGACAAACGGTGCCTTTCCGGGCAGAACGGGGGGACGCTTCACTCGTCTGAGAAGGAGGGGATCTGAGCTTTTTTCTTCCAGGGAGTAGAACCCCGCTGGAAAGTCTGGAGACTCGAGCCAGTCACCCAGCAAATGAAGCTCGAGCCCGGTCAGCCCAATGTGGGATTTTCGGATCAAAGCCAGGCTTCCTGGCCCCTCCTGGGTGATCTCAGTGATCGTATTGCCGAGTTTCGGCCCAATTGCCACCAGGAAATTCATGACGTCTCCCTTGAGCGGCAACTGCTCGCGCCGGAACATGATCCTTGTCGATTGTCCTACGAAAATCCAGTCCTTGACCCGGTTTTGGGTGATTTCCCAGTCGTAATACACCAGGTTTGGACGGGAGGTGATCTGTGAGAATAATTCCGGCGGCGCTGGTTTTCCGGGTGCCGGGAGATTTGGCGCAAGTCTTCCCAGGAGGTAATCGCCTTCCAGCAAAGATATGGGTTGGAGTGAGGGGATCATCAACGGGACGGGCCCCCAACTCACACCTCGATGTTCTTTGGAGTATTCCACCTGCCCAACCGCGTTGTTGGTGAGCCAGGGGTTTAGTTCCAGTTCGATCCGGGGGCCGATCTTTTCCATCAGGGAGCTGGCATCAGGCATCGGAGCCAGTGCAAACGTTTGTGATGGCGAGGAGCTGAGCGACCAAACATAGCCCTGGTTGGGGACTGGCTGAATCTGAAAGTCCCGGATCAGGTTCTGCCTTGAAAGCCACGGACCGATCCCGCGAAGCGCTGTGAAACCCGCGAGTTGCTGGCGGATGAGGCTCGTAGGGATTTTCCATGGTTCGAGTTTGAGGTCCAGGGGTTTGGTGAAAGTAAGTTCTCCCCGGGTCCGAACGTATTCACCATCGCCCGCCAGCGCCACTGATACCCGCGGGAGGTTCTCCGCCGGGTTTGAACTGATCGAAAGCGCGCTCGCCAGCCAGGCAAGATCGAGGGCCGCCTCCAGCCAGTAGCTCGTGGCGGGCTGGCCGGACGGCGTGCCGTCGCGCTTGATTCTCGCCACCAACTCCGGCAGCAGCCGGCTGTTATCTCGTGCCAAACCTAGGAGGGTCCATTCGCCGGAGCGGACTAACTCAAGGCGCTCGATTGCTTCTGGCTGTGTTCCTCCTGTTGGCTGGTTGGGCATCCGTAATTCCCAAGCCTGGCGGTCGCCTTCGGCCGCGACCGGCCGCAAATTTGAGGTTGTGCCCAGGGCAGCCGCGAGGCTGGTTTTCCACAGGCCCGCGCGTTTCTCATTTAAGCGGATTGCCAGGGCCAGTTCGCTCGGCTGGTTCGTCGCCTCCCGAATCTCGAGATAGCATTCTTCCTGGATCAGATCGTCCAGCAAGGGACGCAGCAAGGGCGCGGACGGGTAGTTGGTAAAAAGCGCCCGGTAATTGGTGAATTCTAACGGCTGATTAGTGATCGCGGATCGGAAGCCGTTGGCCAGCCACAGCGCCAATTTGTCGAGCGTCTGCTCTTGCAGTTTTGCGCTCTCCGGCAGGTTCCAGATCGTCATGAAGTAGGCCGCATTGGTATCTGCGGCGAGCCGCGTTTTGCCCAGCGAATGGATGCGCGCGACTGTGTCCGCTTGCATCGCACTTTGTTGCGGGGGAATGTGGCTGGTGGTATCGGTTGCGGCCTCGGTCGGCGCGGATTTTTTGCAACCGCCGGCGAGCAGCAGCAGCACGGCCAGCAGGCCAGGCGCAGTCATTCTTATGCACATATAAGGCGAGAGGTTGTACCCAAATGGCGGGCGTTTCGCAAATGGAAAGGAGGTGAAAGGGAACGGAATATCGTGTGTTCTCAAGACGCGACCCAAGAGATGGGAGGGTAGAAAGGACATAACGGACGAAGGGGAGATAAGCGGGAAACTGAACTGGTAAAATCGCTGCCGGGTATTTCGAAATTAGGTCAGATGGAATAATTGTCGTTGCCAAATTCTCACTACGTCCGCCACCCTTCGCCCTGGCGTGCCGCTGATGAAAATGCTCGCAACCAACAACCAACTACCCCTGGGCAGTACAGCGTCGAGAACCAAGCTTTTAACCCTGTCCATCCTGCTCGTGGTGCTCGTCGGCTGGACCTTTCTGCCAGTGCTGGACAACGGCTTTCTTCCATTGGATGACACTTCTTACGTGACCGGAAACGTGCACGTGCGAGACGGCTTGACCTTGGAAAATGTTCAATGGGCCTTCACCAGCGTAGAACCGGAAACTGCAAACTGGCATCCTCTCACCTGGCTTTCCCACATGATGGATTGCGAGCTTTTCGGATTGAAGCCCGCGTGGCATCACCTGACCAACGCACTGCTGCATACGCTGAATACTCTCCTCCTCTTTCTCGTGTTAAGAAAAATGACCGGCGCCCTTTGGAGCAGCTTTTTTGTCGCCGCGCTTTTTGGACTGCACCCGTTGCGGGTCGAGTCTGTGGCCTGGATTGCGGAGCGCAAAGACGTGCTGAGCACGCTGTTTTTGCTGTTGACGATTGGGGCGTACGAACGCTATGCGCGCCAGGATGCATGCAAAATGCAGAATGCGGAAAGCAAGCCGCCACCGTCCGAAAGCCGCGGGGGGGTGGTCGCAAAATCCGGGCCGCGAAGAGGCAAGGCAGCCAATTCCCCTCACCCCGTTCCTCTCCGTCGCGAAGAGGGTAAGGCAGCCATTCTCTATTATATCTTGACTCTGGCGTTTTACGCCTGCGGGCTGATGAGTAAGGCGATGCTCGTCACTGTCCCCTGTGTTCTGCTGCTGATGGATTTTTGGCCGCTGCGCCGGTTCGGCGTTCGGAAACTTCTGAGGTTGCTGCTTGAAAAGGTGCCGTTCTTCCTGGCGACTGCTGCGGTCAGTAGCATAGCTCTGGTGGCGCAGAAAGCGGGAGGCACCGTGCGCGAGGACCTGCCTTTCGTCTTGCGGTTGGAAAACGCGCTGGTTTCATACCCGCGCTACCTCGGCAAAATGTTCTACCCGGCCAGGCTTTATGTGTTCTATCCGCACCCGCTTCATTGGCCGGCCGGAACATTGGTCGCGTCAGGTGTCTTGCTGGTGGGCATCACCGCGGTTGCGGTCGCGCTTTGGCGGAGCCAACCCTACTTTCTGTTCGGCTGGTTATGGTTTTTAGGGACGCTCGTGCCCGCCATTGGGCTGGTGCAGGTGGGGGTTCAGGCGATGGCGGATCGTTATACCTATATTCCGATGATCGGGATCTTCATCCTCCTAACCTGGGGGGCGTTTGAGTTGACCAGGCGTTTCCGTTTTCAAACCGTGATTTTGTCCGGGACGGCAGTTGCGCTCATCATTCCCAGTATCCTGCTGACTCGCCGGCAGATCGGCTTTTGGAAGGACGGCAAGACCCTCGTCCTGCATGCGGTCACCGTCGATCCCGGTGATTACATGGCGCATTTTTACCTCGCCTCCGCTTTCGACGGCGAAGGCCGCCTCGACGAGGCGATCGCGGAATTCAAGGAGGCTTTGCTACTGCAGCCAAACGCCGACATGTACAACAGCTTCGGACTATTCCTGACCAGGAGGGGGCGTCTCGACGAGGCGATCATTCAGTTCCAACAAGCACTGCGGTTGCGACCTGACCGGCCCGGCCCCCACAATAATCTCGCCAGGGCACTGTTCAAAAAGCGACGCCTGGACGAGGCGATCGTTCAGTTTCAGGATGCGCTCGCCTTAAAGCCCGACGCAGCCGACATTCACGATAGCCTGGGTGTAGCCCTCTGCTGGAAAGGCCGCCTCGACGAAGGCATCCACGAATTTGAAGAGGCACTGAAACTCAATCCAGCCGATCGAGAGGCTCAAAAGAACCTTGCTGGCGCTCGCGCATCCAAAGAAGCTTCGGCTAAATCGAAACCTCCTCAGTAATCGCCAGAAGGAAGAATCCAACAACCGCATAGCCAACATAAATCAGCGCCTGCTGGACTTTTTTGCGCTGGCGAGCCCCACCGGGAAAAGTGACCGAAACCCAGCGAACATCGCAGTTCCGTGTTGCGTCTGACGGCTCGCAGACGTCTTCCTCACGGCATTCTGACGGCCTTTTGTGAAGAATTTCCCCATTTTTTGCGGGTCCTGACGGGTTGACGGCTCAAAAGAGGGGTGAGCAGCGCTTCAGCAGCAACCCACCTGGGACGGCTGGGACGGTCCGGGACGCTCGTGGGACGGCTGCAAGAGTGAGAATCGCCCGTGTTTACCGGCTCTGGGACGGTGGGACGCCTGTACACCCCCAAGGCACCCCCTATCCCCTTCGCTCTTTCTCGTCCTCGTCCTCTTCCTGCGACTGGCCGCGACCAGCTTCCGCCTCCAGCTATCTACAGCTATCTACACCAATCTCCACCAATCCCGAGCAATCCAGGGCAATCCCGAGCAAACCTGCGGCTACCGTCGGCTACCGTCGCCTACGGTCGGTAAGCTGTCAGTCGGTCCTGGAAGCCCCTGGTAGGTCCTGGTAGCCGCTTAAAGCCTTAACGTCCTACCATCCTCTCAACCGCTTAGTCCTCAACCTCAACTCTTCCGATAGCCTGCTCAGTTCAGCCTTTCAGCGTTTCAGCGTTTCAGCGTCGCCACCTTGATGTCCCTCAGCGCCGCCGTCGTTTGCCAGCACGCGATGCCAAACGGCTTCGACAGTTCGATGTCTCCCAGCCGTAGGGAAATCGTCCTCCCCGTCGTGACCACATCCACCATCTTGTCCTTGTCGATCCACACCTCCAGCCGGTCCGGCGTGACCCGCAGCCGGATGTGATACCAGCGTTTGCTCTCGAAGTTCTCGAACTTGGTCGTCTCGTTTTCCGAGGCGTCCTCGCCGTCCAGGCACGAAATGCCGACCAGCGACCCGCCCCAGCCGCCCACGATCAGGCTGCAAAACGAGTCGCCCACCGGCACCGTCAGCCCGCAGAAAAAGTCCGACCCCATCACCCGCATCGCGTCGAGCGACACCTCATAATTCATTTTGGGAAAGTCGTTCGTGTAATTGAGGCCCGTGAACGGGTCCCCCATGTTGAGGACGATCTGGCCGGATTTGACCTCGATCTCGCCGTGCCCGGCAAACGCTGTCTCCCGCCACCCGGTGAGCGTCGCCCCGTCGAACAACGACAGGCCGGATGACGGAGGGTGGAAAGTGGATGATGTGGCGGCTCCTGGATTCTGGCTACCGGTTGGTGAGGGCGGGTTGGTAGGCGTTGGGGGCGGGGTTACCTGGATGGCGGGCTCTGGAGTTTGGATGTTGGGTTCGGGCTTGGGCTGGGTGGCGCATCCCGCAACGACAACCAGCGCGCACAGCAGACAGGGCCAGCCAGTCCGAACGAACCCGCTGGACAACTTCCTAACTCCGAAAAGTGTAACGCTCATTCCGCGCGCTCCCATCATCCACCATCCATCATCCATCATCCCTTAGAACGGCCGCAGCGGAGCGTTGGTCGTCGCTGCCTCAAAGCGAATCATCGTCTCGCCCGGCTTGGTGTAGCCAAGCTGTTCGCGGGCCAGGCGCTCCACCGCTTTCGGGTCGTAGCGCAGAGCTTCGATGGAACTCTTGAGTTGCCTGGCCGTTTCCTCCTGCTTTTGAATCTGCGCGTCGAACTTCAGGATTTGCGTGCGCATCCGCTCGTTCTGCCGAATCAGCGGCAAATACCACACCGCGACGATCAGGAAGAACGCGACGAACAACAGGAAAATGACAAGCCGGGTTAATTTATCCCAGATGCCAAGATTGACGTTCATCGCCGCGAGTAAAGCACGGACCAACATTGCGTGTCAATTTGTGATTACACAGAAAATTACAATTTGCAATGCTTCCTCGTCCTCCTCCTCGTTCTCGCTCTCGTCCTCGATTCTCTTGGTTCGCCCCCGAGGACGAGGACGAGAACGAGAAGGAGGAGGACTTCGTGGAGCTTCGGTTTCAGACTGACTCCACTCGGGTTCATTCCCGCATTCCCTTCTTGTCAGCGCCGCCCCTCGCCTATAACACTCTGCCGGCATGATTAAGGCGTTGCTCCTCATTGTCCGGCCTATCGCCACGTGGGACTGGATCGTTCGCGCCCAGCGCGGCGTGGTGTTTATCGCGGTGTTTTTCCTGGTGCCGCTTCTGGTGCTCACCTCAGCCGGGGAAGCCTATGGCCTGGTGTACTGGGGCAAATGGCAGGCCCCGGTGTTGCGGCTGAAAATGTTCCCGGTCGGCGAGGCGGTCGTATTCGAGGTGATGCAATTCGCGCTTTCCTTGGGAGTTGTGTTCCTGGGGGCCAAACTGGTCAAAGCGGTCGGCGAGACCTTTCACGGCCGGCACACGTTTCAACAGGCGTTCACAGTGGTCGCTTACGGTCTGAGTCCGTTTTTCTTCCTGCGGTTGCTGGATGCAGTCAATGGAATCTCACCCTGGGTGAGCTGGGCCATCGGCATCTCGCTGGCCATCAGCGCCCTTTATCACGGAGTGCCGCGCGTAATGCAGCCGGACCCGCCGCAGGCCTTCGGCCTCTACGTGGCGAGTTCCGTCCTGCTCGTGCTCATCACCCTTTTGGCGCGCTTCATCACGGCGTGGTATTTGCAAGGCCGATTCACTAAGCTCGAAGCGCTCATCGCCAGCTTAGGCGCGCGATTGCCGTTTTAATCACCCACCCACTGCGCTCGAGGGCCGCCTCCGCCCTGGCGGCGTCCGCGTCGGTCAACTCCCGCACGATACTGACCGCGCGGCGGCGAAGCTTGGCATTCGACGGGTGCAAATCGATCATCAGGTTGCTACGCACTTTGCCCAGGCGCACCATCGCCAGCGTGGTGAACAGGTTCAGAATCAATTTCGTCGCCGTGCCGGCCTTCAATCGCGTCGAACCGGTCAACACCTCGGGCCCCAAATTCGGCGCGATGACGATGCTGGGCCGCAGCGCGCGTGGGATTTTGAGGAAAGGATTGAAACAGATCAGGACGGTGCTGGCGCGGCGTTGTTTGGCCTCTTGCAACGCGCGCCAAACAAACGGAGTCGTGCCGCTGGCCGCAATGCCCACCACCACATCGCGCGAGCTGACCCGGCGAGATTTGATCTCGCGCCCGCCCGCCGCCGCGTCGTCCTCCGCGCCTTCGACCGATTGCCACAGCGCCTTTTGCCCGCCGGCGATGATGCCTTGCACCATCTCGGGCGGTGTGCGGAAGGTAGGCGGGCATTCGCTGGCGTCGAGGACCCCGAGACGGCCGCTGCTGCCCGCGCCTATGTAGAAGAGCCTGCCCCCGCGCAGGAACGACCGCACGATGGCGCGAATGGCTCGTTCGAGCTCGCTCCGTTCAGCCAGCACTTTTCCGGGGACCTTGACCTCCTCGGAAAGCATCAATGTGATCGCATCGGCCAGCGGAAGCTTGTCCAGGTGCATCGAGCGGGGATTCCGTTGCTCCGTCGGCGAAAGCCGGGAGGAGGTGATGCGTGGACTGTGGACTTTGGACTTCGGCCCCCGGACTTTGGACTTTGGACGGCGTGTCATTGGGCGTAGTATTTGGAACATGACTGAGCTTGAAAATGATATTCTAACTGCGCTGATTGACCTGGAGACCACCGTCAAAACCATGCGCACGGCCAATCCCAAGCCCGATTTGCAAAACAGGTTTGCCCGGCTCGACGAGTTGACGGCGAACCTGCCGAAGGGCAGCGACCCCAACTTGCTTCACTATCTCCACAAAAAGAGCTACGAAAAAGCGCGGCTCCTGCTCGAAGGACGCGACGCAGAGAATGCGCGGGGACGCTGTCGGTGAAGAGTTACATGGTTGCAAAGTTACAATGGTTCCATCCGCGCGGCGAATCTCCGACGCATGTAACCATGTAACCAGTTAACATTGTAACTGACATGCAGGACTCCACCATCGCCGCGATTGCGACGCCGCTGGGCGAAGGCGGCCTGGCGGTCATTCGCATCTCGGGCCCCGAGGCACTCGCGGTGGCGGACCGTTGCTTTGCGCCCGCCGGCAAGTCATCGCAAAAGCCTTCCGCCGCCCCGACGCATACCATCCATTTCGGCCATGTGCGCCGGAACGGACAGGACCTGGATGAAGTGTTGCTGTCGGTTATGCGAGCCCCGCGTACCTTCACGCGCGAGGATGTCGTCGAAATCACCTGCCATGGCGGTGTCTTGCCGGCCAAGCTGGTGTTGGATGCCGTCCTGGCCGCCGGTGCGCGGCTGGCCGAACCGGGCGAGTTCACGCGGCGCGCCTTTCTCAATGGCCGCATCGATTTGACCCAGGCGGAAGCCGTCGCGGATTTGATTCATTCGCGCACCGAACTGGCCTTGCGCGCCGCTAATGAGCAGCTCGCCGGCAAACTTTCCCAGCGGATCAACGAGCTGCGCGACCAACTGCTCAAGACCCTGGCGCATATCGAGGCGCATATCGATTTTCCCGACGAGGACATTGCGCCCGACACGCGCGACCAACTCGTCGCCCGGCTCGAACGAGGCGTCGTTTTCATGGATGAATTACTCAGCACGGCGAATGAAGGACAGATTTTGCGACGAGGCATCCGCGCGGCGATCATTGGACGGCCCAACGCGGGCAAATCGAGCCTGCTCAACCAACTGCTCGGCCACGAGCGCGCGATCGTCTCCGCTATTCCCGGCACGACGCGCGATACCATCGAGGAGACCGCCAACGTTCGCGGGTTGCCGGTGGTGTTCATCGACACCGCGGGCCTGCGCGAGGGCCGCGATGAAATCGAGGTCGAAGGCATCCGCCGCAGCCGGCAAAGCCTGCAGCAGGCCGAGTTCATCCTGCACGTCTTCGATGCCTCCGAGCCGCTGACTCCGGCGGACGAAAAGTTCCTGTCCGAGTTCGCTGGCAAGAAGCGTATCATCGTGCGCAATAAAATCGATTTGCCGGTGCGCCTGAGTCTTCCATCGAGTGCGCCCGAGAAGGCCTCACTCCAGGCGCGAACAGTTGATGTTTGCTGCCTGACAGGGCAGGGGATCGAGACGCTCAAAGAGTCCATTAAAGAACTGGCCTGGTCGGGCGAAATCAAAGCCGAGATGCTGGAGGTGATGATCAATTCGCGTCATCAGGATGCCCTTAACCGTGCCCGTGCCGCGACCGTCCGTACCGTCGAGGCCTTGCGCGCCGATCATACCCTCGAATTGGTCGCGTTGGACTTGCGCATCGCCGTCAATGCCATTGGTGAGATCGTCGGCAAGACCACAACCGAAGATTTGCTCGACATGATCTTCAGCCAGTTCTGTATTGGGAAGTAAGGCGGTCCTGTGGCCATTTTGAAATTGCGCTCCCCCGTCCCCTGTTCTAATCCATAACGACCATGACACGTTACCTGTCGAATCCCACCCGCACTGTGAGCCTCTGCATTCTTCTTTCCGCGCTTGTTGTTTCGCTCGGCAGCGCCGAGGCTTCCCCGCCCAAGGGGTTTACCGCTCTGTTTAACAGCAAAGACCTCACCGGCTGGTGGGGCGCCGAGACTGAGGACCCTCGTAAGTACATGGCCTTGCCGCCCGATGAATTCAAAAAGAAACACGACGCCAGCCTCCAAGACATCTCCAGGCATTGGCGAGTCGAAAACGGAGAACTCGTCAATGATGGCAAAGGGCTGTTCCTGACGACCGACAAGTTCTACGGTGACTTTGAACTGCTGGTGGATTATCGCACCGTGCCGCTGGCTGACAGCGGCATCTACCTGCGCGGCTGTCCCCAGGTGCAGATCTGGGACTCGACCGAGAAAGCCAAGTTCCCGCTCGGCGCCGACAAAGGCTCCGGCGGACTTTGGAACAACAGCCCTGGCGCACCCGGCAAAGACCCGCTGGTCAAGGCCGACAAGCCGTTTGGCAAGTGGAACCATTTTCGCGTCGTGATGGCCGGCTCCCGCGTCTGGGTCTGGCTTAACGGAAAACAAACCGTCAACCGCGCCATCCTTGAGAATTATTACGACCGCAAGCTGCCCGTGCCGCCCAAAGGCCCGCTCCAGCTCCAGACCCACGGCGGCGAAATCCGCTGGCGCAATCTTTTTATCCGTGAAATTGGGCCCGATGAGGCCGACAAACTGCTTCGCGGCAAAGACCCGAAAGGTTTCGAATCCGTCTTTAACGGCAAAGATTTTTCGGGTTGGGACGGGCCGCTGGACAATTACATGATCAAAGACGGCGCCATCACCTGTCGGCCGAAGAAGGGCGGCACCATTTATACCAAACAGGAATACACGAATTTTATTGCCCGGCTTGAAATCAAGCTCCCGCCTGGCGGCAACAACGGCTTGGCGATTCGCTATCCGGGCCATGGGGACACCGCTTACGAAGGCATGTGCGAAATCCAGGTGTTGGACGATAATTACGAAAAGGCGACCGGCGAAAAAATTGACCCGCGGCAGGCCCATGGCTCGGCCTATGGCATGGTCGCCGCCCATCGCGGTTACCAGCACCCGATTGGCGAATGGAACTATGAAGAAGTCACGATCAAGGGTCCCACCATCAAGGTCGAGTTGAACGGCACTGTGATTCTCGACTGCGACGTCAGCAAGGTGAC
>DATMQA010000150.1:0-42152 GCA_035566895.1 Binatia bacterium
GATTACATAGGCGCATTGCAATCCCTCATGGCGCGGCTGGGCCTGGAGGCGTCTTACTATGGTCATGCGGGGGCGGGTTTGCTGCATGTCCGGCCTGTGCTCAATTTGCGTTCGCCGGAGGATTTGGCCAAATTCCGTCAGGTTGCCAATGAAGTCTCGGCGCTGGTGCGCCAGTACAAGGGGTCGCTGGCCGGGGAACATGGTGTCGGCGTGGCGCGGACCGAGTTCATGGTGGAACAACTCGGAGACGGTCTGATCGAAGTCATGCGGGAGATCAAAGCCTCGTTCGACCCGCATAACCTGTTCAACCCGGGGAAGGTGATTCCGGATGGCCGTTTCAACATTGATACCGACCTGCGACTGGGAGCGGCTTACGAACTGAATCTGCCGTTCGCGCCGCGGTTGGCGTTTTCCGCCAAGGACGGGTCCTTCACGCGCAACCTCGAGCAATGCAACGGCTGCGGCGGTTGCCGTAAAGAGACGCCGACCATGTGCCCGACTTTCCTGGCCACCGGCCAGGAGCTCATGAGCACGCGAGGCCGGGCCAATGCAATCCGAGCGGCGCTGGAGTTGCGCGGGGTCGAAGGGGGCGACGCGCTCGGCTCGGCCGAGCTGGACGCGGCGCTCAGCAATTGCCTCTCGTGCAAAGCCTGCACCTCCGAATGTCCCTCCAATGTGAATATGGCGTTGCTGAAAGCCGAGTTGCTGCACGCCCGAATTGAGCGGGATGGCCTGACCTGGCGCCAGCGGCTCTTCAGCTCGGTTGATGTGCTCGGCCGCCTCGGTTGCAGTTCTCCGCGGCTGGCGAATCAGATGCTGGATTCAATCCTGGTCCGGAGTGTTTTGTGCAAGATGTTCGGCCTGGCCTGGCAGCGCGTGTTGCCGCACTACGCCCGGCAGCGTTTTGATCGCTGGTTCGCCCGCCACGAACGGCCCGCAACGGCGCCCCTTGGCCGGGTGGTGCTATGGGACGACACCTTTGTGCGCTATCACGAACCCCATATCGGCATCGCGGCGGTGAAAGTTCTTGAAGCCGCCGGGTTCGAGGTTGTGTTGCCCATCAACCGAAAGTGTTGCGGCCGGCCCGCGTTCAGCCAGGGTCACCTGCGACGGGCGGCGCATTTGGGGGCGCACAATTTGGGGGTGCTCAACCTGGACGTGGACAATGCGCCCATTTTGTTCCTCGAACCCTCCTGTTACTCGATGTTCGTTGAAGACTACACCGAGCTCGGATTGCCGGGCGCGAACCACGTCGCCCGGCGCTGCTTTCTTTTCGAGCAGTTCGTCAACGAACTGCTGAGCCATGAGCCGGGGGCGCTCCAGTTCGCGCCCCGCGCGGCCAAAGTCATCATTCACGCGCATTGCCATCTCAAGGCGCTGATGAATCCCGCATTTCTCAGGACACTCGCGCGACGTTTGCCGGAGCGCGAGGTGACCTTGCTCGACACGGGCTGTTGCGGCATGGCGGGGGCGTTCGGCGCGCTGGCGGATAAGTACGAACTGTCGCTCAAAGTCGCCGAGCCGCTCGCGCAGCAGGTGCGCGGCCAGCCCTATGGAACGTTGGTGGTGGCCTCGGGCACCAGTTGCCGGCACCAAATCGAGCACCTGGCGCCGGTGCGCCCGCGGCACATGGCCGAACTGCTGGCCGATGCGCTCCAGGACCCGGAGTGGGTGTGAGTTCAGGGTGAGGCCAGATTTGGGAAGAACCGCTGCGCGGTCGCGCAAGTGACGGCACTCAATTCTTCCAACGAACAGCCTTTGACCTGGGCCGCCACCTCGGAGATTTCCTTCACATAGGCGGGTTCGCAGCGCTTGCCACGATAGGGCACCGGTGCCAGAAAAGGGGAGTCGGTTTCCAACATGAACTGATCGAGCGGCGTGGCGGCGAGGGTGTCGCGAATGTTCTGCCCATTTTTGAAAGTCAATATGCCGGTGAAACTCACCAACGACCCCAGCGCCAGGATGCGCCGCATCGCCGTCGCGTCATTGGCAAAGCAGTGGAAAACCCCGCGAACGCGCGCCGCAAACGGTTGCAGCACGGCCAGCGTATCCTCCAGGGCATCGCGCTGGTGCACGACGCAATTCAGTCCCAGCTCACCCGCCACTTCGAGGTGCTGCCGGAACAGCTCCCCTTGCTTTGCCTTGTAGCGCTCGTCATCCGCAATGGTGAATCCCGGTTCCTGGCTTGGCAGTCGATGGTAATCCATTCCGGTCTCACCCAGGGCGACGACTTTGGGATGCCGTGCCAGTTCGCGCAATGCGGGACGCAAGTCTTCCGGCGCTTTGCTTGCTTCTGAGGGATGCCAGCCAGGGACCGCATAAATATTTGAGAACCGCTCCGCGAGTTCCAGCGCGCGCCGGCTGCTCTCCAGGTCGGTGCCGATGCTGATGATTTTGGTGATTCCGGCGGCCTCCGCGCGGGCAATAATCTGGGGCACCTCGTCCGCGAGCTCCGGGTAATCCAAGTGGGCGTGCGTATCATAAAAGACCGGCATGGGCATTACTCTGAGATAGCCGGAGAAATTGTGCAAACCACGAAATACACAACGCGGCAAAGCCGCAACCAAAGGGTTAAACAGGTTAAGATGGCGATGGCGGTTTTGCCGTCCAATCGCAAAATCGTTCTCCAGGACCTCCGGGAGGTAACCGGTTCCGACCAGGTCAAATTTGCCCCCGAGGACGAGTTCAAACAAAAGTTTCCCGATTGCGAGACCGGGGCGATGCCGCCGTTTGGGAATCTTTATGGCATGGCGGTTTACCTGGCCGAAGCGCTAACCCAAAACGAGGAAATCGCTTTTAACGCCTGTTCCCACACTGAGGTGATGAAGATGGCGTTCAAAGACTTCGAGCGGTTGGTGAAGCCCAAGGTCATGAGTTTCACCACTTAACGAGTCAATCCATCACTCCCTCGCGCGCTTCCGCTCAAACCACATCGTCGCAATTTTTTTCGCCAGGGTGGTCGCGATTTGTTCATCGGTGTTGGTCAGGATAATGATAGCCAGTTTATCGTCCGGAAACCGTTGGATGGTCGCAGAAAAACCAGAAGTCGAACCGCTGTGGCCGATGTTTTTATGGCCGTCCAGGGTGTCGATGAACCAGCCGAAACCGTACTTTGTCGGCTTGCCATTGTTCAAGGAAACAGGAGCCCACATCTGGTCCTTGGTTTTCGCATTGAGAATAGCCTCGCCGTCCAGGGCGGCATCCCACTTGGCCAAGTCCCCGACCGTCGAGGCGAGCGCGCCGGCCGAAAAGACGTCCGTTAAATCATAATCGCGATTGATGAGAACATGATTGGTCTGTTCGTAACCGGTCGCCCGGTTGGGGATGACCAGGGCCGGCTGGCGGTTGGTGGTGGCATTCATGCCCCGGGGCTTAAAAATGCGCTCGCCCATGAAGTCGCAGTAGCTTTTTCGACTGACGTTCTCGATGATGAAACCCAGCAGGTTGAAACCAGTGTTGCAATACTTCCACGATTCACCCGGCTGAAACTCAAGCGGTTGCGCGCCGATGAGCTTGATGAACTGCTCCTGGGTCAAGTGCCGTCTCAACTCGAAGCCATCCAGGCCGGTATAGCTTTTGATGCCTGAGGTATGGCTCAGCAGGTGACGCACGGTGATATTGGCCCACGAGTCCGGCAGGTGCTGCAGGTGCCGGCTGATTCTGTCATCCACGGAGAGCTTGCTTTCCTGTTGCAGCAGCAGGACGCCCGCGGCGGTGAACTGTTTGGTGATCGAACCGATCTCGAACACAGTCTCCGGCGTCACCGGCACTTTCAGCTCCAGATTGGCAAAGCCATAGGCCGCAGTTTTAACCGCTTTGCCGTTTTGAATGACCGTCAGCGCCACTCCGGGGATCTGGCGGCTTGCCATCTCGCGCCGGATGTAATCATCGACTCGGTCCGCACAGGCCAGTGTTTGGGTGAGGAGAGCGAGGCAAACACAGGAGAGGAGGCGGTTCATGCTGCGGAGGATAGGAAAGTCCCGACGCCCAGGGAAAGAACGAATGGATTTACGGTTTGTGAGCCTGGTTACGGCGATGCTTTCGTGGCGACCGGGATTGAAGCCGGTTACCAGGATCTGCCAGAGGCTTCCGGGGTTACCAGGACCTGCCGAGCGGTTACCGGGGGCGGGGCGAGCAGCGCAGTTGTCGCTGACAGCCGGGTCCCGCGAGCGGGTAAGAGATGCGGGCTAGCCCTTGCGGAAGCGGTTCCGAAAGCCCAGCAGACCAAGGCCCGCCAATACCAGCGAGAAGGTTGCCGGTTCGGGCACGGCGAGCGGGGCCAGGGACGGCACGTTTACCGTCAGGCCGTCAATAATGCCTGCCGAGGTCGAGTGGAAACTCGCTGCGTCGGTTTGCACCACCACCAACGCGCTCGTTTCGCCAGGCAGGATCGACTGGCTCAGAAAAACGAACCGGAGGGTGTCGCCGGCACCGCTGTCGCGCGTGAAGTTGGAGGGGTTCACGTCGGCGCCGGCCGTGTGGTAACTGACGTCGGTGTGGAACGAACTGAAGGAGCTGACGGTCATTTCACTTGAAGAGTCGGGGCTGCCAGGGGCGATGCTGAGCTGGTAGGTGAAGGTCAGCCCGCCGGGATAAGGGTTGGCGGTGTCGCCGGAATAAACGGACGAAAACAAAGTGCCTGAAAGCGCTCCATTATTAAAAGGAGATGTGGCGGTTGCCAGGGCTGGACCGACGCCCACCGGATAGGAAGTCGCCAGCGCAGACATGCTGCCTCCCGGCGGCAGTGTGTAAATGGTGACCGCTTCGACCTGCAGCGCAAAAAGGGACACTGCACAAGTGAAACCCCAGATGCCTGACCGCACGAAGCGAAAACCTGTTTTCACAATAGTCTGCCTCTCAATGCCGCTTTCGCGGCTCCGAATTGTTGTACGCGGGAATACGTCAAACTGACGCCTTCCTGAGCTACAAACTAATTTGACCCAAAACGGGTAAAAAAGGCAAGCGAAATTTTAAGTAAGTTATTGACCATGGTTGAGGTGGTTCTCGCCCTCTTCTGTCTCTTGCTTGCGGTGAGGCGCTACGGTTTCCTTGCGGCTTTCAGAAATGCCGGTCAATTGTCCATGTGGTTCGGTTGGTTGTCCATTCCTCTTGGACAGGTTCATGACATTATCGATGCATGTCACGAGTCGCATTCCACACGAACGATTCTGCGGTTTTTGTTCGTGCTCGGGGAGCGGTTTCCTGGCATGAGTTCAAAGCACAGCCAACAGCGATGAATCGCTAACCATCAAATGAAACCAACAACCTTTCTCACCATCCTTGCGGCAGCGTTGTCTCTTGCGCCCAACCCCACGGCCTTGGCGCAAACGATTGGCAATAGCATGCTTTACACGCCGAATGTCAACCTGTCGTCTGGGCCACAAAACGGATTCGTGGGGACGGTGGGGGGAATTTTTCTCACCTCCTACAGCTATTATCCACAAGTGAACTGGCTGGGGTATTACGACCAGAATGGAGATGGCCTGGCAAGCAGTCACGTGGTGACTCTGTGGGACAACAACACCCAGGGCATCATTGCCACCGCGACGGTGCCGGCGGGGACGGCCGCGCCTCTGATCAACGGGTACCGGTGGGCGCAATTGGCTTCAACGGTGACCCTCAACTATGGCAGTTATTACGTAATCGGGGCACAAACCGACGGGGTGGATCTGTGGGGGGATTTGATCGCCAATACTTCGCCGGATAACGGAAACAACGGACAAATCACCTGGGACTCTCAATACGTTCAACTAGGCTCCGGTTGGGAATTCACCCGCGCCGGCAGGTACGACTCCGCGGGTAATTACCCAATGGAACCGCCGAATCAATCTGGGTCGGACGCGATCTATCCTGTGGCCAACCTGGGATATAATTTGAGCGCTGTACCTGAACCGACAACTTTGAGCGTTCTTGGTTTAGGCGCCAGCGCGCTCCTCATAACCAGGCGCCGACGCATCGGCTAATTTTTTAGTCCTCGAAAGCCGCCACTTTGCCTGGCGGCTTTTTTGTGTGCGTGGATAGATCGGTCAGCATCCCCTTGGACGGAATGATGCAGAGGACAACCACGGATGGACACGGATTATCCGAGGCAAAACTTCCCAGGCAACCTCCCGCGCTTGCTCACTGTTCGGTGATCGGCATCAGAGTGCAAACTAAATTACGGGAAGTCCTTTCTATCCGTGTCCATCTGTGGTTGAACTGAATTGTTATGGCTTAGACTGGATTGGAATGATTGCGCTATAGTTGCGCAAGTATAATCCGGGTCGTTGGTTTTCGCTGAAAATGAAATGGCACGAGAAGCACGAGGGTTTTAAGGGACAGCGGATTGTGGTGGTCCCCAGACCGATACTGGCAACGGCCTTGCAGGACCCGCTGCTGCGGAATTTGGCGCCCACCGACGCGGGCTATTATCCAAAGGCCAAGGGGCACACCATCGCGCGTGAACAGGGAGCACCCGAGACGATTTTTATCCATTGCGCCGAAGGAAGCGGATGGTGCGAAATTGCGGGCCGAAGGCACGAAGTAACCCGGAATCAACTGCTGGTGGTGACAGCGTGCACCCCTCATGTCTATGGAGCTGCCAAGAAGACGCCCTGGACAATCCATTGGTTTCACGCCGTGGGGACAAACGTGCCCCTTTACTTGGCGCGCCTCGGGGTCACGAAAGAGAAGCCAGTCGTGTCACTGGGGGGAGATGTATATCTGTTCTCGTTGTTTGAAGAAGTTGTCGAGGCGCTCGAGCATGGATTTACGCTGACGCAATTGATTTACGCCGCCCATTCATTGGCTCATCTGATGGGATGGATCCTGCGGCATAAGGATGAACACGGCTACGGGGCGCCCAATGTTCGCGAGCAGATCGACCGAAGTGTTGAGTTCATGAAAGGGCACGTGAGCGAGCCGCTGCAGGTTGCAACGCTGGCGGCGCTGGTGAATTTGTCACGCTCGCACTACACGACCTTGTTTCGACGCGTGACCGGGTATGCGCCGCTCAGCTACCTGAACCATCTGCGCATGCAACGCGCCGTCCAGTTGCTAAACGGGTCGGATCTGCCGATCAAACAAATCAGCGATCAACTTGGATTTTCCGAGCAGTTTTATTTTTCGCGTGCGTTCAGCAAGATGCACAACCATTCGCCAACGGAGCATCGGCGCCGCTACAGTGCGAAGGCTTTTCCAGGGAAGCGCCCGGCTGGTTGAACCTGCCACCCACATCAGCGGACGAGGGATTGAAGCCAAAAGTCCATGCTCCTCATCGAAACGTCCATTCCATCCCCAGTCTCTTTGCGGCAGATTCCGGGTAGTTCATCAACGAATCAAAAACCTTTACCCATTCCATGAAAAGTTTGATCGAGTCGAAAATCCATCGTGCCGGCCTGATGTCCACCGCCCTCCTGCTCACCTCGCTCCTGCCTCAACCCAGCGAAGCTTACCCGCTCGGGAAAGTGGTCTTTCGCGATGATGCCCCGTTCGCGGGCGCACACGGGCCCACGACCCTCACGGCTGTCAATACTGAAAGTCTGCTGACGGTCTCAGGCTGGGCGGACACTGCCGCCACAGTTCCCGCGTCTTTGTACCAATGGTTTTGGTTGCTCGGCATTGATTCGGGGACCGGCAACGGCGCCTTGATCGACGGAACCGAGTCCATGACGCTCCAATTTGATAACAGCGCCGGGGCGAGCATGATCACGTTTTTCTACACGGGTGGCAACGGCGGGTCTGGCAGTAGCAACCTTGCGCGCATCACCATCAGCGGCTTTGCCAGCGATCCCGGCGCGACCGGCGTCCCTTATTATGCGCCTCGCATCAGCAACCTCAGCTACGCCGGCGGGACCCTGAGCTTCGATTATCTGAACGACGGACCGGGAAGCGACTACGGCCAACTCCTGCTTGCCAACCCGGCCTCCACGGCCGGAAGAACGCTAAAAATTACGGGCGCAGCTTCTCCAAATGGAAACGCCCCGAGTTGGTATGCCGGCCTTTTTGGCGTGGATTTCAGCGAAGGATTTGGCGGGCCGCAGGTGATTCCGCCTAATGTGCCACAGAATTCTACCAATACCTTTGTTTCGCTCGATCAATTGCTGACCATCCGAGGCTATTCGGATTCAAATGCAGTGACGCTCGCGAACCTGGGAAGATACCAGGATGAATGTTTCGGCCTGGCGGGGGGCGCAACGGTGGTTTCGAACAATTCAGTTACGCTGCAGTTCGCCAATGGGGTCGGCCTAGCCAGGTTAGACAGCGTTTATTCCGGGGGCACGGTGATTCTCTCGGGCTTTGTGACCGATCCGGGTTTCAAGGACCCGTCGAACTCGTCCGGCAGCCACAGCTATGCCGGCGGGGCATTGACTTTTACCGTGACCAACTCCGGCCCGTGCAGCTTTTACTTCACGAACCGTGCGGCCTCAGCAGGCCGAACCATTCGCCTGAACAAGGCTGACAGCCAATTTGGCATTGGCGGCATCTGGTACGCCCGGACCCAGACCCTCCTCGGGCCGGATATCACCAGCAACGTTTCGCCCTACTACAACACTCAGGATGGATTGGTGGCTCTGACCGGTTATTCCGATACACCCGGGACTGTGCCGGCGAATTTATATGAGAATGTGAATTGGTTTGGCATCAGCGGCGGCGCTAACACGGAGTCCATCGACGGCGCCGAATCCCTGACCGTCCACTTCGCCGGCGGCGCCGGGCTTTCCGGGCTCGGAACTCGTTACACCAGCGGCCAGGTCATTATCTCCGGTTTCACCAGCGACCCGGGATTTAGCGACCCTTCGGGAATCGCGACCGGCGTGAGTTATTCCGGCGGCACTTTGAGTTACACTTTCAACTCCCCGCGTTCGCCGGAAATTGTCGTTGCCTTCACCAACTTGTCGGCCTCGATTGGACAGGTCTTGAGCCTGCACACCGATGGCAACCCGGGGTCGCAACTCACGCTGACGCGCATCAACTACGCCGGCGTTGCGCCTGTGACTCTCTCCATCGCCAGGTCGGGAACCAACGTTGTCTTAAGCTGGCCCAACGGGACGCTCCAGGAATCCACGAACGTCTCAGGCACCTACAGTAACGTGTTCGGAGCAACCAGCCCCTACACCAACCCCGCCACCGCGCCTCGGCAGTTCTTCCGGGTAAAGGTGCAATAACCAGCCGGCGCCAAATTGATTGGTTGGTGATTCACAGTGGCGAAGTCGCGCGGGATTGATAGAATGTGCTTCGAACGCGTTTGAACCATCACTTGCATTGCAGGAGCCGACGTAAGGAGGCTCAAATCTCATGCCTCTTTGGCATTGCTCGGCGCCTCCTTAGTTCGGCTACGGCAACTTTGATCACTTGCGTCCTGTGGTTGTCCGCTGCGGCCTGCCAGGCCGGGCTCCTTTTGCCCCCGGTCCAGACCGGTAGCCTCCTGAGGATGACTAATGCCAACGTCCGTCTCGACTACGACCTGAGCACAGGCCGGGCGAATTTCTATTGGCAGAACACGCTCAAGATTTCCGGTTTCTATGCGGGTGTCGGCCTCTATTCCGGCGCAACGCTGACGAATTACATCACCGGAACCGTCTATACCAACCGCTCCTGGACGGTGACCAACAACCAGGTCGAAATCACCTCAACGCGCGGTGATTTGCCGACCATGAAGCAGGTGTTCATCCTCGCTCAGGACGACAGCTTTTTGACGCGTCTCGACGTGCTGGGAAGCGGACTACAATCGCGCTGGATGGGGCCGCTGGTGATGGATACGGCCGGCGGCGTGGACGTCGGCAGCTACACTGATGTGCGTGCCCTCATCGTGCCTTTTGACAATGACTCCTTCACCTTTAGCTACAATGCGATGTCGATTAACAACACCTCCAGCAGTTATGAAGTATCCGCGTTCTATGACAACACGAGCCGCAACGGTTTGGTCGTCGGCTCGGTGACACATGACACCTGGAAGACGGGCGTTTATTTCCAGGGGGCGAACAACAAACTGGATGTCCTGAACGCTTATGGCGGCGTGACCTCCAGTGATACGCGCGACGTCAGCGAGCACGGGCTGGTGAGTGGCAATACGATTTCTTCGCCGACCGTGTTTGCCGGCTTCGGCCCTGATTGGCGCGCCGTGCTGGAGTCCTATGGCGATGCGAACGCCGCCGTTGCGCCCAGGCTGGTTTGGACCGGCAGTGTGCCGTTCGGCTGGAATAGCTGGTACGCCTATGGCGTGAACGTCAGTTATTCCAACGCCATGGCCGCCTCGGCCTTCATCAAAAGTCATCTCCAAACCAACAACTTCAATTGCGACGGCGTCGTTTACGTCAACCTCGACTCTTTCTGGTCGAACCTCAGCGACTCGCAATTGCAGCAGTTCGCAAACGCTTGCCACACCAATGGCCAGAAGGCGGGTATTTATTGGACCCCGTTCGTCTTTTGGGGCACGGCCGCCCAGGGTACCAATTGGTCGATGACCGGCACGAGCGGTTACAAATGGAGCGACGCCTATCTCCGGACCGCTGACGGCAGCGTGCAGACCGTTGACGGCGGCATCGCCATCGACCCGACGCATCCGGGCTTCAAGCAGATGACAGCCTATTATCTCAATTATTTTAAGAGCCGGGGCTTCGACTACCTGAAACTCGACTTCCTGACCCACGGAGCGCTGGAAGGCGTTCACTATGACCCGAACGTCATGACCGGGATACAGGCCTACAACCAGGGCCTGCAGTACCTCGTATCGCAAAACAGCGGCAAGCTTTTCCTCAGCGAATCCATCGCGCCGATTTTCCCTTATCAATACGCGAACGCCCGCCGCATTTATTGTGATGCGGCCGGTTCCATTGGCGACACCAAAGCCACCATGCAGGCCGTCTCGTATGGCTGGTGGCTCAACGACCGGCTCTATCAATTCAACGATCCCGACATGATGAGATTTTCCGGCAGCAGCGCCAATGAAAACCAGAGCCGCCTCATCAACTGCGCGATTTCAGGAACCATCTTCCTGAACAGCGACGACCTCGCGTCTGCGGTTGGACAAAACCTGGCGCAAGCCTGCCTTACCAACGCCAACATCAACGAAGTCGCGCGCTCGGGTGTCACTTTCCGCCCCGTCGAAGGCAACACGGGAACGAATGCGCCGGATGTGTTCGTTAGGCAGGACGGCAGCACCTGGTACGTTGCGGTGTTTAACTACACCTCGTCCGCCACCGTCAAGGCTCTTGCTCTGGCGCGGGCGGGCATCGCTGGAACCTATACCGCGATGGATTTGTGGAGTGGTGCCCTCTCCTCAGTGGGCGGAACGACGTGGCTGGTGAACCTTGAGGCGAAACAGGCGAAATTATTCCGGCTCGGTTCGGGTGGCACGACGGCCACGGGGCCGACAAACCAATCGGCGCATTTGGGCGACTCGGTGACCTTGAACACGATCGCTTCGGGAACTCCGCCGTTCAGCTATCGTTGGAAAAAAGATGGCGCCGTGCTGGTCAACCGCGTTGCCAACACGATTACCATCAATCCCATGACTCCGGCGGGCATTGGAAATTACACGGTCGAAGTCACGGGAGGAAACGGAAACGCGACAAACACCGCCGCGCTCACGATTATTCCCAGCTCCCTGAGTCCCACAAACATCACAGCTCAGATTACCAACGGCAGCGTGCTCTTAAGCTGGCCCACCAACCATACCGGCTGGAAGCTGCAAGTGCAGACCAACAATTTGGGTTCGGGCGCCGGTTGGTCGAACGTGGCTGGTTGTGCAGGAACAAACTTCTGCATCTTTCCCTTGAATGCTTCCAGCGCCTTCTTCCGGCTGATTTACCCCGGCGACTGACTTGCGGAATCACGGCAAAATTATGGACTTTCCGAAAGCGGTACAAAAATGAACCTGGCGCGCCAAAGCTTTGAGCTGGCTCGTGAAGTCAGACAGGAACAGGGCTTCACGATTTACGTGCTCGGGAATGAACGGGTCAGATTGGCCGTGGTTCCGGAACTGGGTGCCAGGATCATTTCCCTGAAAGACCTTCGAACCGGACGGGAATGGCTGTGGCATCCGGTTGGTGGCGCCAGGCTTTTTCGCAACCAGCCGGGAGACGATTTTTCAACCAGCCCTCTGGTCGGCGTGGATGAATGTCTGCCAACGATAGCGCCCTGTGTCTGGCGGGGGCGCAAGCTGCCGGATCACGGAGAAGTTTGGAGCGCTTCGTGGAAGGTTGATGAAGAAGCCTGGCAAAACGGGGTGCTGAAAACCTCCATCAGCTTGAAAATCTCTCCGTTCGATTTCGAACGCACTCTCGAGCTGGATGAAAACAAAATGCAATTTAGCTACCGGTTGCTTAACCGAAGCTCGGCGCCTGAGTATTTTGTGTGGACGATGCATCCACTTTTGAGGGTGCAACCGGGCGACCGGCTAATACTGCCGGCCTCCACACGGGCCCTGCTTAAAGGGGCAAGCTGGATTGACTCAGTCGATTCTGCCATTCCGGAACAAAACTGTTCAAAATTGTTCGCCGGGCCATTGACTCACGGCTTCAGCGGGATTCAGAATGAGAAAACCGGTGAGCGGCTCGACTTCGAATGGAACACGGCCGAAAACAATGCGCTGGGATTGTGGCTGACAAGAGGCGGGTGGCACGGGCACCATCATTTTGCAATCGAACCGACGAATGCGGGCGCCGACGGACTGACTGAGGCGGCCGGTTGTGGATGGTCTGGCATTCTTGCCAGCGCCAGCACCGCGACCTGGCAGGTCCGCCTTCGGATTGGCTAAGACTCAATCCGCCAAAAGTTGAAACTATGCGAAAGAACAATTGTCTCCTGAGTCTGGTCGCTTTGACCTCGGCGATCATCGGTACCGCCTCGTCGCTCGCAACGGAATCGCTGGTGCTAAAAACGAAAGGCCTGACAGTGAACTTTCAGGTGGGGGGCGACCGCCGCCTCTATCAGTCTCCGATTGGGGGGACGGCCCCGAAAGCGAAGCTCCAGAGGGACGACGAATCTTATCCACCGGCGGGGGATGGCTATGTGTGGGAACCTGCTCTGGAGTTGATTCATGCGGACGGCAACACCTCAACGACGCTTCTCTACGATGGAATGACACGCACCGATGAGACCACTGACATTGAGGTGACTCGCATTCGCTTGCGTGACCCGGCTTATCCTTGTGAGGTCACGCTTTGCTTCCGGACCCATCGTGAGGAGGATGTCATCGAGCAATGGACAGAAATCCAGCATCAGGAACCGCGCGCCGTAACGCTGAAACGCATAGCCTCGACCTCGCTCTGGTTGAATACGAATGTTTATCTGACCCACTTCTTCGGCGATTGGGCCAAGGAGATGTTGAGTCCCATCACCGAGAAAATCACTCCGGGCACGAAAGTGCTGGATTCGAAGCTCGGGGTGCGGGCGCATCAGTTTCGGAACCCGTTTTTTATTCTCTCGCTCAACGGCCAATCGACGGAAACCAACGGCGCAGTCCTCGCCGGCTCCCTCGCCTGGTCCGGCAGCTTTCAATGCGCTTTCGATGACAATGACCGCGGAGTGCGCGCTTTGTGCGGCATCAACCCGTTTGCCTCGAGTTATCACTTAAAACCGCGCGAAAGATTCACCACGCCGGCCATGATTTGGGTTTGGAGCGGCGCCGGGCTGGGGGACATGAGCCGGAAATTTCACCGGTGGGCTCGCGATTTCGGAATGCGCGACGGCCATAAAACTCGCACGGTCTTGTTGAACAATTGGGAAGCGACCGGTTTCGATTTCGACTTCAATCGCATCGCGGGCCTTTTCGGCCCCGCGAAGGAAATCGGAACGGAATTGTTCCTGCTGGACGATGGCTGGTTTGCGAACAAATATCCGCGCACCAACGATCATGCGGGCCTGGGGGACTGGGAGCCAAACCGGAAACGCCTGCCGAACGGCCTTGCGCCGCTGGCGGCCGAAGCGGTCAAGCGGGGTCTTCAGTTCGGCATTTGGATGGAGCCCGAAATGGTGAACCCGAAAAGCGAACTGTTCGAAAAACATCCCGACTGGGTAATCCGCCAGCCAAAGCGCGAACTCGAATTGCAACGCAACCAACTCGTTTTGGATTTGACGCGGCCAGCCGTGCGGGACTTCGAATGGAATACGATCAAGAACATCCTTAGTGTGCCGGGCATCACTTATGCCAAGTGGGATTGCAACCGGTATCTGACGCAGCCCGGCTCGCCGTATCTCGCGCCAGAGAGCCAGTCCGAGCTGTGGATTAATTACGTCCAGACGCTTTATGCGTTGATGGAAAAAATAGCGAAGGCCTTTCCGGACACCGAACTGATGCTCTGTTCGGGAGGCGGAGGACGGGTGGATTATGGCGCCTTGAAGTATTTTCACGAATTCTGGCCCAGCGACAACACCGACCCTGTGGCGCGCGTGCCGATGCAATGGGACTACTCCTATTTCTTCCCGCCGACCGCGCTCGCCGGACATGTGACGCATTGGGGCAATCGTCCGATGCACTTCGCCTGCAGCGTGGCGATGAGCGCGCGCTTCGGCATGGATCTCGATCTGAACAAATTGCCGGCGGCGGACAAAGCCGTCTGCTCCGGCGCCATTGCTGCTTACAAGAAGATCCGCGAGGTAACGTCCTTAGGCGATCTCTACAGGCTGGAAGACCCGCACCAGGGATTCCGCGGTGCGTTGAGTTTTGTGTCTCCTGACCACTCCCGGGCTGTCGTGTTTGTATTCCAGTTGCAGAATGGCCAAAGCCCCGAAGTTCGACCCCAGGGGCTCGATCCGGCCAGGCGTTATGTGCTCGGCGAGCTAAACCCTGCTCCCGGCCGCGCAGCAATAGCTCAGGAAGGGAAAACCTTCACGGGCGAAGAATTGATGCGAGACGGAATCTTGCCATTGTGTGCGAAGGCGCTGGAAGCCTGTGTGATTGAACTGCATCCGTGATCCGACATATTTTTTTAAACGACATCTGAGCCGGCGAACGAAAGGCTCTCGTCAAGCCAGGTGTCAGCCTGGAGGATCGACTGGCGCTGCCGGAAGGCCTGTTTCTGGGCGCGCCGTTGGGCCAGGGCGAAGGCGCCGTGCGCGAGTTTCTGCCACGCGCTCATCCTGGTTTGAACGGCCCGGCGCAAAGCGTTGGAAACGGTGCCGGGAAGGTAACGCCGGACCAGTTCGTCCTCGGTACTGACGAAGGCCTGGGCGCTTCCCGGGTCGCCCTGGCGGGCCGCGCGACCGAAGAGCTGCCAGTCCACCCGCGTGGATTCGTGGCGCTCGGTCGCCAGCACATGGAGGCCGCCCAGACGAGTTACGCCCTGTCCGAGTTTGATGTCGGTGCCGCGCCCGGCCATGTTTGTGGCGATGGTGATGCGGCCGCTTTCACCCGCCACGGCGACGAGCGCCGCCTCATCCTGGTGCCGGACGGCGTTCAGGACTTGGCATTCCAAGCCCTTGCCGGCCAACAGGGAGGCGAGTTTCTCGCTGGCGACCACGCTCCGGGTGCCAACCAGGACCGGCCGG
Source organism: Binatia bacterium (assembly GCA_035566895.1). GTDB lineage: Bacteria > Verrucomicrobiota > Verrucomicrobiia > Limisphaerales > UBA8199 > DATMQA01. Next base: position 15,472 of record DATMQA010000150.1, read on the forward strand.
CCGGCCGATTGGACACGAGCGACATCCTCGGCGACGGCCTGCCATTTGGCGGCTTCGTCGAGGAAGACCCGGTCGGGCCAGTGCTCGCGGATGCAGGGTTTGTTGGTCGGAATGGCCACGACCGGCAGCTTGTAGATTTGCCAAAACTCGAAGGCCGCTTCCCGGGCGGTGCCGGTCATGCCGGCCAGCCGATGAAAGCAGCGGAAGAACCTTTGGAAACTCAGCCGGGCGATGGTTTCGGAGGGATCAGAAAGAGCCAGACCTTCCTTGGCCTCGATAGCCTGGTGCAGGCCCTGGCGCCAGGTGCGCTGCGGCATCTGACGGCCGGTGAACTCATCCACAATGACGACTTTCCCGTCGGCGATGATGTATTGCTTGTCGCGCAGGAAGAACTCGCGCGCGACAAGAGCCTGGCGGATGAGCTCGCCCCGGCGTTCGGTTCCTCGCCACAGGCCCGGCAGATCCTGGCAGAGCGAGTCAAGTTTGGCGCGGCCGGCCGGGCTGAATTCGACTTCGCGGTAACGGTGGTTTAACCGGTAGTCGGCGTTCAGCTCGAGGGCGGCGGCGATTTGGCTCGCGGCGGTAACGGCGCTTTCCAGCAGGGAGTTCTTGTGCGGCGCGGAGATGATCAGCGGCGTGACGGCTTCATCGATGAGCACGCTATCGGCCTCATCGATGATGGCGGAATGCAGGCCGCGCATGACCACGCCGTCATCGCCCGCGGAGGAGCGCGGACGAACCAACTCGCGCAGCAATCGCCGGGCGGGGTCGGTGACGGTCCCGAGGCGGAGGCGGTCGCGCAGGAAATCAGCCAGCAGCTCTTTGCTGGTAACGTAAGTGACATCGGCGGCGTAGCCCTTGCGGCGGTCGGCCGGTCCCATGGGGGCAGTGACCCAACCGGTGCGGACCGCGCAAAACTCATAGAGCGGGCGCATCCATTGGGCGTCGCGTTCGACGAGGTAATCGTTGACGGTGACGACGTGGCAGGGCCGGTTCGTCCAGGCGGCCAGCACAGCGGCCAGGCCGGCGGTGAGGGTTTTGCCTTCGCCAGTGGCCATTTCGGCCAGGTAACCCCGGTGGAGGGCCAACGCGCCCATGAGTTGCACGGTGAAAGGGCGCAGCCCGAGCTTGCGGTCGGCGGCTTCGCGGATGGCCGCCAGGGTCGGAACCAGAACCTCGTCCAGATGCTGGCCACCACGGCGAAAACGGTCGCGGAACTCCAGCAGGCGCTGGTGGAGCTGGTAATCGTGCAAGGCCACCCAGTCGGCGGCCTGGGCATCGATCTGGAGCGCTTGCCGGCGGAGCCGGGAAAGAACATCACCGCGCCGCTGGTACAGGCCAACCAGAGCGTTGACCCGCGCGTCCAGTCCTTTGAGGAGCCGGTCGGGGGGATGGAATTGCAACCGGCGATAGGCCTGGGTGGGGGTGTTCACAACTGGTAGCGCTTCTGCAGGAGCTGGCCCAGGCGGCGCAGCCAGGTCTGGAGGAGCGGCTGGGGAGCCAGGGTGAACCGGATGGTGCCGGAACGTCCGTGAAGCAACGCCACCTTCTGTGCCGGCAGGAGATTGGCATGAATCTCGAAGAAAGGTTCCTTCGCCTTCGCAGGCTCGTTGGCCGAAACCGGGACTTCCCCACCCGCGGCCCAGCCCAGGGCAGGGGAAGGCAAAGTTTGTTTTCCGCCAGGAACGACGGTCCATTGGGAGACATTCAACAGGGAGCCAGCCTGGCCGCGAAGGCGAACGGTGGCTTTGCGCGGCTGGCGGGCGAAGGCGGCATCGGCGTCCGTCTGCGGAATGGTCGCGACAAACTCGAAGGAAGCAGGGTTTACCACGAGGCCCAGCGCGACGCCGCGGTCCAATTGGCGGCCAACGACCTCCTGGATGCGCGGGGCGACCCAGATTCCTTCGTGGCGCGCCCGGACCGTAAGGGCAGCCTCATCCGCTTTGAGTTTCTCGAGGCGGCTCGAAGCGGCTTCCAGGCGGCTTTCGAGCGGTTTCACATCAGCATTGGTTTTGCTGAGAGCCTCGCGGAGGCGCGCGTCGGTTTCCCGGCAAACGCTTTGCGCCTCGGCCAGCGCCAAACCCAGCTCCTGGTTGGTGAGCTGCAGCAGAGGCTGACCGAGCGACACCATGCTGCCGGGTTGGACCAGCAGTTTCTCGACTTTGCCCGGCACATCATTAATGACGCCGCTGCGTCGTTCCGCTTGAACCACGCCCGGCGCGCGGAAGTGAGTTGGGAAGGGAATGACTCCCAACAGCACCAGCAACACCACGGCAAGGCCGGCGGTGATGGCACAGGCCCGCCAGCGCACCCGCTGCAGGCGGGGGCTGGTGGCCAGGTAGTAAATGAACTTGCCCGCGGGCACGGTGACCCAGGAAATCGCGCATACGGCGGCCATGATCAGGCCGATAAGAAGGAAGCGGTCAGCCACAAGCAGCAATACACTGCTGAAGACGAGCACACGGTAGATGCCGCTGGCGATGCCGAACACGACGAGCCATGCAGCCTCGGCCGGCGTCGGCGCCGCGCTGGAGGAATCCTTGACGCCGAAGATGTAGTGTTCCCAGAGATGCCGCAACTCCTGGTTGGCGCGCTGGGACAGATTGGGGATCTCCAGCAGGTCGGAGAGAATATAATAACCGTCGAAGCGCAGCAGCGGGTTGATGTTGAAGATGATGGTTGAGACCGAGGCGACAAACATCATGTTGAAGGCCAGGCTATGGAGGGTGCCCGGCCCGGTCCTGGACCAGACGAAAACCGCCAGCGCGGCGACGAACAACTCGACGATGACGCCGGCGGCCCCGACCAATATGCGCTTCGAGCGTTCGCGCAGGCCCCAACTCGAAGAGGCGTCCACATAAGGAACCGGGGTAAAGATCATCAGCATCACCCCCATGACGTGCACTTCGCCGCCGAACTTTCGGCAGAAATAGGCGTGGCCAAACTCGTGTATGGTTTTGATCACCACCAACCCCAGGTAGAGCAAAGGCAGGTTCCCCGGGGCGAGCACGCCCTGTCCCTGGAGGCGCAGCGACTGCCAATTGTCCAGGACGACCTTTATGGCCAGGCCAAGGGTCACCAGCCAGAGGACAGCGCCGGCGGGGCTGATTAGCCTGCCGACCACGGGCAAGGTCCGCAGGAGGAAGTTGTCGGGATCCAGCAAGGGGAACCGCATGAACATGAGGTTGAGCAGGCGGGAGGAGATTTCACGCTGGCGGCGCTTTTTGGAGCGTTCGAACAATTGGGCGCTATCGAGGGCCTGTTCGTAATGGAGCAGATTGGCGAAATAGAGTTGGGAGAGGAGCTGAAGAACGGCTTCCTGACCCGGGGCGTCATCCGGAGAACGGGCGACGCATTCCTGCCAGACTTCCTGCACCGTCCGGTCCGGGCGGAGCCGGCCGACGAACTCATAGGCGGCAGGGCGGAGCCGGAAGAATTGGTTGCTGAGAGGATTCTGGAGGACAATCCAGCGTTCCCCGCGGTACCGGTGCCGCTGGACGACGGCGTCGGGGCGGAGATAAACGCGCTGGCCGGCGATGCGGTGCCAGGATTCGCTGAAAGTGCCGAGGGGTTCAGCCATGCGCGGTTCGAAAGGCGGTTACCACCAAAGTTTCAGCCGCAGGAAATCCACCGTGCGGTGGGTCAGGATCCAGATCAGAGAGCGCTTCTCGACGTTGAACTTGCAGATGCCGCTCATTCCCGGACGCCACCAAGGCTGGGGCTGCCGGACGAAGCCGCAGCGCACAAGGAAGACGTTAGCTTCGTTCTTGGGCATGGCGGCTTGTTCGATGGTGAGAATCCGGATGGGGAACTTGGTCCGGGGCCGGCTGACAAAGGCGATTTGGCCGGTGGTTTTACCGAGAATCTCGTGGATGTCGCGTTCGTTGACCTCGGCCTCAGCGTAAAGGGTGTCAACCCGGGCGACCTTAAAGAGCACGTCGGCGGTCTTGACCGGCGCGCCGAGGTGCTCGCGCAGGTCGCCTTCCACGACCACGCCGGCGAAGGGGCTGGTGATGGTCGCGTGGGCAATGCGGTAACGCACCAGTTCGAGACGCGCAGAGGCCTGGTCGGCCAGGGCATCGGCGATACGCATATCGGCGAGGGCCCTGGCAGCGCGGGCTTTTTCGGTCTCGCGCTGATAGCGATTCAGGTCGGCGAGGGCGGAGGATTGCTCCAACTCGAGTTCGGCGGTCTTGAGTTTGAGCAGGGGGGCTCCCGCGGCAACGGCATCACCCGGGCGCACAAGCACCTGGTCGATATAACCTTCGAAGGGGGCGGTCAGGTAGCTCAGGTCGTCGCTGCGAAGCACGAAGTTGCCTTCGACGCGGTAGGGGACGCGGAGGAAAAACAGCACGGCCAGAAGCAGGACGATGAGGGCGGCCAGGAGTTTGGCCCAGGTGTGTTCGGGGCCGATGAGTTCGGCCAGGCGTTGGCGGAGTTGCGCCGCCCAGCGGGCGCCAATCCAGCGGTCCTGCTGTTTCAGCTCGGCCAGCCGCACCGCAGCCAGGTCGCAGCCGAGGCGAACCTGCTGGAGGTCAGTTTCGGAAAACGGCACTGTGTGCCGCTCACACATCACCACGGCCACGGGCTCTTTATCGGAACGAAGTGGCAGGGAACAGACAAAGGGGACTTTGTTGTCCGTGGCAAAGCGCTGGTGGTCGCGGGTGATGGCGGAGCCGCTTTCGGGGGCAGGCCAAACGACTTCTTCATCCTGATCGAGGGCCTCATCCATGGCGGTTTCGATGGCCTGGGCCACCGCCATGCGCCTGTCGAATTTTTCGGTGCGGCTGATTGCTTTGAGGCGGGTATAACCGCGTTCCTGCCACCCGAGGCTGACGCGGTCGCAATTGAAGCGCGTGGCCAGGCCGTTGCAGAAGGCCATGGCGGTGGCCAGAAAATGTTTTTCATTGCTGACGCTGAGGGTCAAATCCAGGACGGCGGCGACCTTCTCGAAGTCGGCTTTGGCCTGGCGGACGGTGAGGCTGGTTTGGTAGCCCTGGGCGAGGTGAACGGCGAGGCGCAGAGCCAGCCAGGACTGGCCGGCAGTGGCGGCGGTGACTTCGGAGAGCAGGCCGGCCATGACGCATTCCTCGTTCGACAGGTCCACCCGCGCGGCGATGATAAAATTGTGGGCGGCGGGCCCCGCTTTGGGTTCCAAGGGCGCCAGGAGGCCGCCGGGGCCCAGCGCGCGGGTTGCCAATTCATCTAACTGCGTCAGGAACGCCGTGAGCATACGCGAAGGCGGAGACTCGGCGGGCCAAATCATGAGCTGACGCCAGGGCGCATTGGGTTTGCGGCTGAGCAGGACCAGTTTGTCGGTAAGGGTCAGTTGCTGAATCGCAGCGAGAAAACGGGGCCAGAATTCCGTAGGCGGACCGGCGAACTGGGCCAGTTGACCCAACTCTTCCAGGGCGGCGTCCAGGTTGGAACGGGTCCGGGGAGATTCATCGATCATGGGCGCAGTTCTCCCAAAAGAATTCTTCCGGCCAGGCCGGGCCGGACTTTGCCATCGGTGTTGTCGAAGACGGCTTTAATCTTTTGCAAACCGCTGGCCGCATCGACGACGGGCGAGACAAAGACGAGCTGGGCCTCGACTTTGAGGGGCGCGGTGGGGTTTTCGATTTCGATTTCAACCTTCTGGCCGGTTTTGAGGCGGACGGGGTCGCCGGCTTCGAGATTGCTGACGAAGTAGCATCGGCGCGTATCGACGACGCGCACGACGGGTTCATAGGCGGCACAGGCCTCGCCCTCGTGGAGTTTGATCTCGGTAATGACGCCGGCGCCTGGCGCGATGAGACTGCGGCGGCGCAACTGTTCCCTGGCCTGGTCATACTCCGCCAGTGCGACTTTGTAATCGGACTCCTTCTTGAGCAGCTCATCGCGGCTCACCGACGAGCTTTTGTCGAACACAATGCGCGTGCTTTCCCAATCGGCTTTGTGGTTTTCCATGATGCATTTGCGCCGGTCGGCCTCGAGCGCCTCGATCCGGTTATCCAGGTCCAGGATGATATCATTGGTCTGAACGAAGTCACCCTCCTTAAACTTCAGGGCCGTGATGATGCCGGGCACCGGGAGACTCAAGGTGACATCGAACACCGGCTCCGTTATGCCCTTGTGTGAGAACGGTTCCGCGGCATGGGCGGGCAACCACGCCAGCACGGCGGCGGATAGCAGGAGGGCGAGCCGTGGGCGACCCGGCTGGCCGGCGAATAAATAGTTCAGGGAATTCTTGCTCACTTGAGGGGAAGGTTGGAGAACCTGGGGTCTTCTTGAGCCTCCGGTTGACCGCGCAGGCGCGCGGCGTCGTCCATGCCCTTCCGGTATTCCTGGTCGCCGAGGGTTCGGCTCCGGCCAAGGTGCACCGTGGCTAGCTGCAAGTCACCTTGGGTGACCTCCAAATGCCGCCGCTCGAGGAAAACGCCGTGGATCATCTCCAACTCGAGCAGGGCAAGCTGGCAGTGCACCAGGGATTCCACGACCGAGACCCTCGATTCCAAAAGGTCGGCTTCGATTTCGAGGACCTTGCGGCTTTCGATTTTGCCAGCCTCGAGGCGCGTGAGGGCGGCATCGAGGACGTTGAGGTTGTATTTGACGGCGGTTTGGTACTTGGCGACGCTGCCGCGAGTGCTCTGGATTTTGCGCCAGGCGGTATTGAGACTGTTGAGGATTTCGAGCTGGAGGCTCCGAAGGGCCACCTCGGAAGAATCAAGCTCCAGGCGCGTAGCGATCAGTTCGTTGCGGCTCTTGATGCCGCCGCCCAGGGGGATGTGGAACTCGGCGCCGATGTACCAGGATGGTTCGGTTTGGCGCTCGACGTCCGTCCACGACAGGCCGGGGGTGTTGCCCAAACCGTTCAAGCCATAGCTGCCTTTGAGGTCCAACGCCGGCAGACGTTGGTTGCGGGCTACACCCACGCGCACGAGATCCTGCTGCACCTTTTCCCGCGCGATCAGATAGTCCGGGTTCAAGTTGAAAACCGCCTGGCGTAAGGCCTGGTATTCCGGAAGCTCGCCGGGGATTTGGGGAACATCGAGTGCCCGCACGGCTAGGCCGTCCGCGGGCGCCTCCTGGGCATAGAGCGAGAGCAACCGGTTGACGGCCTCGACCTGTTTCTGCTGGGCCTCGGTCAATTTGGCCTGACGGAGTCCGAGACCCGCTTCGGCTTCCAGCACTTCCAACTCGGAGCCCTTGCCGGTTTCGAGGCGGGCGCGATTGTCCCGAAGGATGCTCTCGGCGGTCTTGACCGACTCCTCAAAAAAGCGGACCTGCTCCTGGGCGAGATAGAGGTTCCAGTAAGTGGCTTCAGCGGCGGAAACCACTGCCATCAGGTCGCGGCGGTATTCCTGGAAAGCCATTTTGTTGGAGATCGCCGCCAGCCGGATGCCGGCCATGGTGACGGCGGCCCCGAAATTCTTGAGCAGAGGCTGGGTGACAGTAAGGCCGAAAAAGGTTTGGTACTCGCCGTTGGTAGCCCCGCGAGCCGGTTGCAGGTTGTTCTCAAGATCGCGCAGGGTGTAGCCCAGCCTTACCCGCGCGCCCGACGGCACCAGGGTTTCCAGGCCGCTTTCGTAATTGTTGTTGGTTTCATTGAACGTCGCCGCTCCAAGCAGCTCAGTCTGTTGCTGGGCAGTATTTTTGCGATTATTGACTTCGTGGGTGAAGGAGCCAAACAGGTCGGGCTCGAAGACGCCGTACTCCGCGCGCGCGCGGCTACGCTGCGCCTCATAACCCAAGAGGCGTCCCTGGAGGGTTTCGTTGCGCTGGAGAACGCGTTGCCGCAGATCGGGAAGCGTGAGGCCAACGGTGGAAGGCGTGGCGGCTGGCAGGGTTTCAGGGCGGAGCGTTAGAGCTGGACAGAAAAAGGCAGCCGCGAGCAGAGAGCGGGCGAACCACATTGCAGCGGGCCTCAAGTGCCGGCGATGCCAGCCTTGACAAACTGTCCCATCGGCTTGACGCGAGCTCAACCCGCAGATTCTCAAATCCATGTGACAAGGCTCCTTTCACGGCCAGACAAATCCGGCAGCGGCATGGCAGCGAAAAGTCTCCCAGCCGCGCTCAATTCAGGAGATCTGGTCAAGAATATATTCACGTGATGGATTCTGTCCAATGAACTTTCAGAGTTTCTCTCAGCGAGGCCGGCTGGGAGCGGCCTGACGCTCATTGTTCGCTGAGGACCGCTGCGCGCTGCAAGTGATATTCCGCCGCGCTGATTTCGTCCTTTTGGTAACGGTAGAGCAGAGCTTGCAGACGTTGTTGTTGAACGGCGGAAATGGGCAAGGGCGGATGTTCCAGCGGAGGGAAAACCAACGGGGCGCCGAGCACGGATGTTTTCTTTTCTGAATTCTTCGATTTCCCGGAATGTCCATCGGCGGTCCGACCGGGATCGTTGATAGGTGTGGGCTCGGCAGCGAGAATGTCTCTGCGGGGCTGGACGAGGGACAGTTTTTCAACGGGGGGCGTGGGTGCCCATGGGGAGGCAACGTTCGGCGCCGAGACGGAAGACGCGGCGGACCCTGACTCAGTCCGGGGTTGCCGGCCCTCCGTGAGTGACACGGGATTAGCGGGAACGGACGGTGTTTGGGCCAGGGCGTCCTGCATCTCTCGGCGCATGGCTTTGATGAATTCAGTGAGGGCTTCCGAGTTCGCGCCCGGAGGCGCCGTGTCGGCAGGTTCAACGGCGAGTGCAGGTACGGGTTGGGGGCCAAGCGCGTGCGCGAGGGCAAACGGTACTGCGGCCTTCGCGTCCGGAGTGAGACTTGAAGGTGTCTCGGCTGCATGCGCCAGAAACTGACTCGGTCGCGGGATGGGCCGAGACTCCGGTCGGTCCTCCTGGATTTTTTGTCGTACCGCCTCGCGCGCTCTGGCGATGGCGTCGGAGTCGCTCCGGACCTCGGCGGCCGGGCGCGGGGTCACAGCCGGGGTGGAGGACTCCGGCCAGGGGGTTTGCAGTTCGTTGAGCTTCTTTTCCAAGGCTTGCCTTGCCTTGGCCTGGCCTTCGCTATCTGCGCCGTGGACACAGATGGCCCAAGCGGCCGCGCAGACGACGAGCAAAGGTTTTGGAATCTGCATTAGCAGCCTTTTACGGTAAAACGGCGAACCCGGCAATAGCTTTCCTGCCTTGCGACGGAGCGGACGCAACTCAATACCCGGCCTTGCATCCGGCCTTTGTCTGCAATTAATGTCTTCGCCGTATTATTTAGAACGGAAACCGTTATTGATTCTTGTTTCACTATGACATCTGGACGCCGGCAGTATCCATTCCACTTGCTCGAACCCAAATGGCAGCGCCACTGGGAGGAGCAGCAGAGTTTCCGCGCCTGGAACCCGGGCGAATCGATTCCTCCGGGGCATCCCTTCGCCGAACGTCACGCCAACACCAGGACCGAGGAACTGCCCAAGTTCTATATCCTCGACATGTTTCCTTACCCGTCCGGCGCGGGCTTGCATGTCGGCCATCCGGAAGGCTACACCGCCACCGACATCCTGGCGCGGTATAAACGCGCGCGTGGATTCCATGTGTTGCACCCGATGGGGTGGGACGCTTTCGGGCTTCCCGCCGAGCAATACGCCATCAAGACCGGCCAGCATCCGCGCCAAACGACCGAACAGAACATTGCGACGTTCAAGCGGCAGATCAAAGCACTCGGCTTCAGCTATGATTGGAGCCGCGAGCTCGACACCACGGACCCCGAGTACTTTAAATGGACTCAGTGGATTTTCCTCAAGCTTTACAATTCCTGGTTCAACCAGGAAACAAACAAGGCCGAGCCGATCGAGACGCTTCGTTATCCGGCTGAATTGGAGGAATCCAAGCGGCGCGCGTACCGCGATTCAAAGCGGCTGGCCTATGTCACCGAGGCGCCGGTCTGGTGGTGCGAACAACTCGGCACCGTGCTGGCCAACGAGGAAGTCGTCGATGGCAAAAGCGAGGTCGGCGACTTTCCCGTGGTGCGCAAGCCGATGCGGCAGTGGATGCTGCGGATTACAGCGTATGCCGAGCGATTGCTTCGGGACCTCGACACAATTGAATGGAGTCCGTCGCTCAAGGAAATGCAGCGGAATTGGATTGGTCGGAGCGAGGGGGCAGAAGTGGATTTCGAAATTGCGGACCGGGAAGCGGGTGGAGGCCCGAGCCGCATCCGGGTCTTTACCACGCGGCCGGATACGCTTTTTGGCGCGACCTATATGGTATTGGCGCCGGAACACCGGCTGGTGGACCTCATCACCACGCCCGAACACCGAAATGTCGTGCTGAGCTACAAGGCGGACGTAGCGAAGAAATCCGACCTGGAGCGCACCGAGCTGGCCAAAGAAAAGACCGGCGTGTTTACCGGGGCGTATGTGATCAACCCCGTGAACGGCCACAGGATCCCGATTTGGATTGCCGATTACGTGCTCGCGAGTTACGGCACCGGCGCCATTATGGCGGTGCCGGGCCACGACGCCCGTGACCTTGAATTTGCGACGAAGTTCAGCCTTCCGATCGTGCAGGTGGTGCAGCCGCCGGAGGGCAAGGATTGGCATGGGTTTTTAGACGACGGTACGGCCGTCAACTCCGCCCACCAGGAAATTTCCCTTAATGGTCTTCCCACTCCTGAGGCGAAACAAAAAATCATTGGCTGGCTGGAGTCGAAGGGCCTGGGCAAAAAGACGGTCAACTACAAACTTCACGATTGGCTGTTCAGCCGTCAGCGCTACTGGGGTGAGCCGTTCCCGATTGTTTGGAAGACCGCTCCGGACGGCCAGGTCTATCACGAAGCTCTGCCCGAATCGGCGCTCCCGGTCCTGCCGCCGCCGCTGGAGGATTACAAGCCGACTCCGGACGGCCAACCCCCGCTCGCCCGCGCAAAGGAATGGGTCAACCTGCCGGACGGCTCGAAGCGGGAAACCAACACGATGCCCCAATGGGCCGGCAGTTGCTGGTACTACCTGCGCTACCTGGATACAAAGAACGAAAAACGATTCGTAGATGTCGCGGCCGAAAGATATTGGATGGGCGCAGAAAGTCTAAAGTCCAAAGTCAAAAGTCCAGAGTCTCCGACCTCGGCCAGCCAGTCCACCCCGGGAGTTGATCTTTACGTCGGCGGCACCGAGCACGCGGTTCTGCACCTGCTCTATGCGCGGTTCTGGCACAAGGTGCTCTTTGATCTTGGCTACGTCTCGACGGCCGAGCCTTTCTACAAGCTGGTCAACCAGGGCCTGATCCTGGGCGAAGACGGGCAGAAGATGTCCAAAGCCCGCGGGAATGTGGTGAACCCGGACGACATGGTGAATGAGTTCGGTGCCGATTCGCTTCGACTCTATGAAATGTTCATGGGGCCGCTGGAGATGACCAAACCTTGGGACACCAAAAACGTTGAAGGCGTTTACCGTTTTCTTGGGCGCGTTTGGCGCCTGGTCGTGGATGAGAAAAGCGAAACCGAATTCGAACAGAACTCGGCGGCCGAACCGAGTCGGGCCGGGGAGTTCCTTGAAAAAATCCAAATCAGCTCTGCCATCAAAGAGGTCGCACCGTCTCCCGCGCAACTCAAAGCGCTTCACGCCTGCATCAAGAAGGTCACCGAAGATCTGGAGGGGCTTCGCTTCAACACCGCTATTTCGGCCCTGATGATATTTATCAATGAAGCCATGACCTGGGAAACCAAACCCGCTTCGCTCTTGCACGATTTCCTCGTTTTGCTACAGCCGCTGGCTCCGCATCTCGCGGAAGAGCTTTGGGCCAAAGTCCACAGAGCAGGCGCCGGTGAGCGCGTGCCGGCACTCGGTTATGCCCCTTGGCCCACATTCGATCCTCGCTTGCTCGTGGAAGACACCCTGGAAATCCCGGTGCAGGTCAACGGCAAGCTGCGCGATGTGATTCGTGTACCCGTCACCGCTACGCAGGCCGAAATCGAAGCGGCCGCGCTAAAGGCGGAAAAGGTGCAACCGTTTCTAAGTGGGAAGACGGTCCGGAAGATTATCGTGGTGCCGAGAAGGCTGGTAAACATCCTGACCAGCTAGGCCAACTTTGCGTTACGGCCAAACCCGCCTCGCGAAGCGTAGGCCTTCACCCAACCGTCAGCATCCGCTGCGCTCGCTTGACCAATTGCAATGGAAGGCTCCACGGGTCGCGCAGCATCACGAACTGGTCTCCGGTGGGACTCGAGGTCAGGTCGTCGGCCACCTTTGCGCCCGCCTTGACCAACCGGTCGCGATCGGCCGCCGGGTTCGTGGAGACGAATGCCAGGTGCAGTTGCAGCGTCTCGAGACGTTCGTAATTCGGCACCGAGACAAGCGGGTTCCGGTACACCTCGAGCATTATCGCGCCGCTGTTATCCAGCAGAAAGCGCGCATGAGAAGGTTCGCCGCCCGAGCGTGCAATGGAAAACCCCAGGTTCTTCACATACCAATCCGCCAAGGCGGCAGGGTCGGGGACCTGCAGCGCGAAATGCTCGAGTTTCATCCCGGGATTGTGCGCGAACTGTTTACGAGAGCCAGCCCGATCTTTCGCAATGAATTCAGGCCATCGGCGGCTGGCAGCGGTCCGGGACGGACGCGCTCTACCTCGTGGGTGTCGTTAGTTTTTGTCGCATTTTCTTCTGGAATGTCGGGTCTGAATCTGGCGTTATCCCTCTTATGCAAAAGAATTCTTCTTTTAGTTCTGGAATCAGCCGCCGCCGTTTTCTCGCCGCCACAGGTTTGGCCATGGTTGCTCCCACCATCATTCCTGTCAGCGCGTTGGGCCGGCAGGGCAATACCGCGCCCTCCGAGCGCATCACCATGGGGGTGGCCGGCTGGGGGATGCAGGGTCCCAGTAATACGGGTGAGTTCTTGAAATTCAAAGACTGCCAGGTCGTCGCGGCCTGTGACCTGGATAAGAATCATCTTCAGCAGGCGCTGGATAGAATCAACGGGCACTATAAAAACACCGATTGCAAGCCCTACCACGATTACCGCGAGATGATGGCCCGCAAAGATATCGACGCGGTGATGCTGGCGGTGCCGGACACCTGGCACGCCCTGGTTGCCACCGAAGCGGCCCGGAACAAGAAGGATATCTATGGCGAAAAGCCGCTGGCCCGCACGATCGCCGAACAGCAGGCAATCGTCAAAGCCGTCCAGAAGAACAACCGCATCTGGCAGACCGGCTCCTGGCAACGCTCGCAAGCACCATTCCGCAAGGCCGCCGAGATCGTCCGCAATGGACTAATCGGGAAGGTTACGCGGGTCGAAGTCGGCCTGCCTTCCGGTCACCATGATTTTGCCGGCACGGCTCCGGCCTTGTTGGCGAAATTGGAGAACGCGCCGAAAAACCCGGAGTATCTGACCAAGGTGCTCCCGGGCAGCCCGGATTGGAAGACGGCGGTGACGCCGCCCCCACCGGAGCTTGATTATGAGATGTGGCTCGGCCCTTCGCAAATGGAGCCTTATATCCAGGCACGTGTGCACATGAACTGGCGTTGGAATTACAACGTCGGCGGCGGCCAGTTGCTCGACTGGATCGGCCACCATTGCGACATCGCCCATTGGGGCCTCAACTGCGACGAAAGTGCGGGGCCGTCCGAAATCGAAGGCACCGGCGAGTTCCCGCCTCACGACGCTCTCTGGAACACCTCCGGCAAGTACCATATCACCCTGAAGTATCCCAATGATGTGACGATGATCATTGCCGATGAGAATTCCGGCGTGCGCATGGGCGCCAAATGGATTGGGACCGACGGCTGGGTCTGGGTGGACCGTAGCGGCTTTGATGCCTCGGACGTGGATTGGTTCCGCCAGATCCCCGAAGACAAATACAAGGTCAAGCTTTACCACTCGGACAATCATTGGCGCAATTTCCTGGATTGCGTGAAATCGCGGAAACCGACCATCGCACCGGTCGAAACCGGCCATCACTCAGCCATCCCCGGGCACCTGGGGCTGATCTCGATGCTCATCGGCCGCAAGATCAAGTGGGACGCCCAGAAAGAAGTCATTGTCGGTGATACAGAGGCCAGCAAACTGTTGAGTCGTCCATACCGCGGTCCCTGGAAGCTGGGTTAGGGCCGTTCAACCACGAATGGACACCAATGAACACGAATCAGAATGGAACTGAACGTTCAGGCGAGAACCCGAACGTGGCAATATGATTCTTAAGTTCAGGTATCAGCGGGCGCAGTTAGGAATGAAGGGTTCTCTAATTGGTGTTCATTGGTGTTCATTCGTGGTTCGCCTCTGAGCCGCCACGGATTCAATCTCAAGCGTAAATGCGAATCACCTTGCTCGGCACGGCGGCCGGCGGCGGTGTGCCGCAATGGAATTGCAACTGCGCCGTCTGCCACGAGGCGCGCCGGGCCAGTGGCCGCGTAACTCCGCGCACGCAATCCTCGGTGGCGCTCAGCGCCGATGGACGATCCTGGTTTTTGCTCAACGCTTCGCCGGATATCCGTCAGCAAATCGAGGGTTGCGCCTGTCTCCGACCGCCTGCCGGCAAGAAGCGAGGTTCTCCTATTCACGGGGTCCTGTTAACCAATGCGGACCTGGACCACACGCTGGGTTTGTTTCTGCTACGCGAGGGCGAAAGGCTCACAGTCCATGCTGCCACGGCGGTGCGCCAGTCGCTGGCCAAAGGCCTCTCGGTGGGGTCAACGTTGGATTGCTTTTGCGGTGTCGAGTGGGTGCAACCGCCGGCCAAGCTTTCTCCGCTGCTTCGGCGCGACGGTTCATCGAGCGGGTTGCTTTACCAGGCCGTTGCACTCGGAGGAAAGCCGCCTCGCTTTTTCAAGCGTCGGGCGGGGTCCACGCTTGGGCATGTCGTTGGCTACCGCATCGTGGATCAGAAGACTGGCGGGCGATTGCTTTTTCTCCTGGACGTGGCCGCCCTGGACAAACAGGTTCAGCGGCTGCTGCCCGAGTGCGACGCGCTCCTGTTCGACGGCACTTTCTGGACCAACAATGAAATGAAGCGACGCGGCGTAGGTGCCCTTACGGCCGCCCAAATGGGTCATGTGCCCATCTCTGGCCCCGGAGGCAGCCTCAAGGCCCTTGCCGCCCTCCAACCGAAACCTAAAATTTACACCCACATCAACAACACGAACCCAATTCTGGTCGAGGATTCGCCGGAGCACGCCGCCGTTCTCGCCGCCGGTTGCCTGGTCGGATGTGACGGAATGGAAATCGTTATTTAAACTATTACCACCACATGGAAGACAAACTATGGAGCAAGGAGGAATTTGCTCGACGTCTGCGGGACGTCGGCACGGGCCATTACCACCACAAACATCCCTTTCACGTGGCTATGAACGAGGGCAAACTGGGCCCCGGAGCCATCCGGGCCTGGGTTGCGAACCGATTTTATTATCAATGCAATATTCCGGTCAAAGATGCCGCGATCATTTCCAATTGCCCTGTCCGCGAAGTCCGGCGGCTCTGGCTCCACCGGCTCATCGATCATGACGGTACCAGGGCAGGGGAGGGGGGCATCGAAGCCTGGCTGAAGCTCGGCGAAGCGTGCGATCTCTCCCGCGAAGAGGTCCTGGACGGCCGGCATGTGCTGCCGGGGGTCCGTTTCGCCGTGGATGCTTATGTGACGTTCGCGCGCACCCGGCCCTGGCCGGTCGCCGTTGCTTCGTCGTTGACCGAGCTCTTCGCGCCCGACCTGATGGCGAAGCGGTTGGCGGCGTTCCAGAAACATTACACTTGGGTCAAGCCGTGGGGGTTCGATTATTTCCAACGGCGGGTGACGCAGGCGCGCGTGGATTCCGAGGAGGGATTGCAGTTGACCTTAACCTACTGCGACACGCCCGCCTTGCAGCAAGAGGCAGTGCATGCGCTGTCCTTTAAGTGCGATGTGCTGTGGGCGATGCTGGACGCGATCCAGCAGCCCGCGGTTACATGAGTTACATGGTTACAAAGTTACATGGTTACAACGATTGGCGGCGTCGATACGCATGTAACCATGTAACTATGCAACCGTGTAACCTTAGATCATCCCGTATTGATTCACTCTGCCAGCCAGGGTAAACTGGCACGATGACCGCCGAACCGATCCCGGCCAATGCGCGCACGAAAATTTCCGCTCGGGCGCGCCTGCAAACCGACAAAGTCACCGGCAAACCGGTACTGCTGTATCCGGAAGGGGCCCTTGTGCTCAACCCAACAGGACACGCGATCATATTGCTGTGCACCGGGCAGGCGACTTTGCAGCAGATGATTGCGGACTTGGCCGGGCGTTACCGCGTCCCGCCGGAAGAGATCTCGCCCCAGGTCATGGATTTTCTGGAGCGGTTGCGCGCGCGGAATCTGCTGGAAATCCTTTCAGAATGAACCGCTCAGCGCCGAGGCCATACGGTTTGCTGGCGGAAGTCACGCATCGGTGTCCGCTGCATTGCCCCTACTGCTCGAATCCCACGGAGTTGGCAGCAGCCGCGCGCGAACTGCCAACGGAACAATGGAAACGGGTGCTGCGGCAAGCGGCGGAGTTGGGCGTGCTTCATGTCGGTTTCTCCGGCGGCGAGCCGCTGCAACGCGCGGACCTGGCAAAGTTGGTGGCTGAAGCCCGCGCGGCCGGTCTTTATTCCAATCTCATTACCAGCGCCCTTGGGCTAAGCCGGCCTCGCGCTGAAGAACTCAAAAAGGCCGGACTGGACAGCGTGCAAATCAGTTTTCAATCCGACCAGGCCCTGGCGGCCGACCGCATTGCCGGCGTACCTGCTCATGAGAAAAAATTGACTGCGGCGCGGATGGTCCGTGAGCTGGGATTCCCTTTGACGATCAACGTGGTCTTGCACCGCGCCAACATCGAGCGCCTGCCGCAGATTATTGGACTGGCGGAAGCGCTGGACGCGGACCGGCTCGAACTGGCCAATGTGCAGTTCTACGGCTGGGCTTTCCGCAATCGCGCACTGCTGTTGCCGACGCGCTCACAGGTGGACGAGGCCACTCGGTTGGCTTCGGCAGCGAAGCAGCGACTGGTGGGGAAAATGGAAATCCTCTTTGTCATCCCCGATTATTACAGCGAGCGCCCCAAACCGTGCATGCACGGCTGGGGAAACCGGCACATCACGGTTAATCCAGCCGGCGACGTGCTGCCGTGTCCGACGTCCGGAGAAATCAAGGGCTTGCGATTTGAGAATGTCCGCGCGCAAACGCTCGCCTCGATTTGGGCGGAGTCCGACGCGTTTAATCGCTTTCGCGGTACCGAATGGATGCCCGAGCCCTGCCGCACCTGTGAGTTTCGCCATGTGGATTTCGGCGGGTGCCGCTGCCAGGCGGCATTGTTGACCGGCGACGCGGGCGTCACCGATCCCGCTTGCTCGCTTTCACCGCATCGGGAGACCCTGACCCGGTTTGTCGCTTCGCTCGGGGCGAAGCCCGTGAGCGTTTTGGGTGCGGAGGATTTGGGCGGCGCCAATTTCCGCCAGAATGCTGCGGGGTAGCCAATAAAGAACCGGCCGCAACGTGGCTTCCCACGTCGCGGCCGGCTCGAATGTCATTACCGCAGGCAATCGCCTGCGCTCACTCTCAGGCGTGCCGCTTACAGGGTTTCCGCGTAAGCGGTGCACTCCATGCAGGCAGTGATTTCTTCGAAGTCCGGTTTGGACCAAACTAACTCTGGCTGGCTATTCATGATGGTTGATACTGCACCAAATTAATGTTGCTGTCAATCGGTTTTCTTTCAGCGCTTCAGCCGATAAAATGTCGCGGCCCCCTTGGCCGGAATTGTGACCTGGAAGACTCCGTTGCTGACGGTGAAGCCGTTGGTGACATTGAGCCAATTGCCGGGTGCAAGGTTCGGGCTGCCCTGCAGCGCATAGTTCAGGAAGGTGTTGGTCGGCCAGGTCAGCGCCACGTTGCCGCCGGACAGCGCAATCGTCAGTGGCGGGGCCGGCAGCAGGCCATAGACGTTCAACCGGTTGGAGAAGGTCGCCATATAGACTTTGCCATTGGCGACTGTCGGCGCAACGAATTTAGGGTAATTGCCGAGCGCATCCCGCCCCGGCACCATGTCGGAATTCCACAGCTCGTTCGTGACATTTTGGGCATTATACGCGTGCAAGGTGCCGGCGGTCACCGCCTGATTCGCATCGGACGTCGTGTTGACTGAGGCCCACAAGATGCCCGTGCCGGCGTTGGTGCCGTTAGCCGACAACGAGAGGATGCCGCCAGCCTGACCGCTGCCGCCCACCGTGCGGCTCTGAGAAAACACGGTCGTATTGAACTTCGCGTTATTGGTGAATTGATATTGGCGCAGGTGGTCGGAGGCGGCACCCCAGACATAGGCAAACGCACCGTTCGGACCACTCCACCACACCGGCCCACAATGAATTGGATGCGAGCCAATCGACCAGCTCTGGATGATGTTGGTATCCGCAGTGGTCGAGCCGCTCAGGCCTCCCATGTTATCCCGGTTCACGACGTAAAGCACCCCCGCCTTGCCGCCAGATAGCATCAAGGAGGTGCCTGGAATGAGCAGCACGCCCCCGGTGCCCAAATCCTGATCGCTGCCATTAAGGTTGTTCCAGTTGTACGGCGCGAACCAGCTCGCCAGTGAAAGGGTGCCGCTGTCGTTGGTGAGCTTCAGGAATGCCTCGCCGAAGTTGCTAACGCCGTCGAAGGTGCCGTTACCCGTGGAAAGATACACGTTGCCGTTGCTGTCTGCGGCCGGGCCATGGTTGCTCATCCAGATGCCGGCCTGATTGCCGCTCGGGGTCGCATTGTACGTGATGGGCGGTAGCAATAAATTCGACGTGTTGTAGCCCATGACCCATCCGTGATAGGGCTGCCAGTCGCAGTGGGAAGACCAGGTAATATAAACATAGCCGTTGGCGAGCAGCAGGGCCGGGCGCTGGTTCTGTTTGTAGGGATCAAAAGCGACGGCGTTGACCGCAGCAATCACCACCGGGCTGTTGGGCCGTTCGTTTCCGGTAGTGATGTCCAGCGCGTGAAGCCGCTGAACATAGTTCGTAACGAGCCCGCTTATTTCCTTCGTGCGCACCACCACGTAGAGCGTACCGGCGGCCGGGTCAATAACCGGCGCGCCGACGATCCCCATGTTGCCGCTGAAATCCTTGTAATTACCGCCGCAGGCGCCGGTCATGTCCGTGTTCCGCGGGGCGACAATGTTCGGCGGGTTGATGAAACTATCAGTCCAGTAAGCGGTTGTGGCCGACGCATCCTCGGCGTCGAAGGCGTAGATGCTGTCGTTGACCGTGGCGACGTAGACAATGTTGTGCACGCCTTTGCCGGGGATGTTCACATTGGTCATCACCAACGGTTGGGCATAAATCTGGTCGTCCACCGCGCGTGTGAACACGAGACCGAACTGGTTCGTATTGACGTCATTCACATTTAACTCTGTCTCGGCCAAGTTCGCGCCCGTGCGGGCGTTATCGTTGTGCTGGGTTAGCACTGGCGTCAGTGTCACCGCCGGGTTGCTGGCGGCGGTAGTGAAACTCGCCGAGGGAGCGCCCCAGGTGGTGCCGGCCGCGTTGACCGCCCGGGCGGCGTAATAGTAGGTGGTATTGGGCGAAAGCCCGGTTACGTTTTGGGCAAAAGCGCCGCTTTGCAAGCCGAGCCCGACGCTCTGCGCCCAGGCTCCGGGGTTGCTCATGCCATCCGCCGGCCCGTAGAAAATGGTGACGGTCGGGGTGTCGCCGCCAGTGGCGAGCACCTGGCCATTCAATGTCGCCGTTAGGGTTTGAATCGCGCTGGCCGGCAGGTTTGCCACTTGCGCTACGGAGGGCTGAACCACCGTCACCGTTGCCTGGTTGGTCGCCGCCCCGTTGGGATTAGTGGCGATGACCATCACGTTCGTATAGCCGAAACTGACCGTCGTCGTCGTGTAGGTGGAACCAGAAGCGCCGTTCACCAAAATCCCGTTCGTGTACCAGGCGTAGGATATGGTCCCTGGACCATCCGCCACGGCCCTGAAACTGGCGTTATGGTTTACGGCGACGGTGGTATTGGTTAGAGGCACGGTGAACGAAGTTTTGCTGCCGGGGGTATAAACCAGGAAGTTGTCCCACGCATCGATGCCGCCATTCTGAAACGCCCGCAGGGCCGGCCAGGTCGTCGTCGTCGAAGCAATGTCCTGCCCGGTCCGGCTTACCAGGGTGGAAATAAGGACGAGGTTGGCGCCCGGGGTCTGGCCATCGGCGCCGTAATCGTAAACGGCGCAACCCGCGTTGAAACTGCCCGGGCCGGTGTTGGTCAGGGCCACGACAAATTTGTACCACTCGCCGGCTGACACCGTGAGTGTTCCCAGCGTGGCTTCCACGGCGTTGGTATTGGCGGTGCGGAACTGCTCCCGCAGCGACCAGGTGGTCGCCGCCGTGGGAACAAACCGGTAGCTTTCAAACGCCACGCCGGCATTGTTGTTCAACCCGTTGTTGTTGACGTTCATCAGGCCTAACTGGACCTTGTTGCCGCTGGTCTGGCCGTTGGCTTTCATCAGTACCGAAATGATGACCGTCGCCCCATTGGTCGAAAAATCCCAACTGCCGCTTTGGTACGCCGCGGTCGTATCGCTGCTCTGGAAGACGCTCACCTCGCCGCTGCCGCCCGCGCCACCCGTGGGGCTCTCACTGAAAGAATAGTTCCCGCCGTTGACACCGGTGGCGTCATTCCAGGGGTTGAAGTTGTTGGTGTATTGCCCGGCCGTGTTAAAGTCCAGGAACACCGTCTGGCCTGACGCAACTTTCCATCCGCCCAGAAGGATGGGCACAGAGAGAACCAGGCCGGTCAGTTGTTTGGAGAAGAACCTCCGGGCCAGCTCTGGCCCGGCCATGAGGGAGAACGAGTTGTAACGGCCCATAGGGGATACCCCTGGATAGTAACATTTCCCTTAATGAAGTCAATCCTGACTGTAGGAGACGACGTCAGGAGTCTCTGATCAAAGTTGCGGCGCGCGATGGAATGTGAGCCCGGAGTGGGCCGTTTCGTCTCCGACAATGATAGATCAGAGACTCCTTACGTCGTCTCCTACAATCGTCTCCTGCGAGCGCTCTATCTCGGCTGCCAATTTGCAGAGCAGTTCCCAGGCAGCCTGCACGTGCCTCGCCTCTGTATGAGTTTGCCCAACGCAAAACCGCAGGGTGTAGCGCCCGTTCAGGACAGTGTGGGTGAGATAGGCTTTCCCGGTCTGGTTCAGGCGCTCAAGCAGCCGGCGGTTGAAATCGTCTCCGGCCCGGTGCGCGAAGCACACTAGGTTGAGCGGCGCCGGGGCGCGTAGCTCGAAAGTCTTTGATGCCCGCACCCAGCCGGCGAATTCCTGCGCCAGTTCGACGTGACGCCGGATATGATGGCGCAACCCCTCCACCCCGTAATGGCGGATAACAAACCAGAGCTTGAGCGCGCGAAAGCGGCGGCCCAGCGGCACTTGCCAGTCACGGTAATCAATGACGGCCCCCGATTCCGTCGCTTTGTTCCGCAAGTATTCCGGCAGGACGCTCAGGGTGTTAATGAGTGCTGACCGATCGGCGACATAAAAACAATCGCAATCGAAATTCGTGAACATCCATTTGTGCGGGTTGAAGGCATAGGAATCCGCGAACTCCAATCCGAGGTGGATATGCCGGAACTCCGGACAAAGGGCGGCGGTGCCGCACATGGCGCCATCGACGTGCAGCCACAAATGCTCCTCGCGACAAATCCGTCCAATCGCGGACACCGGGTCAAACCCATTCGAGGAGGTGGTGCCAGCCGTGGCCACGACGAAGCAGGGAATCCGTCCCGCCTGTCGATCCTGTTTGACCTGAGCGGCCAGCGCTTCCGGCTGTATCGCGCAATGTTCGTCCACGGCGAGCAACCTTAGGTTCTCCCGGCCCAACCCGGCGACCTTGGCCGCTTTCTCAACGGAGGAATGCGCGTGCGGCGAGGTATAAGCAACCAAACGTCCGTCGCAGCCCTTTTCGTTGCTCTGGAATCCCGTCGCCCGCTCGCGCGCGGCCAGCAACGCGCACAAAACGGCGCTCGAAGCGGTGTCCTGAATCACGCCGCCACCCGGCCCGGTCGATTTGAATCTCGCCGGCAACCCAAGCATATCCGCCATCCAATCGAGGACATGAGTCTCGAGTTCCGTGCACGCCGGGCTGGTGGCCCAAAGCATCCCCTGAACTCCCAAACCGGCGGAGAGTAATTCACCCAAAATCGACGGCCCGGAATTGTTGGCGGGGAAAAACGCGAAAAAGTTTGGCGACTGCCAATGGGTGATGCCCGGCAGTAGCAGCTTATCGACATCGGCTAAGATGGTGTCGAAACTCTCACCGTGCACCGGCGGCTCCGGCGGGAGGGAGGCGCGAACCTGGCCCGGCTGGACCTGACAAAGTACCGGCAGTGATTCGACACGCTTCTGGTATTCCGCGAGCCAATCCACCACGGCATGGCCGCACCGCCGGAATTCCTCGGGGGACATGTGATAACTGGCAGTTTGTGGCATAAGGCAGAAGGGTAGGGGAGAGAAGACTGCGCGGCCAGTGACAAAGTCGATCCGGAGAGGCCCTGGCAACCCGAGCAAAATTTTCAGGCGCGCCGGGGGATTCGCCCCGGAAAAGCAAAAGGCGCAGCCGGTAGGAGACTGCGCCGACGAAGGGCGGAGGACAACGCCCTTCCTGTCGCCATTGCGGAGACCAGGCAACCTTGCTCGGATGACGGGCAGGCGCAATCCGGGTGAGCGCTGGAAACGCTCCCGGGGATTCACGGGGAGGGCAATTTTCTGAAAGCCAAAATAATCCTTGACACCGAACCCAGTTTAGCTAATATCGCCCATAAGCTTAAAAGAACCGGACTATGAACCCGTCATTCTCTGCACTCTCTACCGCCACCCTCCTACTCCCTCGCCGCCCGCGCCGGACTTTCTCGCGCCTGCCTTGGTGCCTTTTGGCGCCTTTTCGTGCCCATCCAGTTCCCTTCGCGAAGCTCGCCGCGCCTGGCCTCCTCCTGCTGGTTCAGTCGGCGGCCCTGGCCATCGGGCCGGCGGGGCAGACCATTGCCCCTCAATACGACAACGTGGTCCGCGTCCTCGTCCTCGATACGTCGCTGCCCGACGGTGAAGGGTTCTTCAACGGCACCGGCTCAGTCGTCGCCAACCAGAACGTCGGCGGACAGGGAATGCTCTGGGTCCTCACCGCCGACCACGTCATCTCGACGGGTGGTCCCACCGGTGCGGCCCGCTCGGGCATCGGTTTCGCTTTCGGCAACTCTCCCGACGCCGGTGGAGCGGCCACCGGCAACTCCGCCTATTACAATAACTCTTACGCGCAGGTTGGCAGCATCTTTCGGGGCGGCTCCACCGGGGTCGAGGACCTCGCCCTCTATGGAGTCGATTACGGTGCTTACAATGCGGCGCTGACGACGGTGAGCCTGGTGCCGGCGACGGCGTTTTTCAACTTTTCCGATATCGGTTATGGCAACCAGGGCAACCTCGTCGCGGGCGGCTATCAGGCCCAGGGAAAATACGGCACGCAACGGTATTTCAACCAAAAGGTGGGGACGTTCAAGCTGACCTACACGACGGCGGACGGCTATACGATGGAGACCGCGGAGTTCCAGATTCAAAACCCGACCGACGCGAGCGCTCCCGCCGGTAGCGGCGCGGCCCTCGATGCCGACTCCGGGTCTCCCTGGTTCTCCTCCGCCAACAACGGCACGTATTACAAGAACAACGAATTCGCCGTTCTCTCCGGGATCAAGGGCGGACCGACGAACGGACTGTTCGCTTTCGGCCAGACAGAGTACGCCGTCTCGCTCTCGCAGCAGGACGTCAACTGGGTTTACGCCTCGGTGCCCGAACCCGGGCCGGCCCTGGCTCTCCTCGGCCTGGTCAGCACTTGGTTCGCGCTTCGTTCACGTCGCGCGGCGTGAGGATAAGGATGCTGGTGAGCCGCCGGGACCAACCGCTCCTGAGCCGCGAACGCGCCCTGACAAGACCGGCTGGTCCCGGTCGGCTCTACCGGTGGGTTGGGCGGTTGCTGTAATGGGTGTAGTGCAGACCTCACGGTGGTGGATGCACAGGCCATCATGGACCTGGCTTGGTGATGAGGACGTATACGCCTATCGGTAGCTGAACCGGTAATGTCGCGACATCGGCGGCAACCGTGAACGGGACCAACGCGTAATACGCGGGCTGCCCCGGGACAGATTCGATCTTCCACTTTCGGAAGCCAAGGGCACCCATCCGGATGCTCACCCTCCACGATGGTCGATTCCTCGTGCAGCATGGCGTGCTTGGTGACGACGTGATTGGTGATGCACCCGCTCGTGAGGAGTGGGCTTGCGAGTAGGAGCAGCATCAGCTTTTTCATAGCGGTTTGGCCCTGGCGCTACGGCGCCCAAAACGCTGCGCAATGGCGCGCCGGCACTAACAACCAAATGCAAACACACGCGTAATCGGCGCGTCCACTGCCGCAGCCGGGTTAGGCGCTGTCCTTGGACTCGGCCTTGAATTCATGGCAGATGAACTCATAACACGGATCGTCGTCGAGGTAGAGCCGTAAATGCCGCAAACCTCCTGTCTCCTCCCGAGCGCCCTGCAACTGCTGACGAATCTCAGCCAGCCAACCGGTATCGCCCAGGTCCGTCACCCGGTCGTAAGTAGCAATCATGTCCGACGTGCAGGCTCTATAGTGTGTGACGCGTAGTGCCTCCACTCGTCGAAATAAGAACTCGTCCGTGGCGTCCTCGTGCCGGATGAAGACTATATAGTCGCGCTTGGGCAGCATCCGCAGCGCATCCTCAGAACGGCCGGAAGAAGGGCACGATGTTCTCGCTAGAGTCTGCATACTTGTGCTGCTCGGCCTAACTACTTAATAACCCGGAAGGAATTCGGCCTAAGTAGATAATAGGGCAGAAACACGGAATTAGTTCCTGGTGCAAGCAGCGTCTCCGGGCGGAGGCTGCGCCGGGTCCCCGGGGGGAGAGATTCGGAATAGCCTTTCACGATCTGTAGCATAAGGGTGATGATATGATAGCGCAAGGGTAAATTAGTAAGGATGGGTAATCGGTCAGTGACGGCGGCCGGAGCGCGGACATTCTTGTCCGCAGCAATGTACTACGCGCGAGATTGGTCCGCAAATCCGGGCCGCGCAGGCGTTCGGCAGTTGCTGCGGACAGGAATGTCCGCGCTCCGCTACTTCCCGCCCGCCGTCACTGACCGATTACAAGGATGGAATGGCCCCTCTCCCCGGCGGGGGGCGGACGGGGCCGGGAAGGATTAAGATTAAGATTACGACCAGAGCGGTCACACTGTGCATTGAGACGCACAGTTGTCACCCGCGCGACCCGCGCTAATCTGCCCCAGTAACTGAGAAGCCGTTGGCGGCAGCTACCGTGGCCACTAAAGATCACAAGAAACGCGCGCGCGGACTCATCGAAGGGTTGGAGTCGCGGATCCATCGGGGTCCGCCCATCCACGTGACGGAGCTCTCGTCGGCGCGCGACTTCCTCGATCAACACGATTTTTCTCCCGCCAGCGATTACTTCAGCCGCCTGGCGCAAATCCAGCATCGGGTCGGCTCGCGGGCGAAAGAACCGTGCTCGACGCCCGGCAAGCGCAACTATGGCGGTGAAGCCGCCGGGTGCTGGATGCAGGTGCAGTCCGCTTACGATCATGTCATCCTCTCGACGTGCTTCGGCGGGCAGTTCAACTTGCAAGCGGGCCGGATCAAGATTTCCCATCGGTTCAACCAGGAAGGGCGCATCGATTTCGTCGAGCTCAAATTCCTGCGCTCGTTGCACGCTTGCCTGACGGGCGAAATCCGCAAGCTGCTGCTGGTAAAAGATTACCAGACGATCCCGAAGAACTGGCTCACCACCACCGCGTTTGTCCTCGAGGTATTGCCGCGGGAACTGATGTTCCTGCATGAGGGCCTGTTTCGATTCCCGCACAACGAAGTCGTTGCCTGGCTGGTCAATATCGGCCATCGGCTGGTCGAGGACCTGTTGCAAGAGCTGCCGGCCAATGGGGTCAACGGCGGCGTGGCCCAAAATGGGAGAAACCCGGGACAACTTTGCCTTTCGGCGCTGCTTGACGACGAGGTCGCGCTGCCCCTGCTGCGCCAGGCTGCCAGCCTGGAATCAGCCGTTCGCGTGCTCGACTCCAAAACGGTCGAGCTGAGATACCTCCGCCGTCTTCGCCAGCCACCCCACGGCTCGCCTTGATTCCTTCGGTGGTGGCGGGTGACCCCTTGATGGTCCGCTGCCTCCTCAAGGGCCAGGGGAGAGTGCCTACCTCCTTTCGCCGAAGTTTTCTGGCCCAAGCAATGCTATTCCCAGATATGCTGTGGTCAGGTTCCGGGCATAAAGCGGTAGATTCCTGAGACCTGGCAAGACAGATGCCAAAATAATGGACACAAACACAATTGTGCGTCTGAACGCCGAAGGCGCGATGGCAGGTTGCAAACCCGCCTCTCCCACCCGGGCCACGGTTGCGCTCTGGAAGGGGTTTGTGCTTGCGCTGATCGCTGTTTGCCTGGCCGGGTGCGAAGACTTAAAGCCGATTACCCAGTCCAACCCGACATCCAATGCGAACGGCTCGACCGATGAAATGCACGAACTGCTGATGCAAATGAGGCCGCCCGAGCCAAAACCCGCTCCGCCCGCTCCTCAGCCGGCCCCGCCAGCCCAGCGACTCGCTGAACCGAAGGCGCCTCCAGCCGTTGCCGGCAAAGGGGCCGAGAAGCTCGTCGCGCCGGCCTCGCCTGTTGTGGTGCGGCCCACCACAAGCG
>DATMQA010000151.1:0-4383 GCA_035566895.1 Binatia bacterium
CAAGTCGCCAAGCCCTTCGAATGGAAATTCACACGCGTTGAGCTGCGCGAGTTGGTTGCCAAACTCCAGACCCCGTCTGTACAGGCGCTGGCGGCCTGACCCTTTGAATACGTCACCGAACTTATGACCCAGAGCACTAAGCGCCGCCAGCCAGCAAGCCAACCCCCCACCCGCGATCAACCGCGGTTAAACTGCGGTCATCCGCGCCCATCCGCGGCTATCCGCGGCTATCCGCGCCAAAACAAAAGATGTTTTTTCGCCCCCGCCACTCCACCACTCCATCATCCCAGTAATCCATCAATCCACCAATCCATCAATCCAGCCCCCCTCCCTTTGCCCAGACTCGACCCGCGCCACCGTTGCTGGTATAACGCGGTCGCAGTGAAGATAAGAATCTGGTTGGCGAAGTGGCCGTTCCTGCTCCCGGGCCTGCTGGCGGTAGCGGCGCTTTCCGCACTCGTGTGCTGGCTCGAGCGCGGGCCGGACGGACAATTGGTACTGCGCTTGCCAGGCACGGACCAGGCTTCCGTCGGCGGTGCCAGCGCAACCTCCAATCCCGTTCTCGCGGGCAAACTCGTTCTTGCAGACGGCACGCCTTCGGACCTGCCCGGCGCCTGGCCGATGTTTCGTGGGCCGGACCGTGATGCCACCAGCAAAGAGGCAACTCCTCTCCTGCACGCTTGGGAAGCCTCCGGCCCGCGTGAGTTGTGGTCACTCGAGGTCGGCGAGGGTTTCGCGGGCGCAGCGGTTCGCAACGGCCGAGTCTATGTGATGGACTATGACCGTGACCGGAAGCAGGACGCGTTACGCTGTCTATCCCTGGCCGACGGGCGCGAAATTTGGCGCTATGCCTATCCGGATGTGGTGAAACGCAATCATGGCATGTCGCGCACGGTGCCGGCCGTCGCTGAGCAGCTCGTCGTCGCGATGGGGCCAAAGTGTCATGTGGTTTGCCTGGACGCGAAGACGGGCGAACTCCGCTGGGGATTGGATTTGGTCCGCCAATTCGGGGCGACCGTTCCGCCGTGGTACGCCGGGCAGTGCCCGCTGCTCGACCACGGCTCGGTCATCCTCGCACCCGGCGGTAAGGACGCCCTCCTGGTCGCAATCGATGCCGAGAAGGGCCAGCCGCTTTGGCAAACTCCCAATCCCCATGGCTGGAAGATGACTCACTCGTCAGTGATGCCCCTCGAATTCGAGGGCGAGCGCATGTACGTTTATTGCGCGAACAACGGCGTGGTGGGTGTCTCGGCCACGAATGGCGCCGTGCTCTGGGAATGCCCCGATTGGAAAATCAGCATCGCCACCGTGCCGTCGCCGCTCATCCTCGAGGGCGGACGAATCTTTCTTTCCGGCGGCTATGACGCCGGCAGCCTGATGCTGCAACTTAAACACGAAGGCGGCCGCGTGGTGGAGCAACCCGTGTTCAAGCTCAAGCCGCAAGTCTTTGGTGCCACCCAGCACACTCCCGTTCTCCACGGCAACCACCTCTACGGTGTCCGTGCTGACGGCAAATTCGTCTGCCTCGATTTGCAGGGCAAGGTGCTTTGGACCAGCGCAGCCGGCCAGCAATTCGGCCTCGGCTCGTTCATCCTGGCGGACGGCCTCCTGCTGGCCATGAACGATTCGGGCTTGTTGCGCCTCATCGAGGCGACGCCGGACAAGTACCATCTGCTCGCCCAGGCGCAGGTATTGAACGGGCATGAATCGTGGGGACCGCTGGCGCTGGCGGGCGGACGCCTCATCGCCCGCGATTTGACCCGGATGGTGTGTCTGGACGTGGCGCGGCACTAAGACTATACGGACCGATGCAAAGAGGTTTTAACGCAAAGACGCAAAGGCGCAGAGGCGCCAAGGCGGAAACTGGGTGGAACCGCACGCAAGAGGTCCATCAGTCGGTGACCTCAGCAGACCTACTCTTTGGTCTTGGTGTTCTGAGAGCCTTTGCGTCTTTGCCTCTTTGCGCCTTTGCGTTAAGCATTTCGGCCGCTGCGTTGCTTCGAGCCGCCGACCATCCGCAGTGGGGCCAGGACTTCTCCAGAAACATGGTCTCCGATGAGCGGCATCTCCCGGATTCATTTGACATCGCCACGGGCAAAAACCTCAAGTGGAAAGCCCGACTCGGTAGCGAGACCCATTCCACCCCCGTGATTGCTGCCGGCAAGGTCCTCATCGGCACCAACAACGAGCAACCCCGCGATCCCAAACACCAGGGCGACCGCAGTGTACTGATGTGTTTTGACGAAAAGGACGGCCGCTTCCTGTGGCAATTGGTCGTGCCGAAACTGACCAACAGCCTTTTTTGGGACTGGCCCAAGGCAGGTATATGTTCCCCACCTACTATCGAAGGCCAACGGGCCTACCTTGTCAGCAATCGCGGTGAAGTCCTTTGTCTCGACCTCAACGGGCAAGCCGACGGAAACGACGGTCCGTTCCTGGATGAAGCGCGCCATGCCGTCCCTGCCGGCTCCGCTCCCGTCGCGCTGTCATCCACCGATGCTGATATTATCTGGCGCTTTGATATCATCAAGGAATGCGGGGTTCGACAACATGACCAGGCCTACGCTTCGATTCTCATCGATGGCCCGTTCCTTTACCTCAACACCTCCAATGGCGTGGACGATTCGCACAAGCAAATTCACGCCCCGGATGCACCCAGCTTAATCGTGCTCGAGAAAGCAACTGGCCGGCTGGTCGCCCGGGACAACGAGCGCATCGGCCCGCGGATTTTTCATAGCACCTGGTCGCCGCCGACTTTGGGCACAGCCCATGGCCAGCCCCGGATCTTGTTCGCCGGCGGCGATGGCGTCCTTTACGGCTTCGAGCCGCTCCAGTCCGCGCCCCCGCCGGGCGAAGTCGTTTCCCTCAAGCGGGTCTGGCGGTTTGATTGCGACCCGGCCGGACCAAAGGAAAACGTGCAGCGCTACAACAGCAACCGGCGCGAGGGACCCAGCAACATCAAAAGCACTCCCGTTTTTCATGATGGACGCCTCTATGTCACCGTCGGTGGCGACGTTTGGTGGGGCAAAAACGCCGTCTGGCTTCAATGCATCGATGCTTCGGGGACCGGAGACGTTACAGCCCAGGCCCTGGTTTGGTCCGTCCCGCTGGACAAGCACTCGATGTCCACTCCTTCAGTTTCGGACGGGCTGGTGTTTGCCGCGGACTGCGGACGCAAGGTCTATTGCGTCGATGCCAGCACCGGCAAGGTCTGCTGGGTCCACGAAACCAAAGGCGAAATCTGGGGCTCGACCCTGGTGGCGGATGGCAAGTTGTACGTCGGGACTTGCCGCGGCGATTTCTGGGTGTTGACCGCGAGCCGGAATAAAAAAGTCATTCAGACCATGCAACTCGACAGCCCAATGCACGGCTCCCCCGTCGCCGCCAATGGCGTCCTCTACGTGACCACCATGCACTGGCTTTACGCCTTTCAGCTTTGAAACCACTAATAAACACCAATGAACACTAATAACAGAGACTTGGACGAAAAGACGGTTTTCACGCTGAGGGTCAAGAACGCAACGGGTCGCATTTCTATTCGTGTCTATTGGTGTTCATTCGTGGTGGTGTTCATTCGTGGTTTCCGATTTCTATCCACCACCTACCAAATTCGGCTGTGGCCATGCCAAAAAAGGGTCGGTGTTTGGCAAAACTGATGTAGCGGCTTTCTCCGTCAGGACCGAGGCTTTATCCAGTTCAAACTTAACCATTGCGGCCATGCGCTTTTCAACCGAAACGGTCGAAAACCGGCGCGGATTCTTTCGTGCGGCGATGCGCTATGGATTGCTGGGACTGCTGGCGGCAGCCGCCAGCCTGGCAGCACGCAAACCGGGACCCACCGGCCAACGCTGCATCAATCTCGGCATCTGCAAAGGTTGCGGCGCGTTCGCCGAGTGCGAACTGCCGCGGGCGCTTTCGGTCAAACAGAGCAGGGGGCGGTCAACATGAGTGACCTTTCCAAAAACCGACTGGTGAACCGTCGCGGCTTCATCCAACGCGCTACTGAAACGGCGAAGCTCGCCGGCTTGGGCGCTGCCCTTGGCCTCTTCCAGCGCCGCTCGGACGCCGCCACCCCGGCCACGGCCAACCCTTGGGCCTACGACGACAGTAAGGTGCGCCTGACCGACCCGAAGCTGCTCCGTTACCACGAGGTCCATCGCTTTCGCTGTGCCCGACCCTCGCCGCGCTGTATCGCCTTAACCCAGGACGAACGGCTGTTCATCGGCGCTGGGAAGTATCTCACCGAGCACAGTCTTGATGGAACGCAGGTTTCGGAAATCGCGCTGGTGGACGAGGTCCGGTGCGTGGGGGCAGCGAAGGACGGCTCGCTGTACCTCGGCCTGCGCCAGCATCTCGAGGTTTTCGACCGCAAAGGCCGGCGTC
>DATMQA010000152.1:0-70750 GCA_035566895.1 Binatia bacterium
CAGAATGCCAGTCGCACCTCGGCGGCCGCGGCCCTGGACTCCGCGCTCCGGCTTGCCCCTCCTGGCCTGCCGCGGACTTCCAATGCTCCGCCCGTAGTTGCCGCTGCGCTGAACGCCGAACCAGTGCTCAACCCGAAACTGCCTCAGATCTCCTCGCCGCTGGCTAAACCACGCGAACAGGTCTCAGGGGAGCCTGCGCCATCCGTCACCCCGTCATCACCCCCAGCAATCCGCGACACGCCCGCAATTCTGACGGTTGCGGGGCCGAAAGAGATTGGAACTGCACGGTCGACCAACACCTCCCTGACGCTTGCCTCGAAAGAGACTCGTGCTCCCGTCCCGGAACCTGTTCCTGCCCAATCGCCGTCCACATCCACACCGCCAGTGCGGCCGCCAGAACTACGTCCGACAGCACTACTAACGCCTGCTCCGCTGCCTCCACCCTCTCCGCCGCCAGCGGTAACCCAAACCCAAGCTCAGGCTGCGATCGCGGTTAGAACCGCGCCAGTGGTTCAAGACATGCCCCAGCCGCTTTCAGAGCAAAAGCTTCTCGGAGTGCCAGCCGACCGAATTCCAGTTGTTCCCCCGGAGCCGCGCCCGGCGCCGCCCGGTCCGGAACCTGCACCACCCGCTGCCGCTAACGTTCCGGAACCCCGATCTGCCAAGCAAAACCCGCAACCGCTGACAACGTCGGCCCAGTCGACTGAGCCAACCGCTACCCTGCCGCCCAGCACCGTTGCCGCGCGAACGCCTGAAGAGTCATTGCCCGACGGGCAGAAGCCTTCAGCCACTTGGCCTGCTCCGCACGTGTCGTTCGGGTCTTCTTTCCATGAGAACGGAAGCCGGTGGGCTCTTCTAGTTCTCGCCGGAGTGGCGGCCCTTTTTTGCTTCCGGATGTGGATACGGACCTTCCTCCGGCCGCGGCCGGCGGTCGCGAGCGCCCCGGCGACCACGCCTGCAGGGCAGGAACCGGAGGCAGCTCCGGAGTCAGAAGTATCCGACCAGTCGCATTGAAGGTCGTTTTGAGACCAGGTGCTCGCCTATCCAATTATCTGGCACACCGGGATGTTCTGCGGTTGAGCATCATTCGCAGATTTCGCGCTCGTCATTCTTCAGAGGTCGCGCCGGCCGGCCGGCCTGTGTAGCTTCGCCCACCTGCCGGTGGGAACTTGGGAACCAGATTTGTTCCGGCCGTGGGGCAGGGGAGGGTTGCCAGTCCATGGCGCGGTCCACGAGTTGGCGCATGCGGGCAAACCACCAATGGGCGCGGTTCCGGCGGCGCTGGCGGGGACTGACCTGCTGGTAACTGCCCAGAGTTCCAAATCTCAGTTCCAATTGTCCGTCGATCATATATTCAACCTTTCTATTTTTTGTGAAGATCGTAACGGAGGCAGTTGGACAAAGACGGTCCAGGTCGAAAAAAGGTTGCAGAGCTATTGAGTGAGCTCAACTTATGGTGAAAACCGGTTGAACACTTCCTCTCGCCCTGGTTCTCGTCCCCGCCGCGGATTTGTCCGGGGTTATTTGGGGAGGGCCCTGGTCTGCAATTTTGCGTTTGGGCCTTGAGGTTTCGCTTCGCCTACTCTTCGTTTGTGGCTGCCGTGTAGGCGCGGTTTTGGGCTTCGCGGAAACTGTGGAGGAAGAGAGTGTTCTCAGCGACGGCTTTTTCGATAAGCTGCTTGAGCAGGAACAGCTCGGAGCGGTTGATCACCGCATGGACGCTCTGCTGAAAGGCCTGCATGGGGGTGAAAGTTTGAAAGGAGTCGCCGAACAAAATGACCGTCGCATGGCGCCGTTGGGCCATAGGCATGGTCTGGAGCGCCTGGAGCGTCAGATTCTCGCTTGGATTGTTGGCCGCGAACAATTCCTCGATAACCACGACCTGGTAATGAATCTGGCTGAAGCGGATCAGGAAATCGCTGTGCGTGGCGGCGGTATGGACTTTATAGCCCAATTCGGTCAAAGCCGAGCGGGCGGCTTCGAGCCATTCCGGCGTCGAGAAGGCCAGCAGGGCAGGCTTGTCGGTCGTGCTGATGAAATCGAATTTGGTGGACATGGCTTATTTGATTTTAAGTGCCATCGGAATCGGCGGCATTCCGCCGCGGGCTTCCTGGCCGCTCTTCATGCGCAGCGAATTGTTCTCATGGGTGGCCTGGCCGCGCGATTTTTTGATATTATCGATGCCGCGCATGACTGGTCCGCGTTTGGTGCAGTAGAGCAGAGCCGTCTCTTCGCTGATCTTGGCCTGTTCGTAAGCTTCCAATGCCGAAAAGTCGAACGTGCGCCATCCGAACGGCTGACTGGCTTCGATAATTTCGTAAAAGCTTTTGCCTTCGCTCTCGCCCAGGCGGACGCTCTCTTTGGTGCGCAAGTTTGCGCCCATGATCTCGAGCAATGCGCAGCGGCCGCCGCCGATTTTGGGCACCAGGCGCTGGCTGATGACCCACCGCAAGGTATCGGCCAAACGAATCCGGACTTGTTCCTGCTCGTCGGGCTCGAACATGCCTAAAATACGGTTGATGGTCTGGCCGGCATCGACCGTGTGCAAGGTGCTGAGGACCAGGTGGCCGGTTTCCGCCGCGCTCAAGGCAATCTTGACAGTTTCCCGGTCGCGCATTTCGCCAACCAGGATCACCTTGGGCGCCTGCCGCAGCGCGGCGCGCAGCCCGTGGGAAAAGCTGTCAAAATCGGTCCCCAACTCGCGCTGGTTGAAAGTCGCCAGTTCATGCGGGTGGACAAACTCAACCGGGTCCTCCAGCGTGATGATGTGGACTGGCTTGGTGTGGTTGATTTCGTTGAGCACCGCCGCCAGCGTGGTCGATTTACCGGAGCCCGTAGCGCCGGTCACCAGCACCAGACCGGTCTTCACCCGCGGCACTTCCAGAATGATTTCGGGGAATTTGAGCCACTCCAGCGTCGGGATGACAGTGTTGAGTTTGCGCAGAACAATTGAGTAGTTGCCCCGCTGCGAAAAGATGTTGATCCGGAACCGGGCCTTGTCCAGCAGCGTATAGGCCGTATCGCAGGAGCCGCGCCGCAGCAAGTCGGTAATATGCCAGAGGTTGTCCCCCGCCAGGTTCAGGGCGACCATCTCGGTCTGGAACGGTGTGAGCTTTTGAATCGGGGGCTCCATCTCGACGGGCTTGAGGTCGCCGAAAGACTCCACCTGCAAAGGCTTATCTACCGTGAATAACAGGTCGGAGACCTCGGGCTGGGAGTCCAGCATCGTGGTCAGGACGTAATCGAGTTCGGGGCGGCGCATGGTTCAGGTTTCGTCATCTTCCGGCGGGTGGGGCAGGAAGGTTCGGAATTTCTTTTTATCAATTGCCTTGTCATAGGCTTCTTCAGGCGAAATCCGTTTCATTCGCAGATGTTCCATGATGGCATCGTCCAGGGGCTGGTTGCCGATTTTTTTTCCTACCTGGATCATGCCCGGAATCTGGTGGGTCTTGCCTTCGCGGACCAGGTTGGCAATGGCGGTGGTGAAGACCAGAATTTCCAGAGCCGCCACTCGTCCCTTTTTGTCAATTCGCTTAAACAGGTTTTGTGCGACGATGCCTTTGAGAGCTTCCGAGAGCGTCGCCCGAATCTTGTTTTGTTGCTCGGCCGGGAACACGTCGATCATGCGGTCCACCGTCTTGGCGGCGCTGGGCGTATGCAAGGTGCCGAGCACCAAATGCCCGGTGCTGGCGGCGACCAGGGCCAACTCGATGGTCTCGAGGTCGCGCAGCTCGCCGACCAGGATGATGTCCGGGTCCTCGCGCAGGGCGCCGCGCAGCGCGGAGGCGAAGGATTTGGTATGCACACCTGTCTCCCGGTGATTGACCAGGCAGTTCTTGCTCTCGTGGACAAACTCAATCGGGTCCTCGACGGTAATGATATGGTCGCGGCGGTTTTTGTTGCAATAATCCACCATGGCGGCCAAGGTCGTGGATTTCCCCGAGCCGGTGGGGCCGGTCACTACCACCAGCCCGCGATGGAGCATGGCAAACTTTTTCAAGACCGCGGGCAGCGGGGCATCGAACTTCTCAAAATCTTCGAACGAAAGCACTTTGCTGGGAATCTGGCGAAACACGGCGGCGATGCCATATTTCTGGTTGAAGAAATTGGCGCGAAAGCGTGAGATATTGGGAATTTCGTAGCCAAAATCCACGTCGCCGGTTTCCTCGAAGTGTTTGATTTTATACTCCGGGGCGATCTCGTAGAGCATCTTTTTGAGCTCGTCGTTATCCAGCGGCGGGTGGTCCACGCGCTGGAGTTCGCCGTTAATGCGCAGCATCGGGTTATTGCCCGAGGCAAGGTGGAGGTCCGAGGCCTTTTGCTCGAACATCAAGTTGAAGAATGCGTCGATCTTCGCCATAAATTCAGTAAACTCTGCCCACTGATAGCTAAATCCGCACCACTCTTGAAAACTTGAGCCAAGTCGTTGAAAAAATCGCTTCCGAGATAAGCTCTGCCGGGGCCATCCCCTTCTCCCGCTTCATGGAGCTGGCGCTTTATTGTCCTGTTTATGGATATTATGAAGCAGAAAAAGACATTTTGGGCCGCCAAGGCGACTATTATACCAGCGTGAGCGTCGGGCCGTTATTCGGCGGACTGCTGGCGGCGCAGTTGGCCGAATGGCTGGGGCAGTGCGGAGCCCGCAATGCCGGCGCCGGACTGTCCCAGACTTGGAGTGCCAAGTCCATCAATGGGAGTGGAGCCCAGAGGGAAAAGGATGGCGGGGCACAAGAGCCATTGCACCTGGTCGAGGCGGGCGCGCATCGGGGCGAGCTGGCCAGGGATATTTTGACGTGGATGCGCGAACATCGGCCTTCACTCTTCCAGCAAATGGAATACTGGATTATAGAGCCCTCCGACCGCCGGCACCAATGGCAGCAGCAAACCCTGGCCGAATTCAAGGCTAAGCTGCATTGGGCCAAGACCCTGGATGAACTCGCTGTCGGAACGGTCCCCGCATCGGCCGGTCCGTCCGTGCGCGGAGTCATCTTCTCCAACGAGCTTCTCGACTCCTTTCCCGTCCATCGCCTCGGCTGGGATGCCCATAACCGCCGCTGGTTTGAATGGGGGGTCACCCTGAATGACGGGCGATTCACCTGGACCCGCCTTTCGCGCGATGCCTCAGGGTTCACATTTGACGCCTCCCGCCTCCCGCCTCCCGCCTCCCGCCTCCCGGACTTCCTCCCCGACGCCTTCACGCTCGAGCTTTGCCCAGCCGCCGAAGATTGGTGGCGCCAGGCGGCCGGCGTCCTGCAGTGCGGCCGGCTCCTCACTTTCGACTACGGATTGACGGAAGAGGAGTTCCTCGTGCCGGAACGCACCGAGGGCACCTTGCGCGCCTATCATCGCCATCAGCTTGTTTCAGACGTTCTGGGACTTCCTGGAGAGCAGGACATCACTGCCCAGGTCAACTTTACGGCGCTTCAGAAAGCCGGAGAATGTGCCGGCCTGGTGACCGAAGCCTTTCTCAGCCAATCCCGATTCCTCACCGGGATTGCCGCCCGGATTTGGAAGGGCGAGCTTGCTTTCGGCGAATGGACTCCGGCGCGCGCACGGCAATTCCAGACCCTCACGCATCCTGACCATCTGGGGCGCGCCTTCCGCGTCCTAATCCAGGCGCACCGTTCCCTCACGCCTCCGCCAGCGCGCGGTTGATGCGTTCGATGGCCTCATCGATCTCCGCCGTGCTGGCAAACCCGATCACCACGGCATCCAAAAGACCGCAATGCATTGCGAACCGGATTGATTTCTCCCGGTCTTCCGGTTTCTTGAAATCGCCATTGCCGATGATTTTCATGCCGATGATACCGCGGCCCCGGGCGCGCATGGCTTTGATCTCCTTCATCGCCGCCGGCAGGGTGGTTTCGTACCCGGTAGGATTCCATTCGTAGGTAGGTCCATCGATATGGCGGCCCTGCGGGTTGAGCCGGACGAGGTGCACGTCCACCCATTTGACCTGGGTCGCGCGCGTGAGCGCGGGCAGACCATGACAGGAGACCCCGTGCGCGCGAATGATTTTCTTCTCTTTGGCCTCGTCCAGGGCGTCCATTACTCCTTTGCGCTTTTCGTGCCAGTCATTCGTGGTGGCATAATGCGCAAGGACGCTGTCGAGGTAATCCACCCCCAGTTCGCGCCGATAGCGGTCGAGCGATTCGAGCGGTTTCTCGGGCGCCCCGGGCATTTTGGTTTGGATGAACAGTTTTTCGCGCGGCAGGCCCTTGATGGCCTCGCGGATGTAATCGTGTGTGTGGTAGCTCTCGGCGGTGTCGATGTAGGTGATGCCGCAATCGTAGGCGTAGCGGATGAGCCGGTCGAACCCGTCACGGCCCAGGGCGCGCTGGACCTGGCCGCTGTTGCTGCCGGTGCCGATGCCGAGCCGGCTAAGCTTGATGCCGGTTTTGCCCAGCGTGACCTGATCGACAGCAGTGCGTTTGCGAGGCGGTGGGAACAGCTCTTTTGGCGGGAGCAGGACGGCTCCGGCGAAGGAGGCGGTGGTTTCCAGGAACTGACGGCGAGTGATGTGGTTCTTGCTCATGGTTTTCTGGATTGTTTGGGTTAACAGGCGGCTAAAGTTAACTCACGAGCTGCGTTTCGTCACTTAAAATGCGTCACTCATCCCTCATCAGTCACCCGCCAGGCGCCCTTTCGCTCCTCCTTGGAGGTGGTTCGGCGGCGTGACATCAGACTGGACGCGCCGCGGATTTTATCTTAGTTTTTTGGTTGTGCCGAGTATCTCGAAGAGCGCGGGCGCAACGAACCCCGCCAAAGCGGGCGGCAGTCTGCCTTTTGAAGAAGCTTTGAAGAAACTGGAAGCCATCGTGGAAACGATGGAGTCTGAAGAGTTGCCGCTGGAGGCCTTGCTGGCCAAGTACGAAGAGGGCACGCAGATGGCCAGAATCTGCCAGGAAAAGCTGGCCGAGGCCGAAGTTAAAATTCAACAACTCGAAAAGAACGCCGCGGGCGAAATGAAACTCAAACCCTTGACGCCTGCGGATTCAGAAGAATAGAATTATTGGACAAGAAAGTGCGAGCGTTGGCGTATCACTCCAGTACTCCAACCCTCCATCACTCCCATCCCTATGAGCCAGTATCTGGAAACGGTGGACAGCCCGGCGCAGGTTAAGAAACTGACCCCGGAGCAATTGCAGCGGTTGGCCGAAGAAATCCGGCAGGAACTGATTAATACCCTGGCCAAAAACGGCGGCCATCTCGGGCCCAATCTCGGCGTGGTCGAACTGACCCTCGCGCTGCATTGCGTCTTCAGCACCCCGAAAGACAAATTTGTCTGGGACGTCAGCCACCAGGTCTATGTCCATAAACTTTTGACCGGCCGCAAAAAGCGGTTCAGCACGATCCGCAGCACCGACGGTTTGAGCGGTTTTGCCCTGCGGAGTGAGAGCGAACACGACTGTTACGGGGCGGCGCACGCCGGCACGGCGTTGTCCGCCGCCCTGGGCATCTGCGCCGCGCGGGACCAGCGGGGCACGGATGAGAACGTGGTCGCGATT
Source organism: Binatia bacterium (assembly GCA_035566895.1). GTDB lineage: Bacteria > Verrucomicrobiota > Verrucomicrobiia > Limisphaerales > UBA8199 > DATMQA01. The sequence goes on from DATMQA010000152.1 coordinate 7,509, forward strand.
TTCGGCGATGCCGCTTTGACCAACGGCATCTCTTTCGAAGCGCTCAACAATATCTCGCAAACGACGAAACGCTTCATCGGCATTCTCAACGACAACGAATGGAGCATCGCCAAAAATGTCGGGGCCATCTCCAGCTACCTCAACAAGCTCATCACCCATCCCTCTTATAACAAGCTGGCGCGCGAGTTTCAGCGTTTCCTTCGGCGCCTCCCCAAAGGAGAGGTGGCCCTGAAACTGGCCCACAAAGCCGAAGAAGGGTTCAAAGGCGCACTGGCGGACGTGGGTCTGCAGCCCAACCCCAGCCTGATGGAGGCGGATGGACGCGGCGGTTACGGCAACAGCCTCATTTTCGAGGAGATGGGTCTGCGCTACCTTGGCCCGATTGACGGGCACGACCTGCCGCTGCTCATCAGCACGCTGGAATTCGCCAAAACTTGCGATCATCCCATCGTTATTCACATCCTTACCCAGAAAGGCAAGGGGTTCGAAGCCGCCCTCAAGAACCCCGAAAAATTCCATGGCCTTGGCCCCTACGATATTGCGACGGGCGCAACGCTTCCGGCCAAGCAAGGGACGCCGCCTAACTGGCAGGACGTGTTCGGCCAGGCGATGGTCAAGCTTTGCCAAAAGGATAACTCAGTGATCGGCATTACCGCCGCTATGCCCAGCGGCACCAGTCTGAAAATCCTCGAGAAGGCCATGCCCGACCGCTATTACGACGTCGGTATCGCCGAAGAACACGCCGTTCTGTTCGCCTGCGGCATGGCGACGATGGGGTTCCATCCGGTTTGCGCCATTTACTCCACCTTTCTTCAGCGGGCCTACGATTGCATCGTTCATGATGCCGCGCTTCAGGATTTACCCGTCATCTTTTGCATGGACCGCGCCGGCCTTTCCCCTCAGGATGGCCCGACCCATCACGGCTTGTTCGATATTGCCTACCTGCGCCATGTTCCCAATTGCATTCTCATGGCCCCCAAGGACGAAGACGAGCTGGTGGACATGATGTTTACCGCCACCCACCAGCGCCATCCCACCTTCATCCGCTACCCGCGCGGGCCCGCTGAAGGCGTGACCGTCAAGGACCAGCCCTGGCTGCTGGAGGTCGGCAAGGCCGAGATTGTCCAGAGCTTTGCCAACAACGGTGGACGCAAGGTCGCGTTGTTCGCGCTTGGCAACATGATGCGGCTGGCGCGTCAGACGGCGGCAAAGCTGGCGGACGAGGGTTACGATATCGCCGTTATCAGTCCGCGTTTTGTGAAACCGCTGGACACCGGCGTGCACGATTTCTTCGGGCGGGCGGCGGAGGTCATCGTCACGTTTGAAGACCACGCGCTGATGGGCGGCTACGGCAGCGCGGTGCTGGAATTCCTGAACGAGAAGCGGATTACGACGCCGGTGGTACAGGTCGGCTGGCCAGACCAGTTCATCGAGCACGGCACTAATGTCGATGAGCTGCGCAAAAAATACGGCCTCACCGTGGAGAATACAGTTTCAAGAATCAGGGCCGAATTTGGGGGAGTATCCGCGCCGCCGGCCCAGTTAACGTCGGTCGCCTGAAGGCCGCTGAACAAAGCACGGACGAATTCTCGACGAAGACCCTAATCACGTTGTCGGGTCCTTTTTCTCGCTTTCGGCGTCTCGATGTTATCTCTGAATACTCGGGTAGATCGAAAATCAAAAATCAAAAATCAAAAATCGCAAGTTCCAATGCCTTACAAAGACCTCACTCCGCCAACCGGCGACAAGATTTCTATCAGGAGCGGCAAACTCACTGTTCCTGAGCACCCCATTCTGCCTTTCATCCGCGGTGACGGCACGGGACCCGACATCTGGGCCGCCAGCCAGCGGGTCTTCGATGCCGCTGTCCAGAAGGCCTACGGCGGCAAGCGTAAAATCTCCTGGTTCGAGGTGTATGCCGGTGAAGCCGCCAAGAACAAATTCGACAATTGGCTCCCGGACGACACCATTGAAGCTTTCAAGGAATACCTGGTCGGGATCAAAGGCCCGTTGACCACGCCCATCGGCGGGGGCATTCGTTCGCTCAATGTCGCGCTGCGTCAAATGCTCGACCTCTACGTCTGCCTCCGTCCCGTCCAATATTTCAAGGGCGTGCCTTCGCCGGTGAAACACCCGGAAAAAGTGGACATGATCATCTTCCGCGAGAACACCGAGGACATTTACGCCGGGATCGATTACCAGGCCGGGAGCCCCGAGGCGAAGAAGCTGTTGGAATTCATCGCGCGCGAACTGCCCGCCGCCCTCAAAAAGATCCGCTTCGGCAAGGAAGCAGCCGACCAGATCGGCATTGGTGTGAAACCGGTCAGCAAGCCGGGAACCGAGCGCCTTGTCCGCGCCGCCCTTGACTACGCCGTGCGGCAGAAGCGCAAGAGCCTCACGTTCGTCCATAAGGGCAACATCATGAAGTACACCGAAGGCGCCTTCCGCGATTGGGGTTATGAACTCGCCAAACGCGAATTCGGCGCCGTCGAGCTTGACGGCGGGCCCTGGTGCAAAACGCCGCAGGGCGTTCTCATCAAGGACGCGATCGCCGACATTACCCTTCAGCAAGTGCTGACCCGGCCAGAGGACTTTGACGTGATCGCTACCTTGAACTTGAATGGCGATTACCTGAGCGACGCCCTCGCGGCTCAAGTTGGCGGCATTGGCATCGCTCCGGGCGGCAATATCAACTACGTCTCCGGCCACGCCATCTTCGAGGCCACCCATGGCACCGCGCCCAAATACGCCAACCAGGACAAAGTCAATCCTGGCAGCGTCGTTCTGAGCGGCGAAATGATGTTCCGCTATCTGGGCTGGCCGGAGGTCGCCGACCTAATCCTCAAAGGCCTCAACGGCGCCATCGGGTCAAAGCGGGTGACTTACGATTTCGCCCGTCAGATGGAAGGCGCGACCGAAATCAAGTGCTCGCAATTTGGGGACAACATCATCGAGCATATGACTGGGGGCTGAGAAACCGAACCATGGGGGCAAGAGCGTGCAACGAACCAGCCATTACTCGGACATGGCAGGCCACCAGTTGACCAGGGTGTGAAACATGTTAGACTAAGGTTGTGAAAACGATCACGATTCGAGATCTGCGGCAGCGCTGGCCGGAGGCGGAGGCGGCGTTGGAGGTCGAGGACGAAATCATCATCACGCGTGATTCCAAACCCGTGGCCAAACTCGTGCGCGTGCTCCAGCCCGAGACTAAGCGCTCGCGATGGAACCTCGAGGAGCATCGCCGGTGGATAAAGAAAGTCTTTGGCGGCAAAGTTTTTCCCAGCAGTGATGAGCGACTGGACGCGGCGCGAGCGGACCGGAAGCTCGCGTAAGCCTGATGATCTATGCGGACACAAGTTGCCTGCTCAAGGTGCTTCGTCCGGAGCCGTTGAGCGAAGCAGTTTGGGAGGCAATCCACGAGGAGCCCTTGGTCGTCGTCTCGGTGCTCGCGGAATTGGAGACGTTAGTGCAATTGAAAGCCGGCTGGACTGGAGGAACGCTGACCCGAAACCAATGGCGCCAGGCCGAGGCGCGCTTGGGCATTCTGAAGAACCACCCGCCCTTCGAGTTTCGCGCTTTGCCGGCGGCCTTATTCCAAACGGCCCTCCGCCAGCACCGGAATTCCGGCGACAAACATTGCCGCTCCCTGGACCGGTTGCACCTGGCGGGGATGGAAGAATTGAAGCTTTCACGCCTGATGACTCACGATCAACAACAGGCCAAAGCGGCCACAGAAGCCGGCTTCCAGGTCGTTCGCCCCGGGCAGGCTTGAGCGGTGCCACCACCTAAAAAGGCGTGACTTACGATTTCGCCCGCCGGATGGAAGGCGCCAACGAAATCAAGTGCTCGCAGCTTGGAGACAATATCATCGAGCATATGACCGGGGGTTAAGAGGTGCTTTTGAAAGTGTTGGGCGAGCGCCCACCGTAGCGCAGAGCTGTAATCTGCGCTACTTCACCGACGAAGTGGCTAAGACGCGCAGGACTGTTGCTGTTCAGTGCTTTTCTATTTATTGGGTTCTGCGCCGGGGATGGCAAGAAGGGGCAACTTCCCAGGGTTCGATGAGTTAGGTTTGGGCGGCACCGAAACCGTGTATCCGAATTCATACTGCCTTCCGTTTGGAAACAGGATGGATGCTTGGAAATAGGCAAGCCATACTTGCTGCGCGGCGCCACTATAGCCATTTCCGACAGGACGGAGGGTGATCACTGTATCTCTGAGCCAGGCCTCAGTCACCGGGGAGAGGACCGTGGTCTGCTGCTTTAGTTCGGCCAGTGTTACTACGCGGGGTTTGCCATCGTTCCATAGCGATTCCTTGGCAGAAAAGTGGCACAGCGCCGCTTGCAGCGCCGTCGCTGGTTGCGAGCGACCCAATCCCTCTGCCGATGCCATGAAATCGCTGTCCCAGAACGCGCAGCAAAGAGTAATGACACCCAGTAGAAACGAGTATTTGACCACGGTCTCCCGTCGCCGCTCCGCGCGCCGGAACAGAGCCAGGCTCTGGCCCAGCAGGAGCGCGATCGCCGCCACTCCCACGAGGAAAGTTCCGAGTAATACCCAGCCAGCGGCCTTGGTGGCAGCGATCGACGGTGGTAATTGGCAATGCACCATGATACTGGTCAGCAGCCCTGTTTGCAAACCACCGTCTGCTCCCGGAAGCTCCGCTGCACCCCAGATGCCAAGCGCGACACACCCTGCACCGACCGCCAGCGCTGCCATGGTCGTTAACGCTGCTCGGATGACATTGCCGACGATCGTGCTGGCCCCGAAACTGACCAGTATTGTCGGCCAGGCTACCAGCATCAGGCCCGCCATTGTCTCGGCTTGCGGGACCTTGGAAATTTGCTCCGTTGGACCGGTTGCCAGCGCCACCAAAATCATCAGGCAAGGCAGCACCACCCCCAGCGCCAATCCGGTGACGTTTGCCACCCCGAGCTTCACGAACCACAGCCGCCGAGCAGAGACCGGCAGCGTAAGCTGCCATGCCGCCACTCCCAGCGTTTTCTCATCTCCCAGCGAAACGCACCCGGCGAGGATAAGCGCCAGGGGAACATAGAACATCGGCAACAACTCCAGGAAATGGTTGTAGCCTTGCTCCGGCCAAATCAGATACAGCACCAATCCCACAGCCCAACACACCAAAAACATCGCCGCGCTCAGGAACACCGGCTTTTGTAACCGCACCTCCTTCCGCAACAGGTTAAGAAAATTGCTGTGGGGCCGACACACCAGCCATCTCGACCACCACCAGCTGCGCACCTCCGCTGCGGAAAGCTCGACGCCCTCTCCGAAGACCGCATCCCGCAACTCCATCCGGGCGAACTTGCGCCAGCCAAGCCAGAGAAACAGGCCGGAGTAAACCAACGCACCGGCACCAAGGGCCACGGCAGCTAAAGGTCCGGTGTCATCGTCTAAGCTGTGCGGTTTCCCAACGCCGCAGACTTTTGAGACGCCAAAGACCAGGACCATCCCGGCCAGCACCTGGCTGGCGACACAAAAAACCAGCCCGCCAATCGTCGAGCGCGCCGTTAGGGTCCAAAAGCCCGCCGAGCAGACGGTAACGAACACGAACATGAACATGTACTCGAAGGGCATGTCCGGGGAATTCGAAATTGTGCCGTGATCCAACGCCACCAACCCACGGCCCAGGCAAAGAACCAGGGTGATTACACCTGCGGCCAGGGCGAACGCGCGCAGCTTGCCTTTCCAGAACCGGCGGCCGAACCACAGAAAGGAGAATGCGTAAAGCGTGAGGAACCCCCAAATCTCAGGTTTATGCTCCTGCAGGATGATCGCAACTTGAAGAGGCGAGTGCTCGTACAGCTTTCTCAGGCCGAAAATGAATCCGCCGAACACCAGAACCTGGTTTAGAATGCCGCAGGCAATCCCAACTGCCACGGAACGCGTAATCGAGATCCAAAGACCCGACGAGGTAACGGTAGCCAACAAGCCGAGCCCAAGAAAGAGCAGATCCCAAAAGCCGAAATGCTCCTGCCATAACCAGGTGCCGCAGTTGAGCGCCAACACCAGACCGCCCCCGAACGCCAGGACAAAAAACTTCTCGCGCCAAAGCCGGGAACGTTCGATGGGCTGGCTTAGCAGCAGCGGCAATGTGCGCTGTTGAAATTCAGACCCGAAGGAGAGCGCTGCCAGCAAAGCGACGGAAGTGCACAGGGTGACGGCGCGAACGCCGGCCGCGAACTCGCCAGAAGAGTACAACGCCGCCAGGCTCGCCACCACCGCAATGCACCAGGGCCAGAACAGCGGACGCGCCTCTTTGAGCAACCTGGGAGCCAACCATGTTCGCGTCATAAACCAACCCTCCCGGCGGCGAAGAATTTGAGAGCACTGAGTACGGACCTGCGAACGAAGTCGCGAAGCGTTTGGGGTGCGTGCGCTCGGCGCCACTCCTGGTTGGTCGTTGCGGCTGAGTCGATTAACGAAAGCGGCGCCGAGCGCACGCACCCCAAACGCTTCGCGTGATCTGGCTGTGGCTCCGCCGTGCTGCATCTATCGCGTCTCTGCGATTTAATTGTTCTGTCCTGCTTCATTTCAACGTCGCCACAAACACCTCTTCCAGCGTCAACGCTTCGGACGTGAGCGATTCCGGCCCCAGACCCCGCAGTTGCTCCAGAATCGCCGGGCCACCCCCGTTGGCGATAATTTCCAATTCCCGTCCGTCTCGCCGCGTGTGCAGCGCCCCGGGAAACTCCACCGTCGGCGCCGGTTGTGGAAACCGCGCCCGGATTTTCTGATACCGTTCCCGCGCCTCGTCCGCCCCGAGCGCCAGGACATTGCGTCCGCGGTCCATAATCGTGAACTCGTCGATCAAACCTTCGAATTCGGTAATCAGATGCGTCGAAACCAAGATTGTGCGTTTGCCCGGGTCACTCTCCTGGTACGCGCCGATGACGGTTTCGATAAACTCGCGCCGCACGATAGGATCCAGACCCGAGGTGGGCTCATCCAGCAGCAGCAGCTCGGGTTCCGGGCAGATCGCGGCGACCAGAGCGACCTGCGTCCGCTGGCCCTTAGAGAGCGCGCCGGTGCGCTGGCCGGAATCGAGCCGAAATCGCTCCAGCAGATTGCGTTCGGTATCAAGGTTCCAATGCGAACGGAACGATGCGAGGTAATCGAGTGTTTCCCTCACCGTCATCCACGGATAAAACGCAACGTAGTCCGGCACGTACGCCAGCCGGCGTTTCACCTCGACTTCGCTTTTTCCCGGGTCAAGTCCGAAAACCCGAACCGTGCCTCCGCGCGGCCGCAGCAGGTTCAGCAGGCATTTGATCGTGGTCGTCTTGCCTGCGCCGTTACGGCCAAACAGGCCGTAGCAGCGTCCGGCGCACACGGTGAGATTGAAGTCGTGGACGGCCTCGCCCCGGCTGTAGGCGTAAGTCAGGCCTTTGATTTCGATAACGGGCGTGGATTCGTTCATTGGTTGCTTCCCCGTCTAATGGTTGCCGACCCGGTTTGCTGACGACGCAGGGCGAAGATTTGTAGCGCAGATTTCCAATCTGCTGTATCGCGGATTTCCAATCCGCCAGCCGTCGGTTTTGCCCGGCGTCATACTGCTTGGGTGTGGCCTGCCGATTGAAAATCGGCGATACAGCAGATTGGAAATCTGCGCTACTCTGAGTGCGGCGTTGTCACGCTGAGGACAGACGCACCCTGGCTCTCGCAGCCTGGAATTAAGATGCCTCACGGGTCTCATTGGCTTTCTTTCGCTCCTCGAACACCTCGACCCGCTCCTGTACCAGTTCAATCAGTTCAGGCGGCGGGACCTGCAAATGATGCGCTTGCACCACCACCTGATCCACCTCCTCGGTCAAAAGTTTGCGCCGCACTTCTTTTTTGAGCGGCGAATTGTTCGGCCTGATAAAGCAGCCTTTGCCGGGAATCGTTTCGATGACCCCCTGGTTTTCCAATTCCGAATAGGCTTTGGCGATCGTATTGCGATTGACCCGCAATTCCTCGGCCAGCGGGCGGATGGAGGGCAGGGGCTCGCCGGCGTGCATGGAGCCGGCGGCGGCGGCAGCCTTGACCTGGTCCACGACCTGGAGGTAGACGGGCTTGCCGGACTTGTAATTGATCTGCAAGAGCATGGCGCCTAAGTACTGTCATAGGACAATAGGACGGTGACGCAACCCTGTCAATAGCCTTTTTCATTTGCAACCCAAGTTGAGCTTTGATGGGGCTTTGGAGGCATGAATGGGTGGAAAAAAATATCTACCTGGATTTACCTGGACTTACCTGGACTTCAGGGTTTTTAACGTTCACTTAACCTGGACTCCACCTGGACTTTGGGCTGAACGAGGAAGTGGGAAAAGGCCAGGGCGAGTTTATGCCGAACTGACCAAGCATAGGCCCCGGCCCTACTCCGAGACTGGAGAGCGTCCGCTGTATAAAATTCAACACTGGCACGCATAAAGCGACCCAGGAATAGAGACAGCGCCAGAAAGCGGCTAGTTTCTGTGCGTCAGCGGATGAATTTTGCTATTCTAATGGACGAAATTACCAGCCCTGCGAGATTTCGGGTTGGCTCGTCCCGAGCGCAGAGAGAAGCGCGCGATGGTGTCGAGACCCCGGCTCAGCAACCTGCCTTTTGGACCCGGCGCCGGGCGCTCCTGAGCGCGCGATAACCGACCAACTTTCGCCGTTTCTCGTCCCATAATCGGAACGTGAACGATTTCAAGCTGCCGAACAACGTCACCGGCTTGACGGTCTGGAAGAGCGGCTCGGCCCGGTGGCATTTCTCCAGGTTGTAATTGGGGATGCGCGGGCTCAGGTGGTGGATGTGATGAAAGCCGATATTGCCCGAAAACCATTGCAACACCTTCGGGAGTTTGTAGAACGAGCTGCCCTTCAAAGCCGCCGTGCTGTAATCCCAATCCTTTCCGCGCTCCCAATAAACGCCCTCGAACTGGTGCTGCACGTAGAACAACCACACCCCCGCCGAGCCGGCGACCATGAGCACAACCATTTGCAGCGGCAAATACGCCTTCCAGCCGAAGGCCCAGCACATTCCCGCAGCCATGGCCACCACCGCCAGGTTGGTCAAGGCCACCGAGTGCCGCTCGCGCCGGGGCGCTTTTGCCGCGGGAAATCGCTGCTTGATCAAAAACAAGAAAGCCGGGGCCAGGCCGAACAAAATGACCGGGTTGCGCGCCAGCCGATAGGCGAAGCGTTTCCAGCGGGAGGCCTCGAGGTATTCCTGGACCGTCAGGGTCCACATGTCGCCCTTGCCGCGGCGGTCCAGGTCGCCCGAGGTGGCATGGTGGAGGGCATGTTCCCAACGCCAATGATAATAAGGCGTGAAGGTGAGCACGCCGGTAATGAAACCCAGGATTCCATTGGCCCTTTCAGAGGGAAAAAACGAACCATGGCCGCAGTCGTGGAAGATGATGAAGACCCGGACCAGGAACGCCCCCGCCAAAACCGCCAGAGGCAGCGCCAGCCACACCGAGACCGAGAGGCTGAGATACATTAAGAACCAGAGCGCGGTGTAAGGAACCAGCGTATTGATCAATTGCCAAATTCCAGGCCACACCGCCGCCTTCTGGTACTTGGCCACAATTTCTTTCCAGGCTGGTGCGTTGATGATTTCTTTCTATTAGACGGGGTGCTTTTCTTCAGACCGTTCCCGAACGCCGGGTTTCAAATCATCAATGAAGATTCAACTGAAGATTCACCGGATCTTGAAAAGCCAACAGATCATCTAAGTGCCAGTACAGAGTGACACAAAGGCCGCCGAAAGCAAGCAAAGAAAAAAGGCGTGAGGCCATGGGCCCCACGCCTGGTTTGAAATGCGTTGGTCTAGTAGCGCTGGCTGTGCTCACGCCGGGCGCCGCCGCCGTAGCCGCCGGAGCTGCGCTCTTCCCTCGGACGCGCCTCGTTGACGGTCAGATTGCGTCCGTTCACCAGCGCCCCGTTCATAGCCGCGATGGCCTTCTGCGCCTCTTCGGCCGAGCTCATGGTGACGAATCCAAACCCGCGCGGACGGCCCGTCGAGCGGTCCATCAGCAGGTTGGCCTCGACGACGGTGCCATGCGCGGCAAAGGCGTCCTGGAGATCGTTTTCGGTGGTTTCGAACGAAACGTTCCCGACGAATAATTTTGTGTTCATATGATGTTTTACTGTCCCTAGTGTTCCCTGCTCTCTCCAAACTGTTCCCGACCTTCGGGTTTCAAATCATCACTGAACGGAAGTTCACCTGAGGATTTACCATGTCCTGGAAGCGACAAGCTATCTATTAGACTGCGGTCACAATGCCTTGCCCTTGGCGAATAGCAAGGATTATTTCCATGATTATTTCCATGATTATTCTCGGAATGGTGCGCGACCGACTCTTCGAGCGGCTTGGCACCTCCCACTTCGGTGCACTTCGGCGGGGTATGGAGTGCCGAGGGAGGGGCGGACCGCGACCGGTTTTATGGTTTTATCACTGACACCTCTCGAGCCCGCGCCGCTGCGAACGCCCTTGAAGCTCCTTTGGCAGAAACGCTTTTCTGGCGAGGTTTTTCCTAGTTGGCAAGGCAGTTGGCCGCCTGGAATCATTACCGATAAAACGCCTAAAAGGCATAACTCCTGCTGTCTTTGACTCGCAATTGCAATGAAACAGCTCGATTTCTATTGGCATATCTATCGGCGAGACCAGATAAAACCCGAGCTTCGGGGGAACCTGGTCTATCTCCTCCAAATTCCCGCCACCCTGGGGACTCCGGTCGTTCGGCATGTATTCGACCCGCGCGGCGTGGATTTCCCGGCCAGCCCTGGGCGCCGGTTCGCGGCGGGATTGGTCAAAAATCAGCACCATGGCATTCTCTATGACGGCGTGAGCAAGGCCGCGGTCTGTGATCTCAGGCTCGAGGACCCGAAATTATCCAAAGCCGACCCCCGGTTTGCCTTTTACAATCGCGAAGTGGTCTGCAAATCACGTGATTTCTTCCTAATCGACCCGGTGGCCGGCCTCGAAACCATGCCAGACCACACGGTCCGCCTGCTCTGCGGCCAAAATGCGATTTTGGAGAAGTGGAACCAACCGAGGATATCAGAGTTCGTGTGGCCAGGAACGACGCTCCAGGCTAGCCGGAGTCGAGCCGCCTGACGGTGTTCCCTCTCCCGCACCAACATTAAGCCATCGCAGGCTCATTTCTCCGTTATCTCCGGTTCAACCCCGCTCCCAGATCAGCGTTCGAGCTTCGCCGTTCCGCTCACGCCTTCGAACCGCATCACCGTGAACGAATACGCCGGGAAAGAGTAATCGGCCCCGCCCTCCTTCCACAGTCCCTTCCATTCGCTTTCCCGGGGCCTGATGTGGTCCGGCTGCTCGGGCGTGTTAATGCAATCCCAATCGCCCGCCAGCACCGTCACGCGCGCAGGGATTTTACCAGGCCTGAATCCTTCCATCACGATACGGGCCGGCACGGCAACCCGGCCCACATTCACCACCCGCAACACCAGCGCGTTGCCATCGTCAGTTCGGCTGGCCGCAACGTCGAGCGCGGTCCCCAGACCTCCGACTTCAGTTTCCACCGCCAGGGGCAGGTAATATCGCGAACACATCTGCGTGACGTAATACGGCGGCTGCGCCCAGACCTGCGACGGCGAGAGGAACAGCAGACCCTGGTTCCACCCGTTGTCATTTTGGCGATTCGGCTGGAGACAATTGGCCGAGCACGCGATAGCGACACGCTCGCCGAGCCCTTGAAGCTGGTTGATGGCGCAGGCGTTGGCCAGCGCGCGCTTGAGCGCGTGGTTGCCCGCGTTGAACTCGAAAATCGCCACTTTGTATTTGGCGCCGGGAACCAGCTTGCCCAGTTGCTCGATGAAAGTGCGCACCCCCGGCAGACCGTTCGGCGCCGGCGGATGCTCCGTCCCGATGTGGACATCGAACCAGACCTCGCGCCCGTGCGCGCGGGCCAGCTCGAGAATCTTTCTGTGCGCCGCCAGCGACCTAATCAACGGCGCGCCGGTAAAGCTGTACGGGTCGCTGATAGCCTTGTCGTAAGCGAAATCGCCCACCACCAGAATGATTTTCGGGTCTCGAGCCCAAATGGCTTCCGCCAGCGGTTTGAACTTCTGCCAGTACGTTTCATTGACGGCCTCCTCGTTGCCGAGCTCGAGGTATTTGAGCCCATACGGAGGGCGATGCCCGTCCCGGGCGCGCCAGCGGCCCCACTGGCTTTTGGCCGACCCATTGGAATACTCCATGAAATCGGCCATGTCCTGCGGTGATTCGCCCAGGTTCACCGCCGGGATGCCCAGAAAGCCCGCTGCTTCGCAGAAATTCAGGAAATCGAAAATACCCCAGCCGTTCGACGAATGCGGATACCAGGTGCCGTGATAGGGGGGACGCCGCTCAGCCGGCCCGATCATTTTCTTCCACCGATACTCCGGCTCATTGACCATCGAACCGCCGTAGCGCAGCACCGTCAGGCCCTGGGCGACGAGCGCCTCGGCCACGTCCTCCCGCACCGGCAAGCCTTTGAACCGCCCCCACGTGCCCGGCTGCAGCAAAGCGTAACCAAAACAGACCGAGCCCGGATTCTTCAGTTTAATCGCGAACCGGCCCTCCTTGTCGGAAGCAGCCGGCGTGAGGGTGAAACTCATTCGTTGCCACTGCCCGCTCTTGACTTTGACGCGCGCCTCGGCGTACGACCTGGACCCGTCGGCGCTTTCCATCGCCAGGAACACATCGGCCGGCTTTTCCGCCCGCAGCCAAATATGACCTTCGTAAGGCTTGCCCTGGACAAGATTCATACCCCACCGGTTGAGGCCCTGGTTTTCGATGCCAACTTCACCCGCACCCTCCTTGAAAGTCAGGCGCTGGCTTTGGCGCCCGATGAAGGGTTCTTGTGTTTCGAGCGCGAACTCCCCTGCCGCCGACCCGCGACAAAACCCTCGCCACATGCTGCTGATAGCTCCCGAGGCCTCGGTCTGGTTCGCCTCGAAAGGCAATTCCCTTGGCTGGCCATCCTGTTTGACGTAAAAATTCCGAAATCGGGCTTCGCGCTGCCACGTCCGCAGGCCCACCCGCCCGCCGGTCAAGGGATGCTCCCGGTCTTCCCAGGTGAGGAGGCTCTTGCCGTTGGCGATTACTTCGAGCGACTTGGTGTCCAGCCGCGCCACTAACGGCACCCATTGATTGGTCGGCACTTCGCACGCCACCGTTCGAATCGGCTCCCAATTTTGCCGATGCCGGCCCAGCACCAGGCGGCCTGACGATTCCAGGGCGACTTCGTACCCGGAGAATTTGTCGGGCCCGATACCCGGTTCGCTGACGTTGATGATGAGTCCGGCATTGCCGCCTTTTTGTTCAGGCAACAGCACCTCCACCCCAACTTCGTTCGCGGTCTGCGCGTCCTGGCTTGCACCCGTCAGTTGCAGCCCGTTCGCGATGAGTTTTGGGCCCTCGCCGGCCTCGGCCCAAAGCACGCCCTCTTTCGCCTCCCAAATCCCACCGTAGGCGGTGAACCCTTTGAGCGGGATCGCTGGCGCCGGCTCCTGAAAACTCTCGCCAAAGATCATTTGGCTGTAGAGCCCGCCATAAATCTCGTGGTTCACATCCTCGATGCACGCGCCAGTCAGGAACCGGCTCACGCGGTGCGTAACTATGTCCGCATGAACGACGATGTGCGCCTCCTGGGCCGAGCCCATAGTGTACCCGAGACACAGAACCACGACGAAACCGACGAGCCTTTTCCAATGCATGGAGTTGAGGCTAGCAACCCTGTGGAATCGCAGCAAACACCGACGAGGCGGCACCAGCTTACGCGGTCCCCAAAGAAACTGAGATCCGCTAAAGCGCCAGCTTATAACCCACCCCGTGCACCGTCAGCAGGTGCTTGGGAGCGTCGCCGTTGTCGCCCAGTTTTTTTCGCAACTGAACGATCACCTGGTCGAGCGTGCGGGTCGTGCCGTAATAATTATATCCCCATACCTCGTTGAGCAGACGGTCACGCGAGAGGACTTCGCCGGGATGGGTGTGGAAAAACTGCAACAGTTTCAATTCCCTGGCGGTGAGTTCTTCGGCGGCGCGCCCCCGCCTGATTTGAAAGGTTTTTGGGTCGATGACCGCCGCGCCGATTTCGAAGGGAACCTGAGCCTCGGGCGAGCCATCTGGAGAGGCCCCAGTCCGGCGAAGCAACGCGTGGATCCGGGCCAACAACTCCCGAACCCCAAAAGGTTTAGTGACGTAATCGTCGGCGCCAAGATCGAGACCAACGACCTTGTCGAGCTCCTGGCTTTTGGCGGTGAGCATCAGGACCGGAGTCGAAACTTTCCGGGCGCGCAGTTGTTTGCAGATGTCAAATCCGCTCAGCCCGGGCAACATCACGTCCAGCACGATGAGCGCCGGACGGTGCTTGCTCACGGCCTCGACCGCCTGGTCGCCCCGATTGCACACCGCCACCTCCAGGCCATCGCTCTTCAGTACCTCCTCCAACCCGAGCAAGATGTGGGGGTCATCTTCAACGACTAAAATTTTCGTCTTCATTGGGTTAGGTCTTAGTTGTGCCTGGTTGTTCCGAGGTCAGGACAGGCAACCGCAAACTGAAGCAGCTTCCCCCGCCGTCCCGCGGTTCATAGACCACCTCGCCCCCGTGCGCCTGGGCAATCTGGCGCGCCAGGGTCAGCCCGAGACCCGAACCTTGGATGCCGCTGCTCAGCGAGTCGTGCGCGCGGTAAAATTTCTCGAAGATTTTCTCCTCGGAACCGCCGGGCACGCCCAGGCCGCGGTCCAGCACTTTGACTTCGACGTGGGGCAGGGGAGCGGTTTGCTGGCGAACCTGCAAGACGATTTCCTTGCCATGGTCCGAATATTTCTCCGCGTTGGAGAGCAGGTTCACGAGCACCTGGGCCAGGGCGTCGCGGTCGCCATTGACCCAGACCGGCGCTTCCGGCACATCACATTCGAATTGGAATCCGTTCGCTTCCAGATGCGGGCGGTAGGTGTCAGCCGTTTCGCGAACCAGGGCAGAGAGGTCAGCTCGTTGAAACTGGTACTTCTTTTCACCACGTTCAATCCGCGCGAAATCGAGCACGTTGTTGATCAGGCGCGTGAGGCGCGCGGCTTCGGCCGTGATGATCGCCAGGTAAGAGCGCTGTTTGGCCGGCTCGAGCACCCGGCCCTCGGCCAGCAATTCAGAGAACATACGAATGGACGTCAGCGGTGTTTTCAGCTCGTGCGAGACGTTGCTGACGAAGTCAGTCTTCTGCCGCGCCAGGGTGAGCTGGCGGTTCAAATCGGTGACGATCAACCAGCTCCCCACGCCGATGGCGAGCACCAGCACGGTAATCAACAAGCCAAGGGTAAGCTTTAACGTGTGTGCGGACCGGGTGAGCTTGGCCGGGTCCAGCAGGTAAACGGCGATTTCCCAATGCGGCAAGGTCTCGCCGATTTCGGTAGCGACAAAGGGGCGCTTCCAGTTCGCGCGGAAATCGGGATGGGAGAGGGTCATGGGTTTGGCCGTATCATCGAGAAGGGCGAGGCAGATTTCATCGCGCAGCGCGGGTTCGACCTGTTGGGTGAGCGGACGCAAGTCTTCCTTCAGGTGTGCGAGGCTGAGTTGGGCGCCAAAGATAAGCTGCGTCTCGGATTGTTGTTGGGCAGCGGCTGAAGCCATTTTACCGGAGGCTTTCGAAACAGGGGATGAAGGTCGATACCAGAATAGCACGTTGAGCTTATTATCCACGAACCGGGCGAGCGCGCCTTCGCTATCCTCACCGATGAGCTGGCGAAACTCGGCTTCGGAAGCAGCAATTTTTGACAACTGCTGCTGATTCTCGTCCGCGGCGCCGGATTTTTGAGGATAAACCGACTGCTGTTGCTGCGGGATGACGTTGCGGGCCTGTTGGCCCTTGCTCGAGAATCCGTAACGCTTGCTGTACTCGGCATTGGCGTCGTTGGCCGAGAGCGAGGACGACTGCGAAAGCAGGTTCGCGGTTGAGTTGTTCGCGAAGGAATTGTTCGCGAAGGTATTCGCCCCGGAAGGGTTGAGGAGCTGCTTGGGATTCCAATAAACTTCGACGCTCTCCCGGTTGCCGAGGAAACGGCCGTTATCGGCGCAGAAGAGCCGGGCCTCGGGGCGGGCGTAAGGGGACGGCGCCAGAATGTCACCGGTCGCGGTCACTACAAAGCCAACCTCGGCCAGCGGCCAGTCTTTGCGCAACAGGTCGTCGAAGGTTTTGGCGATTTCCATCGAGTTGTTGTCGCTCAAAAGCGCCGCGACTTTCGCGGTGAAAGCGCGCTGGTCCTCGGCGAGGATGTCCTGGATGTCTTTGGCTTTGCCGTCAGCAATGCCCTGGTAAAGCAGCGATTGTTGTCGTTCCAGCAGGAATTGCTGATCGCGCAGGGAGCGCACGGCCAGCCAGGCCAACACCAGGCTGGGCACGAATACCGCAAGCACAAATACCAAGGCGACTTTTTTCATCTCAACCGCGGAAAACCGACGGGCTTATTCTGCCAAGCGTTGAAGGGAAAGGCGATAGCATCTTGGGGTCGCCTGGCACAGGGGCGGCGGTCTGCGCCGGGTTTCCGGGGCCGCTAGCCTCCAGCCCCGGCCGGGTGAAATGTTTATAGTCGCTTTTCCGGCGTCTGCTGGGCAGCAGCCTGGAACAACCTCCAACCGGTCTGTTGCACCTCAGGGCTCGCCTGAGCCGCTGCCAAACGCCACGCGGGCTCGGCGAATCGACCAAGCTTTTCAAATTGAGCCTGGGCCCGCTCCTGCGCCACAACATCTCCTTGATTCGCCTTCACCAAGTCCTCGGTGAGTTGCTTTTGCCGCACCGGGCTCAGGACCTCGGCTCGGCCCACCATCACGCGGGTTAATTGGCGGGGCGCGGGAGCAAGCGTCAAGGGCAGAGTCCGCTCGGTCCATGCTCGTGGCAGCACATAAAGCACGCGCACGCCGTCTTCCGCGAACCAGGAATCCTGCCAGGTTCGGACCATGGCACTGGCTTCCCGAGGATAAAGCCCCTCTTGAACCAGTGCCTCGGCCATGTTTCCACCAAGTTGCTCTGAAAGTTTCTCGACAGCCAAGGGATGCTCACTCACGTCCAGGCGGATGGTGATGGCTTGCCCCGGCGATAATCGTCCGATTTCGGCGAACCGTCCCGACCGGTTCTCCAGACCGAGCAGGAACAGGTGAGTCAAAGGTTCCGTGCCTGTATTCGCGACCGTGACAGCGTTTTGCGCATCCATCACCACACGGAGCGGCGTCTGGAAGTTTCCCACCCCGCGATAGAAAATGAACTTCTCGTGCTCCGGCGCGCCATTGGTTGCCCCAGGCAACCTGGTCTCGAGGCAATTGGCATCCGTTTCGCGAGCGGAGAAATAGTGGCTGCCGGCTCGCTCCATCGGCAGGGAAACCGTCGCATCGGCGCTGCGGCCTGGCGGTAGAATAGCGATATGGGCCCAGCGCGCGCGGCTGTCGCCGGCTGCGGCGTGATGTAGGAACGAATTGAACGTGAAAGCGGGTTTTGCGCCCACTTCGAACGCAAGATTGTCCAGCTTCGCGACCAGGGGCGAGGCGGCTACCCGCGAAGGGCCGATTTGGTCTGCTTGTGGATACCATTCGGTGATGAGCCCCTGCGGGAACCGGACAGAGACATCTACCGCTTGTTCTTGTTTCGCATAGAAGTAAATCACGGGCGTTTCCATGCGTTGCAATGATACCACCCCGCCTTTCCCGAACAGCAGTGGAGCGGCCGCCAGGCGGCCCAGCCCAGGGTTCTGCCAGTTATAGACAAAATTCGGCAGGCGGGAGGTTTGTAGTGGCCGCCAATCGAGCAGCACGCCATCACCGCCCTGAACCGAGGTGAAGGTGCCCCATTCATGGGCGATGTATCCTGGGCCTGGTGGGCGTTCCGCAAGAAAGCCCGAGAGGACAAGCACGGCAGCCGAAGAAGCAAGCAGCCGCAGCCATTTGAACGAACGCGATTTTGTTTTCATGGCGACAATCTGGCTCTAACCGTTTGGAGAATTGTCAGCCGCCTGCAAAAGAACTGTAAAAAAGTTGTAACCGCGGCCGCGACTCCGTTTTGCATATGTTTTTCTGTTGCTCCTGTTTAGACCGACTGAATTGGCTGCCATCACGCAGCATAAGAGCAGTTTAGCGCTCTCTGGCATCCACTCTCGGCTCATGAATATGTCGGCCCCAAAAATCTCGAACTGCTAACGCCGGCTTAGAACCGGATGTTGCCAGGTGACACGTCCATCAAATAAATGCCGAGATCTTCAAACGTCTCCAGTACTCATAAACCAACTTCTCTCGCAGGTAGAACTCGGCGAAACGAAAGACTTTTATAGCAACTTTGCCAGGTCTGGCCTTGCGTTTGGCCGCTAGCACGATACCATCCTTCCCAGAGCCCAGCGATTCGGCAAGGTCGAGTTGACGCCGAGAAGCATAGAGGCGAGCGTTAGACGTCAATTTCTCGTCCATGACAGCGAATCAGAATCACGGTGCACATTCCGCTGAGGTAAAGATGCGATTGATCGTCAATGGAACATCAATCCCTATCACCCAAATGGGTTCTGACTTTCTCTTCCTGGAGGCTGCCAGCGACCACCCGCCCGGTGAAGCCAGCATTTTCATGCAAGTGGACGAAAGCAAGAGTCAGTGGAAGGTCAGGTTGCCGGCAGGCATTTCCAAAGATTCAAGGCGAGTGCCGCTCGCGCTGAGCGAGTAGGCAAACCGAATCTGGCTGGCTCTGCTCGACTTTGGCACGACCACCGCCGGGTCACCAGGTCACTTCCCCATCAAATGTTCGAGCACCATTTGGTCAAGCGCCTGGTAATCGCGGTTGGCAACCAAAGCCTGGGCCTCGCTTTCGTCGAAACTGCGCGCCTTTTCCAGTAACCGCAGGAACGTCCGCCGACTGTTATCCAGGTGCGCCAGCCAGTGTTCGACTTTCGTGCTGCGGAAAGGATGTACGTCGAAACAGACGTATTCGCCGTTTTTGCCGTAGCCATTGCGTTCCAGGGCGCGGACCTGGTTGAACGCCACCCTGAGATTAGCGCTGGCAAAGGGTTTGTCCTGGTCAAACTTCAATCCGTTCTGATCGTTGAGATGCAGCGACCAGAGCTTGCCGAAGGTCATGGCGAAATCGATTTCGTCGGCCGGGTCGAGGCCGGCCAGCAGCGCGTGGGCGGATTCGATCAGGCAGCCGACGCGTTTTGCGTCGCGGGTCAACTGCGCAATCGCCAGCGCGTGCCCGATGGTCGGCAAATAGGCATGGTCCATCGGTTCATTGGGTTTAGGCTCGATGGCAAGCCGGACCTTTTTATCATGGGCCAGCATTTTATCCAGGGCCTCGACCAGCAACTCGAAGCTTCGGCGGCCGCTCTTTGCTTCGCGCAGATAGGTGCCTTCGCGGGCCAGCCAGAGCACGATGAGATCCGTGCCCAGATAATTGGCAATATCGATGCAGCGGAGCGAGCGGTCGATGGCATACTTGCGGCATTTGGGATCATTGCTGGTGTAGCCTCCATCGATGGTCATGGGGCTGAACCAGAGCCGCGGCGCGACCATTTCGGCGGCAATGCCGGCGTCGTCCAGCTTCTTCTTCAGTGCCTTGGCCCCCTTTTCGAGCTGGGCGGCCGATTTGCCGTCGATGTCCGGCACAGCATCGTCGTCATGAAACATCATGGCGTCGAAGCCAAGTTTTTTGAGCTGTTGGAGTTTCCAATCGAAAGACTGAGCCGGGCGGGTGGTGGGGCCGTAGGGGTCCTGGCCTTCGCTGATGTTCCAGGGACCGAAACAGAATTGGTATTGGTTTTGTTTTGCCATAGGTTGGGCGACAGTAAAGCGCGGCTCGGGCAAAGAACAGCGAAAAAATTTGACCCGCACCCGTCTAGGTCTGGTAAGATGCCGGCGGTCGGAATAGAATCTTAACAAACGTGGAGCGGTTTATGGCGACGAACAAACCGGAAACGAAACCAAAGGCTGAGGCGCTTGGCCGTGTGACATTCCTTGATGGGCAGGGCGAGCTGCCGATGCTGGAAGTCAGCACGGCGTGGAGCACGGCGGAAATCTATTTGCTGGGGGCGCATGTGACCCGCTTCCGGAAAAAGGACGAACCGCCGTTGCTGTTCATGAGTCAATGCAGCCGGTTCGCTGAAGGTCAGCCGATCCGGGGCGGTATCCCGGTCATTTTTCCGTGGTTTGGACCGCGCGAGGGGATGGGCCAGCACGGCTTTGCCCGCGTCAAGTCCTGGGAGGTAAAGGAATTCGTGCCCGCACCCGATGGCAGCGTCAGTGTGCGTCTTCGGTTGCCCGATTGCCCGGAAGCTTCCTCCTATCCGGCGTTCACGGCCGATTACGTCGTGACTGTCAATGAGGCCCTCACGCTGCAGCTTGTAGTGACCAACCAATCTCGGGACGAGCCTTTCACGTTCGAAAACTGCCTTCATACCTATTTTGAGATTGGCGACATCACCGCCGTTTCGATCCGGGGTCTGAAAGGTGTGAACTACCTGGACAAGGTCGCCAATTTTGCGCAAAAGACCGAGACCAATGAAACCATCCGCATTGCCTCCGAGGTGGACCGAATCTATCTCAGCACGACAGACCCGGTGGAAATCATCGATTCCCGCCTCGGCCGGAAAATCCGCGTGGAAAAGCAAGGTTCGGCCTCGACGGTCGTGTGGAATCCCTGGATCGCCAAAGCCCAACAAATGCCCGACTTTGGCAATGATGAGTACCAGCGCATGGTCTGCGTCGAGTCTGGCAACGTTTCGTCCAATCAAATCACCCTCCCACCCGGAAAAACCTCTACTTTCACCGTTAAGCTGAGCAGCCAGAAATTGGGGTAAGAGCGAGTGGCGGCGTTGCCGGAAGCCCGTCCTCCTGGGTCGATAGCAAAGCGGTCTGTCCCTGAGGGCCGGCGCTTTGAATCGGAAACGCTGCTCGCTTGGAGCACGATTGACAACCCCGGCGGGCTTCTGCATACTCTGCGCCGCAGCCTAAGCCCAGCTTTGTTTTGCGAGCCGGGTGCGGGGGAACCACTGTTCTCGAACTGTGTTTGAGAACCGGGGCGCATGACAGCGGAGAAATCGCTGCCAGGGTCACTTTCAAGACCCAGCCCGTCAGCTAACCTCGCCGGCATTTGAAAGGGCGTCCTCTAGAGCCCCGCAAGGGGTTTCCACGATACCCTGGCAATCGAATAGTCGGATTGTGGATATCGGGTCATGATTACAGTCAGCACCAATCGTCCGCGCAACGTGGATGTCCCGCGCGCCGCCGCCATCCTTTACGGCGACTGGGGAACCAGCAAGGCCTATGTCGTCGGCCTGGCTTTCGCAGTGGCCGGCTATGCCTCTTTCTGGCTGATCGCGGCCATGTGTTTGCTCACCGCTCTCGTCGGCGTCAACTACATGGCGATCTGCAAACATTACCCCGACGGTGGCGGCGTCTATGCCAGCGTGCGCCATCGCTCAGAAATCATTTCAATCGTCGGCGCGTTCCTCTTGGTGGCCGATTATATCGTCACGGCTGCGATTAGCGCCCTTTCCGCTTTCCAGTATCTGGGTGTGTCGCACCCGGAAAAATTCGCGGCCCTGGCGATCCTCGGCATTGGCGCGCTGAACTACTTTGGTCCAAAGCACACCGGGGGCCTGGCGTTTCTCATTTCCGTTCCGACGGTGGTGGTCGTAGTCTTGCTGGGCGTGTTGAGCCTCCCGCACCTTGGCCGGGCGGTGCACAATTTGCATCCCCTCTCTCCCCATTTGGGCACCAACTGGAAAGCGTTCGTCGGTATCGTGCTTGCCCTCTCCGGAGTTGAAGCCGTGGCCAATGCCACCGGGGTGATGAAGCTCAATCCGGGCAGCAGCCTGGCCAAGCCCTCTGTTTCGAAGACCTCAACGCCCGCGATCCTGTTTGTCATGGTGGAAGTCTGCGTGTTTACGGCGCTGCTCGGGCTTGCGATGCACGCCTTGCCTGGTCTCGAAATCAGCAACGACGACGTCAATGCGCCCGGCCATCCTGGCGTGCGAGATTACATGCTCAGTTATATGGGCGAGGTCTTTGGGGGCCATGCCTTCGGCCCGACCGTCGGCCATCTGATCGCATGGCTGGTGAGCGGTGTTTTTGCGCTTCTGCTGCTCTCGGCGGTCAATACAGCCATCGTGGACCTGATTGCGATCTCGTTCCTTATGTCACGCGACCAGGAGTTGCCGCCGGGCTTCCAAAAGCTCAACAAGTTCGGCGTGCCTACTGCCGGAATGTTGGTGGCCACGATCATCCCAATGTTCCTGGTGCTGCTCGTCAAAGACATGGCCGGACTAGCCGAGCTTTACGCTATCGGGGTTGTCGGCGCCATCGCCACTAATCTGGGCGCTTCGGGGACCGATAAACATCTCGACCTCGCGCGTTGGGAGCGCGCTCTGATGCTCTTTACGTTTGTCATCATGGCCGCCATCGAGATTTCCTTGTTCATTGATAAACCGCACGCACGCGTCTTTGCCGTCTCTGTGCTGGTGGTCGGTTTGATCCTTCGCGGTCTGGCCGCGGAGCGTGCCGCCAAAAAGCGGACCGTGCAAGCAACGTCCAGTACTGTGGCCGCGCCCGTGCAACCGGCTCCGGTCCCCATACAGTTTCCGTCGCGCGATCCGTTACTTTGTGCCGTCCGAACCGCCGGCAAAACCCTGGACTTTGCGCTCGAAGAGGCCAAAGATACCGACCGACCGCTTTACGTTCTCTACGTCCGCGAGCAGGCGGTCGTTACACCCGAAGACCGCGAGCGCAAGTGGCCGCAAGACCCGGAGGCAAAGACCATTTTCGAATATGCCAAATCCAAAGCCGATGGGGCGATGGTGCTGCCTTGCTACGCGGTGAGCGATTCGGCCGCCGATACGATCGTGGACCTGGCAGCGACATTCGGTGTTTCGCGCCTGATCCTGGGCGCGCCGCAGCGCGGCACCTTGCTAAACCTCCTGCGCGGCAATATCATTCGTAACATCTCCGACCTGCTGCCGGAGAACATCCATTTGCTGGTGTACGCGTGAGGGGTTCAGTAATCAGTGACCAGTGACCAGTAATCAGTAATCAGTGACCACGGGTCATTACCGCTTCGCTTGACCCCATTCCAGAGTTTGCTTGTCTGCAATCAGACGGGTGCGCAGTTTCTGGTAGTCTAATTTCTGTAGCGGAATCCTCTCATCCATCGCCAGCGCCGCGGCGGTGGCGGCCGATTGGCCCAGGCCCATGAACACCGGCTCCATCCGGATCGAGCCGTAGGAAATGTGGGTCGCAGAAAGACAGACGGGCACCGCCAGGTTTTCGCACTCGCTCACCTTCGGCACTATCGCGCGGTAGGAGATGGGGTAGGGTGGAAACCCGCCGACCTGCACGTCGCCTTCGTTCTCGACGCGTCCGTTCTTCACGACGCGCCGGCAATTGTGCGAATCCATTGTGTAGGCGGCCAGGGCTACAGGGTCTTCGGCCTTCACCTGACCGCGGCAATTGTGCTCCGTCATGACATAGTCGGAAACCATCCGGCGCGCTTCTCGAATATATAATTGGTGCGGCCAGCCGGCGGTGTCGATGAACTCGTCCCTGGCCGGGCCCCAGTTTTGCATCTCAGTTCTCATCTTGGCCGGCACGCGCGGGCTGGTCGCTAAGAAATAAACGAACCCAAGGGTGTAGTCCTTGTGCTCTTGCCAGGTCCTCGCGCGCGTGGCGTAGTCCCCGTTGGGGTAATCGTAGTTGGCGCCGATGAAATCGGTCGAGAACCCGCCGTTGTTATTGATGTCGGTTTTGCCGTTCGGCATCCAGATAGGGTTCCAGAACTGGCTGAGTTGCGGTTGCTTGCCCGCGGCGACCAAGGCCTCGAGATAACGCGCCAGAAGCTCATATTTGGCGGGGTCATACCGCGGAGGTGGCTTGTGGGGCAGCCGGTTGCCTGGAACCTTTGTATAACAGAGACGGAAGTTGTAAGCCTGCACCGAGCGGTCTGCTTCGCCGGGTTTGCCTGCATCAACGCTCTGGATGAACGGCAGCAGACCGCTGTCGGCCTGCGCCGCCTTCAGATAGGGATCGACTGGCGCCAGAAACTGATGTTTCGGTGTCTCTGCGCGGATGCCATCAAGCGTCTCGCCGTATTGCAGGTTGCCTTCGCGTCCCACGGTGTAACTCACAGCCGCCTTGGCCATCAGGTCACCTTCGTAGGTGGCGTCGATGAACATCCGGGCGCGATACACCTTGCCATTCTCCATCACCAGCTCGGTGATGCGCGCTCCTTCTTTCCTCACGGCAGCCAGCCGTTGCTGGAAATAGACCGGCACGTTCTCCTCATTAACCATCTGAAAAAGGAGGTCTTCTGCAACGTGCGGTTCAAAGGTCCACATCGTCGCTTCAGCCATCTCTAATTCCTTTTTCGAAGACCGGTCGCTCCGCTGTTTGAAGTAGCTCTCGCGGGTTTCAAATCGCCAGGCCTCATCCTTCGCGTAGTGAAGGGCTACTCGATGGTAGAACTCCCGCGCAATGCCGCCGATGGCTGCCTTGTTGCCGATGTCCGTTGCGCCAAGCCCGCCCGAAGTCATTCCGCCCAGATGATTTCCAAACTCGGCGATCACCGCCTTCTTGCCCATCCGCGCCGCCTGCACTCCCGCTGCCACGCCGCCGACCGTCCCGCCGTAGATGCAAATGTCCGCGTCAACCACCTCGGCGGCCTGAGCAGAGCCGATCGCCAAAACGCAAGAAACAATAACGGCATGACAAAGAGCGGTAGGGGAACGGTGGCGTGCGGATGATGAAATTGGCGTGTTCATCCGCGGTCGGCGTGGGTCGGCATTATTACTCCAGCACTCGATTACGCCGCTAGCCATCCACTCCGCTACTCTGTTTCGCCCTGTGGTTTCGGCGCGCCTGCACCCGCCTGTTTCTCCTTCAATGGCCGGAAGTTTCCGTGCTCGCAACACGCCACAAAACTCTCCGTGACGGTCTTTAACTCCTCCCACCGCGCCCGTATCTGCTGGGATTCCGCAGAGGTAATCTGGTTGTCCGCGGCCGCCGCCGCGATTACCGCCAGCAGGTCGGCAAACTCCTGCACGATCTCATTCGTAGCCGGGATCAAGTAAGAGGGATGCGGCTTGTTGGTCTTGGGGTTCAAAATGAAAAACCCGCCGGCGCGCTGGCAGATCCATTGAACCAGCCGCCGGTCGCTGGTGCAGCGGAGCAGGGCATCAATACGGTCGAGGGGGTTAGTGCTGCCGCTGCCGGCGGTCTGGTCGGCCGGCTCGGCCCATTTGTAAATCATCGAGAGCGAAAGGCCCAACTCGGAGGCCACCTGCTTGGGGCTGCATTCCTGAAACACTTCACGCAGGATTTCGTGCGATTGCATGGGCCCACATTGAAAGAGACCAGCCCCCTTGGCAAGCGAGATGTAGTCCGAGGTAGTAAGGCCCGCAGATAACGCAGATGGACGCGGATAGACAAGAAAAGCTTACATCTGCGTTAATCTGCATCATCTGCGTGCCTGCTTTTTCGCCACCTAAGGACCTGTTTTTTGCTGACGGCCGGCCTAAGATATGCTAAGAATTTTACGATGAAGCGTCGTTTCGTTTCGCTCTTGGCCGTGGGTATGGCTAGCGCCATCACTCTCGGAACAGCCGGTGAGCGGGGCCAACCCGCGCAAGACGGGATTCGGAATTTCGGGAAGGTGAGCGACACTCTTTACCGTGGCGCCGAGCCGGGTGAAGCAGCTTTCCAAACATTCAAGCGCCTGGGTATCAAAGCGATCATTGATTTGCGGATGCCCGGCAGCGCATTGAAAACTGAAGCTGCGCAGGCCCACGCCGGCGGAATCCTCTATACCAACATCCCCTTGCATGGAACCGGTCGCCCCACCGGGGACCAGGTTAATGGGCTGCTCTCGCTGCTCGACACGCTCCCTGCTCCTGTGTTCATCCACTGCCAGCACGGCTGCGATCGCACCGGTACCATCATCGCCTGTTACCGTATCAAACATGACAAATGGTCCAACGAAGCCGCCCTGCAGGAGGCCGAAAAGTACGGTCTCTCAACCTTTGAACGTTCGATGAGGAAGTACGTGATGGCATTCGGCAGATCTCAAAATGCAAAAGAGCCGCTCAGGGATGAACAGACGGAAACAAACGTCACGGAGAAATGAACCTTACACGGCTGGATTCGGGCCTCGGCGAGCGGGCGCCGATTGATGACTCGATTCCGCAAGCAGGAGAGCGCGGTCGCGGCTTTTCCATCCCTGTTCCCGCTGTTACCTGCTGTGTTCGACCGCTCAACATAAGCAACGACGCAGCAGAGAAAGAGCAGCGGCAACAACCGCCAGTAGGCCTTTCGCCGGGCGCGCTGCAGGGCGCCGTTGTTTGGTGATTCGGTGTCCAAGGCTCGTTTTGCAGCGATGTAAGGGCGCTTGGTGACTTCGGACATTCTCTTCGTTATATGTCAGTGGAGTCAACCCTGCTATACGCTTGATCGCTCCAGGCCTATGGGGTATCCACCGCTCCAAAATTATGCGCATTACCGACCTGCGGATTTATCCCATCGCCATCGCCGATCCGCCGCTGCGCAGTTCCTACGGTCTGCACGCGCCTTACGCCCTGCGCACCATCGTCGAGTTGCAAAGCGATCAGGGCCTCGTCGGCATCGCCGAGACCTACGGCGGTGATGCGCAGGTGCGGCAACTCGAAGCCTTGCGTCCACAGGTCCTCGGTGCCGACCCCTACCGGCTCACCGGGTTCCTTTCGCCGATGGTGGAAGGGCAGGGCGGCGGGGATGCCCGTTCCCAGAACTACCTAGTCCCTGGGGAAAATCCGCTTGATGCCACTACCCGCACCTTCGCCGCCATCGAAGTTGCCTGCCTGGATCTCATCGGCAAAGCCGCCGGCCAGGCGGTCTGCGATTTAATCGGCGGCCGCGTGCGCGACGAAGTGCCCTTCTCCGCTTATCCTTTTTACAAGCACGCCGGTGGCGGTGGTGAAGGCGACGATGCGCGGGCCGATGAATACGGCGAAGCGCTGTCGCCGGAGGCCCTCGTCCACCAAGTGCAGCAGATGGTCGGGAAATACGGCTTCAGTTCGATTAAATTCAAAGCGGGTGTGCTGGAACCCGAGGTCGAAATCGAGACTATTAAGGAACTCTACCGCGCGCTCGGTCCGGGAGTGCCGTTGCGCATCGATCCGAACTCTGCCTGGACAGTCGAGACGTCCGTGCGCGTGGGCCGTGCGCTGGCGCACGAACTCGGTCGCGGCGGTTATCTCGAGGACCCAACCGCTGGGTTGGAGAACATGGCGGCGGTGCGGCGCCGCCTGTTGGCCGATGGCACCACTACACCATTAGCCACCAATGTGGCGGTGACGTGCTTCGCCGACATTCCGCGTTCGGTCCAGCTCGATGCCGTCCAAGTCATCCTCTGCGACCATCATTATTGGGGCGGCATGAGGCAGGTGCAGCATCTGGCCTGTCTCGCCAAAACCTTCGGCATCGGGCTCTCCATGCATTCCAATACGCACTTGGGTCTGTCGTTGATGGCCATGGCCCAAGTCGCCGCTGCTACGCCGCATCTGACTTATGCCTGCGACACCCATTACCCCTGGCAATCGGCGAAGGACGAAATCGTCCTGGGTGGCCGCGTGCCAATCGTAAACGGCTGTGTCCGCATACCCGACAAGCCGGGACTGGGCGTGGAGCTGGATTACGACCAGTTGGCCCGAGGCCGCGAACGTTACGCTAAGTGCCCTTATCGGAAGCGCGACGACGAAGCCGAGATGCGCAAGCACGTGGACCCAAACTGGAAGCGCGTCCTGCCGCGATGGTGAGACGACGAATTGTAGGCAGAAAATTGAAGGGCGGAATGCTCATGTATTTTCCTGTCCGCAATTTTCCTGTCCCTTCACCGTTCGACCGTATCTGCGAAGGTTTTTGGCCCAAAACCGAGCTTGAACGGGCCCCGCTCTTCTGGGATTAGTGCGGAATGGAACCAATCGAGCTTCGACGAAAATTGAACGGTGTCATCGCCTTCCCAGTGACTCCATTTCAGTCGGACCTCTCCCTCGACCTCGACGGTCTGCGCCGGAACCTGCGCTCGCTTTTGCAGCACCCGGTCTGTGCAGTCGTTGCCGCCGCAGGTACCGGCGAACTCTATTCGCTTTCGCCGGCGGAACATATCGCCGTCGTCAAGGCGACGGTGGACGAGGTCAAAGGTCGCGTGCCCGTCCTGGCCGGGACCGGGTTCAACCCGAGCCTCGGAACGGAGTTGGTCCGGCAGGCAGCCGGCGCGGGCGTCAGCGGGATTCTGGCGTTCCCGCCGTACTACCCGAGTCCGGAAGACGATGGCCTTATCGCCTACTATCGTTCCATCGCGGCCGCGACCGCGCTGGGCCTGCTGATTTACAGTCGCGATTGGTTTCACCCGGCGCCTGCCCTCGTCGAACGGCTGGCAACCGAAATCCCGAATCTCATCGCCTGGAAAGACGGCCAGGCCGACATTCGCCGATACCAGATGATTCGCGCGCGCGTCGGTGACCGGCTGCACTGGATCGGAGGGGCAGGGGATGACATGGTCCCGGGCTACTATTCAATTGGCATTCGAACCTACACCTCCAGCATCGCCAACGTCGCGCCCAAGCTCTCTCTGCGGCTTCATGAGCTGGCGTCTGGCGGAAACGCAGGCGAGCTCTCAAAACTGATGAACGAAGTGGTTATCCCGCTCTACGCTCTGCGGGGACGGCGCAAAGGCTACGAAGTCTCTGTCATGAAAGTGATGATGGACCTGCTCGGCCTGGCGGGCGGCCCGGTAAGGCCACCATTACTCAACGTGCGGCCGGAAGACCTCGAGTCTTTGAAGGGAATGCTCGACCGCTGGCGTCCCTGGCTTTAATCATAATCCTGGTCGTAATCTTAATCTTAATCCTAGCCAAAGATATTTGAAATTTTTCAGTTCAAGTCAGAACCCGGCACCGTTTGAAATATCTGAGAGATAATTTTACCAGATTTTTGGCCTTAGAATCTAATCTTAATCGTAGTCCTGGTCGTAATCTCAAACGCCCCTTCCCCTTGAATCTGGCTTCAATCACATCCCTCCTGGCGGTCGCACTCTCTCTCGAATCCCCCGCAGCGCAACCCCCCGCTGGTTCCCATCCCGCCACCAGTCAATGGGTCTATTATGATGCCAACCGCAAACTGGCCTACAAAACCCTCAACGCGGGTGATCGGATCATGGATTTCTCCTCCGCAGGATACCTGGGCGGCGGCATTGCCCTTCCATCCGTGCCGGTCGCGGCGACGGTGAGTCCCTCCGGCGGGGACGACACCGCAACGATTCAAAAGGCCATCGACGCCGTCTCGAGGATGGAACCATCGCAAGGATTCCGTGGCGCCATCCTCCTCAAACCGGGCGTCTATCGCTGCGCCAGCCCGCTGACGCTTAACACGGACGGCGTCGTGTTGCGGGGCAGTGGTTCCGGACCGAACGGCACCGCGCTCCAAATGACTGGTAACCTGCATGTGTGCGTTTCGATTTCGGGGCCCAGTCGCAAGACCGCCCTCGGCAAGCCGGTGCAAATCACCGATAGCTATGTCCCTTCCGGCACCACGAGCTTTCATGTCGAGAACGCCTCCGATTTCAAAGCCGGCGATATGCTCCTCGTCAGCCGTCCCATTACGTCTTCCTGGGTGAAGTTCATGCATATGCCAGGTGCCCGACAGCGGCATCGATTTCATGAATCGAGGGGAAATGGGCTCCGGGCATGGCTGGACTATCGGTTGGGTCGTCGCGTGGAATTGTGTGGCCCGAAGCTATGTCATTCAAGAGCCGCCCGGAGCCGCTAACTGGGCCATCGGGTGCAAGGGCGCTCGGGAGACCAGCGGCATGCCCTTCGGCCATGAGCCGAAACTCCCGGCGGGTATCTTCGATTCCCACGATTCTCCTGTCGCTCCCTCCAGCCTCTACCTGGCGCAGCTACGCGAGCGGTTGGGCGAACAAGCCGTTAAGAATATCGGGTATTAGCGCTGCTTCACCTCAGGAGCGCCGTCGCGCACCAAAGCACCGGCGCTTGTCCGTGCATGTCGCCCACCCGCCGCCCCCGGTCCAGATAATATTGCAGGTCATTCTTTTTGTTCGTTCCCTCGCAGACCTCACGGACGTCGGCGTTGCCATCGATATACTTAGTCAGGCCGAGCCACCCCTTCCGCGCGACCGGCCCGTAAGTCTTTCCCTCGAGCCAGCCGTTCTTCACGCCGGTGATCATCGCGAAGGTAAACATGCCAGTGCAGGAAGTTTCCGGCCACGCCTGCGGCTTATCGATGAGTTGGTGCCACATGCCGTCGGCGTCTTGATATTGGAGCAATGCCGCCATCATCTTGCGGTAGCCGGCCATGATGCGGCCCCTTTTAGGATGGTCCTCGGGCAACGAGCGCAGCAGCTCGCTCATGCCCGCAGCCACCCAGCCGTCCCCGCGACCCCAGAAGAACGGCACATCAGGCGCGTGATGGAACAACCCACTGGTTTGCTGCAACTCGTCGAGGTAAGCCACCATCTCCAAGGCGGCGCGGTCGAGATATTTCGCATCGCCGGTGGCGCGATAAGCCTGCGACTCCACCATCGTAATCATGAACATGTCATCAATCCAGAAGCGCGTGTGCCAGCTCAGGCCGCGGTCAACCCAACCCAGCACCTCCGGCTTGAGTTTCTCTTTTGCCGCACCCTCAGGCGTCTCCCATTGTTTGTCTGCGAAGCTCTTGCCCAAATCCAAATACTTCTGCTCCTTGGTTTGCAAATAGATCTCGAGCGGCACCGAACCGAAGACCGTCGAATCCACATTACTGGGCTTCGGCACAAGCTTGGATTCTTCCCCAAAGAGCGGCTCGAACCGCTGGATGAGCCGTGCCGTCAGGTCTTTGTCCCCGCTCACCTTGGCGAAAGTCAGCGCGCCATACCAGGCGCAGGTTTCCGGATAAATAATAGAGCGGGGAGGCGCACTCCGGCCAAAGTTCCCGTGCGGGCTGGCGATAAACCGTTCGGCCACCCGCTTGCCAATTTCCTGCGGCGCGCAGTCTTTCGGCCAGTGGACCAGGTCGTTGCTCGCCATTCCACCGGAAGACGGTTGCGCCGGGGCCAGCACCGCGCTCACGAAGAGTCCGGAAATTAAAAACGTGGTTCGCATAGCAAATTAAAAAGCGAAATCCACAATTTGAAAATTGAACATTCGTTCTAAACCACTAAATGGACACGAGCCGGCACGAATTAAAAAGGATTGGGAGTGTGGGCGGCCCCACGGAGCTGAACGTTTGCTGGCTTGGGTAAACACCCTTTAGGTGCTCTATTGGTGCCGGCCAGTAACAATGGGTCCCAGGAGGGCTGGTTTCCCAGTCGAGCTTCCGGGCTGATTGCAGAGATATTTTCCCATCCTCCCTTTTGAGGATAGCGCAGCGCCTGTTTCGGATGATAATCTCGTGCTTCTATGACCAGCCAGCAATGGTTGAACTCAGCGCGAGCGGCGCAAGCCGTTCGTCGCGTCGCGCCGCCTCAGACTTCTCTCCTCCTCACTTTAGAGGATACCGCTGGCGGATCACTTCTGTCAGGATATTCGAGAGTCCGTAAAAAACAATCGTGCCGTGAACCCGGTGCCATGCAATGCCGTGTATGAAATTTGAAACCACCATTTCGCAAGATCACGCCGTCAATTTCATTGGAATTAGGTCTCATTGGCCATGAGATTAGATTCACCCCGAAAATAAAACACAACAAACCCCCAACAAAAAGCCCCAACCGTCACATTTATGAAACCCACAACCAGGCCAGCCCTGATTCAATTCGTCTTGTTTGCCTCCTTAATGATTTTCTTTTCCGCCGCCCAAGCTGCCGGCCCTGTGACTCAGTTCATCTGGGCCACTCAGCCAGACTTGGCCACCAACGGCCTTAATTTTGCCCAAAACCCCGTCCTTCGGACGGCGGATGCAACCGGCACACCCAGTACCGTTGGATTGCCGGCGGTCAAAATAGTTCAGGTGGCGCTCTATTCCGGCAGTGGCGCGCTGACTGGCATCCTGACCACCAACATTGGCACGGCAGGTGGCAACGGGACGGTGACCTTTCCAATCCTGCAGCTTTCGGCGGCGGGTGCCGCCCAACTCATCGCACTTGACGCCGGCGCGGGAATTTATCCGACCAACATCACGGCGGGAAGCAGTTGCCAGTTGTGGTTGGACGCGGCCGACCTCAGTACGCTGCAGTTGGACTCGGATGGCTTGAGCGTGACCAACTGGCTGGACAAGAGCGGCAAGAGCAACAATGCCAGCAACACCACGCCCGGGCAGGCTCCGGTTATGGCCATCGACGGCAGTTTGTCGCCAATAAATGCAGGCCGGGGCCGCGTGCTGACCTTCAACGGCACCAGTGACAGTCTCAACATGAACCTGAGCAGTCTCAGCGGCTCGCCTTATACGGTCATCGCGATGGAGGTGTGGGCCGGGAAAGCTAACAGTTACATTATCGGCAATGACGGTCCCGGCGCCACGGACTTGAACCTCCACATCGGCTATCAAAGTGGTACGGATTGGAAATGGGGCCAGTATGGCGATGACATGGATTTCACAGGCACCACGTTCAGCCCCTCGACGCCGCTTATTTCGACGGAGGTAATGAATTCCAGCCGCCTGGAAACCCTCTATTTTAACTCGGTCAGTAACTTTTCACGGACTGCTAATGGCTTGCTCTCACCGTCGAATCTGGGTAATGGCAGGATAGGCCGGGCGCAAAACGGCAACCCTTACCAAGGCGACATTGCTGAAGTCATGGTCTTTAACACGGCATTGAGCGGTTTGGATCGAACCAACCTTGAGAATTACCTGTCCGCCAAATGGGTCGCTGGACTTGCCATCCCGGGCGCGATCAGCGCGAGCTTTACCGTGCAACCGTCCCCGATCACCTCACTTGTATTCGTGAATCCAAACATCAATAACGCGGTCCAGGGCACCGCCATCACGGCGGGCGCTTTGGGCGAAGTGCAAGTGCAGGCCCTGGGCGCCAGCAGCGGCCCGATTCCCGGCGCGACGGTGATGCTCGCCATCGCCAGCGGCAATGGGGCCATCGTTGGCAATAGCGCGGTCACGGATGGCAGCGGAATCGCCCACTTCACGAATCTGCGGATTGACAAGATCGGCGCCAAAACCCTGCAGGCCAGCAGCAGCGGGATTCTATCCGCGGCTTCCGGTTCTTTCCTCATCACGGCCAGCGCACCTGCCTTCGTGACGGTGGAGACGGCGGCGGACGGCAGCGGCGTGATCTTGCCGACACAAAACATTCCGGCGGACCTGGCCACCAACGTCTTTGCCATCAGCCGGGACGCGGCGACCAATTTCGTGGCCAATGTGGCAGCGACCTGGTCGTTGGTGAACGTGACCGGTGGCGTGGTAAACGGGGATTTGGTGGTCGCGGGAGACACCAAGAGCGCGACCTTCACCGGCCATTTTGGCGGCAGCGCGCGCATTCAGGCGGTGGCGGCGTTCACTGGCCAATCGGGTGTGCAAACGGTAGTGGGCGGCGCGGCAGTCGCGCTTAGTATCAGTCGGCAACCCTCCGCCGCTGCCGCGGTGGCAATTGTCTTTCCAAAACAACCGATCATTACTGTGCTGGATCAGTATGGAAACACGGTCCTCAGCCCCGCGGTTGATATTTCGGTCACCAGCGTAGGCTCTTTGGGCGGCACGACTACTCTGACGACCGTTAACGGTGTCGCCAGGTTCACGGATCTGGCCTTTTCCAGTACTGGCACCTTCCAAATCACTTTCAGTTCCGGCAGCCTGCCTTCGACCAACTCGAGGAATATTGTCGTAAGTCAAGGCAATGCCACCGGCCTGGCCTGGGCCACCCAGCCGGGCCTTGCCACCAACGGTCTGGTGTTCGGCCAGAGTCCCGTCCTGGTAACGACGAATGCTTATGGCGAGGTTACCGCGGCTGGACTGCCAGACGTAAAAATGGTCCGGGTTGAACTCTACTCAGGCAGTGGCGTTCTGACCGGCACTATAACAACTAACATCGGCGCTGCGGGCGGAAACGGCACCGTGACTTTTGCAGACCTGCAGCTTTCCGCGGCCGGCACCGCCCAGATTGTGGCTTATGACATGGGCAACGGACTGACTCCCACCACCATCACGGCGGCGAGTAATTGCCAGTTGTGGTTGGACGCATTCGACGTCAGCACGATCCTCAAGAGCGGCACTTCATTGAACGTGACCAACTGGATGGACAAGAGCGGCAAGGGCAACAACGCCGTCAATACCACCCTTTCACAGGCCCCGCTTGCCGCCACCAACGCCGCCCTGGCGCTAGCAGCCAGAGGCATTGGCCGCACATTGCACTTCGACGGCGCCAATGCCCGCCTGGCCATGAGCTTGAGCAGCCTCAGTGGCTCGCCGTTCACGGTCATCATTATGGACGTGGCGGCCGACAAAGGCGCCTCGAGCAGCTACCTGTTAGGCAACGACAATGGTGGGGGCACGCGGCAGACCTTGCACATTGGCTATAATAATGACTCGTCTTTCAAATTTGCGCTTTTTGGCGACGATTTGAATTGGGCGCCCGGCTATGCGTTCCTCCCTCCCATCGTGCCGCACCTATGGACGATGAAGCTGGACACGAATCGGGTACAGACCCTTTACCTGAACTCAGCGCAATCGTCCACTCGCACCGCTGGTGGATTTCTGACGGGGACGGGCCTAAGCAGCGGCAGGGTGGGCCGGGCCAACGGTGGCAACCAGTACTTGGGGGACATAGCTGAGGTGGTGGTCTTCAACACCGCGTTGAGCGATACGGACCGGCAAAATTTGGAGGATTATTTATCAGTCAAATGGATCACCGGTTTGTCACGCGCGATCAGCACGCCCTTCACCGTCCAACCCTCTCCGATCACTCTGGTTACCTTCGTAAATCCAAGCATCAATAATGCAGTCCAGGGCACTGCCATCACTGCCGGCGCCTTGGGTGAAGTGCAAGTGAGTGCATCGGCGGCCGGTGGCGGTCCGGTTCCCGGCGCAACGGTGACGCTCGCTATTGCCAGTGGCAATGGGACCATCCTGGGCAATAGCGCGGTGACGGATGCGGGTGGCATCGCGCACTTCACCAACCTGCGGATTGACAAGATCGGCACCAAGACCTTGCAGGCAAGCAGCAGTGGAATTCAATCCGCGGCTTCGGGTTCATTCATTATCACTGCCAGTGCTCCCGCGTTTGTCATGGTGGAGACCGCCGCCGACGGCAGCGGAGTGATACTGCCGACTCAGAACATCCCGGCGGACCTGGCGACCAACCTCTTTGCCATCTCCCGCGACTCGGCGAATAATTTCATCGCCAATGTGGCGGCCACCTGGTCGTTGGTGAACGTCACCGGCGGCGTGGCAAACGGGGATTTGGTCGTCGCTGGCGATACCAAGAGCGCGACCTTCACCGGTCATTTCGGCGGGACTGCACGCATTCAGGCAGTGGGGACGTTCACCGGCCAATCTGGTGTGCAAACGGTCGTGGGCGGCGCGGCCACCTACCTTGCGATGAATCAACAACCCTCCACGACCGCGGCCGTGGGAGCTCCCTTCGCCATCCAGCCCATAGTGAGCCTGCGGGATCACTATGGCAACACGGTGCTCAATTCCAGCACCGTCATAACCGCCAGTGAGACCAGCGGCGGCAGTTTGAATGCCGGCGGGGTCACTCCGGTCACAACGACAACCGCCAACGGCGTGGCCACCTTCTCCGGACTGTTTGTCACCAATACCGGCACCGTCACGCTTACGTTCACTTCCGGCAGTCTGACGCCGACCAACTCCGGGAACATTGCGGTGAGCGTGGGCAACGTGGCGCAGGTGGTATGGGTTACCCAGCCAGGCCTGGCCACCAATGGCATTGTTTTTGGCCAAAGCCCCGTCATTAAGACGGCGGATGCAGGCGGATATATTACGGTAAACGGACTCCCGCCGGTCAAAATAGTCCAAGTGGCACTGTACTCCGGCAGCGGCATCTTGAGCGGCATCCTGACCACCAATATTGGGACGACTGGCGGCAACGGCACGGTGACTCTGCCCAACCTGCAGATTACCACCGGCGGAACCGCGCAACTGATTGCGACTGACATCGGACTGGGATTCAACCCGACCAACATCATCTCCGGGAACGGTTGCCAGATGTGGTTTGATGCAGCCGATCTTAGCACCATTACCATCGCCGGTACGAATGTGATCTCCTGGCTCGACAAGAGCGGCAAGGTCAACAACGCCGACACGAACAATCGTGCGGGCGGTGTCTATGTGGGGCCGACCTTTGCCACCAACAGCACCCTGGTGAGCAAGCTTGTAGGATTGAACGGCCTGGGCCGCGCGTTGCGTTTCAACGGCAACAACTCCGCGCTGGGCATGAACATGTCGGCCCTCAGCAACTCGCCCTACACCGTGATCGTGATGGAGGTAGCCACCGGCAAGAGTGGCACCGCTTACTTCTTCGGCAATAACGGCGCGGGGGCTACACGCCAGGTGTTGCACATCGGTTATCAGAGCACGACAGCCTGGAAATGGGGTATGTTTGGTGACGACATGGACTTTACCACCACATTGACTCCGTTCCCGCAGGCGCGCCTCTCAACGGAAAAACTGACCGCGACGACCTACGGAGAAACGCTCTACTACAACGGGGCACAAGTTAACACGAGGACGGCTGGTGGGTACCTTCAAAACGGAGCTTTCGTTCAAGGTAGCGTGGGACGGGCCAATAATGGCAACAATTATCTGGGAGACATCGCCGAAGTGGTTGCCTACAACATCGATCTGAGCGATACGGATCGCACCAACGTTGAGGATTATCTGACGACCAAATGGAAGACGGGCTTGCGCAGTTCCTTGAGCGCCCCCTTCCTCGTCAACACCCTGCCTTTAAGCTCACTGGTGTTCGTGAATTCAAACATCAACAATACGGTCGCGGGGAACCCGATCACCGCGGCCGCCTTGGGCGACGTACAAGTAAAAGCTCTAAGCAGCCAGGGCATCACCATTCCGGGCGTGACGGTAGCGATCTCCATTGCCAGTGGCACGGGGACCATCTCGGGCAATTCGGCCGTCACCGATAACAGTGGCATCGCCCACTTCACCACGCTCAGTATCAATCAGATTGGCACCAAGGTGTTGCAGGCGAGCAGCCTGGCGGTTCAATCGCCGGTTTCCAGCTCATTCCTCATCACGGCCCAGGCGGCCAGCGCGCTGGCCCTGGAGTCCGCCGCGGACGGCAGCGGCACGGCGATTCCGGATGAAATCCTTCCCGCGGACCTTCCGCTTCACGTCTTCGCCATCTCCCGCGATATCTTTGGGAATTTCATTGGCAATGTGGCGGCTACCTGGTCGCTGGTGAACCTCAGTGGGGGCGTGAATAGCGGGGATTTGGTTGCCTCGGGGGACAGCAAGAGTGCCACCTTCACCGGTCACCTGGTGGGGAGCGCCCAGATCCAGGCGGCGGCGGCGTTGACTGGCATTTCGGGTGTACAAACGGTGGTGGCCGGTGCGCCAGCGTACCTCGTAATTAATCAGCAACCCTCCGCCACCGCTGCGGTTGGCGCCCCCTTCGACCAGCAACCTATTGTAGCTGTCTTTGATCATTATGGGAATACGGCGTTTTCCAACGTGGTCGTTATGGCCACGGAAACCAGCGGTGGATTATTGAATGCCACTCCCACTCCGGTGCCGCAGCAGGTAGATGCTAACGGCGTGGCCACATTCTCCGGCCTGTTTGTCACGAACACCGGCATCGTCACGCTGAGATTCACTGCGGGGAGCATCTCAACCAACTCTGACAATATTGTCGTCAGCGTCGGCAATGTGGCACGCGTGGTGTGGGTCACCCAGCCGCCTGCCACGGCTAGGGCCGGGCAGATCTTTAGCCGGAGTCCCGTGCTTCAAACCGCGGATGCCGGTGGCCACCTCACGGTAAATGGGCTGACGCCGGTCCGATTGATCCAGGTGGATACCTATTCTGGTGCGGGTGTGTTGATGGGCACCCTCAGCACGAATATCGGCACGGCCGGCGGCAACGGGACGGTGACGCTGCCGGACCTGCAGATCACCCAGCCGGGAACCTACCAAATTATCGCCCTGGACGGCGGTGAGGGAGTTTACCCGACCAACATCACCGATGCGGCCAGTTGTCAGTTGTGGCTGGACGCGGCGGATTTGAACACGCTCACACTCAACGGTACCAATGTGACGACCTGGATGGATAAGAGTGGCAAGGGCCACAATGCCACCGGCGGGGTGTCGCCGAGCATCGGCATCGATAGCATCCTCTCACCCATCACCGCCGGTCGAGGCAAGGTGGTGCGCTTTGACGGCGTAAACACCTATCTGGGAACGGATCTGAGCAGCCTCTACGCCTCGCCTTATACGATTATCGCGATCGAAGTCGCCACCCGTAAGGACACTGGCAGCAGCTACTTCATCGGCAACCAGGCGCCCAATGGCTCGGCCGCCAATGAAACAGTCCTCCACGTCGGCTATTATACACCTAATGTATGGAGATGGGGGCAGTATGGCGACGACCTGGATTCTCCGCGCACCGACTTCGTCTTCCCCGCACCACGGATCAGCACCATGGAGATCGATGCGTCG
Organism: Binatia bacterium; assembly: GCA_035566895.1. Classification (GTDB taxonomy): domain Bacteria; phylum Verrucomicrobiota; class Verrucomicrobiia; order Limisphaerales; family UBA8199; genus DATMQA01. The sequence continues at coordinate 46,127 of DATMQA010000152.1, forward strand.
AGGCTTGAGAACCTCTACTTCAACTCGCAGTTGGTCAATTCGAGAACAGCCAGCAGCTTCCTGCTCGGCCAAAATCTCGGTCTCGGCACCATCGGCGCCGCCCTGAACGGCAACAATTACCTGGGCGACCTGGCCGAAATCATGGTGTTTAACGCGGCGTTGCCCGATCAGGATCGTGCCGCCCTCGAGCAGTATCTCTCGGACAAGTGGGCTACCGGCTGGCCGGGCGCGATCAGTGCCAGCATCAACGTTTGGCCCATTTATACCGTCATCACATCCATCAGTTATACCAGTTCGAACGTCACCCTCACTGCCGTCTATGGTCCGCCGTCGGGCACTTACCGGGTTTTGGGCTCGACCGATGTAACGGCGCCGTTCCCGCAGGGCTGGACTCAGGTCGCGACAGGGTCGTTTGATGCCGGCGGCAATTGCACGGTTAACATTCCGGTGAACCCTGCTCATCCGGTCAGTTTCTACCGGTTGTCAGTGCCTTAATAGGCGGGGGTTGGAGTGATGGCTTCGTGGTTGGCGTTAACGCGCCAGCCACGAAGCGTTTAATGGGGGGGAGGACAGGACCGTTGGCGGTTGGTAAGCCAATAGCTGGGGTGCGCCTCAGCCCGGGACTCCTCACTTTCGAGGATAGTCCCGGTTCCGGCGTTTGCCTAGACTGCCCACCGCTTTATGTGGTCGCAAACCTCCATCTCCAGGCGGAATGACTCGGGGCTGAAACACTGCCTGGGTCGCCTGTCGGCGCCGGTCCTGTCGTCGTTTGCGCTTTGTCTGAATTGCTACGCCGGGAGCTGGTATGTGGGCAACACGGCCCCAGGCGAGTGGATTCAGTACCAGCAGGTTTGGCTGGCCAATGGGCATTATAGGTTCACGGCGCGAGCCGGGGCAACGAACAGCGGAGCGGCCCTGCACGTAGAAATCGATGGAACGGCCGTGAAACCAGGCGTGATAATACCTAACACAGGCCGGATGGACGTTTTTACCAACGTGCATTGTGGCTCGACCAATGTTTCCCAAGGCTATCATGACTTGAAAGTTGTTTTTGAAAGTTCGGGACTGTCCTTGGACTGGTTCATGCTGGCCAAGGATACCGATACAACCAATGGAGTCAAACTGACGGATATCACCATGGTCAGGCCGCCTACCAACGGCATGCTGATCGCACCGATCATTGGCTTTGAACATCACGAGGCTACGTCATACCCCGCAAGCTCGGCGCAGCAGTTGGGAATACCTGACATCCCCGATATCAATGGCCATCAGTTTTCCGAATATCAGTTGACCAACTGGTATGGCGTGCCGATGTACCGGGATTTTGATCGGCGCAGCGATCGCTATTGGGATGTATTGGTTGAGCAGCTCTTGGCTTCGCGGGCGCAGGTTCCTTTCCTGCACTGTCGTGAGACAGCCGATTTTAACAACAGTTTGCAGACTCGCGCCTATGCGCCTGGCGGTGGCTGGTATGAGGGGCGCTGGCTGGAGAAGTTTTCCGAGGCCGTGGCCCGCAACCCGCAGGCGGTCAGCTCCCTGAAGATGGGCATGTTCTGGGAAAGCGGCGGGATTGCTTTAGGTTTTTACAACCACTACGGGTATTATCCTGGCTGGGGCACTTCGAACTTCGTGGATTACGTGATGCAGGATTGGATTCAGCCTTGGTTTGACAATATTCCGCGCGAATTGCTTTTTCAGCCGGTAACCAATCGGCCGGTGATCAGCTTTTTTGCCTCGAACCCGGACAATATCGTGCGAGACGGCCAGATGAGTACGTTTATGGCGCAATTCCGTAGCGAGATGGTAGCCCGTTATGGCATGGATCCGCTGATCATTATGCCGGTTGGAGGAGGGGTGGACCCGGCGACGGAAGCTCAAGGGTGGGGACAGGCAAACTGGGTGACCTGGGATGGGCCTTTGTGTACCTCCAACTATCTCAATGGAACCTATTGGTGCACGGCTTCCAGCGGCAGTCGGCGGCGGCTCGACACAGTTTGGCTCAATGACTGGAATCCGGTGTCGAATACCGGAACGCCCAACACCAATGACGCCAATGGCCATGATTCGCATCAGCCCCGGCTGGATAGCAATGGCAATTCAATGATGTGGAGCGCCCTCAACCAGGCCTACAGCGTGGGATCCCAATTTGTTCAGGAAGAAGGTTTTTACAACATCTCGGAAGGCAACTCCATCTTCCGCAGTTATCACCCTGAATGGGTATATCCCAATCAACACCTTGCGGCGATGCGGGATTTTGCCGATACCAACACGGCCACCTTGATGTTCGAAGCGGAGGCCTGCGATAGCTATTACAAGACTATCACCAACGACAATACCGGTGGCACCTACCGCAAGGAATGGTATAGACCGACGACGTTGGACGTGTATCGGCCCTTGCACAACGCCTTGCCATGGAAGCAGATGAACGCAGGTTCCGCCACGCTGGTTAAAATCAGCGCGGGCTTTTTTGATGCTTGGGCATTGGACAGTTCGGGCCGTGTTTGGGCGCAAACGATCATGGGGGATGTCAATTCCTGGCAGCAGGTGTCCACGCCGCAGAATTTCACCTGCGTTTCAGTGGGCAAATGTTATGCCTGGGGTATTGCCGGAACCACCGTCTATTCGGCGCAGATCCCCAACAACGGGTGGACTTCCTGGAGCACCGGCGGATGGAGCCAGCGCAGCGGCAGTATGACTCAACTTTCGGTGGGCGCCACCGAAGTGTGGGCGGTCAATTCGAGCGCCCAGGTTTTCCGGCGCCCGGTGGACGGCTCGGGTGACTGGACCCAAGTCAGCGGCACCATGACCCAGATCTCGGTCGGTGACGCGTTTGTGTGGGCCATGAATGGAGGCAACATCTACTACAGTCTCACTTCCTTGGCGAGCCCGTCCTGGACGCAGTGCCCCAATCCCAACAACATCATCAACGTCCAGGTGGGATCGGATGAAGTGTGGGGCGTTACTGCCAGCGGCAGCGTTTATCGCATGAGCGCCTCGGGGGCGGGCACCTGGGATTTGGTGGATGGCAACCGCAACAGCGTCTCGGTTGGAGACGGGTATGTCTGGGGGCTGTCCGGCTCGACGCCTTACTGTCGCCGGTTGGAAGGATTTGCTCTCTCGGGCGTCCCGATGACGCCTTTTACGCCCAAAGCCACGCCGGCCACCGGACAAGTCAAATTGCTCTGGACCCTTTGCAGCGGGGCAACCAACTACAACATCAAGCGAGCGACGGCCAGCGGCGGACCGTATACGACGATCGCCAATGTCTCTTCGGTCAGTTACATCTACCCCTATGTTGATTCGACGGCGGCTAACGGAACGACCTATTACTACGTCGTTTCGGCGCTCAATGGCAGCGGAGAAAGTACCAATTCTCCTGAAGTCAGCGCCACGCCGCAATCGCAAGTGCCGGCGGCGCCCAGCAATCTGACGGTGCCGTCCTTTGTGAGCGGCCAGCTCCAGATTGCCTGGACGGACACCTCGGGCAATGAAAGCGGCTTCAAGATCGAGCGCAAGGTAGGGGTGGGCGGCACCTATGTGCAGATTGCGGTGGTCCCGGCCGGGGTGACCAGTTTTACCGATACGGTCCTGGCGGGGTCCGATTATTATTACCGGGTGCGCGCGTATAACGCGGCAGGCAACTCGGGCTACAGCAACGAAGCCATGCTGAGCACCGCGAGCACTCAGCTGAGCCGTTCGGGCTGGGTGGCCAGCTCCAGCACTTCGGGCAGTGATGTGCCTGCCAACGCCCTGGACGGCAATCCCAGCACCCGGTGGTCCACCGACAGAAGCCAGGCTCCCGGGCAGTGGTTCCAAGTGGACATGCGGGCCAATTATACCGTGTTCCAGGTCAATCTGGATGCCACGGCTTCACCGAATGATTATCCGCGCGGCTATCAGGTTAATCTTTCCACCGATGGAAATAATTGGGGCAGCCCGGTTGCCGTGGGCAACGGCGGGGGCGCCGTCACGGCGATCCAATTTCCCGCGCATAGTGCGCGCTACATCCGTGTGACTCAAACGGGCTCGGCCGGAAACTATTGGAGCATTCATGAGTTTTATGCGTTTGGCTTGAGCGCACCCACCACCCCCACGGGCCTGGCGGCGCTCGCTGGCTACGCTCAGGTGACCTTAAGTTGGTCTACCTCCTTGAACGCGACAAGTTACAATGTCAACCGGTCAACTACCAGCGGCGGGCCCTACAGCGTCATTGCCAGCGGTGTGACGAGCACGGGCTATACGAACACCGGCTTGGCCAACGGAACGACCTACTACTACGTGGTCTCGGCCACGAATGCGTTAGGTCAAAGCGGCAACTCGGCCGAGGTGAGCGCAACGCCGAACCCGGTGCCTGTGCCCAACGTGCCGACCGGGTTAACCGCCCTGGCGGGCGCTGGTCAGGTAGCATTGAGTTGGTCAGCGTCTTCGAACGCGGCCAGTTACAACGTCAAGCGCTCCACGACGAGTGGGGGCCCATATTCCTTGGCGGCCACGAATGTAACCGGCTTGGCCTATACCGACACGGGGTTGGTCAGCGGCACCCAATATTACTACGTGGTTTCGGCGGTCAACGGAAGCGGTGAGAGCGCCAACTCCAGCGAAGTCAACGCCACTCCGTCCAATGATGTGTACTGGCTGGGTGCTGTGGACGCCAATTGGACGACGAGCGGCAACTGGTCGAACGCCCCAGTCACGGGGCAGCGGGTGGTGTATGATGCCACGTCGGTGAGCAATTTTGCCCAGACGCTCGGGCAAAACTGGAGTATCAATGGCATCCGGGTCGGGAGCCCCGGCGGGGACATCGTGCTTTCAGGAGGCAACACCCTTAGCAATGCGGGCGGAATTGATATGTCCGCGGCGACCCGCAATCTGTCGCTAAATACGCCGCAGGTGCTTACCGCCGACCAGACTTGGTTTGTGGGGACCGGTGGAGCGCTAACCAATGCCTCCGCGGGCACAGTGGCCAACGGGGGATACAGTTTTTCAATCAGCAACTCGGGCAATGTGTATGTGTATGGCTCGATCAGCGGAAATGGGCCGGTAATCAAGAATGGCAGCGGCACGGTAACCTGGGGCAGCCAAGGGTCCTACACCGGTGGGACAATGATCAGTGGCGGCACCGTGGCCCATCTGAGCGGCGTCAACGGACTTGGGCTCGCCTGGTCTCCAGTGGCGGTCACCAGCGGCGGGACGTGGAGCCTTAATGGGATCAGCGCCAGCGCCACGACTGTGTCGTTGACCAACGGCAACTGCGGGGTCAACAAGAGCGGGAATCTCAATTTCTTCAACTTGGCGTCCAGTGGCATTTCCAGCATTGGGGTCAGCGAGCTAAAGATAGGCCAGGACGCGGCGGGGGGCATCTACACGGTAAACTTCAACGTGGTGGACGGGACGCTGACGCTCAACGTCAACAGACTATATAACTATACCTCGACCGCAACTGGCAGTGTGGTGAAGGTGGGCAGCGGAACATTGCTGGTGAGCAGCATGGGGACGAGCTACAAGGGGAGCACCACAATCCAGGGCGGGGTGATACAGGTGGGGACGCTGGCCAACGGCGGAACCGACAGCCACATAGGGCAGTCCAGCAACGCGGCGGCCAACCTGGTGCTCAACGGCGGGAGCCTGAGGTACGTGGGCGCAGCAGTTGGGATTGACCGGCTCTTCAGCGTCGGCAGCGCGGGCGGGACTTTGGATGCTTCAGGTAGCGGAGCGCTGACACTGAACAACACTGGGGCGATGGGGTTTGCAGACAGCGGTTCGCACAGTGTAACACTTACAGGCAGTTCGACGGCGGCCAACACGCTGGCGGCGGCGATAGGCAACAATGGTGGGCCGACGACGCTTCTAAAGAGCGGAACAGGGTCCTGGAGCCTGAGCGGGGCCAGCAGCTTTAGCGGGGGCACGGTTGTACCCGGGGGCACGCTGACGGTGGGCGCCGGCGCGACGTTGGGAAGTGGCAACCTGAGCGTGAGCAACGGAGCGGTCTGCGTCCTTCAGAATGCCGGCGCGTTGTCCAGCGGGGCTTATGTGTATCTGAACGGAACGCTGAACCTGGCCTATAGCGGGACCAACACAGTGAGCCGGCTTTACGTCGGGGGCGTGTTGCAGCCCGCCGGGGTGTGGAACGCGGTGCGGGACGGGCATTTTGCCGGGGCGGGCAGTTTGAATGTGACTGCGGGAAGCGCGACGGGTCCGATAGTTCTCCAAGTCAGCGGGCTTTCAGGCGGCGGGCTTCAATTGTCGTGGACCAACAGCGCCGTCGACCTCTATTACACGCCGAGCCTGACGCCGCCGGTGGTCTGGTCGCTGGTAACCAATCAGGCGAGCTTTTCCAACGGCCAGTGGACCTTGACCCTGCCCACCGGCACCAACGGCAACGGGTTCTATCGCCTGCGCCAGTAAGCGGACGAGAGCAACACAGAGGCTAAACTCCCGGGTGCATCCGCTCACCGCCCCCGAACTCCTCGCTTTTGAGGATGGCAGGGACGTCAGGCTCGTGGCAAACTACAGGCTGCCTCATGACCTCGAAGAGTATTCGTTCCAGGCAACCTGATTCATGTCGGAGTTGCCCGACAAGGACTCGCGCGCGCGTTTTTTGGCTGGCTCTGGTGCTTGTGCAGACACTTAAGCCCTGTTTTGCGGACGTCTTGAACCGAACGGGTTGGGTGGTGAGCGCGTCGGTCGGCAGTTACCCCGGCAACGCAATTGACGGCGACATCACCACGCGCTGGACCACCGGCGTCTCCCAGGCTCCCGGCCAGTGGTTTCAGGTGGATATGGGCGGGGGCACGCCGCCCACCTTTACCAACTTGGTGCTGGATGCCGGCAGTTCCACCGGCGATTATCCGCGCGGCTACCAGGTGAATGTGTCCAACGACGGCACGAACTGGTCCAGCCCGGTCGCCACCGGGGCCGGCTCCTCGGCTGTGACCAGCATCAGTTTTGCCGCGCGGACCGCCCGATACATCCGCATTACTCAGACCGGCAGCAATGGACTGTGGTGGAGCATTCATGAACTCAACGTCGATGGAATCGGCGCGCCGCCACCGCCGGCTGGCGTGACCGAGACGCTCGGAACGGGACAAGCCACCATCAACTGGGAAGCTTCTCCGGGCGCAACAAGCTATAACGTCAAACGCTCGACCACCTACGGCGGACCCTACACGGTGCTGGCTTCCAATCTGACGGGGCTAATCTACGTTGATAACCGGACCGTCAGCGGGACGCTCTATTTTTACGTCATCTCCGCCAATAACCCCTACGGTGAGAGCGCCGACTCCGTTCAGGCGAAACTCGGCTGGAGAGTCGTTATCCCCTCGCTGAACACGAACGAGATGGTGGTGGCCGCCACCACGCCCCAGGAGTATGGAGCCAAAGGCGACGGCATTACCGATGACAGCGCGGCTTTTCAGGCTGCCATGAATGCGGTGTACAATTCCGGCGGCTCAGGCGGGGGCGTGGTTTTCGTACCGGCCGGCCATTATGCCTTCTACACTAATTTGAATATCCCCGTCGGGGTGACCTTGCACGGGGATTGGCAGGATTGGTCCCGCAACGGCAACGGCATGGTCGGAACGACCTTCAAGGTCTATTACGGCGCCGGCCAGACGACTAACACTCCGTTTATCTTCCTGAACAGTTCCACCGCCTTGAAGGGGGTGAATATTTGGTATCCCAACCAGAACGCCAACCACATCGTGGCTTATCCCTATTCCATCGGCCTTAGCTCGGATTCCATGCTGCAGAATGTGGCGTTGGTCAATTCCTATCAGGGAATTCAGATGACCGGGGGAAGCAAGGCGATCGTATCGACGGTGGCCGGCACCCCCCTCCTCACCGGCATCACCATGGATCAGATTTATGATATTCCTCACGCGGAGGACATCCGGTTCTCGCCCGATATCTGGCCAGCCGCCGGGGTGACCAACGCGCCGGGTGCCGGCGGGCCGCATGCAGCCTGGATGCGAGCCAATGGGCAAGGCATGGTGTTGATCCGCGTGGACGGGTTGATTGCCATGGACACCTACATCAGCGGCTACAACATCGGCATCATGTGCACCAATACCGGCAACGGGGATCCGGGCGCCACCTTTTACATGGGCGCGGTCAGCAATTGCGCCACGGCCCTGCTGGCGCAGAACATGCCGGGTGCGTTGGGGCTGATGTTTGCCGCCTTCACCCTGGATGGCGACACCGCCGTCAATCGCACTCGCACCGATAGCGATGCCAACGTGCAGTTTAACCGGTGCCAGATTGTTGGGCACAACGGTCCGGCGGTCAGTTCCACCGGGACCGGCTGGCATTCGTGGATGCAATTTCAAAACTGCACCATCTCCAATGCGCTGCAACTCAATGCCGGCGTGTTCAACGCGGTCAATTGCACGTTGCTCGGCGCGACGCAATGCGTGATGAGTGCTGGCGCCACCCGCGCCGCCTTTACCGGTTGCACCTTTAGTCCGGTCAAAAGCATCGTTAACGCAGGCAATCCGGGCAGCCTGCTCATCGACAGCAGAGGCGCGAGTTCGAATGCGATGCCGATCATTTATTGGACGAATATCGTCAACGATTATCTGTCCCGGCGGCCGGCCAAAACCGATCTCTTTGTGGCAACAAACGCGCCGTGGGGCGCGACCGGAAACGGTTCGACCGATGATACGGCGTCGATCCAAAGCGCGCTCAATGCCGCGGGCGCCAATGGCGGAGGCATTGTTTTTCTGCCGGGCGGCAAATATCGGCTCACCAGCACGCTGGATGTACCTCAGGGTGTCGAACTGCGGGGACCTTACGAGCTGCGGCACCGTACCTGGCCGGGACCGGACGGCAAAGCCAAAGGCGCGGTGCTCCAGCCCTATGGGGGGCAAGGCAGCACCACCGGACCGGCGGCGATTGCGCTGGAGGCCAACAGCGGCCTGGTGGGCGTCACCATCAGCTATGAAAGCCAGAGTTCCAATTGCTTTGCCTTCCCGCCGGCCATCCAGGGGCGCGGCGGCAATGTCTATGTTATTGGGGTAGTCTGTCCGAATCCCTACTACTATGTGGATCTGGACACTTACACCTGCACCAACCACTTTCTCTACCTGGTAGATGGCTGGGCGCTCCTGACCGGCTATAAAGTGGGCCACGGGTCCTCCGGCTCAATTGTGGATTGCCAGGGTAACTGGACTTACTGGATCGACAACTACGACTCTCAGAGCAGTTTGCCTGGCAGTGTGCAGGCACCGGTGCAGAATTTTGTCGCCCACAACATGCAGTCCTATGTGCTGGGCGATTGCACCGAACTTCTGGTTAAGGATTTCAATATTATCGAAAACACCTTCCTGATGGCCAAAGACCAGGGCGGCAAGGGACCCAACGCCACCCTGATCGGCGATTACTGTGACGCCACCGTCCAGGGAATTGTGCTGGATGCGGCCGGGCCTTGCATGATCAACGCGGTGAACACGCCGATGTGCGTCTTTAACTTCGGCAGCTACAGCGATCTGGCCACCACCCTGGTGGGCGTGTTGAGCACGACCAACTTTCAGGGCACAGCCCGGTTCTTCAACACGATTCTCTTTGCCGGGCCCTATTGGGACTTCAACATCAATGGCGGAGATGTCGGCCTGGAGGTGGTTCACATGGACAACGCCAACATGGACAGCGCGGTCAATGGCGGGGTGTTCCGCCTGGTCAATAATTCCTCCCGCAACACCGGCGGCAACAGCTCGCCTTACAATGTGACCTTTGCCTCAGGCGCCGGCCTTGCCGGCAAGACGAACGAATTCATCGGCTGTTACAATTACTACGGCTATACCTGCACCAATGTCAATGCGACTAATCCTGTCAATGTGTGGGGCAACTTCGGATTAGCTCCCGCACCGGTGGTGTCGGGGCTGACGGCTACGCCGGGCGGCTCGCAGGTGACGGTGAGCTGGATGGCTGCCACCAATGTCACCAGCTATAACGTCAAGCGAGCCAGCTCCAGCAGCGGGCCCTTCGTACTGCTGGCCAATACCTCGGCCACAAACTATCTCGATACCGATGTGGTCTCCAACGCGACTTATTATTATGTGGTTTCAACCCTCAGCGCGTTGGGCGAGGGGCCGGATTCTGCGGTGGTCAGCAGCCGGGATGTGCTGTTAAGCCGGAGCGGCTGGGTGGTTAGCGCTTCGGTAGGCGGCTCGCCGGGCAATGCGATTGACGGCAACCTGTCTACCCGCTGGTCCACCGATACGCTCCAAACCAACGGCCAGTGGTTCCAGGTGGACATGCTTTCGGCCAAAACGATTTTCAAGATCGTTTTGGACACCACGCCTTCGCCCAATGATTACCCGCGAGGCTACCAGGTCACTCTGTCCAATGATGGAAGCAATTGGGGCAGCCCAGTCGCCACCGGAGCCGGAAATTCGGCAGTGACCACCATAACGTTTGCCCCGCAGACCGCTCGGTATCTCCGCATCACGCAAACCGGCACGGCCTCGGGAAACTATTGGAGCATTCATGAGCTGTACATCTACGGGACGCCGCCGACGACTCCGGACCCGCTGGTGGCGGTGCCCGGGACCAATCAAGTCGCTTTGAGTTGGTTCATTCCCCAGAGCGCGACCAGCTATAACGTCAAACGTGCGACCAACCCGGCCGGCCCTTACACCATTATCGCCACCCCGACTTCATCCAGGTGGACCGTGTCCAACGCGCTCATCGGGAGATATCTCTACTACGTGGTTTCGGCCCTCAACTCTGTGGGTGAAAGCGGCGATTCCACCCCGGTGTGCGCCGCCGCCGTGCCCCAAACGGTGACGCTTCAGCCGGCGGTTCAGGGCGGCTCCTTTGCCGTCGTGGCAACCGTGCTGCAAGGTCAAACCTGCGTGTTGGAAACCCGCACCAACTTGACCCTCGGCGGATGGACCGCGGTGACGACCAACACCGCTGTCGCAAACGGCCCGCTGACTTTGACGGACCAATCAGGAGGCACCAACAAATGCCGCTTCTATCGCTTGCGCTATCAATGAGGCATCGTGAAGGCGTATAAAACAGTCATTTTTCCAGTCCTGGGTCTGGCTCTATTGGCGCTGAATAGTCTCTCGGGCTTTGCCGCCAGTCTTCCACCGGATGTTCTAGCCCAACTCACCAATTACAATGTGGCCTGGACCTCGCCGAGCACTAATGGCTCGCCGGGGTCCATGCCGCTCGGCGATGGCGACATCACCGGCAATGTCTGGGTGGAAAACAATGGCGGCGATTTGATGCTCTACATCGGCAAGTCCGACAGTTGGAGCGAAGGTACCCGGCTGTTAAAAATCGGGCGAGCCCGGATGCACTTCAACCCTAATCCATTTGTCGCCGGGGCGCCTTTTTCCCAGACGCTCGATTTCTATCACGGTGAAATTGACATCGCCGCCGGTCAAACCGGCTCACAAGTCAACGTTCGGATTTGGGTTGACGCCAATCAGCCGGTGCTGCGGGTTGAAGCCAGCGGCCAGCAGGATTTCACCCTATCCTGTTCCAATGAAGTCTGGCGCAGTGCGCCTTACACGCCAACGAACGGCACTCCCGACCCGCCCTCCGGTGGTTGGCGTGGTGTGAACACCGGCTGGACGGAGAGCGCGGACGTTGGCCTGTCGTTGGCCGACCGCCTGGTTTCCTATCATCGCAACGCCACGTCGCTGTATCAGACGATTCTGACGGGCGAGAACTTGAACGGGTACTGGACAACTTTCCCCGACCCGTACATCAACCGCACATTCGGCGCGACCATCAAAGCCCCCGGCTTCAACAAGGTAAACGACTACACGTTGCAATCACCCTCCGGCACCAATTTCGTGGTTTCCATTTATGCGTTCACAGCGCAAACGAGCGCCGCGACCGACTGGCAAAACCAGATGAGCAACCTCGTCTCGCAAGTCGAGGCGACGGACCTCGGAGCCGCCAGAACCAACCACTACAACTGGTGGGATGCGTTTTGGAACCGGAGCTGGATTTTTATCAGCGGTGATAGCAATGCCACCCTGGTCACCCAGGGCTACCTGGAGCAACGGTTTCTGGAAGCTTGCCAGGGCCGGGGAAGCTATCCGATCAAATTCAACGGCGGCACCTTTACCTTCGATTACAACGGACAAAATGGCGATTACCGCCGATGGGGCCCAGGATACTGGAACCAGAACAGTCGCCACCTCTACTGGCCGCTGCTGGCCTCCGGCGACTTCGATCTGATGCAGCCGTGGTTCAATGCTTACACCAACATGCTGGGCCTGCAGGTGGCGGCGACCTCACATTATTACGGGCACGGCGGCGCGTTCTTTCCAGAGACGTTCAACTTTTTTGGCCTGTTCGAACTGACCGACTGGGGCGGCAGCAGCACGGCGACCAACGCCAGCAACACGTTCATCAAGTACCATTATCAAGGCGCGCTGGAAACGCTGGCCATGATGCTGGACTATTTCAGCTACACGCAGGACAGCGCGTTCGCGACCAACGACCTGGTGCCCTTTGGCACCCAGGTCATCCGCTTCTTCAACCAGCACTGGCCGAAGGTGAACGGAAAGCTGTTCTTCTATCCGGCCAATGCCTGTGAAATGTATTGGAGTTGCACCAACTCCACCGATTACCTCGCCGGTTTGATGAACGACATTACGAAACTGGTGGCGCTGCCCACCAACTTCACCAGCCCGGCGTTAATCAGCGAATGGACCAATTGCTACGCCGCCCTCCCGCTCTTGCCGGCCAACGCCGGCGGCGCTTATATCATCCCCGCCCAAACTTACGGCGCCACCCACAATGCCGAGAACCCGGAATGCTACTGCATTTTTCCATACCGCCTTTATGGGATTGGCAAGGCGAATTTCGATATCGGCCTGGCCACCTTTAACCACCGGGTGATCAAGAACAACAAGAATTGCTGGAGCCAGGACGTGATCGAAGAGCCGCTGGTTGGCTTGACTGCCAGTGCCCAGGCGGACGCGCTCAGCAATTTTTCCCAAACCGACTCGCAATGCCGGTTTCAAGCCTTCTGGACCTCGCACAACGACTATCTGCCGGACCTGGACAATGGCGGCGCCGCCATGACGGGATTGCAGTTCATGCTGCTCCAGTGCAGTGGCAACGAAATCCGGCCGCTCCCGTCCTGGCCTTCGAGCTGGAGCGTTGATTTCAAACTGTGCGCCCCCGGCAATACCACCGTCCGGCTCGTGCTTCAGGGCGGCAACCTCTCGCAGTTGACCGTCACTCCGTCCATCCGTTCCAATGACGTGGTCAAACCGACTCCGCCGGCTCCGACCGGTTTGCTCGCGACTGCAGGCAACGGCCGCGTCGGCTTGACCTGGACAGCTTCCACCGGGGCGAGCGGTTACAACGTAAAGCGAGGCACGTCGAGCGGCGGGCCCTACGCCACCATCGCTTCAAGTCTAACCAAATCAAATTTCCTCGACACCGGTGTGCTTAACGGCACGGACTATTATTACGTTGTTGCGGCCACCAATTTTTGGGGCGAAGGCACCAATTCAGTTCCGGTGAGCGCCACGCCGACAACCAATGTCGCCGTGCGTTGGGAAGGCGACTTGATTGCCAACCTGCAATCCGCGGACTTGAACCCAAGTTCCAAGGTCTGGACCAACCGGACCAGCAACCCCAACGGTGTGGGCAACTTCTCCACCGTCGTCGGCGGGAATTTGAATGTGGCCAACCTTGGTTACGGTTCCGGCACGATTAAGGCCCTCTTCATCAATCAGGTTGGCGGCAATTCAGTGCAGTCTACCTTGAATGTCCCCACTGAAATCATCAGCAACAGCCCGGTATCGGTTGACGCCTGGATTTATGCCGTGGATGTGAACCAGACAAGTTGCTATTTGAACTATGGTTACCAAGGTGGCAGCTCGTCCCCGATGAATGAACGGGAATTTGATTTTGACAGTGGTGGGCACGGCGTGATCACGGGCAATTATGGCCCGCTTGACACCGCCTGGACGACGCCACCCACGAGCGGCACCTGGCATTACGTGGCGGTCACCTACGACGGCACTACTTTATTGGCCTACCTGGATGGCAATCTGGATGTCACTCATGTCATTGGCACTCCGATTGCCACTGTGCGGACTTTCATGCAGGTGGGCTCAGCCATCGCCGGCACCGGTGTCAACGGCGGCAACGACCCTTTTCATGGTTACATCGCCTGTGCGAGAGTCGCGAGCGGCGTGCTGACCGCCGGCGATGTGGCTGCCAACTACGTCATGGGACCGCTAGGAGCGGCGACCGCGCTCACTCCGACTGGCCTAAACGGCACTCCGGGCGACGGAAAGGCAGTGGTGACCTGGAACCCTTCCGGCAATGCTTCCATTTACAATGTCAAAAGATCCCTATCCTCAAACGGGCCTTTCACCGTGATAGCGTCCAATCTAAGCACTCTTTCGCTGACCAACAGCGGCCTGGCGAACGGTACCGTCTATTACTTTGTGGTTTCGGCGGTCAATTCGGCCGGAGAGAGTCACGACTCGAATCCGGTGAGCGTGCAGCCGGTGTCCACAACGGCGCCTCAACTCCAGGCTGGTCTCAGCAGCGGCCAACTGCAGCTCGCTTGGCCGCAGGATCATACGGGCTGGACATTGCAAGCGCAGACCAATCCGTTGAACGCCGGCCTGAGCACCAATTGGGTGACTGTCCCCGCCTCTTCTGTCACTAACCGAATGACCTTTCCACTGAGCGCGTCCGACGGCAGCGCCTTTTATAGGCTGTTTTTCGCGCCCTAAAGAACCCGCCGCCCTTCGTTCATCGGCCAGAATGACACCCTCTGCGCTCTCGAATTGCAGAAGGCGGAGCGGGCATTCCTGCAAGGGCTCGGGACTTGTTCCTCCTCCTTTTTGAGGATACCGCCTGCCCGCAGGTCTGCACTATGCTCCTCTTTTGAGCACCATCAGACGATGCAGAAATTATGAAATCAAATGTCTATCTCGGTACACGCCGCCATTTCTTGAAAACCGCCACCGCGCTTGCCGCCGGTGCCGTGGCAGGGCCAATAATCCTGCCGCGGAGCCTTTTCGGCGCCAACGCCCCCGGCAAACGCCTGGCCATGGGCTTCGTCGGCATGGGGAAGCAATCCCGGGGCCTTTTGCACGGGTTCCTGAGCTCGAACACTGTCAGAGTGCTCGCCGTCTGCGACGTGGACACCACTCGCCGCAACGATGCCAAACAGAAGGTGGACGGCTTTTATGCCAATTCGCCGGAGAAGTGCGACCCTTGTGCCGCGTACAATGATTTCCGCGACCTCATCAGCCGCAAGGACATTGACGCGGTCTGCATCGCCACCCCGGACCACTGGCATGCGCTCATTACTCTGGCAGCGCTGCGCGCCGGCAAGGATGTCTATTGCGAGAAGCCGCTCACCCACAATATCCATGAAGCCATCGAGGTGATGCGGGCTGTGGAGGCCCATAAACGCGTGTTGCAGACCGGCTCGATGCAGCGCTCCTCAAAGGAGTTTCGCGTGGCGTGTGAACTCGTGCTCAACGGAGCCATCGGCAAGGTGCAGCGCGTCGAGTGCAGCTTCGGCGACCCCGGCATCCCCTGCAATTTAGGCGAGGAACCGATGGAGCCGGGCCTGGATTGGGACTTCTGGGTCGGCCCCGCGCCGATGCGGCCCTACAACTCGGTGCTTAGCCCGCGAGGCCTGCACGATCATTTCCCCGATTGGCGTAAATTCCGCGAATTTGGCGGCGGCGCGGTCACCGACTGGGGCGCCCACCATCTGGACATCGCGCAGTGGGGTCTCGGCATGGACAACAGCGGGCCGGTGGAAATCCTGCCGCCGGAGAAACCGGGCGCCAAGCGCGGCGCAAAGCTGGTCTGTGCCAACGGCATTACTGTCGAGCACAAGGAAGGTTTTGACATCCATTTCTTCGGCTCCGAAGGCGAGGTCATGGTCAGTCGCGGCAAGTTTGTTTTCAAGCGCGGCGAGGAAACGATCGCTTCGTTCACCGGCCAGAAGGACACCGTCTGCGCCCTTGAAGTGCAAAAGGCGGAGCAGGCCTTCCTGAAAGACGCCAAGATCAAGCTCTACGTCAGCAGCAATCATCTCACCGATTTCCTGAACTGCGTGCAATCGCGTAAAAAGCCGATCACCAGCGAACTGGTCGGCGGACACTCCGTTATCTGCTGTCATCTGATGAACCTGGCCTACTACCACAGTCAGAAGCTCCAATGGGATCCGAAGAAATTCGCCTTTACCGGCCAAACCGGTGATCCCAAGTGGCTGACTCGTGACTACCGCGGCCCTTGGAACGTTTGAGTTTATGGCAGGTCACTTGAACGCCCGCCTGAAAATGGCCAGCCTGATGCTCCGACGATAACCTCCGGTCTCAATCCCCATGCCAGCCTGCTTCCCCGAAATTAAGTCTCCCAATCCGCAGTGCTTGTTTTCCACTGGCCAAAATGATAGATGCATTTCGTGATCAGGCATCCTGGTTTGGCGGCGGGGGTTCTTTGGACAGCATTCGTCTCGGCTGAAGAGATTCAACCCGCTGTTCCGCCGACCAACTTGTTGCAGATTCAGAGCGTCAGGGTGGAGGGCAGGGCTGTCGGGTGGCCTGCTGGTGGTGAGTTGCGCCTAAGCCCCTTCCCGGGGAATGTTACCATCGCTTTTGGACCGGCTTCTAACTCTGCCTGGTCGCCTATCCGGTTGCACTACAAGCTCGAAGGCTACGACACCGGTTGGCGCAGTGGTGCCGGCTCCGAAATGACCCTGACAATTCGTTTTTACAACGAGTCGCGAGACATTATCAGCCAGAAAGTATTCAAAGTTGAGGGAGACAGCCCGGGCTGGACAGGCTCGTTGGCGACCTCCCCGCTGACTCATCACCGTGAAACCGTCACTGTCCCCCGGCGCGCCTCCCGTTGCATGGTGGTGATCTCCTCCGCCGGCCCGCCCGACGCGGTCGGCATCTACGTGGTGGACGATTTTGTCCTTTCCGAGATTTGTTCCACCAACAGCTTGCCGCAAGTGTTGCTGCAAACTCCCTTTGCCCGGGCTGCCGGGACCGAGAGCACCTCCGAGAGCATGCAGGATTGGAAGCAGGACGGCATTCAGCCGGGCATGGCGAAAATTGTCATGCTCGGCCAGGCCCCGCAAACCAAGGCCCTGGCTATTCTCGATGACGACCCGCTTGGCCACGCGGAATGGCGCAATCCCATTGAAAAGGCCCCACCCGTTACTCCCGGTGACATGCTGGTGGCCGAATGGAACGAGATGCACAGCGTGGCGGTGGCCAATACGCGTTGGGCCAGCTATCTGAAGCTGCCGCCGGGCCAGTACCAATTCCGCGTGCTGGAGGAAACTGCTTTAGGGGTGCCGACCGGCGCGGAAGCCGCGCTGGCCATCCGGGTGGCGGTGCCCTTATGGGAGCACCCCGGGTTTTGGGTCGGCGTGGGGACGGTGTTGGTCCTCACCTCCCTGGCTGGCGCTCGCTATCGGGCCTCATACAAGTTGCGCCGCGCCGTCCAGCGCCTCCAACACCAGCGCGAGTTGGAACAGGAACGGCTGCGCCTTGCCCGGGACATTCATGATGACCTGGGGGCTCGGGTGACTGAAATCTCCCTGCTCAGCGCGATGGCCCCAGACCAGGCGAGCTTCCCTCAAAACGCTCGGGCGGATTTTGACCGGATTTCCCGCATGTCGAGGGACCTCATCGCCGCACTCTATGGGACGGTCTGGGCGGTCAGCCCCGAAAACGACAACCTCTATGCGCTGGGCGACTACCTCCGTCAGATGACCAGTCAGCTTTGTGAAGTGGCTCAATTGCGCTGTCGCTTCCATATCCCCCCTCTGCCCCGGGATGTCCAGGTCTCGAGCCAAACCCGTCATAACATCATTATGGCCATCAAGGAGGCAGTGCATAATGTGATCAAACACGCCAACGCTTCCGAGGTCACCATCCGCGTGGCGTTCACCGAGGGGTTGCTGAGCGTTTGCATTCAGGATAACGGACGCGGCTTCTCAGCCTCCGTCCGGACTGGCGGAAACGGTTTGGCCAACATGCGGAGGCGGTTGGAGAGTGTTGGCGGCAGTTGCGTCATTGAAAGCCAGTCCGGCCAGGGGACCTCAGTGCATCTGGGCCTGAGGATAGAAACGGCCAAATCAAACCGTGCCGGAGAGGCTTTTGCATGAAGAAATCAGTAGCGGTAGTTGAAGATGACCAGGGCTTGCGCAAGCAACTGGTTGAGCTCCTCGGCACGGCGCCGGATATCCGGTGCCTGGGAGCCTTTGCCTCAGGTGAAGAGGCCTTGAACCATATTCCCGGGCTCAAGCCGGACGTGGTGCTCATGGATATTCAGTTGCCAGGCATTTCCGGTATCAAGTGCGTCGCTGAGTTGAAGAAAGCCATGCCGGCTGTCCGCATTATCATGGTGACCATCTATGAAGATGGGGAACGCATTTTCAAAGCCTTGAAAGCCGGGGCCCACGGCTACCTGGTTAAGTCGGCCCCTCCCCGCCAAATCCTCGAGGCCGTTCGAGATGCCTTTGGCGGGGGAGCCCCCATGTCCAGCCACATTGCCTGCAAAGTTATCGAGCATTTCCATATCATTGGACCTGCGCCAGAGGAAACCGGCAATCTATCCCCCCGCGAACAGCAAGTGTTGGATCTGCTGGCGGCCGGCTTTATCTACAAGGAAATCGGCGACAAGCTGACCATCGGAACGACAACGGTCCGCACCTACGTCGAGAACATCTGTCAAAAACTCCATGTGCGCAACCGCCTCGAAGCGGTGGCCAAGCATCAGTCCAAATCAAACTAGGGGTACTATTGGTGTTCATTCGTGCCCATTCGTGTCCATTCGTGGTTCACCGCGCCGGCACAAGGACCAGGCGTCCGTCAGGGGACGTAAGACGCGCGCGCGCCGGACCGTCCAAAGCGCGGGCCGCGGGCGTGGTTAGGCCGGCCAGCACCGAGAGGAGCAGGGAAAGAGTAAAAAGAAGAGTCGGCTTCATGTGGGGTGAAGTTTATCGAGACGGCCGCCCCAGCGTAAAGCATATCGAGCAGTCGCACGAAACGGCCGACCGGTATCATTGATGACGCTCGCCTGACTCCGTCTTAAACGCAGGGAGGACAACCTCCGCGCGCGGCTTCCCTGCCTGGCTTGGTGATCCGCAGTCAAAATCACGGAGCCACGCCCACCAAACCTCCGGAAAAAGTCTGCCAGGTTAACGGGCGCCACGTTACTGCTTCCCGAGCAATTGGGTGCGGTATTCAGTGGGGGACTGGCCCAGCACTTTTTTGAAGACGCGGTTGAAATGGGTGAGCGACTGGAAGCCAACCTCGAAGGCGATCTCGCTGACACGCAGGTTGGGATTGAGCAGGAGGTTCTTGGATTTCTCGATGCGGACCCGGGAAAGGTAATCGGTGAAGTTGATCCCGGTGATCTTCTTGAACATTTTGCAGAAATAAAACGTGCTGGTGTTACAGGCCTTGGCCACATGGCCGAGGCGAAGGTGCTCGGTCTGGTGTTCCTGGATGTATTCCTTGGCTCGGCTGATGACAGGAGGTTCGGCATTCTCTTGTTGTACGAGCACCTGATTGCTCAGCATCGAGAGATGCTGAGCGAAAATGGCGAGCAAACCGACTAGCGCCTCGTGCCGTCGGGGCGGCACCACTGGGGTGGCAAAATAGGCGTGCCGGAGGTTTTCCGGCTCCACTAGCACACCCCACTCCTCAAGCTGTCTGGCGGCGCGCCCAAATTGGGTTTCTGTCGGTGCCTTGCGAAAAACCTGCCCCGTTTGCAGGAATCCAATCAGTCGGTCGCCAAGGCGCACCGGCACGGCGGTTTCGCACAGGCCGTTGGGGCAGCCGAGAGTTTGCGGTTCCTGGACCGCCAATAGCGAAAGCCGGGCCTGGACCTGGAGACATGAAGCGCACGCCCGGCTCGTTCCCGAAATCAAGGCGCAAAAGGGTCCCTCATTCCGGCGGCCATGATGCGGAAGCCGCCAGGTCTCGGCGGGGCGCAACGCTATCGGCAGACCGGTGGCTTCCGTAAACGCGAGCTCGAAATCCTGGAAAACCTTCGAATTGACCAGTGCCTCGGCCAGTCCACGGTCCCCATTAACAGTTCCCTGGACGCGGGCTCTGAATCGGCCGGGGCGCCGGTGGCTCAACCTTGAGTCGCCGCGCGAGCCGCGCGCCGAGGCACCGTTGCTCCCGGCGCTATTAGATTGTTTTTTGGGTCGGGAAGCGGGCCTAACATTGATTGCCTTCATCAGGACAAGATTAGGAGAATGTACTCTAACATTCAATTGGGACCGTCCCTGATTGGTCCCTAAGGGAAACGATTACCCTGGCTAAGAGACTTGCCGATTTAACTCTTCCCAACGTCCTTTATGCGGGCGGCTTCAGCCTTTTGACCAGCACCTTCGAATTTCGTCCGCTCTGCTCGTATTTCTCGCGCCGGCCGGGCGGCAGGTCCTCCGGCGAGCCTTCGCCGAAACCGCCCTTGCTTTGGAAATAAGTAAAGGCCTGGGTGGAAAGCGTGAGCAACTCGTTGAGGCCCAACTCGCGCGACTTGTTCTCGACATACTGGATGAGCTTGCGCCCGATCCCCTGGTTCTCGTGCGACGGGCTGACATACAGACAGGCCAGCTCTCCTTTCTTGTGTTCGGGATATAAATGCAGCGCGACGCAGGCGACGGTGTTCTTGTCGATCTCGAAAATATAATAATCCCCAAGCTGCTTTTCGATGCTGGAACGTGTCCGCTTGACCAGTTCTTCAGTGGCAACCGAGGCTTTGGTGAGATTCAGGATGCTGCGGATATCCTTCTTCATCGCGCGGCGGATCTGTTGAAATTCGTTTCCGTAAATCAGCGTTCCGACGCCTTCATTCGTAAATACCTCCGCCAGCAGGCCCTCCTCAAGGGAGCCGTTGATGACGTGGACACGTGGCACACCAGCCTTGCAGGCGGCAACCGCATGGATTGCTTTGGAAACCATCGTCGGTTCCACTTCTTCCTTCTGCATCGCCAGGATCGTCTCCAGATCGGTCACCGGCATTTGCCGGATGACGCGGTCTCGCACTTGGATGCCATCCTGCCGGGTGATGAACATCAGTTTGGTGGCTTTGAGCGCCTCGGCGACCGCCAGCGCGATGCTGTCGGAGTTGACCCGGTAAGTCTTGCCGTCGCCGTCAAAACCCAGCGGCGGGAAAACGGGGACGATGCCGTTGTCGAGGAGCTTTTGGCACAGCTCAACATCCACGCGCTCGACCTTGCCGGTCATCTGGTGATCCACGCCATGAAGGATGCCCAGCGGGTGGGCGATAATCGCGTTCGTGCAGGCCGCGCGGAGGTCGTTGGCGCAAAGGCCCTCGAGGATTTCGTGGGTCAGGCGATTTGCGGCCGTCAAAGCCAGCTTGAGTGTCGCCTCATCAGTGATCCCGCTGCCATCAAGGTCCGAAGGCGTTACCCCGTCTTCAGCACCCATGGTCTTGATTTGGGCGGAGGCGCCATGAACCAGCACCACACGAATGTTCAACGACCGCAGCACCGCGATGTCCATCAGGATATTCGCGAAGTTCTCGTCCGTGACGATGCCTCCATCGACGCTGATGACGAAAGTCTTCTCCCGGAATTGGGGGATGTACTGCAGAATCCCGCGCAGGTCGGTTAATTTCACGTTAGGTCAACTTTGGTTCAGATGCCACAAATAAGTATTCGGTTTCCGGGCACTTTCAAATGAAATTCTTGGCAGGCGAAGGGATGGTTTTGCGTCATTGCCTGTCTGCGCCTGTGGGTTAAAGCCTTCGGCTGAATCGATCCGGCCAAAGGAGTTTGGCAGTATTATCTTGTCAGCACTCTCTTCAGCGCTTCCAGACAGCGTTTATTCTCCTTGGGTGTGCCTACCGAGATGCGCACCCACTCGGGCAATTGATACCCGCCCATCGGCCGGACGATGATGCCCAGTTTCTGCAATTCGGTGAAGACCCGTTGGCTTTCGCCCACTTTCACCAAAATAAAGTTGGCGTGGGAGGGCACGAATTCAAGGCCGAGCTTGCGAAACGCGCGGGAGTAGAACTTCAAGCCGCGCAGAGTGATGCGCCGGGTCTTTTCGACGTGCCCGGTGTCGTCCAGCGCCGCCAGCGCGCCAGCTTGAGCGACTAAATTCGTGTTGAATGGCTGCCGGATTTTTTCGAGTTCGGCGACAAGTTCCGGGTGGCCGATGCCATAGCCGATGCGCAGGCCGGCCAAACCGTAGATTTTTGAAAAGGTTCGCATCAAAAGGAGGTTCGGCCTGTTGCCACCGCGAATCTCCGCCAGGAAATCCAGCGGCCCATCAAGGAACTCGAGGTAAGCTTCGTCCAAAGCGACCACCACGCGCTCAGGCACCTGGTGAACGAAGCGCGCGAGGTTCTCGCCGGCAACCGCTGTGCCGGTCGGGTTGTTCGGGTTGGCGACGAAGAGGATGCGGGTTTGGGGCGTGATGGCCGCCAGCATCGCTTCGAGATCATGGCCATAGTTCCGGGCGGGGACCGTGACGAGCCTGGCGCCAAACATGTGCGTGACAATCGGATAAACAGCAAAGCAGTATTGCGAAACGACCGCCTCGGTGCCCGGCGATAGCAGCGCGTGGGCGAGGAATTCGAGGATTTCATTCGAACCGTTGCCGAGCACCAGATGGGCCGGGGTCAGGTCGAGTTTGGCCGCCAGCTTTTGTTTGAGATAAAAGGCATTGCCATCCGGGTAAAGATTCACCTGCGCGAGAGCTTTGCGCATGGCGGTCAGAGCCAGCCGCGAGGGTCCCAGCGGGTTCTCATTCGAGGCGAGCTTGATAATTTCCCGGGCGGGCAGGCCCAATTCGCGGGCCACTTCTTCGATCGGCCGGCCCGGTTGATAGACCGGGAGGTTGTGCAGGACAGGGTTAGTGGGGAAGGGGAGAGGCATGGGACTCAGTCAGCAGGTTCTCAGGTTTTCAAGTTTTCCGGTTTCGACTGGAGAAGTGATGAGTGATCAAGACCTGCAGCCCGGGTTCCAAATCAGGTTTCAGACCGGCACCGGTTCTTCCTCGCCTGGCAATTTTTTGCCGGCGCCGGGATACAGCACCTCGTAATTCACGGCCTGGACACCAACAATGGCGGCCACGCCGAGGATGTCATGCGCATTCGACCCGCGCGAGACGTCGGCGGCCGGCCGGTCCAAGCCCAACAGAATCTGGCCGTACGCGTTGGCGCGGGCGATGTGGCGGACCAACTTGCTGGCGATATTGCCCGAGTTGAGGTCCGGGAAAATCAACACATTGGCGTTGCCGGCAATGCGGCCGCCGGGCGATTTGCGAGCCGCAATTTCGGGAACCAGCGCGGTGTCAACTTGCAGCTCGCCATCGAATTCCGCTTCGAGGTTCTTCTCGAAGGCCTTCTTCTCGGCCAGTGCGGCAGCGGCCTGGATGCGACCGATGGAAGGATGACTGGAACTCCCTTTGGTCGAGAACGAGAGCAAAGCGACCCGCGGGCGGATGCCCAGCAGGTGGCGCGCAAGCTGCGCGGTCGAAACCGCGATGTCGGCCAGTTGCTCGACGCCCGGTTCGGGGATGACGCCGCAGTCGGCCATGAACAGCACGCCGTTTTCGCCAAAGCGCGAGTCTTCGACCTCCATCACCAGGCAACTGGAAGCGGTCGTGGTTTGCGGGGCCACCTTGATAATTTGGAACAAGGGACGGAGCACGCTGCCGACGCCGAGATTGGCCCCGGAAACGAAGCCATCGGCCTGGTGCATCGCCACCATCATTGCGCCAAAGTAATTTGGCTGGAGCATCGCATCGCGCGCCTCAAAACTTTTGAGGCCTTTGTAGCGGCGTAGAATCTCGAAGCGGCGGGAGAAATTCTCCAGGTCCTCGCTCTCCGGCGGGTTGATTATGCGGATGCCTTCGAGAGAGATGTTGAGGGCCTCGGCGATTTCTTTGATGCGGCTGCGCTCGCCCAAAAGGATCGGCGCGCCCAGCCGCAGGGAATAATATTGGCGGGCGGCCTGCAGCACGCGGGGCTCGGTGCCTTCCGGAAAAACAATCCGCTTGGGATGCCGCTGCAGCTTGTCAATGACACTGCCGATAAATCGCATGGCGCTTTAAGTAGCTTACCCGAGAGGGAAGTGCAATCCGTTTGGCTTCGGATTTCCGGTTACTCGCCCGATTTCAGGATCTCAAACCGCGCCGTGTTGCCGCTGATCAGGTTGACCAGAAGCCCGGTTTTCAGGTCAGCTTTTTTGAGAACTTCGTTGAACTGTTTGGGGGTGGTGACCTCTTGCTGGTCGAGCGAGGTGATGACGTCACCAGGTTTCAGGCCGTTCCTGGCCGCAAGCGAGTTTTTCTCAACGGATGTGATGATGACACCCTCGGTATCGCCGACTCCAAACTTGCCGGCCAGTTCGCTGGTGAGAACCTGCACCGTGACGCCGATGCTCTTGGCTTCGGTCCCCGAGGAGGAAGGGGTGTTTTTTACCTTGGCGATGGATAGGTTTGGCTCGGGCCATTCCGCCGGGCTCAACTTGACCTGAATTGTTTTGTCTTTGCGGAACACGCTGAGCGTGACGGGTTGGCCGGGTTTCTTGCCGCGGATTTCACTGCGGAGCTGTTGCGGCGTGGCGACCGGGTGGCCGTCCACCGCCGTAATCACGTCGCTTGT
>DATMQA010000153.1:0-31431 GCA_035566895.1 Binatia bacterium
CGAGCCAAAATGAAAACGCCACTCACCGCTTCTTCTGTGACAGACTGTAACGAGCCGCCGCTGCTTTTTCAAGACTTGGGACGGCGCAAAGTCGTAGCCGATTTTTCCGGCGGCACTCTCTCCAGTGACGGAGGGGTGCTCCTGCTACGCCAGGTGGACAGGAACCTCGGGCTGATTTGCGAGCTGGCACAATGCTTTTATGACCATCGCGACCAGCGTTTTGTCGATCACGCGCTGCACGAGTTGCTGGCGCAGCGGCTTAATGGGCAGGCGCTGGGTTATGAGGACATCAATGATCATGACCAATTACGGCGCGATCCGCTGTTGGCGACGGCTTGCAACAAGCAGGATCCTTTAGGAGAGAATCGCTTTAATCCGGTGGACCGGGGCATCGCGTTGGCGGCACCGAGTACGTTGAACCGTCTGGAGCTGTCGAACAATCGCCAGGGCCGGTGCCACAAGCTGCCGCATGACCCGGCCAAGATCGAAGCGTGTCTATTAAAGCTGGGGGTGCGCAGCCTGCCCAAGTACGCCGAGGAGCTAGTGCTGGACTTGGACGCGATGGGACACCTGCTTCACGGTACTCAGGAGGGGCGCCATTTCAGCGCTTATTACGGCAATTACTGTTATCTACCGCTTTATGCCTTCGTGGGAGCCATTCCCTTGTGGGCACAACTGCGCACTGCCGACCGAGATACGGCTGAGGGAGTAGTGGCCGCTCTGGAGAAGATCGTGACGGCCATTCGCCGGCGCTGCAAGCGAGCGCGCATCATTGTGCGCGGGGACAGCGGCTTTTGCCGGGAAGAAGTCATGGCGTGGTGCGAGCGGCAGCAGCCGACCGTCTATTACTGCCTGGGACTGGGCAAGAATTCGGTGCTGATTGAGAAAGTGGCGCTGGCTCTGGCCGACGCCCGGGCGCGACGCTGTCTCAGTGGCGCCTCCGAAGCGCGGGCCTTCGCAGAGTTCCAGTATCGAACGGTGTACACCTGGAGTCGCTGCCGTCGGGTGATCGGCAAGGCCGAGGTGAGTGCGGCCGGAGACAATCCTCGTTTTATCGTCACCAATCTGCCCGCTCAGGGGTTGAGCGGCGATCAAGACCCTGGCCGGTGCAGTCCCCGCCGGCTCTATGAAGAACTTTACTGCGCACGCGGCGACATGGAAAACATGCTCAAGCAGCAAGTGCTGGATCTGGAGGCCGACCGGATGAGCAGCCATCATTTGGCCAGCAATCAACTGCGGCTGTGGTTTGCAACCTTCGCTTATTTACTGATAGAGCGCTTGCGCGCCTTGGGTCTGGCCGGAACGGAACTGGCCTCGGCCACCGCCGGCAACGTGCGCTTGAAGCTCCTGAAGGTAGCCGCACAGGTGCAGGTGAGCGTCCGCAGAGTGTATGTGCAATTGAGCAGTGCTTACCCGCTGCAAGAACTCTTTCGGTGGTGCCAGCGTCGACTCCAGGCCATGGCCCCGCTAAGTGATTGAGGCCGGCCGGTCGATTGGCATCTCCGCAGGGGCGAGCGCCGCCAGCACTTGGGGAGAGTGTCTTTAAAACTGGCTGGAAATCGTGCTTTTTGCTGGGTGTAAAGCTGGATTCGCGGTAGCCCCTCCCCGCATTTGGAAAAACCTGCCGCTTGGACGATTTTTTTTGGCGAAGTCGGCTAACGCGGCCACTCGCCCGACCCCTTATGAAATATCCGGGCTAACGGGGGTTTACCCGGAGCGCAACGGGTTTCTGGTTCAGGTCGCTGGAAGACGTGGGTAATGGCAAGCGCTGAGGCGGGGTGTTAATGAGACCGGACGGCGGGAGCGGGTGGTCAGGCCTTGAGTTTGCGCTCCAAAATCTCCCCCACCAGTGCCGGGTTGGCCTTGCCCTTGCTGAGTTTCATGACCTGGCCCTTAAGGAAATTCAGCGCGGCGGTTTTGCCGGCTTTGAAATCTGCCGCCGGGCCGGGGTTCGCGGCGATGGCCTGGTCGCAGAGTTGCTCGAGGGCGCCGGCGTCAGTGACCTGGGCCAGGCCTTTCTTCTCGACGATTTTTGCCGGAGCCTCGCCGGTGGCGAACATCTCGGTGAAAACGTCCTGGGCCATTTTGGTGCTGATTTTGCCGCTCTCCACCAGCTCGATGAGTTCGAGAATCGCCCCGGGCGGAAACTTCAAATCGGAGAGCATCGTTTTCGCTTCGGTCAATTTAGCGCGTAAATTGTTTATGACCCAATTAGCGACCGCCTTGGGGTTCTTCGCCTGTTTGGCAATGCCCTCGAAATAGTTGCCGAGCGGCACGTCCCAGACGAAGGTTTGAGCATCGGAGGCGGGCAACTGGTAATCGCGCATGAAACGCTGCTTGCGGGCGAGCGGCAGTTCGACCACTCGCCGCGAAACGTCCTCCAGCCAGGCCTCGGTCGGCTCGAACGGCATCAGGTCCGGCTCGGGGAAATAGCGGTAATCGTGCGCATGTTCCTTGGTGCGCATTTCCTCGGTGATGCCAGCCGCGTCGTCCCACCGGCGGGTCGATTGAATCAGCTTGCCGCCGCTTTTGAGCACGTCGAGCTGGCGCGGGATTTCGTACTCGAGGGCCTTGCGGACGCCGCTGAAGCTGTTCATGTTTTTGATCTCGATCTTCGCGCCCAATTCGGTTTGGCCTTTGGGGCGGACGCTGACGTTCACGTCGCAACGGACCATGCCCTTTTCCATATCACAATCGCTCACGCCGCCATAGACGAGGATATCCTTGAGCGCATTGAGGTACTCGTAAGCCATGTCCGGGCTGGTGAGGTCCGGTTCGGAAACAATTTCCATCAGCGGCACCCCGGCGCGGTTAAAATCGACGCCGCTATTGCGCTCGAAGTGGAAATTCTTGCCGACATCCTCCTCGAGGTGGGCGCGGGTGATCCGCACCCGCGAGAGGCCGCCGTGGAACTCGAACTCGACGTAGCCGCTCACCGTGGACGGCTGATCGTATTGGGTGATCTGGTAATTCTTGGGCATGTCCGGATAGAAATAATTCTTCCGGTCGAACTTGGCGAAGCGGCTGACGGTGCAATTGAGGAGAAAGCCGGTGAGAGCGGTCAGGCGGAGCGCCTGATCATTGGCGACGGGCAGAACGCCCGGCAGCCCGAGGCAGACGGGGCAGACGTGGGTGTTGGGCGGAGCGCCAAATTCATTCGCGCACCCGCACCACATTTTGGACTTGGTCTTAAGCTGAACATGCGTTTCCAGTCCAATGACGGCTTCGTAGTCCATAAGGAGATTTACCACGGATGGACACGGATGGACACCGATTTCTACCACGAATGGACACGGATTTTTACCACGAATGGACACGAATGGACACGAATGGACACGAATGACACAGCGCGGCAGAGCCGCAACCAAAGAGTTAAATGGGTTAAATGAGTTAACTAAGTTAAATGAGGAAAAGCGCGCTGGAAATTTCTTCGCGACCAGCGAGCAAGTTGCATGGTTGTAGTACGAATTTTTCGTGCGTTCAACTCCCGGCGATTGAAAACGGGCGGCCATCCTGACGGGCAGAAGCCAGGCAGGCGTCCATCACGATTTGCGTTTTCAAGGCGAGCTCAGGCCACTGGTGGTTGAGCCGGCCCGAAAGGACCGGTTCAGAAAAGTTGCGAAACAGATTGGCTTCCTGGGAACCCGGCTGGCCGTGGCTGGGTTCGCTAACAGCGAATCGGCGCGAGTGAGGTTCCATCCGGAAATCGCCCCCGCGGGTGCCGAATACCGCCTGCTGGACTTCAAAGAGCAGTTCTTCCCCGGCGAACGGCAGCACGAAGTCCTCGAGGCGCAAATAACCGTGCTGGCCGCTGACCATGGCCCATTGCTGGTTCTCGGTTAGAAAGGAACAATAAAAGGCCGCGGAGACGCCGTCCTCGAACAGCAGTTCGGCTGAGAACTCAGTTGGGATTGGCTTGACGCTTTTGTCCCCGCTGAATTGCGACAGGACCCGTCCGATTACTTGCCGTGGCAGCTTCCAACCCATAGCCCAAAGCGCGAACCGGAGGCAGTACCAGCCGAGGTCGCCCAGGCAACCGTGGGGTTCCAGCGCGCTGTGGGCCCGGATGTTGGAGGCAAAAAACTCGGGCGGGGCGCAAAAGCTGAAGGCGGAGGTAATGCGCCGGATGGACCCGACACTCAGGCCGTCGTCCAGAACTTCGCGCATCCGGGCCAGGCGGCGGCTGTGCATGAACATCACGCCGTCCATGAACTGAACGCGATGGTGCCGGCAAGCTTCGAGCATCTCCCGCAGCTCAGCGGCATTCACAGCACAGGGTTTCTCGCAAACAATGTGCTTCCCGGCAGCAGCGGCCCGGAGCACCCATTCGCGGCGCAGTCCCGTGGGCAGGGGGGTATAGACCGCCTGCACGGCTTCGGAAGCCAACAGGTCTTCGTAGCGGCCGAAGGCCAGGGGTGAGCTTTCCGCCGGCGCTTCGGCCTGGCATTCCTGGATGAACCTGCGGCTGCGCTCGAGATCGCGGCTCGCGACCGCCACGACCGCAGAGTTACCGGAGTTCTGAATCGCCCGCCAGTTTTTGCGAGCGATCTGGGCAGTGCCGAGAATGCCCCAGCCGAGTTTGCGTACGCTCATAGATAAACTAGGCGGGATGCTGGAGTGTTGGAGTGACAGGGTATTGGTGCTGTGTTTCGAGTATCACCCCATCCCTTCACTCCTGCATACGTTACAAATACTTTTGCAAAATCGGCTTAAGGTCCCGCTTGGTCCTGGCGGGCCAGAGTTTCTTGTCGGTCATGATGGCAGTTTCCAGAGCATGATGGCAGGGCCAGTTGGGTTCAGACGGGATTTGCGGAATTACTTTGGCGATGATGGCCTTCGCGGTAGCGGCGTTTTTGGTCAGGTTGGCGATGACCATCTCGACGGTGACGTGCGCCTCGCCGGCCTTCCAGCAATCATAGTCGGTAATCATGGCCATGGTAGCGTAGGCGATCTCAGCTTCGCGGGCGCACTTGGCTTCGCCGAGGTTGGTCATACCGACGACATCATAGCCAAGTTCATGATTAGTGAGTGATTCGGCGCGCGTGCTGAAGGCCGGGCCTTCCATATTCACATACGTGCCGCCATCATGGACGCGGGTTTTCACGGCGCGAGCGACCCGGAGCAGGATTTGGCGGAGTTCTTCGCAAACCGGGTCGGCAAAAGCGATATGGCCGACGATGCCACGGCCGAAAAACGTATGGGCAAACGATTGCTTGGTACGGTCGAGGAATTGGTCGGGCAGAACGATGTCGCATGGTTTGTATTTGGCCTGGAGCGAGCCGACGGCGCTGACGCTAATGATGCATTGGACCCCCAGTTTCTTCATGCCCCAGATATTGGCACGGTGATTCAGCTCGCTCGGAAGGACGCGGTGGCCCCGCCCATGCCGGGGAAGGAAAACTACGTCGCGGCCCGCCAGTTTGCCGGTCAGAAAATCGTCCGAAGGCGGGCCGAAGGGTGTCTTAACCTTGACCCACTTCCGGGCGGTAAAACCTTCGAGGTGATAGAGGCCGCTGCCGCCAATGATGCCGATGCGAGGTTGAGGCATAGGGCTGGCGTTATAACGGGCGGTAGGAAAGGGAGCGAGACAAATTTCGCCGCGGGCTCGAGGACGGGTGCACCCGGACACTGCCCCGACTTTGGTGTCGGCTAGTAGCGTAGCCGTCCCGGCTGCGAGTTCAAGCGGCGTCTCGCCGCGCGGCGACCAGTGGTTTTGAGCTCAATGGGCACCGGGACGGTGCCCAAACTCGCAGCCGAGACGGCTGCGCTACGGGGGCGGGCCGTTGGCCTGCAATCACGCCCCAGGATTGATGGTCGAGACGCCCGGAAAGTCCTTCGTGTTTACGGTAACCACTTGCAGGTCGTTAACCAGGGCGGTAGCGGCGAGCAGGCTGTCCAGGAGGGGAACAGGTCTGCCAACCGAATTGACATAGCGACCCCACTCGAGCGCTTCCGCGGTGTCGAAGCCAAGCACCGGGTAGTCGCGGAGCATTTCGTTCAATAGAGTTTGGAGCCGCCGCCGACGTTTGCTCACCGGCAGGGCCTCGATGCCTTGAGCAATTTCGGCCACGGTGACGCTAGAGACCGCCAATTGCAGATAATGCTGCACGATCCAGTTGCGAACCTTTGGATGTGTATCCTGCTGGCTCAGCAAATTCGTGTCGAGGAGATATCTCATTTGAAACGCGAAGGGGCGACCATTTCCTTACGCGGTTTCACCAGTCCCGCGAAGGCATCCAGATAAGCCACAAAATTGCGTTGAGGCGCTTTCTTTAGTTCGAGCCGCCTGGCGACCTCCGGCACGCCGATACGCAAGGCCGAACGCATGACGTCCGCTTGCGAGAGCCGGGTTTTGGCAGCGGCTTTTTCGATTAGGGATTTGAGGCCACTATCGACCGGCACGGGCAAAAGAGGTGAAGTTGCGCGTTTCATAGTGAAACACTATAGCCACCCGCGGTGGAAAGCAAGAAGGAAGCTGGGTTCCGGGGAGGGGGCGGAAAACCGCTGAAACGGTTCGGGCTGTCTCGTCACCCGCACGCACACCCCGGTGAAGCGGGGTGTTAATGAGACTTCTGCGTAGCCGTCTCGGCTGCGAGTTCAAGCGGCGTCTCGCCGTGCAGGCGAACAGTGATTTTGAGGGCAATGGGCACCGGGACGGTGTCCAAACTCGCAGCCGAGACGGCTGCGCTACGGGGGCAGTGTCCGAATGCGCCCCGGGTGCAGGATAGAAAACTTCATAGGATGCGCTGAAGGCGCGACTCATCCAGACCCAGGTCCGTTGAGGCAGGCCCTCAGCCTGCGGCACCCCCAGGCACAATGAACCCAGGGCGTTGCCCTGGGCTCCTGGTATGAATCAGGCCGTTGGCCTGCAATCACGCGCCATCGAGTCGGCTCGGTGCGGCGCCAGGCGCAAACAGACAAAATTCAATAACTTATTTCTCTAGAGTAAGCAAATTAACGGCTGGGGGCTGGCGTATCTTCTCTGTTCCTCGCTGCCTGATCTACGCTATCTTTCTGCCATGCCGCTGGGCAAACGCCAACGGAGGATACTCCAGGGCCTGGGATTGGCCCTGGGGTGCGTGCTCCTATTATGGTTTTCCCTGCCGCTCTGGTTTCCCTGGTTGTTGCGGCCGCTGGCGCGAAAGGCCGGCGTGCACTACACGCAGTACGCACGCAAAGGTTACGCCCGTTTCGATTTGTCAGGTCTCAGCTTTTCCAATGCGACTGTCCGGTTCCGCGCCGAGCGAATCGAGGCGCTGGCGCCTAATGTGTGGCTGTGGCGCTGTCTGACAACGCCGCAGCAGCAGCCTTTTCTCTCGGCGCAAAACTGGCAGTTCGAGTCGATACCCGCGGGCAGTCCTTCGGGGAGTTCTTCCGTTTATTCAAACGTGCAAAGAGTGGCGGCGACTCTCAAAACCTTGAACCGCTGGCTGCCGACAGCAGTGCTTTCCAACGGAGTTGTGCGAGTGAAAATGGCTGCCCTTCCTGTCGTCAGCCTGACCTGGACCCAAGGCGAGCTGACCGCAGTCGTCCGGCTGCCGCACCAAGCAGGACCCGCTATTTTGCACGGAACGAGCGAGCACCCACCGGTATATCAAGTGGACCTCACGTCGGCGGCCCTTCACCTACGTACCCGCCTGGACTTGTCCACCAGCGCGTCCGGACTAGAGGTGCGCGGCACGAGCGACTGGTGGAGCAACAGGGTCGAGCTCCGCGCCCAATTCGGGCCAAGCGACACATTGCCGGCGACCGCCCGGCTCGACGCCTCCGGCGTTCATCTACCAGGGGAGCTTCTGAGGCTGCCACAGTATCGTGACATCAACGGCTCGGTCACCGCAGAATGGGAGCACGGCAACTTTACGCTCGATCTAGCCGCCAGCTCGCGCCCTCCGGATACCCAAAGCAATCTGCCGCCGCTGCAACTCGGCCTTCACGCCGACGGTGACACCCACACTGCCATCGTTCATACCGCGACGCTCTCGGCGCCCGGGCTGAGCTTCGAGCTTTCGCAGGAGCTTAAGTTGTATTTTAGCGGCCCGCTCCTGCGCGAACCGGCCAGCTTGAAAGTGACCGCCGAGCTTGCCCGGCTGCCGCAGCTTTCGCTCGAAGGGCGCCTCAATGGCGAAGCCCGGTTCGGTCCCGGGGCGGGCGCACTCCCGTCAGCGCACTTCCAACTTGCCGGCTCGGACATCGGCTGGCACGCCTTCAAGGCCGCCGCGTTCAGCGTGGAAGGCAGCCTGGATTGGCCGCGGCTCGTGGTCACGAAAGCGGAAGCGACTTTTGGCCATAACTCAACGGCCACGATAAGCGGCAACCTTGAATTGGAAACGAAGACAGTCACGGAAGGCCGCCTGCTTTTCGATGGCGCGCTTGCCAGCCCCTGGCTGCCGGCCGGCTATTTGTGCCAACACCTCTTGCTCTCGATGGATTTCCACGGCCCGCTCCAGGCGCCGATTCACAGCGGCCACCTCGAGGCAACGGACTTCACCAGCCCCAGTCTCCAACCGCTGCAACTTCACGCGGATTGGAAAGGTCAGCGGGAAAATCTCGAGGACATATCCATCCTGGCCGGCGCCGGCGAATCCTCGGTCCTGGCGCGCGGGTCGTTTACCAATGGACCCACCCAGGTCGAACTTAGGCTGGCCCAGCTTTCTCTGTCCACGAACCGCCAGCCCGTTCTGGAATTGGCGCGCCCGGCCCGGATTTCTCTGAGCCAGCGCAAACCTCCGGACGCATTTTCCTTCGCCACAACTCCATTCGACTGGGTCGGCACGGCCGGCGAACTCCACGCACACGGCTCGGTCGAGTGGCCGAGCCACGGCGAGCTCCAACTCTCCATCGAAAAACTCTCCTCCACGCTCTTTGCGTCTTTCTCTAGAACCAAACTGCCCGTGCTCGAGGTTCACCACCTCGACGCTTCAGCCGCCTGGACCAACGGCCCCGTTACAATCGGTATAGACCTCTCAGCCACGGGTAACTTCGAGGCCCCCGGAACCGCGACGCCGGCCGCAAACCCCGCAAGTCCGGCTATTCCCATCCAGGCCGAATTGCTTTTGCGCGGGAACGCCAATGGGTTGAACGTATCCAATCTGGTCGTCAACAGCCGGACATCAACCGTGGCGGTGGCTCACGGCTTTCTGCCTTTGGCTCTGATTCCCAGCGCCTCGAGCAACCTCGTCCAACTTAATTTTCAACAACCCTTGCAATTCAGCGCTGCCGCACGCCCCCAGGCCTTCTTCTGGGACCAACTCACCAAATTGACCGGGGTCCAGGTGAGCGAACCCAAACTTGATATGAACGTCTCGGGTACCTGGGCATCCCCGCGCGGCGAAGTGAACCTGAGCGTGCGCCAAATTCAATTCAAAAGAGCCACGGCCACCCTGCCCACCTTGGAAGAGCTGCACGTCACGCTCCAACTGGACCGCGAGCGTGCCAGCCTGACCGACGGCCATTGGCTGATTCAAGGCCAGCCCGTCAGTCTCACGGGCGAACTTCCGCTCGGTCAAAGCTTTTGGACCGCCTTGCGCGAGAAGAAAATCCCTGACTTCGACAAAGCCAGCGCCCAGTTGCGCATCGAGGACGCCAAACTGGCCGGGTTCGCGCCGCTCCTGCCTGAGATCCTCGCTCCCCAGGGCGAAATGACCCTCGCTGTATCGCTCCTTCCCGGCGGCAAATTGGACGGGGACTTAGAAGTGCGCGACGCTCGGACCCGGCCAATCGCTACCGCCGGTCCCATCCGCGATATCCAGGTTAAAATGCGGTTCGTCGAACGCACCCTAAAGCTGGAGCGCGCGACAGCCAATGTCGGCGGGGCGGACCTATCGATGAGCGGCCAGGCCGAGCTGCGCGGCACCGAATGGCTGCGGGGCGCCCTCCCGCCTTTTGAATTCACCGTTCGCGGCGCCGATGTTCCGCTCGCCCGCCAACCCGATTTTGTGCTCAGAAGCGACCTCCTTCTGGGCGTCACGAAAACCAATGGCGCGTCTCCGCTCATTTCAGGCGCCGCCAACCTGCGGAACAGTTTTTATTTGAGCGACCTTCGCGCGCTAGTGCCCGGCAAAGTCGCCAGCCCAAACCGCCGTCCACCTTACTTCAGCACTGATGACCCGGCGCTCGCGGACTGGCGCCTGGACGTTGATGTGCAGGGGTCCAGGTTCTTGAAAGTGCGCAGCACCTTGTTTAATGGTGAAGTTTCCGCTAATCTCAAACTTCTGGGCACCCTGCAGGACCCCGTTGCTCTCGGCGATCTCAGAATTGATTCCGGGGTCGTGCGTTTTCCATTTGCCAGCCTCCAGGTCCAGCAAGGTTTTGTGTCTCTCACAAGCGAGGACCCTTACCGGCCTCAGCTTGCCGTCACCGCTCTCTCGAAGCAATTCGGCTATGACATCCGGATGTCGATCACCGGCCCGGTCGATGCTCCCGTCATTCAATTCACCTCGACCCCGCCGCTCAGCTCCGAGCGGATACTGCTGATGGTCACTGCCGGCCAGTTGCCACAAGGCGCCTTCACGCTCACCCCGGAACAAAAGGCCCAAACCGTCGCCCTATTCCTCGGCCGCGACTTGTTGGCCAAGCTCGGCGTCGGTGACCAGGCGCAGCAACGCCTGACCATCCATTCCGGTGAGGAAATCTCCGAACAAGGCCGGCCCACCTACCATGTCGAATACAAGCTGACCGAACGTTGGTCTCTCGAAGCGGAATATGACCGATTCGGTGACTTCAACGCCGGCTTCAAATGGCGCATTTATTCCAAGTGAATTCGGAGTTTGGTGTTTTGCGCGAACTCGTACTTTTGTGCTCGATTCTCGTTTTTGCTTCCGCCTCCGCCTCGACGCCGCCTCCCCCAAAACACAAACCCGCCCAACTCCAAATCACCGGCTACGGAGCGTTTGGCAACCGCGAACTCAAACGCATGCTCCGCACGCTCGAACTGGGCGGCAAAACCCCCGAGTTCTTTGATCCGTCTTTTGTCGAGGATGCCGCCCTGATCCTGGCTTCGCGGATCAAACGCGATGGCTATCTCCAGCCCGCGATCTCCATTCATCTCCGCCTGGCTGAGGGTGGTCAAATGGATGTCCAGGCCGACAAGCTTTTTGAAAACCCCTTGCCCCGCCCGCTGCGTATAACCAGGGCCCAGTTCAAAATTCACACGGGCGTCCTCTATTACTTTCAATCACTCAGTTTCGAGGGCCTCCAAACCCTCCCCGAAAAACAGGCCCGCTCCTTTTTCCTCGAGACCGACATTCTGTTCCATATCAAGCAAGCTCGTATCTACACGCCCGAAAAACTCGAACGCGGCCTGTCGAGCTTGACTGAAATCCTCGACCAACAGGGCTACAACGAAGCCAAAGCGGAGGTAGCCGCCCTGCACCGTGATGACCGCACTGGCGCGGTTAGAGTTCGCATCCGTGTCCGGCGGGGCGCCCAGTTCATAGCCCGGTCCGTCAGAGAGGAATACTTTTATGGCGGCACCGCCGACCCCACAGAGACCAGAACGGTCCAGCCCAACCACCCTTACTCCCGGCTCTGGCTTCAGGATTTTTCTCTGGGTTTGAAAACCAACCAATACCACCGCGGCTATCCCGATGTGACCGTTACCGTCCAAACTCTCGCACGCGAGCCGGGACCGCCAGCGTCCTTGCCGGCGAACCATTCCTCCCCGGGGATACCTTCCCGGGTTTACATGGATCTCCTGGCTTCCATTCACAGCGGCTCCCAGGTCCGCATCGGAAAGATCGAGTTCAAAGGCCAGGAACACACGAAAGCATCGTTGATGGCGCGGCGGGTTCGCATCCAACGGGGCGACCTGCTCGACCCCGTTCGCGTCGAGCAAGGCCGCTATCGTCTGGCGCAGCTTGGAGTATTCGACACCGTGGAGCTCGCTTACCGGCGCGAAGGCGACCACATGCGCGACGTGCTTTACCAGGTGAAAGAAGGCAAACGGCTCACCCTGAGCCTGCTCTTCGGCTATGGCAGTTATGAACTTCTGCGGGGCGGGTTCGAAGCCGAAGAAAACAATATTTGGGGCCTCGCTCACCACGCCCGGCTCAAAGCCATTCAATCCTTCAAGTCATCCAGCGGCGAATTCACCTACACCATCCCGGAGCTGATCGGCAAAGACATTGACCTCTTTTTCGATGCCTCGGGCCTGCGCCGCGAGGAAATCTCCTTTACTCGCCTCGAGTACGGAGGTGGCGCCGGCCTGCATAAATATCTTCAACCTCAGGCGACCGACGTCACTCTTCGTTACAACTATCAAATTTTGAGCGCGCAGGACTTTGGCTCGGTCGAGGAGGTCGCTACCGAAGGACTTACCAACCCCGCCGTCGGCTCGGTTATCCTGGAATTGAAACACGACCGCCGAGACAATCCGCTCTATCCCCGCCGCGGCTATAAAATTTTTGCCACCATCGAATCGGCCACCGACTATCTAGGCGGCGACGCCAATTATGAGCGCGTGGAGATCTCCCCTTCCTGGCATCATCCCCTGGGCGGCGGCCGTTACTTGAGCCTGGGCCTGAGCCACGGGATCGATTTCAGCTTCGGCAGCCCGGCCAATAATCTCCCCTTCAACAAGCGTTTCTTTCCCGGCGGCGATAATTCCATCCGTGGCTATCGGGAAGGAGAAGCCGCGCCTCGCAACTCCCTGGGGCAACTGGTCGGCGCCGAAACCTACACGCTCGGCGTCATCGAACTGGAGCAGGCCCTCACACCGAGATGGTCCGTGGTAGTGTTCTCGGATTCGCTCGGCTTCGCCCGGCGCATTGCCAATTACCCGTTTGATACGAGCCTCTTTTCCGTCGGCGGCGGCATTCGCTGGCGCACCCTCATCGGCCCCATCCGGCTTGAATATGGCCACAATCTCAATCCCCGCCCTGGCGACCCCTCCGGCACGCTTCAGTTCTCACTAGGCTTCCCGTTTTAACCGCATGACGAAAGGTGCGTGCCTTTGGCAAAAATCGATTGCTGGACGCGGGTACTGGCAGTAAAAGAGATTACAGTGCCGCCTTTTGCAATGAATCGAGCTGCCAGTTGCCTGGCTGGTATGCTGGCCCTGCTGCTGGCTCCACTGTCCGCCCGCGCCGGGCTGCCTTCCTTCCGCCAGGCGGGCAACATTCCAGTCATGTCCAATGCCAACGTGCGGCTCGAATGACTGGGGCTTACCGTTTGGGTTTTTTGGAGCTTTTCCTGTCCTGATAACTGCGGTCCCTTTTTGCCTACAGTACGGATACCATTCACAGCCCGATTCAAGGTAATCTATCCGCAGCATATATGGCTTTCTGTATTAATATGGCCGGCACTTCGCTGAAGTGGTCCCTGCTGCGAAAAGAGTCGCGCGTCTTTGCCCTGCTCGGCAAAGCCACGCCCTTCGGCCTCACCTCTTTCAACCGCCAGGACCTGCCCAACAGTTGGGCGCTAACCGCCGAGTTTGGCTGCCTGCGCCTGGAACGCCTCGCCGGTGACGAAGAAGTCACTGGCGACCAGTTGGTGCTGCCGACCCCGTTCTCCTATGACTTCGGCGTCAGCGGGCCCAATCAGTTCCCCGAGGTCACCCGCGCCATCTTTGGCCTATTGCCCTCGGAGTTGGACCAATTGGTCACCGTGCTGCGGCGGGGCAGTTTTCCGATGATGGGCTTTTCCCACCGCGAGGTCAAATGCGCCATTACGGGCTGCACGATCCCCGGTTATTGGCCGCACGTGGTCATCTCGAACATGCCGCTCTACGGCAACGTCGTTTCGCTTGAGACCTTTGTGCGCACGGTGGTGGCTTCCCTGCCCCAGGGCCAACTCACCGCCCGCTATCCATCGTTGCAACCCATCGTCAAGCAGATGATGCGGGTGATGATTCTGCCGCGCCGCGGAGTTCCCTACAGCCAGGACATGCTGGAACTGACGCCAGCGGCGCTGTTGGCAGCGAAGTGATTCCGCTTCAGAGCGATTCCCACTGCTCAAGCGAAATGCCGCCCTGCTCCAATATTCGCTTACTCAAAGACCAGTCGATATCACCCTTGTGAGGATTCGGGATAGTCAGGCGCACTCCAAGCCTGGTCATAAACGGGTGCTTGCCTTTTTGGCAGGGGCCTTCCCAGCCCAACTTGCGAAGACGCCGGATCAGCTCGCTCCGCTTAATCGGCTTCGGCATGCGCCGGCTCTTTGCGATTCAGGTCGATATCATCAATCACTGGCAGGGGATGGCCAAGCTGCAGCCCCAGCAACAGCCAGTCCTCCAGGGTGCTCTGTAGTTCCTCCCGGCATTCCTCAAGAGTTGTGGCCTCGGCCCATAGACCTCGACACTCGGGAATCCGTCCGAAAAACCGGCCGTTTTCCATCAACTCATACTTTGCATGGTGCAAAGCTCGCTGGATGTACTGTGTCAGCACGCTCTAATGTCAACTCTCCGCCTGCAACTTTCAACTTTCAACCTTCAGTTTTCCGGCTCGCTACCGTCGATCATCTTCACCTTGTTGTGGGTGAAATATTCCTTCGTCAGCGCCTTCATCATCCGGTCGCGCTGGTCGTAAAGGCGGCGGAGCTTGCGGGGTTTGTGCTTCGCGAGGGCGTAGTGGGTTAGAAGCGGCATCGCAATTGTCGTGTCGGTGTAGCAGACCACGGCGTCGGGAAGCTTGGTCGGATCGACCTTGCCCCAGCTCACGGCTTCGCTGGGAGTGGCGCCGGAGAGACCGCCGGTGTCGGGCCGGGCGTCGGTGACCTGGATGAAGAAGTCCTGGCCCAGTTCCTTGATGCGGAGCACTTCCTGGATTTGCGGCTCGGTCTGCAGCGTGAAATTCTTCGGACTGCCGCCACCCCAGATCACGACCCCGCTCCGGCCGCCGCCGCGTTTGGCCGCCAGCACGAACGCAGTGGTTTCGTTCACATCAATCGACGGATTGACCCGCAGCTTGTTGCCGCGCAACTCGACGCCGGCAACGTTCATCCCAATGGTGGAATCGCCCGGTGACGAGGTATAGCACGGCACGCCGGCGCGGTAGGCCGCCGCCAGCACTGAGACATCCTTGAGCTTGTTCTTGCGTTCCCATTCGGCGCAATAACGGCCCAGCAGGTAATGGAGTTCGGCGGTGCCCATTTCCTTCTGAAACTCGGGTTGAATCAGCAGCTCGCGCAGGATTTCATCGGTCGCCATCAGACCGTCCGAATACGGGATGACGACGTCGTAAATGCGGACCAGGTCGTTGTCGCGCAGATCGGTGTCATCGAATTTGAAGCTGCCGGAGTGGACCGGGTAATTGAGCGCGAAATGCATGTCGTGGTAGAGGTTCGCGCCGGTGGAGACGATCCAATCCACAAAACCGGCTTTGATCAGCGGAATAATGCTGGAGCAGCCCAACCCGGCCGGCGTGAGGGCGCCGGAGACGCTCATCCCGATGGTCACATCGGCAGCGAGCATTTTGTTGGCAAAAAGCTGGCAGGCTTCCTTGAGCCGGGCGGAATTGTAGGCGAGAAAGACCTCATCGATGATATAGGAGAGGTTCTCCTTGCCGGTCAGATTCCTGGGATGGATGCGTTTGCCCGCCATGTATTGCTTTTTGTGCGGGCAATGCTTTTCCTTCATCCAATCCGGCATTTCCGAGATGTCTTCGCGGGAACGAACATGCTGTCTTTCAGTTCTGGCCATAATTCAAATGCTCAATTCAATTCAAATCCAATTTTTGCGCAGCCACAATACGCAGCTTGCCGCGATTGCCAATCATAAACTGTTGGTGAACGGGGGTATCCGGACACTGCCCCTACAAGCCCCTCACCCCCTTCCCCCTCTCCCCATCGGATGGGGAGAGGGGGATGAAAATCGGGGGTTACCCCGGGTGGCGGACGCTACGCGTCCTTACCCGGGGCTACTTTCTTCTTGCCCCTTCGGGGCGGCAATGTGCCGCGCTCCGCGCGGGCAGAGCGGTATTGGGGGCAAAGTCCGGATGCGCCCTTGGTGAACTATACCTGCTTGGCGCGGGTTCAAACGTGTTGGACGTCCGCGCGGTGAAAACAACGAGCCACTTCCGTGCAGTGTGCGAAAACCGGTGTAAATTAAACCCAGTGCGATCATTCCAGTTCCATCCCGTCATCGCCCGCTGGTTCGAGCAGAAATTCGGTTCTCCAACCGAACCGCAGCAGCTCGGCTGGCCTGCGATTCAGTCCGGCGCCCATACTCTGATCGCTGCGCCCACCGGCTCGGGCAAAACACTGGCGGCGTTTTTCGCCGAACTGGACCAACTGTTTCGGGATGGCCTGGCCGGAACGCTCAAGGATGAAACTCGTGTCGTGTATGTCTCGCCGCTCAAAGCGCTCAGCAATGACATCCATAAGAACCTCGAGGAACCCCTGACCGGCATCCGTGAGGCGCTGCTCGAAAGCGAAGGTCGCGCAATCGATGTGCGCGCCGGAGTGCGTACCGGGGACACACCTGCAGCGAAGCGTCAGGCGATGGCCCGCAAACCGCCGCATATCCTGGTGACCACACCGGAGTCGCTCTACTTGTTGTTGACCTCGACCTCGGGCCGCAAGCTTCTGTCCACTGTGCGCACGTTTATCATCGATGAGATTCATGCCGTCGTGGCCAATCGACGCGGCTCCCACCTCGCCCTGACGATGGAGCGTTTGGCCGCGCTGGTAAAGGGCCCGCTGCAGCGCATTGGCCTTTCGGCGACACAGAAACCGATCGAGGAGGTGGCCCGATTCCTCGTCGGCGCTCGCCACGTGGACGCGTCCAGCAAAGCCAAGTGCGCGATTATCGACTATGGTTACTCGCGCAAAATGGACCTCGCCATCGAAGTCCCCGGTTCGCCGCTCGAAGCCGTCATGTCCAACGAAATTTGGACCGAAGTTTATACGCGCCTGGCCGACCTCATTGAACAGCACCGCACCACGCTGGTCTTTGTCAATACGCGGCGGCTGGCGGAACGGGTCACCCGTCACCTTTGCGAGCGACTCGGCGTCGATAAAGTCACCTCGCATCACGGCAGCCTCTCCGCCAAACTGCGGCTCGAAGCCGAGGATCGTTTGAAACGCGGCGAACTTAAGGCTCTCGTGGCCACCGCCTCATTGGAGCTAGGCATCGACATCGGCTCGGTCGAACTGGTGTGCCAGCTTGGGTCGACCCGTTCGATTGCCACCCTGCTCCAGCGAGTGGGCCGCGCCCGGCATCAACGCGGAGGGCTCCCGAAAGGCCGGCTCTTTCCCCTCAGCCGCGATGAATTGCTCGAATGCGTTGCCCTGCTCCGCAGCTTGCGCGACGGTGAACTGGACCGGCTCGAGATTCCGGCCAAACCGCTTGATGTCCTCGCCCAACAGATTGTTGCCTGTGCCGCCGGGGAAGACTGGGACGAGCAGCAGCTCTTCGAGTTGATGCGCTCTGCCTGGCCTTATCGGGACCTCACTCGGACTGAATTCGATGATGTTCTGCGCATGCTGGCCGAGGGCTTTAGCACCAACCGCGGGCGTCGCGGCGCTTTGCTCCACCACGACGCCATCAACCACCGGGTCCGGGCCCGCCGCGGCGCCCGGTTGGTGGCGCTGACCTCCGGCGGCGCGATCCCCGACACCGCCGATTACCGGGTCGTGGTCGAGCCCAGCGAAACTTTCATCGGGACGGTGAACGAAGACTTCGCCGTTGAGAGTTTGACGGGAGATGTTTTTCAGCTCGGGAACGCTTCCTGGAAAATTCTCCGCATCAACTCCGGCACCGTTCGGGTCGAAGACGCCCATGGCCAGCCACCCAATATCCCCTTCTGGCTCGGGGAAGCACCCGGTCGCACCGCCGAATTGTCCCGCGCGGTGTCCGATTTGCGGCAGCAGTTTGAGCAACAAGTTCAAGCTCACTCATCATCTTCCTCGGCTGTTTTCTCCGAAAGAAACGGGATGAAGGAAGAGGAAGAGAAAGAGGAAGAGCCCAAAGCCCCATCCTACCTCCGCCAGGTCTCCGACTACCTCCTTGCCACTCACAAAGTCCTGGGTGTGATCCCATCACAGGAGACCATCGTCCTCGAACGTTTCTTCGACGAATCGGGCGGCATGCAGTTGGTGTTCCATTCACCTTTTGGCATTCGCATCAATCGTGCCTGGGGCCTGGCCCTGCGCAAACGTTTCTGCCGCTCATTTAATTTCGAGCTGCAGGCAGCGGCCACGGATGACGCTATTGTGTTGTCGCTCGGCACGCAGCATTCGTTTCCTCTCGAGGAAGTCTTCCGCTACCTCAACAGCAAAACCGTCCGCGACTTGCTGGTTCAGGCGCTGCTGGATTCGCCCATGTTCCCGATTCGCTGGCGCTGGAATGCCACGCGCGCCCTGGCCCTTCCGCGTCAGCGCGGCGGGCGCAGAATCCCGGCCCCGCTCCAACGCATGGAAGCCGAGAACCTCCTGGCCGCCGTCTTCCCGGACCAGCTTGCCTGCCTTGAGAACATCGCCGGTGACCGCGAGATTCCGGACCACCCGCTGGTGCGCCAGACTATTGACGATTGTCTGACCGAGGCGATGGACATTGATGGCCTCATCGGCCTGCTGAAGAAGATCGAGACCGGCGCGGTCCGATGCATTGCGCGCGATTTGCCTGAGCCTTCACCGCTCGCGCACGAGATTCTCAACGCCCGTCCTTACGCGTTTCTCGACAACGCTCCCTTGGAAGAGCGCCGCACCCAGGCGGTCTATACGCGGCGGGCCAGCGACTCGGCGGGCGAAGGCGGCTTGGGAATTCTGGATGCTGCGGCTATCGAAAGGGTCTGTGCGGAAGCCTGGCCGCGCGCCACCAACGCGGACGAGCTCCACGAAGCGCTATTGTTGGCCGGCCTGATGAGTGAAGAGGAGCTTAATCGTACGGCTCCCGAGGCTCGAGCATGGCTCGACTCGCTGGCCAACCAGGGACGTTCCGGCAAACTCACGTCGCAGCGCTCTTCCACCCTGCCAATCGAACTTTGGCTCGCCACGGAACGCCTGCCGCTCGTCCAGGCGGTTTACCCGGATTCTACGACCGAGCCCGTTCTCATTCCGCCCCAATCTGAGCGCGCCCGCTCGTGGGAGCGCGCCGACGCCCTCCGCGAACTGGTCCGTGGCCGAATCGAAATCGCCGGCCCGATCACCGCGGAAGCTCTGGCTGATTTCTACCAATTGCCGGCGTCAGAAATTCAAACCGCTTTGCTCGCTCTGGAGGGCGAAGGCTTTGTCCTCCGCGGCAAATTTCATTCAAACGCGCCGGACCTCGAGTGGTGTGACCGCCGGTTGCTGGCCCGCATCCATCGGCTGACGATTAACCGTTTGCGCGCCGAGATTCAGCCGGTCACCCTCGCTGAGTTTCAGCGCTTTTTGCTGGCGTGGCAGCGCGCCGACCCCGACCACCGCGCTGAAGGACCAGCCGGGGTCGAGGCCGTCCTGGAGTTGCTCGACGGCTACGAATTGCCCGCCGCAGGGTGGGAACCCGACGTGCTGGCTCTGCGCATCAAAGAGTACTCCCCGCAATGGCTCGATCAACTCTGCTTTACTGGTCGCATCGGCTGGGGCCGGCTGACGCCGCCCAAAAACCAAAATGGCCGGCCATTCTTCCCGCTGCGCTCCAGCCCCGTCTCGCTTTTTGCGCGCGAAAACCTGCTGCATTGGCTGGCACTATCCGCTACGGCGGCGGTTTCGGCCTTCGCACCAGATACCAGTGCTGTGCTTGATACACTGACGCAAGGCGGCGCTTTATTTTTTCACGAGCTCGTGAAACGAACCGGCCTATTGCCCTCCCGCATCGAACAAGCCCTGGCCGAACTGGCGGCTCAAGGTTGGGTAACTTCCGACAGCTTCGAGGGCCTCCGCGCCTTGCTTGTCCCGCCGGAAAAGCGCTTGCCCTTCTCCAACTCGACACGCCAGCGGCGCCACAAAGCCGTTACCAGCCTGGAGTTTGCCGGCCGCTGGTCCTTGCTCCGTAGTAGCGGAGATTTCCAATCCGCTGCGGAAGCAAGCATTGAAACCTTCGCCCGCGCGTTGCTCCACCGCTACGGCGTTGTTTTCCGCCGCTTGCTGGAACGCGAGTCATTCAACGTCTCCTGGTATGAGCTGGGCCGGGTCTATCGAAGGCTCGAAGCGCGT
Organism: Binatia bacterium; assembly: GCA_035566895.1. GTDB lineage: Bacteria > Verrucomicrobiota > Verrucomicrobiia > Limisphaerales > UBA8199 > DATMQA01. The sequence goes on from DATMQA010000153.1 coordinate 20,071, forward strand.
GGGGAAATTCGCGGCGGTTATTTTGTTAGCGGGGTCAGTGGCGAACAATTCGCTTTGGCAGAAGCCATTGGCCGGTTGCGTTCGTTGCGCAAACGGCCGGCCGAGGGCCAATTGCTCGTCATCAGCGCCGCCGATCCGCTGAACCTGGCGGGCATTCTCACCCCTGGGCCGCGGGTCTCAGCCATCTCCGCCAACCGCCTGCTGCTCCGCGACGGCGTGCCCGTGGCCGCCCTGGAAGGCGGACAGTTCCTCAGATTGGATCCGCAGACCCAGGAGCGGGACGAGATCCTTGAACCCACCCTTCGCGTGGGCACCTTGCCAGCCGCTCTGCGTCCCTATTACGCTTAAAAAGATTTAGATCCAAGAGCAAACAAGGCACACAAAAGGGGAAGCAGGCCAGTCCCGTGGTCCTGTGGCCCGGTGCTCATTCGCTCTTGGCGCCCTTTTGGAGGAATTCCTTCGCCCTTTCGGCGCTTGCCCTCAGCTCACGAATGAGCAAATCTATTTTCCAATAACACAAACCACTTATGAACCGACGCCGTTTCATCGAGGTCAACATTTCGTTGGCTGCTGCCGCCTTGAGCGGGCACGCCCATTCTCATCATCATGTCGATGAAGCGCCGTTCGAGGAAGCTGGCAACGCGTCTCCGGCCAAAGAGCCTGCATCCCCGATCATCAGCGGTTCGGGGGATTTCCGCTTTCAGTACGTTCCCGACAGGCTGCCCCTGCCCCCGGAGGTCAAAATGAAGAATGGCCACGGCCTTTGCCTCGATGCCCAGGACAATATCTACTTCACCTTTGAACCGGAAAAGGTCGAAGAACACACGCGTTGCCTTGTGCGCTTTGCCCCGGACGGGACTGGTCCGGTCTTGCTCGGCTCGGACAACGCGCTTGCCCACGGTGTCCCGCACGGCTTGAACATTCATGTTGGCAAGGACGGTAATGCGGTGCTTTACCATGCCAATAATGACGCTACGGTCCACAAAACCACGCTCGACGGCCAAATTCTCTGGACGCAGAAATGGGCGCCGCAAATGGGCAACTACAAACCCACCGACGCTGTCGCTCCGCTCGAAGGCGAGCGAGTGATGGTCGCCGATGGCTACGGGAGCAGCATGATCCACGTGCTCAAGAGCGCTGATGGGGTCTATGCCGGCAAATCCTGGGGGGGCCTTGGCCCGGCCCACGGGGAATTGAATTGCCCGCATGGCATCACCTACGACCCGCGCCGCAAACTGTTGCTGACCGCCGATCGAGGCAACAAGCGCCTCGAGTATTTCACGCTGAGGGGCGCCTACCACAGCACGATCGAAGCGAAGGAAATCACCGCGCCGTGCAACGCCGATATCCGGGGGGAGCATGTCCTGGTGCCCGACCTGGACGGCCCGCTGGTCGTTCTCGACAAGGAAAACCAGGTGGTTTCGGTGATCGAGGTGGGGAAACTGCTGGGCGACCGGGGTTTCCGGCATCCGCACGACGCGATCTGGCTGGCCAATGGCGACATCGCCGTCTGCACGTGGAATCCCGGACGTCTCGGCTATTGGCGGCGATTGACCTGAGTCATTTTGCGACGGGTGAAAGCCGCAGACAATCAGCGGCCGGGTTCGCAACGGAAGTGTTTTGCGAGCCTCGCTCGGCAACGCGCCTGCAAAGCCCGAGGACTCCGTCACTCAAAGCTCCTGTTGTTTGCCTAACTTTAGGCTTTTGATCCACACCAGAGTTTTGTTCAATGAATCCCGGGTATGAGCCAGACACATCCGCTTACAACCACAACCTTTGAATTGCCGGGTTATCGGGTGATCAAATCGTTTGGGGTAGTGCGCGGGATCATCGTGCGTTCGCGGTCGATTGTAGGCAACATCGGGGCAGGTCTGCAAAGTCTGTTCGGCGGCAATATTTCGCTTTACACTTCGTTGTGCGAGCGGGCACGGGGGGACGCTTTTAACCAGATGATCACCCACGCGGGGGAGTTGGGGGCCAATGCAGTAATTGGGGTGCGTTACGATGCGACCGAGATCTCGGCCGGAATCACCGAGGTGTTGTGTTACGGCACGGCGGTGTACGTAGAGCAGAACCCTTAATCAAGCTACTGACGTTATGGCTGGACACAGTAAATGGGCAAAAGTGAAGCACTTCAAAGGGGCGATCGATGCGAAGCGCGGAAAGATTTTTTCCAAGCTGAGCAAGGAAATCAGCATCGCGGCCAAGCTGGGGGGAGCCGATCCGGACATGAACCCGCGACTGCGGATGGTGCTGCTCAAGAGCCGGGCGGCCAACATGCCCAACGATAATATCGAGCGGGCGATCAAGAAAGGGACCGGGGGAGGCGAGACCGCCAATTTCGAGGACCTGACTTACGAGGTTTACGGCCCGCATGGCGTGGCTATCCTGGTGGAGATCAGCACCGATAATCGAAACCGGACGGCGTCGGAAATCCGCAGCCTGGTAACCAAGAGCGGCGGGAGTATCGCGACCCAAGGCTCGGTCAGCCGGCTGTTCCATCGCAAAGGCCAAATCATTGTGCCTCGGGAAGCAGCCAACGAAGATGCGCTGATGGAAATCGCACTGGACGCCGGCGCTGAAGATTTCAAGGCTGAGCCGCAAGGGTATGAGATACTGAGCGAGCCGGCGCATTTCGAGGCGGTGCATAAGCAGTTGGAGGCCAAAGGCATCAAGCCGGCCGTTGCCGAAGTAACGGCGCTGCCAAAGGTGACCGTCCCCCTCCAGGAGGAGGCTGGCACAGCCGTTAACAGACTTCTGGACGCGCTGGAAGACCATGACGACGTAAAGGAGGTTTATTCCAATGCCGAATTCACGGAAGACGCCGCGAAGCTCGTTGAATAACCAGGAGAATCGGTAAAGGAGCTCGGGCGCATGCGAATCAAGAAGTTGACCCAGGATAACCCGGTCGCCCGGGTGCTGGCGTGGATGGCTCAGGCCATCGTTCAACATCGCCGGTGGTTTCTCTATCCACAGTTCGCGCTGTTCGCGCTCTGTGTTTTCTACGTGGTCCACGGCTTCCCCGCGTTGGGCATCCCGCATTTGGAATTTGACACCCGCCGCGACAATCTCGTCGGCTCGAATAAGAAGTACCACCAAAATTTCCTGCGTTTCAAAAAGGAGTTTCCGACGCAGGACGATTTAGTAGTGGTCGTCGAGAGCGAGAACCCGGACAAGAACCGCCAGTTTGTCGAGCGGCTGGGAGTGCGGATGGAGGCGGAGACCAACCTGTTTCGCGACGTGTTCTATAAAGGCGACCTCAAAATGCTGGGCTCCAAGGCGCTGTTGTTTGTGCCGGAGTCGGATTTGGGCGAGCTCAAGAAGACGTTGCGGGATTATCGGCCTTTCATCCAGCAATTCACCCATACGACCAACCTGGTGTCACTGTTTGACATGGTGAACACGCAGTTCCGCACCGCCAAGCGGGAGAAGAATGCAGAAAATGATTCGCTGGTTAAGGCACTGCCGGCCCTGGAGCGAATCGTGACGGAGGCGACCGGCAGTCTGCGCCGGCTAGGCACGCCGCCTTCTCCCGGCATTAACGCGCTCTTTAGTCCTGATGAAGATGCGCAGCAACAGATATACATCACCTTTGCCAAGGGACGCATCTACCTGGTCACGGCGCAGGCGCCGAGCGAGGATTTGAATGGCGCTGCCGTCGAGCGGCTGCGCGGGCTCGTCGAGCAGATCAAGTCGGAGGTACCGGGTCTCAACGTCGGCCTGACCGGCGAACCGGTGCTGGAACATGACGAAATGGAGCAATCGCAACGGGACACCACCGTAGCAAGCATCGTCTCACTGCTGGTCTGCGCGCTGATTTTCATTTACGGCTACCAGGAGACCGGCCGCCCGGTCAAGGCGACGCTCTGCTTGCTGGTCGGGCTGGGTTACACACTGGCATTTGCCACCGCCACCATCGGCCACCTGAATATCCTCACGATCACGTTTGTGCCGATCCTCATCGGGCTGGCGATTGATTACGGCGTGCACCTGATCTCGCGTTACGAAGAGGAGTTGCGGCACGGCAAGACGGAGGCCGAAGCGCTGGCCAAAGCCATGGTCTTCACCGGCCAGGGCATCCTGACGGGCGCCTTTACCACTGCCGGCGCCTTTCTAGCGATGGCTTTCACCAACTTCAAAGGAATCCAGGAGATGGGCATTATTTGCGGCGGCGGCCTAATCATTTGCCTGCTGCCAATGATGACGATGCTGCCGGTGCTGCTGCTGACGGGCCACCAGAATGTGTTGGATCACGCTCAGGGCGACCAGGAGGAGCGCCGTGCCCGAATTGAAAACCTCTGGTTGCAGCGCCCGCTGGTAGTAAGTTGTATCACCGTGGCCGTGTGCGCGCTGGCGGCCACCCAAATTCACAAGGTCAAATTCGATTACAACCTGCTCCACATGCAAAGCGCGGGGTTGCCCGCGGTCGAATTCGAGAAGGACCTGATCGATTCGGCCGATAAATCCGTGCTCTTCGGCGCGGTGATCGCCACCAACCTCCAGGAAGCCGTCCAGTTGGAAACGAAACTGAAGGAACTGCCCGCTGTCACCAACGTCGAATCCATCGCCAAATTCCTGACCGAAGACCAGACCAACAAATTGGCACTGGTGCGCGAGATCAAACAGGGGCTCGCGGGCATCTCCTTTTCGGCGCCGGACCCCCGACCCGTGAGCTTACCCGCACTCAGCCTCAGCCTCTATTCTTTGAGCGGTTTTCTGGGGGCCGCCAACGATGAGGTGCAAACCGATGAACCGGCGCTGGCCAAACAGTTGAACTCCCTGCGCGACGCCATTGGTGAGTTGCGCCGTGAGATGCTCCGGGGCGACGAGGATGACCTGAAGGCCAGCGCGCAGAAATTGGCCGAGTTCCAGCAAGCGCTTTTCAATGATGTGCGCGAGACTTTCCAGGCAATGCAAAACCAGGACGACCGCGCTCCGTTACGAGCGGAAGACCTGCCGCAAGCTTTGCGCGATCGGTTCGTGGGTGTGACGGGCAAGTACCTGTTGATGGTCTATCCGAAAAAGGATGTGTGGCAGCGGGAAAACCAGAAAGAATTCATCGAGCAGGTGCAGACCGTCTATCCAGATCTTACCGGCACGCCCGTGCAGCTTTATCAATATACCGAACTGCTCAAGCGCAGTTACGAAGAGGCGGCGCGTTACTCGTTAATCGCCATTGTCATCCTGGTCCTGGTGCATTTCCGCAGCCCGCTCTGTGTGGCGCTCTCCCTAGTGCCGGTGGGAGTTGGTTTCCTGTGGCTGAGCGGGTTAATGGCGTGGCTCCATGTGCCGCTGAACCCGGCCAACATTATGACCCTCCCGCTGGTTATCGGCATCGGTGTCACGAACGGGATTCATATCCTTAACCGCTTTGCCGAAGAGCAAACCCCGGGGATTCTTGCGCGCAGCACCGGCAAGGCTGTGTTGGTTTCCGGCTTAACAGCCATCGCGGGGTTCGGCAGCCTGATTCTGGCCAAACACCAGGGGATTCAGAGCCTTGGCATCGTGATGTCGATCGGCCTGGCGACGTGCATGATCGCCGGCCTGACCTTCTTGCCGGCGTTGCTGAATCTTTTGCTGCGGCGGCAACCAAAAGAGAGAAAGCGACCCAGTGCCGACGATGCACAATCGACACTGGGCCAGGAGGAACCGAGGCCAAAAACCTCAAGTTTGACGGTAGATTAGAGAAACGAGTTTTAATGTCAATCCTGATCTTTTTAGCGATAATTAAGGGCAGATCCGGGTTTCGATAACGTTATCGGCCAATGTCTTTGCTCTTGACGCCCACCACCATTTTTCGGCTAACTCCGCTCCGCGCAATGAGATTTGCCAATTTCTGCCTGGCCTGCGGTGTAGCCTTGGCCGCCAATGTTGCCGCCCGGGAGCCGGGTCCGGATCCCACGGATTCGGAGCACCCCACAGCGCCCCTGCCCTCGTCGAGCCTGGAACTTGGTCCCGCGGCCACGTCATCCAGCCTCAGTCTCGGCCCTCTTTTTGATGAGTTCCCCCTCACGCTGGCACCGGGTCACCGGATGGAAGCAGCCGGGCCTTTGTTTTATAGCGAGCAAAAGGACACCGAGCGGACCTGGGCCGTGCCCCCGTTGTTTTCTCACACGGTGGATCCGGCGCTCGAACTCGAAGAGTTTGATTTTGCCTATCCACTGATGACCTACGACCGGTACGGCCGCCAGTACCGCTGGCAGTTTCTTCAATTGCTGAGCCTTGCCGGGGGGCCCACTCAGACGGAAAACGTCCGCAACCGCTTTACGTTATTTCCGTTCTATTTCCAGCAACGCTCGGACGACCCCACCCAGAACTACACGGCGGTGGGTCCTTTTTACGGTCACCTCCAAAACCGGCTGTTTCATGACGAGATTTTCTTCGTCATGTTTCCACTTTACAGCAAAACGCGGAAACGGGACGTAGTGACGGACAATTACGTTTACCCTTTCTTTCATCTTCGGCATGGAGACGGTTTGTACGGGTGGCAGTTCTGGCCGCTGGTCGGCAACGAACACAAGGAGGTCACGATGCGCACGAATAATTTTGGGGATGTAGAGAGCATTGGCGGACACGACAGTTTTTTCGTGCTCTGGCCGTTTTTCTTCAACGACAGAAGCGGCCTCGGCACGGCCAACCCGGTTTGGATGCAGGGCTCGATTCCCGCTTATAGCTTCATGCGCTCGCCGCTGCGCGACTCGACGACTGTGCTTTGGCCGTTCTTTTCGCGCGTAGATGACCGCGAGAAGAAGTACCGCGAGTGGGATGTGCCCTGGCCGTTCATCGAATTCGCGCGCGGACCGGGCAAAACCACCACCCGCGTCTGGCCGCTGTTCAGCCGCGCCCACAGCGACACGCTCGAAGACAACTTTTATTTGTGGCCGGTTTATAAATATGAGGCCATTCATTCCGAGCCGCTCGAACGCCATCGGACGCGCATTCTTTTTTTCCTCTACTCGGATACCTTCGAGAAGAGCACCGAAACGGGCGCCTCCCGCCGGCGCGTCGATTTACTGCCGCTCTTTACCCATCAGCGCGAGTTGAACGGCAACATCCGCTTGCAGGTGCTGGCTCCGCTCGAGCCATTTACATCCGGCAGCCATAAAATCGAGCGTGACTATTCGCAGCTCTGGTCACTGTGGCGCGCAGAAAAAAACCCCAAAACCGGGGCCGCCAGCCAGTCCTTGCTCTGGAACCTCTATCGCCGTGATACGGCACCCGGATACAAAAAGCTTTCACTCCTGCTGGGCCTTTTCCAGTCTCAATCTGACGCGACGGGCAGCCGGGTGCGGGTGTTTTACATTCCTTTGGGCAAGGGCAAGGCGCGAGCGCAGGAGGCCGAAAGGTAGGACGCAGGTTTTTCGCGCGGTTTCAACGCCGGGCGCGAAAAAAGTGTGGCGCGAACCAGCCGTGCAGTTCAGATTACGCGCGACATCGAGCTATGTTTCAAAATATCGGTGAAATGGTAATTCTGCTCTGGCGCACGCTACTGGCTATGCCGGTGGCCTGGCGCCAGCGCCAGAAGGTGTTCGAGCAGTTCTTTGAGATTGGCAACGCGAGCCTGCTGATGGTTTGCATCCTCTCTTTTTTCATCGGCGGCGTCATCGCGCTCCAGACCGGGCCGGTCCTGGTGGAAAATGGCCTCTCCAGCGCTGTGGGCGGGGTGGTGGGGATTTCCATCTGCAAGGAGCTGGCGCCGGTGATGATGTCGATTCTCATCGCCGGCCGGATCGGGTCGGCGATGGCGGCGGAAATCGGCTCGATGCGTGTTTACCAGGAAATTGACGCGCTGCGGACGATGAACATCAGCCCCATCCATTACCTGGTGCTGCCGCGGGTCCTGGCTATCACTGTGGCCCTCCCGTTGCTAGTGATCTTCGCGATCCTGGTGGCTTGGCTCGGCGGCGGCTTTGTCTCGATGGCCAATAACCGCATCGACATTCCCTTTGCGACGTTCTTCACACAGCTTCGCCGGGTGGTCGAGCTCAAGGATGTCGTCAACGGCGTTTTCAAGGGTTTCATCTTCGCCTGGGTGATCGGGGTGGTGTCCTGCCACCAAGGGTTGATCACCCTCGGCGGGCCGCGCGGGATTGGCCGCTCGGTCACAAAAGCGGTGGTCAATTCCATCGTGTTGATTGTCATCCTTGATTACATCCTCACCCGTGTCTTGCTGAAGTAATGAGCACGGCACTTCCCAACCAGCAGGGCGTCAGCGTGCAGGTGCGCGGATTGCGCAAGAGCTTTAACGGCCACGAGGTGCTCCAGGGATTGGATTTCGAGGTCAAACCCGCCGAGGTTTTCGTCATCATGGGTCCCAGCGGCAGCGGCAAATCCGTTCTGCTCAAGCATATCATCGGCCTGGAAGAGCCCGACGGCGGTGAAATCCTCATTGACGGCCAGTCGATTCAATCGGCAGACGTGATGAGCCAGTACCGGCTGGCGATGGTTTTTCAATCCGGCGCGCTGCTCAATTCACTGACGGTGGGCGAAAACGTCGGGCTCTATCTGACCGAACATCGTCTCAAGCCGCCCGACGAAATTGCGCGCATCGTGGCCGAAAAGCTCGAAGTGGTTGGGCTCAAAGGCACCGAAGACAAAATGCCGAGCGAACTGTCCGGCGGCATGAAAAAGCGCGCCGCCATCGCCCGGGCGCTGGTCATCGAGCCGCAATTGATTTTATACGATGAGCCGACCAGCGAGCTGGACCCGCTGTCGGCGGTGACGATCGCCGAGGAAATCGTGCATTTGCACGACCGCATCCAGGTCACGTCGCTGGTGGTGTCGCATGACCGCGACCTGGCTTTTGGCGTGGCCGACCGGATCGCGGTGCTCGACGAGGGCCGGATACTGACGATTGGTTCTCCGGAGGAGGTCAAGCGCCACAAGGACCCCAAGGTGCAGCATTTTCTCAACGCTCATTTCGAGCGCGGGCATGGCCCGGCATCCAAACCTGAAAGATGATTTCTCCGGTTTAGAATTTCAGGAACCCGCTTGCTTTTAAACGCCACTTGAATTAACGAAAGATAGAACTATGAAAAACACCCTTGAAACTCGATTGGGCATCTTTGTTGCGCTGGCCGTCATCGCTGCGGTGCTCATTTTGGAAATCGTCGGCGGCCCGGATCGTTTCCAACCCGGCTACCATCTCTACGCGCTGTTCAACAGTGTGCAGGACCTCAAGGAAGGGGACCGGGTGAAAATGGCCGGCGTCGATGTCGGGCGCGTCGAGAAAATCGGTCTCGACGAGGTTAATAACAAGGTCCGCGTGGCGATCAAATTACGACGCGAAGTGGAGGTTAAGACCGACAGCAAGGCGAGCATCAAATTCACGGGCCTGATGGGGCAGAACTTCGTTTCGCTGGATTTCGGGACGGCCGGCGCGCCCCGTTTGAAGGAGGACCAACCGATTGCGACCGAGGAAACCCATGATCTAGGCGAGATGATGCAAAAACTCGACAAGGTGGCCGATAACGTGCAGAACCTCACCAAAAGTTTCACGGGCGACAAGATCGACAACCTGCTGGGGCCATTCGTTAATTTCATGAAGGAAAACCAGCAGCCGCTCACGGCGATGATCGCAAATATGAAGGCGGTTTCCAGCCAGATTGCCGAGGGAAAGGGCACGGTGGGCAAATTGATCTATGATGATGCCCTCTACAACTCCGCCATGACCACTGTCAGCAATCTCCAGCAGACCAGCTCCGAGATTAACCTGACCGTGGCTGACGCGCGCAAAATCATCGGCCAGGTCAATGCCGGCCAGGGAACCGTCGGCAAACTGCTGCACGACGAAACGCTGTATCGCGAAACCACCGACTCGATGACGAACCTCAAAGAGATTCTCCAGAAGGTTAACCAGGGTCAGGGCACCGTTGGCAAACTGGTGAACGACCAGGAGTTCTATAAAAACGCCAAGCTGAGCTTGCAAAAACTCGACAAAGCCACCGAAGGTTTGGAAGACCAGGGACCGCTCAGTGTGATGGGGATAGTTGTCAGTAAACTGTTCTGACCGGAGGGCCGGCAGGAACGGAGATTAAGCCACTTTCAGATCCCGCAGCGCCTCGCCGGCCGCGCTGAGGTTGGCCAGGGTTGTCTCCGAATACTTGCGTGAGAGGACCTATCCCTGCGCCCCACCGCGATGGGCAGCCTGGATGACCTCCTTGACACTCGGCGGCGTCACCTTGCTGTAATCCTCCTGAATCGGTATGCCCATATCGATGCCAGGCCAGATTTCGGTTTTGGTCCCGGCGACGTTTTCGACGCAGCGTTTCGTCTCGCGGTACACGTAATCGGGTGAGAGGGCGGTGTAGGGGAGTTGCTCGTGGCTCCGTTCGCGATAGTTCATGAGGCGGTATTCGAATTCGAGCGCCTCGTCCATCGGCAGGTCGCGGTAAATCGTTTTGGTGACGCTGTCCAGGTAGGTCGCCATACGGGTCCCACCCAGGTTGTGATACACCGTCATCTTGAGGTAATCGGAGTATTTCGTCAGCTCTTTGAGGTCCAACTGGGCCCGGAAAAAAGGACTGAAACCGTGGGCGTGCCATTCGTGCCAGCCCACCTGGACGCCGGGCTTGATTGATTTGACGCGTTGATAGATTGCCTGCTTGGTTTCCCGGAGGCTGTCGTGCCAGAGTGTTTCCCAGGCGAGCAGCTCCGGGTATTTGTAGAGGATACGCAGGAAGGTCACCCAGTAACCGTCCGGCGGGCGCTGGCCGGCCTTGGCGGCGCGCACCCAGGTCTCCAGCGTCTGAAATCCTTCCTTGACCCGCGTGAAGTTGATGCCGCGCTGTTTCGCCTTCTCCTGGCAGAAGGTGCAAAAGCAGGTGACGCGCCCGGGGTCATTGCCGTTGGAATTGTGAATCGATTCGAAGGCATTGTTGAAGGCCCCCTGTTTTTCGCAGCCCCACATGACGCCGTCGATATCGTAAGAGCGGGTGAAATCCTCGTGGAGCCCGAGGAGGAAATTGAAGTAATCGGGGTTGTTAAAGCAGAGCGTTTCCGGCGCCTTCCGGCCATAGAAATCCACGGCCAGGGCTTTCTCGATTCCGGGCACGTCGCGCCGAAACACATCTTCAGACCAGGTGTAGGTCTTGATGCCGTGCTTCTTTGCCGCTGGAATTACGAGCTCAAGGATATCGACGTCACCGTGGTCCGGCGCCTTGAGATTCCTGAAGACGGTGTCCTTATAAAACTGCGGATGCGGCGTGGCGTAATTGCCGCCGTGGAAATGGTCGTCGTAGTCCTGGATACCGTGGTCCGGCAAGGGATGGCCGGGCAACTGGCGGCCGGCGATGCCATGGCCGTAGGTGAACGTGGCGACGAACAGGGTGTTGACATGCGCACGCTCCTGCAGGATATCGA
>DATMQA010000154.1:0-4286 GCA_035566895.1 Binatia bacterium
TCCTGGGCAATACCAGGACCATCATCTTCGAACACAATGCACATGCGCGGTGGGAGGCTCTGCGTGCTGATGAGCACGCGTCCGTGCCCGCCTTTGGCTTCAATGGCCTGGCGCGCGTTATTCAGGATATTCAGAAAGACCTGCTGCATTTGATGGCCGTCGAGCATGGCTTCGGGAAGAGCCGGGTCGAGCCGAGTGACGAGCTCGATATTGCCGGTGCGGAACTGGTATTGCATGAACTCGACGGCACCTTCGATCAGGGCATTGACATTGGAGAGCCTGCGTTCGGGCGGGTGAAGGCGGGCAAAGGTGAGGAGGCTTTGGACAATTTTCTGGCAGCGCTGGGAACTTTTGAGAATCAGCTCGAGGTAGCGAGCCTGGTTGGGATGGCCGGGGGCCTGGACGAGCAATTCGGAGAAACCCATGACGGAGGTGAGCGGGTTGTTCAACTCGTGGGCGACGCCGGCCACGAACTCGCCGAGGCCGGAGAGTTTTTCGCTCTGGATTAATTGGGCCTGGGTGGTCTTGAGCGTGGTGACAGTGCGCTCGAGTTCCTCGCGCGAGCGTTTGAGATTCTCGGTCATGCGGTTGAAAGCCCGGGCGAGTTCGCCGCATTCGTCATCGGAGGTTATCTCGACCTGGTGCGAGAAGTCGCCGTGGCCGATGGCGTCGGCGCTGGCCTGGAGCTGGCGCAAGGGCTCAGTGAGCTTTCGCACGAGCAAGCTGACGATGAGGGTGCCCAACAGGATACCCAGCCCGCTGACCAGCAGGACGGTTTTCTGGGTGCTGTGGAAGGCGCGGAGGGGCTGTTCGTAAGAAGCAAGCAAGAGGTACCCCAGGCCGGCATCGCCGCTGAGCGAGGTGAATTTCCCGGCCGCGCAGAAATAATGGTCTTCGCCCAGGAGCACTTGCCGGGGGCCACGGCGCGAGGAGGTTTCCCGGGTGGCGTCACCAAACAAGCGCGCGAACTGCTCCCGCAGTTCCGAGCCCGGAACGGTGGAGGCGACCACGTGCCCGTTGGCGAGCAGGACGATCTGGTTGTGGGTAACCAGGCTGAGCTCCCGCGCCACGGAGTCCCCGATTTCAGAGCCAATCGTCAGCACCCCAGTGGGAACGTCGCTGCTGCCGCCGCCGAAGATGGGAATGCCGCCGCTGCCAAAAATGGGAACGGACACGACGTCGAACAGCCTGTCCCCGACGCGGATGGTATCCACTTGGGGCGCGCCGGATAAAGCCTGGCGGGAAGCAGCGGTGCTGCTGATTTGGAATTCGGCGACGGGCATGTGCGGGTCTCTTTGGGCGCTGGCCCGCAAGTCCGGCTTGCTGGAGGTGAACAGGGCAACGTCAACCCCCTGTTCGGTGGGGAGGTCCTTGATGGCATCGCGCAAAGACTGGAGGCGTTTGCTTTGGAACGCCGCCTTGTAGCGAGGGTCGTTGGGGAGGTTGCTAAAGCGCAGCAAGAGGTTTTTGGCATGGAGATTTTCCGAGCTGCGAAACACCGAGTCGGCGGTCTCGAGGCTGCGGGCGGCATCGGCGCGGAACTGGGTGGTGATCCGGCGATTCACCAGCCAGGCAGTGACCACCAGCAACAGCACCATGATAGAAACGAGCGGGACCAGCACCTTGGTGCTGAAGCTCATTTTCAAGGCGGGCCGGTTTCGCTCCGTAGGCTTGGCGTTTTGGCAGTTCATCGAGCCATATTCCAAATGGGCAGCAAGCGGTGTGCCCTCCAGGAAGAGAGAATTGGGAAAGCCGGGAAAAGAAGGGGAAAGCGCTAAAACGCTGAAAAACTAAAAAGCAGAAAAGCAGAAAGCAGAAATGAGGAAAGGGGGGAAAGCCAGTAATCAGTAAGCCAGGAAGCCAGTAACCGGCAAAAGCAGAAAGCAGAAATGGGGAAAGAGTTGTCGGTGAGTGCCCAAAAACGAGACAGTGGCGGGAAAAAAGCTGAAAAGCGGAAAGCGGCAAAGCCATCCGATGAATTGTCGTTGCTGAGGTGTTTCGTTGACCGGAGCAGAAGAGGATAGCTTAATTAATCGGTTTTTGCGGGCACCAAATCTTGCTTGCAAGGGCGCAAATTACGCATAGTTTGGGATTGTGCCCCGAAGGCTTGGCAATGCGCTGATGGTCCTGGCTGTGCTCGCAGCGATGGGCACGCATTGGACGGTGCTTCAATCCCTCGCCTGGACGAGAATGCTGGCCGACAACCTTGGCAGTTATTCCTTCACCGAGGCGGTGCAAAAGACTTTCGACGGCAAACATCCCTGCGTTCTTTGCAAAGTGATTTCCGCAGGAAAAAAATCCGAGCAGAAAAGAGAGTTCACAGCGCAAATGGAGAAACTTGAATTTCCGCCGGTCAAAGAAAGCCCCGTTTTGATTCCACCGTCGGATTTTCAACTCATGCCGCGGGCAAACACTTTCGCCCATTCGCTCACTCAAAAACCGCCGACACCCCCGCCGCGCGGCCGCTTCGCTTAATTCAATTGCAGTTTGGTTGCTCGCGCCGGGTTGGCGCGGGCGTAAATGTTTTCCCCTGAGTTCGAGAGCGCCCGGACGCGTTCTCACAACCTTTAGATTTTGAAAATGAAAAATAAATTTAATTCGTCAGTAACAGTAAAAGTAAGTTGCAGTTTGCTGGCCGGGATGCTGGCGCGCGGCAATGTGCAGGCTTGCGCGTGCGGCTGCAGCGTCTTCGACGTGGGCACCAGTTCGATGTTCCCCAACGGGGAAGGCGGAATGGCCTTCCTGCAATATGCCTATCAGGATCAGAACCGTAATTGGAGCGGCTCGTCGGAAGCGCCGGCGGCGAACAATGATGACAAGGAAATTCAGACCCATTATGTCACGCTCGGGTTGCAATACATGTTCAATCGAAGCTGGGGTTTTCAAGTCGAAGTGCCCTACGATGTTCGCTCTTTCAAGAAGAACGACGACGCCGGCAACCTCGTGTCGCGAAACTGGAGCCAGCTTGGCGACATTCGGATTGAGGGAATTTACACCGGATTTACGGAGGACTTGTCGGCCGGGGTGACACTCGGCGTCAAACTTCCAAACGGGGATTTTGATGTTTCTCCCGACGTGGTGGATCGGGACACTCAAATCGGCACGGGCAGCACGGATATTTTGGTGGGTGGTTTTTATCGCGGCAGTCTGACCAAGGACAAGCAGTGGGACTGGTTCGCGCAACTACAGTTGGATATTCCCGCGCTGATTCAAGATGAATATCGTCCGGGCCTCGAACTCGATACCGCGGCGGGGATTGATTACAAGGGGTTCTCGATCGGTCGCGTGGGCATTTCACCCGTGGCGCAGGTGATCTTTTCGGAACGGACCAGTGACAGCGGCGCGAACTCGGCCAGCCCCGTGGCTTCGGGCTACCAGCGTGTCATGCTCTCGCCGGGAATCGAAGTTCACATTCATCCGGTGAGAATTTACGCGGACGCGGAGTTTCCCGTTTACCAGAACTTCACCGGCAATCAACTGGCCGCGTCGGTCCTGTTCAAGGTGAGCCTGAGCGTTATGTTTTGATTCCAGGCATCACGGCAGATAATCTGGCCATTCGGGTACCGACCGGCAGGTCCTTGGCTTTCTCCAGACCTGACAGATTGCGCTGCTGCGACCGGGGACCGGTCGCGCTCCGGCCCAAACACGGCATTTTCCAAACACGCACTGAGGCAAGGAGCTCCTGCTCCGCCGAAGAGTTTCGGGAACCTCCGAGCGGGCCCGTGCGTCCAACATCCAGAAATCAACAGCGGGTTGCTTGACTTGTTTGCCAGCCAGGATAATGCTTGGCAAAACTCACACGAAGATGTCGCGGTCCGGCCTGGCGTAATGCAATTTGTTTATGGCACTCCCTGCTCCCTCCCTTCGCCCGGTTCCGCCAAAACCCGCGCTGGCCGCGGGCGGTCCTGTCGCTGCCGTTTTGTTGGCAGCGACTTTGTTCGCCAGCCTGGCCGGAGCGGCGCAGCCGGTCATTTCGCTGATTGAAAGGTATTCGAGCAACCAGGTCTTACTTCACTTCGACACCGAGGCCAATCGCACTTATACACTTCAGTACTCGACCAACTCTCCGGTCGCCAGCAATGCGCTGTGGTTCCCACTTTATGTCGCTCCAAGCGCCCCGTTCCCGGACCACTATATCGTGCCTGACACCGCGACGAGCCGGCAGCGGTTTTACCGCCTGAGTGTCACGCCTTGAACCAAGCCGCATGAGGCTATCTCCGGTCTTGCTGGTGTTGCTGGTGCTGCCCGCGGCGCAGGCCTGTGAATTGTGCGCGATCTACTCGGCC
>DATMQA010000155.1:0-23804 GCA_035566895.1 Binatia bacterium
TTGAGTACGCTCCCAGGCGCTCTTAGGTAGGCGTTGAAGTTCTTGGAGCGCGCGACTCGGTTTGGCCATGCGCAACCATCTCTCGGCGGCGGTCACCCGCACCGTGTCGTTCATATTCAGCCCGGTTTTCATGGACGTGGACTTTGCCACGCCGCCGGGCGGCTGGTCGATTGGGTCCAGACCTACTAGGAAAAAACTGGGTGCGAGCCGCGCCAAAGCCCAGAGCAGGCGCACCGGACACCCGTCTGCCAGGCACCTTCCGGGCCGGAGTCAGGGTGCCGGGGTGCCGGGCGAAGGGCAGCGGGCACGCGGGAGGTTGGGCAGCGGTGCCTGGTGACCTGGGGCTGGGCTTTGTGCACTGGCCAGGAGAGCGGGGCGGGGGTTCAGGAGGCTGCGTCAGCGCCGGCTCCGGGCTGGCCCAACGCTGCCGGCGGGCGGTAGAAGGGCGAAGGGAATGGTTGAGAGGGGCAGGGCTTGGGCTGGGTGCTGGACTGATTTTTGGGAGGCGGCGAAGCGCGAGGGGGCCTGACTGTCTCGTGTTCAGGCATTTGACTTTTACTTAAGTGGTTCAATTTTACTTGAACGAAACGGTTAAGGTTTGAGCGCGCAAAAGGCGGTTCGAGCCGACGTTTTGAAGAAATGACTTCATTTCTAACCAGTTCTCAGAAGAAACCCATTCTTCAGCCTGATTTGCCTCTAAAATCCAGTTTCTCAAGGATTCGAGCCGACTGGCCTGCCTCTTGTGGAGGCCGGCCATCTGCTGCTCCAATTCCACCTTCCTGGCGATCAGGGGATTCTTGAGTTCTTTGAACTCCTGAATAAGAAGCCAAGGAAGATTTCCCGTAGAATTTTCACTGTGGACCTTTACAAGGTTTACTACGGGGCTTTTGTGTTTGCAACCACAGAGTTTTGGGTGACCCAGGGACCGGCGTCTGGGGCGAGGCGGCGAGGGAAGGGCGGGCGTGTTTGAGGGCACGGGAATCTGTGTCTGGAACGGCCCGGGCGCTGTATTAATCGCGCTCCGCCGGAGACCTGCGTCAGTTGCTGCGGTATGAGGGTAATTTTACAATTCTTTTACAAACGTTGTGCCATTCCTTAAGTCCAATGTCAATATGGCGACGTTTAAATCACCGAAGAACCGTTTCCTTTTCCTGGTATCCACGAGCATTGCGGGCGTCATCGCCTTAACGCTGGTGGATGCCAGAACCCAGCCCACAAACAATCCCAATGCGCCCTGGACCCAGTCGCGAGCCAGCCAATTGGTTTTTTTCGCCGTGCTGGAAGGACTCTACCGCGACGGCGTCGCCAACTCGGTTGTGGATTTGATCATCCCGCCGGGTGAAGATGGCAAACCCGCGTTTGACCGGGAACATTTTGTCTATGCTTGTCCCCTTTGCCATCCAGCTTTCGATGCATTCCGGCTGTATCGCCAGCGCGAGGAGTTTTTTGGATTTAAAGCGCGGGTGGACACTTTCGGGCCGGGTCTCGACCCTGCCCTCACCGTGGGTTTGCGCAGCCATGACGCCGGCCAGCGCCGCCAGGCAATTGAGGGATTGATCAATCGTTGGGTGCGGCAACGATTGGATATGATGCGGCTGTCCGCTGCGGAGCGCGAGGCCATCACCCGCGAGATGGAGCAGGGACGCAAGCAAGGGATGAATGGATTGAAGCAGGCGTCGCAATCTCGCACAAATTGCCCCATTTGCGACGGCAGCTTCGGGGCCTGCAAACTCCAGGCGCATTAGTTGAGTAAGTTAGTCCACTCACCTGTTGCTCCCCGGCACCCGACGCCGGCCCCAGTCGCGCGCCATCTGTCCCTGGGCCAAGACCCAGCGCATGATCTGGGCGGAAAAACTCAACGGCAGGCTTCGGCTGCGCAAATGGCACGCGATGACACCTGAGTCCCTTTCGCGGACTGCTTCGGCATTCGACCGGGACAGCGGGAAATGGCCGGTGAAAGTGAAGCAGCGGGAAAAGTCCTGACTCGGCACCTACTGAGGCCACGGCTCCAGTCACCGCCGCCTCGGGCACCCGACCACGGCCCCGACACACGGCTTCGCCGGCAACCGCGCGGCTCACTCCAGGCGGAGGCTTAACCTAAAAGCATTACCCCTGGAACCAAGCCGTCTTCGTCAAGGGCCTCAATCTGTTTCTTCACTTTTTCAAAGCACCCCGGACACATTCCGTGCGTGAAGGACGCGTCCGAATGCTTCATCACGTAACTTTCAATCTCTACCCAGTCCCCGACATGATCTTTGATCTTTTTGCAATAGGCGCAGATCGACAATCGTCCGGTCAACGTTTTGACACTGGCAACGACCTCCTGAAATCGTTTGAGCAATCGTTGACGTTCGCGTTCCGCCTGGTGTTTGTGGAGGCCCATTTCGACAGAGATTTTGAGGGTGCTGGTCTCGTAGGGCTTGAGGATATAACCGTAGGGTTCACTCAGCTTGGCGCGCTCGATGACCGGGCCTTCCGCGTAGCCGCTGACATAAATAACCGGGACCTGAAAGGTGCGGATTTGTTCGGCGGCTTGAATGCCGTCCATCTCGCCCCGCAGTTGAATATCCATTAAGACCAGATCGGGCCGCAGAGTTTGAGTCAACGTGATGGCCTCAGCGCCGGACTGAGTAACCCCAGATACTTCGTAGCTGAGGCCTTCGAGCCGGTCCTTGAGGTCTTGCGCTAGATCGGGGTCGTCTTCGGCGATGACGATCTGCGTCTTGCCCAGGTGGCGATCTTCATCGCCAGAGAGATCATCGCAAACCGATACGTTGGCGCACGCGCGAAGGGTGTTCACGGAGACTTTCTAAGCAATTGCTGTGCCATTTGTTCCAAGCCTACAACGCCTCCGCCCCTCTCACCCGCTCTCTGGCCAGCACAACAATCCCCAGCGGAAAAAACGCCACTGCCGCGCTGAAGGCAGCCGGCCCCTGGACACCTAACCGGCCTTTGCACCGTCGCGCCGGTTTCATGCGCTGCTAAAAACCTGGGGCGGCGAGTTATCACGCCGCCCGGTTGAAAATTTTCAAATTCGAGGCACCCTATTTGCATGTCCTTAAAGCCGGTCCTGGCGGCGGAAGACGACGAGAACGACGTGATAATTTTGCAACGTCTGTTCTCGCGATGCCGAATAAAAAATCCCCTCATTGTTGTGAGCGACGGCGAAGACGTAATCGCTTACCTCAAGCGCGAGGGCAAGTATGCAGACCGCGAGCAGTATCCGCTTCCAGCCATGCTTTTGCTCGATATGCGGATGAGACGCAAGGGTGGCTTCGAGGTCCTTGATTGGTTCGGCACAAAAGCCAAACCCAAATTTCCAGTAGTCATTTTGACGGGGTTCACTGATCTAAGCCGGATGAAGGAGGCTTACCTCAAAGGCGCGCATTGCTTTTTGCTTAAACCTGTGGCCCAAACGGATTTCCTGTCCTTCATGGCGCAATTCCACGAAATCGAGATTGAAAGTCAATCGACTGCTTCTGCCGCCTGAAATTCTGTTCGGAATGCGCCAACGTGCCCGGTGCCCGGTGAGCGGGTGAAATGCGCCTTCACCCGCTCAGCCGAGCCGCAGCAGAAAAAAAACGCGCCGCCCCCGTGCTGCGTTCATCGGTTCCGCCAACGCCGGCACCCGAGCGAAAGGCCCTAGACACTCCCGCCATTCGGGTCGATATTTCGGGCATGGACACTACCAGCACCATTCCCTCCGGGGCTCCTCAAGTTGCTGAAAAAGATCCGGCTCTAAAATCTGTCGCCGGCACAACCGTCTCAATCGCCGGCTGCGCACTGGCCGCCTTCGTGTTCGGCGCGATATTCGACGCGGCTTGGCCCGGTGCTGTCGCTGCGTGCGGTATCTCGGCGATGGGCGTGGGCGTCGCGTTTTTCATGTTGAGGCGCGGTTGATTCGATCCGCGTGCTTGAAATTTGGATTAAGCGCGCGCGTTCCCACGTTGCTCGGTGTGAGGGTGAAACGCGCACCGATAGAGCCGCTGAATTACTGTTAACCTAAGCAGTATATCCCCCGTGCCTTGGGCGCGCAAGCGTCCGAGAGCGCCGCTTCGAATGGCACCCCCGTCCCAAGCCGTTTCTGCCCCCTGCGTGGTCCCCGCCGCAGGCGCACCAGACCCCGCGCCCCGTCTCCCTCCTGCTCCCTCTGCCTCGTGTCCCGCTGACCAAATTCCCAGGCACGGGCGCGCAGGTCGCTAACATCGCACGCCTCCAGTGAAAACCTGCCTGTCGGCTTACAAAACAGTATGAGCAAAACTTCAGTTGCTATGCGCCCCCGGAGGAAGAAATCCCAAGAGGCAGCTACGGAAAACAAAGGCACAGAAAGCGAAGATGCCAGCAAACATTAAAACGGTGTTGAGCACGGAGCAAACTTGGAGTGCTCTGCTATCAGAGTGATGCCATCCCTTTTCCCTGGTGATACCCCAGGCAAGCATCCCAAACGGAGCCGTGAGGATAAGATACGCCGCGTAAAGCTCTGACCGGGGTGACAACCAATTGAGAAGCGCGCCACCAGCAGGCCCACATGCCATGAGTGCGAAACAAACCAAAATCAACAATGCAGGAGTTTGCGGTCTTTTCATGGTTTGGCCAGACGAGCCTTAACATTATTCCACTAACCATCCGTGCCTATGCTGGATCATGAACTAATAGTGGGGCCGAGGCACACCGGTCCTCGCGCCCCCTCCGACCTGGCATCCCGCGCAGTCCCGATGCCTGGGGCAGCCTGGTTCGGCTTTGAAGACGGCCCAATCATCCGGTCCTCCCCATTTTCTTTTCCTTAATTCGAAGCTTCACAATCGTCTTCACCAAGTCCAACGGAATTGGTTTATCAATCGGAAACTTTAGATTACCTTTCGGACCTGCATACTGAGATGCTCGTTTTTTGAGCGCTTTTGGTGCCGGTGGATAAAGCCCAATGTGATTTTTGAATGAAGCAAAATACACCAGAATTTTGCCGTTCAACTTGAAAGCGGGCATTCGATAACTAATTACTTCTACGGCTTGGGGCGCTGCTCTTCGTATTGTCTGCCTTATTTTCCTGAGAATGCCCCGAACATCCTTCGGAGACGCACGGATATATTTCTCTATGGTTTCAAATTGCATTTTCATACTTATCGGTCTCACTGTCTGCTTTTGTTAAATTCTTCAATCTTGTCCTTCGCCTCGGCAAGGCCGACTCCGGGGTTCTGCTCCCGGTAAAGTTTGATGGCAGCAATCTTGCCGTCGGGAACACTGGCCAGGCGCTCCACCTCCGGCGACAACCCGGACGGCGGTGGCGGCGGCATTTCGACGCCTTGATGTTTGAGGAGAGCGTCCAGCTTTCTCTGAAGATCGCGCATCTGGGGTGCAAGAAGCTGCGCGTTTAAGTCAGGGCCTTTGGCGTAGGCTGAGCCTCCGGCGAAGATGGCGGCGATGACGGCGTAATCCATGAAATCTAAAACCGCGAATAATGGTGTTGTCATAATTGGTCTGCGGGTTATGCCTAAACGCTCGCTCAACTAAATCCGAGAAGCTGCCTGGAGCAACAACATCAGAGCCTCAGCGCGAGACGAAAGAGGTGTAACACTCCTGGATTGGTCTCCGCCCAACGTTTATTCAACGAACGAACCGTTCGTATATCCAATGACTCTGATCTCGAATGCAAGTCATTTATTATCAGCTCATTATATACCAAAACCTCGCTCGTTCAACACCGAAAAAGCCGCCCCCCCCTCTTAACTCTGATCCGGCGGTCTCTGTCCCCGCCAAGGTTTGGCCGGCGCGTGCACCCAACGCCATGCAGGTTGAGTCTTGGCCAGGCCCCGCCTGCCCGTCGCAAGTAGTCAGAAAGAAAAGGGCGACCCGTTGCCGAGTCGCGCCGCAAGGAACCCAGATTACCTGTTCGTACTTCCGCGAAGAGGTTGCGCCCGGTGCGGATTTGGATCAACGGCGGAGAGGTGACGGGGCGGTTACCAACTGGAGACGCCAACGGCGTGGCTGAAAGCGGTTGTAGCTGGCCAAGCAGTCTCGGCATTCACTAGAATCCTGCTATGAGCGCGAACACCGCACCCGCAAGCCCGAAGTCCTTCTGGACACCAGCCGGGCGCTGGAGCGTGTTCCTGCTGGCTTCGTCCTCAATCGCCTGCCTGCTCTTTGATTTCTACGGACTTTGCCCGATGAGGGTCTTTACGCCCTTTGTCTTTCTGCCAGCGACGCTCGCGCTGTTCGCCTGCGCGCTGTTTGATCGGTTTTGTGGCGACGGCCAGCTTTGGCGTGCAGTCGTGATCGGCATGGTCGGCGGGCTTTTGGCGGCTGTCGCGTATGACCTGTTCCGGCTTCCGTTCGTCTTTGCGAAAGCCTGGGGGATCGCTTCGGTCGTTAAGCCCATGGACCTGTTCAAAGTTTTTCCCCGGTTCGGCGCAATGATCCTGGGTCAGCCCATCGAACAAGACAGCTATTCCGCCTCGGTCCAGGTCCTCGGCTGGATTTATCACTTTAGCAATGGCGCGACGTTCGGCGTGATGTATATGGCAATGATTGGAGACGGCCTGCGACGGCATTGGGCGTGGGCGGTGTTGATGGCAGTTGGTCTGGAACTCGGGATGCTCCTGACACCCTACGCCCACGTCTTCGACATCTCAGTGACGACGCGTTTCGTCGTGGTAACGGTTGCTGCTCATGCCATTTTCGGCGTTGGTCTTGGGTTAGTCGTGCGGCAACTGGCGAGACGGGCAGAAACGGCCTTTCCTATGGCTGCGCCGGTATCGGCGTAAGACAGAAGCACCGGCGCGCCGACAAAAGGCTTCAGAATCGATACCCCAGGATCAACTTCACGAGCAAATCGTCCGTGCTGCGCGTCAGGCCGAAGCCGACGCCGAAATTGAACTCGAAGCGGGGCGAGAGGTTCAGGTCGAGCGTAGGAAAGATTTGATGATGCTGTTCCTCCCAGCCATCGAACCCGCTGAGCGAACCCAGCGAAGCATAGTACTCCGCGCCAATAGAGATAATCTTCGTCACATCGAAGCTGATTTTGGCACTGGGAGCGAACGCAAAGCCCTGGCTGGAGTTGAGCCCGTGCAATGACTTTTCCAAGGCCGGGTTCAAGGCGACGTACCAGCGGCCCCATTGTTTGTCGATAATCGGGCGCAGCTCCCAGGTCCAGGTGTCTTCGGCGAACGCTCGGCGCTGAAAACCTATCTCGATGGAGAGGCTCAGCCCCACTGGCCAATGCCAATCCTCCGGCACGCGAATGCGGGGGCGGATATGGTCGCCCACCCATTCCCAGCCTTCATGCGGCTGAATGCTCGAGAAAACATAAAAACCGGTCTCAAACCAGGGCGTGAAGCCGTGGGTGATTTCCAGCGTTTCGTGAAAAGCATGGTTCGAAGGCAGGACGCCGTTGATGGTGTCGCGCTGGCCATCGATGGCGTAGTTGCTGTGGAGCTCCACCATCGTCTGGCCGGCGGGAACCGTGTCAGCGCCATAGACCTGGATTTCGTAGTTGTCCTGGGCGTGGACCGCAGATGGAAGCAGGAGCGCTGCGGTGCTGAGAGCGCATCCGAACCAAAGGCAAGGACTGGGTTCCAAACAGGGCTTCATGGCCATTTTCTACATCAAGGCAGCGCAGATTTCCAATCTGATGTCTCGCCGATGCTTTAATAGGCCGACGGCTTGCGTAAGGGTGATCTCGC
Organism: Binatia bacterium; assembly: GCA_035566895.1. GTDB lineage: Bacteria > Verrucomicrobiota > Verrucomicrobiia > Limisphaerales > UBA8199 > DATMQA01. The sequence continues at coordinate 7,677 of DATMQA010000155.1, forward strand.
CGGCTCTTAAGACGAGCCGACTATAGTCGGCGATACAGCAGATTAAGAATCTGCGCGACTCCTTCGGTCCTGCGCTTGAATTTCAGCGAGCGCTCAGGCATAACCCTCACGTGCGCGCTCAACCATCCCACCCGAGGAAATAATCATGCAAAGGAGATCTGGCGAGAATTCATCGATGCCGCGGCGGAAGTTTTTGAAATTGTCGGCCGCGACTGTCGGCGCAGTTGGGAGCCTGAGCGCCACACCTGCGGCAGAAACCGGCCAAACCGCGACGGGTCAAACAAACAAGAAGGCTCGTTCGAACCGCCGCGGCGCTCGGCCCTACAACTCCGAATACACCGGCGAGAACTTGAACCAGGTCGCTTTCCCATTGGGCGGCATTGGCGCCGGTATGATTTGTCTGGAGGGAACGGGCGCGCTGTCGCATGTGTCTCTGCGCAATCGGCCCGAGGTTTTTAATGAGCCGTGCCTCTTCGCGGCGATTTCGCTCAAAGGCAAAAACAGCGCAGCGCGCGTGCTCGAGGGGCCGGTGCCCGCCCGGAAAATCTTTGGTCCGCCCGGCACGGGGAATGGGGCCGGCGGGACGTCCTACGGTCTGCCTCGTTTCGCCGCGGCTACGTTCAAAACCCGCTTTCCCATTGGGGTGGTGGCGCTTTCCGAGCCGGGCCTGCCGCTTCAGGTCGAAATCACCGGCTGGAGTCCGTTCGAACCGGGCGACGCCGACAACTCGAGTCTACCGGTCGCGGCGCTGGAGTACCGTTTCACTAACCGCAGCAAAGCGCCCGTCGAGGCCGTCTTTTCGTTCAACACGAAGAATTTCATGGCAAACGGAAACAATCCCCAAGCGGTGCGTCCGATGGCCGGCGGTTTTATTCTTTGGGGCGGTGGACCCAAAGACCGGCCATGGGAAGAAGGCGCTTTTTCTGCTGCTGTCTCTGAACCGGACACGAAAGTGAATCACTCCTGGTTCCGGGGCGGGTGGTGGGACCCGCTGACGATGGCCTGGAGGGACGTGGCTGCAGGCGCATGCTATGACCGTGCCCCGCTCGCCGAGGGCGGGCCCAGCCCGGGCGCGACCTTGTTTGTTCCATTTCAACTAGCTCCGGGCGCGGAGAAGACGATCAGGCTGCGTCTGGCCTGGTACGCCGGCCAGACCAACCTGCGTATCGGCAAAGATCTTGCCGGCAGCGCGCCCGAACCGGGCTCGAATTTTCGTCCCTGGTATGCCGGCCGATTCACCGACATCAACAGCGTCAGCTTTTATTGGCGCGAGCATTATGACGAGCTGCGACAGAAGGCCGCCCGGTTCAGCGAATGTTTTTACGATTCGACGCTCCCACCCGAAGTGATTGAGGCCGTCGCGGCCAACCTCACCATTCTTAAATCGCCCACGGTGCTTCGCCAAGCGGATGGCAAGCTTTGGTCGTGGGAGGGGTGCAACGACACCTCGGGCTGTTGCCACGGTTCCTGCACCCATGTGTGGAATTATGCGCAGGCCATTCCCCATCTTTTTCCCGGCCTCGAGAGGACGTTGCGCGAAACCGAATTCGGTCCATCCCAGAACGAGGCGGGGCATCAACAATTTCGCAGCGCGCTGCCGATTCGCCCGCTGGAGCACGACTTCCACGCCGCTTCCGACGGCCAGCTCGGCGGCATCATGAAGGTCTTCCGCGAGTGGCGCATCAGCGGCGACACCGAATGGCTTCGCGCGCTCTGGCCCAAGGTCAAATGCAGCCTCGATTACTGCATCCAGACCTGGGACCCGGACCACCAAGGGTGGGTTCAGGAGCCGCACCATAATACTTATGATATCGAATTTTGGGGACCGGACGGCATGTGCACGAGCTTCTACCTCGGCGCATTGCAGGCGGCGGCGCTCATGGGCAAAGCCCTGGGAGACGATGTGCCGCTCTATGCCGAGTTGCTGGCCAACGGGCTCGCTAAGGCCGAGAGCGAACTTTTCAATGGCGAATATTTTGTCCAGCGTATCGAATGGAAGAACCTGCACGCGCAGAGCAACACAGGGGGTTACTCGCCGGAAGCGTTGGCGCTGTTTGAGAAGGAAGGCCCGAAATACCAATACGGCAACGGCTGCCTGGCCGATGGCGTGCTCGGGTCCTGGCTGGCGCTGGTCTGCGGGGTTGGCCAGGTGATTGAGGGCAAGAAAGTCGCCAGCCACTTGCGGGCGGTCCACCGATACAATCTCAAACACGACCTGTCAGACTTCGCCAATCCCCAACGCCCCACTTACGCGTGCGGCGACGAAGGCGGGCTGCTGCTTTGCACGTGGCCCAAAGGGGGCGAGGTGTCACTGCCGTTCCCTTACTCGAACGAGGTCTGGACCGGCATCGAATACCAGGTCGCCTCGCACCTGATGCGGCTGGGCCTGGTGAAAGAAGGACTGGAAATCGTGCGGACCTGCCGGGACCGCTACGACGGGCAGGTGCGAAATCCGTTCAATGAATACGAATGCGGCCACTGGTATGCGAGGGCGATGTCCTCTTACGCACTGCTCTTCGGACTAAGCGGCGCGCGCTACGACGCAGTGGAAAAAGTCCTGTATCTCGAGCCGGCCATCAAAGGAGATTTCAAATGCTTCTTTTCGACGGCGGGCAGCTATGGGACGGTGGGTGTCCGAAAGGGCAAGCCTTTCTACGAGCCCAAGGTGGGTACGTTGGAAATTCGAGAGATCAAATCTAGAATGGCAGCTTGACAGCATACTGAAGCAGCATCATGATGTCATTATGAGAACGACCGTAACTTTAGACAAAGATGTTGAGTTGATGTTGCGGGATGCGGCGCACCGGTCGCGCAGCAGTCTGAAGAAAACACTGAATGCAGCGATTCGAGCAGGGTTGGGCAGGAAAGACCTGCGGCGCAAATCACCGCCCTTCGTGCTGCGGGCAAGGCCGATGGGTCTGCGGGCGGGGATCGATCCGGCTGGGCTGAATAAGCTCGCCGATGATTTGGAAATCGGAGCTTTTCTTGAAAAACGCCGGCGGCCCGGCCCAGTATGATCATTCCCGACATCAACTTGCTGCTTTACGCTTACGATTCCAGTTCGGCGTATCATGGCAAGGCGGCGGCCTGGTGGCAGAATTGCTTGTCGGCAACCGAACCCGTCGGACTGCCTCAGGTCGTCGTGTTTGGTTTTCTGCGCCTGGCCACCAGCAGCCGAGTCTTTCAGAAACCCATGACACCAACGGAAGCGGCGGGGCATATCCGGTCGTGGTGGAAACAGCCGGCCGTGCAACTGCTCGACCCAGGACCCGAGCACACGGAACAAGTGCTCAAATTGATCGAAACCCTGGGCACGGCTGGAAACCTTGTAAGTGATGCACAGCTCGCGGCTATCACTATCGAGCACGGAGCCGTGTTGCACACCGTCGATACGGATTTCATGCGATTTACTGACTTGCGCTGGTTTAATCCTCTTTCCGGTATTGGCAGCGGTACGGTCCGCAAGCCCCGAAGCTAAGTCAGTTAAAACAGCGACGAAAGGAGCAGCGACGCGCTCTCGGCATGTTCAGACCCATCCAACTTCCGATCGGGCGAAAGCCGGCCAGCTAGACTTGGCCAAGCCGTCCGGTTGAATCACCGAAGCGTTCCAATCCTTCAATACCCAGGCGGTCAGCGAGGCTGAGGAAGAGGTTGGTGGCGGGCTTGGAGCCGTGATTGACGTAGCCGCCGGGCGTGAGAGTGCCGCCTCCGGCGCCGGCGAGAACGATCGGCAGGTTGGTGTGGGTATGGCGATTGCCGTCGGCGTTGCCGCCGCCATAAACAATCATGGAATTGTGCAGCAAGGAGTTGCCGTCCACGTCCTTGGTGGCCTGGAGTTTTTGGAGGAAATTGGCGAACTGTTTCACATACCAGCGATCGATCTCGGCGACCTTGGCGATGCGCTCGGCCTGCCCTTCATGATGGGAGAGGTCATGGTGGCCTTCGGAGATCCCAATCTCGCGGAAGGAACGGTTGCTGCCGTCATGAGCCAGCAAGAGGGTTGCGACGCGGGTGGAATCGGTTTGGAAGGCGACCAGCAAGAGGTCATACATGAGCTGGATGTATTCGGCGTAGTCCTGCGGGAGACCCGCGGGTGTTTCCATGCCCGGGTTGGCAGCCGGGGCAAGGTGCTCCGCCTTTTGAATGCGAGTTTCGATTTCACGCACGCCGGTAAGGTATTGGTCCAGTTTGTCACGGTCGGGCGCGGCCAGCCTGCGTTCCATGTCGTGAGTCTCGGCAAGGACGAAATCCAAAACCGAACGCTGCTCCTGCTGGCGCCGTTTGAGGTTTTCGGCGCGTTCGGAAGCTGGGCCCGCGCCAAAGAGCCGCTCGAAAACCAACCGGGGATTGGTCTCCGGCGTCATCGGGGTGGTCGGCGAACTCCAGGAAAGATTGTACACGTAGGCACACGAATAGCCCGAGTCGCAAGCCGCCGTTTTACGGACACTGTCACACGTCAGCTCGAGGGAAGGCAACCGAGTCAAATGGCCGATCCGACGGGCCAGCACCTGGTCGATCGATACACCAGCATGAATATCCGTCGCGCTTTTCTTGAGACGGACACCGGTGAGGAAGACGGAATTGCCGCGGGCATGGTCCCCGGCGCCATCGGGGCCCGGCATGGCGTTGAGGTGGTCCAGGCCACCCAGCACCTGCAGGTGCTGCCGGCACGGCTCCAGCGGTTGGAGGGTGGGACTAAATTTGAAATCTTTGCCTTCGTGGTCCGGCCACCAGGAGGAAGGAATCGCGCCATTGGGGAAGAAAACGAACGCGGTTCGAAGCGGCGCCCCGGCAGCGCTGGTGGCGAGCCGACGTGCTCCGCTCTCGGCGGCGAGCAGCCGCAGCGGCCGCAACGATTCGAAAGCCGGCACGGCGAGGCACACGCCCAGGCCTTTCAGGAAATGGCGCCGGTTAAGGCTGGTGTTTGGATGGAGCGACATACGCTAAGCTAGCAGAAGTTCGGCATTTTTCAAATGGAGCGGATTCAACGATGCCCGTCAGCAGGGTGGAGAAACGGCCCTCGGCGTGGTCGAGCCCCGCAACGAGTTGATCGACTGTTTCGACATCATAGTATTCGAGGCCGCGTCCCACCGCATACGTGAGCAGCTTCTCGGCCAGGCACCGATAAAAATCCCGGCGATGCTCAGTGGCCAGGATATGCTTCAGCTCCTGAACATTTTCAAAAGATTCCCCGGTGATGAGTTTGCCTGCGGTCTCGATGGGCCGCCCGCGTTCCTGTACGCGCCAGAGGCCCATCGCGTTGAAATTTTCGAGCGCCAGGCCCAAAGGGTCCATCCGGTTGTGGCACGAGCTGCAGAGCGGCTGGCTCCGATGGAGGGCCAGCGTTTCGCGCAAGGTCGGCTCATGGTCCTTGATGTCCTTGGCGGCATCTTCCAGGGGCGGGATGTTGGGCGGGGGCGGCGGAGTCGGCATCCCCAGGACGTTGTCCAGGATGAACAGGCCGCGCTTGACCGGTGAGGTGCGCGTGGGATTCGAGGTGACGAGCAAAAATGTGCCCTGGCCCAATATTCCGCCGCGCGGGTTGTCGGCGGGCAAGGTCACCAGCCGCATTTCTTTGCCCGTGACGCCTTCAATGCCGTAGTGTTTTGCGAGCCGTTCGTTCAAGAAAGTGTAATGGCTCTCAAGCAGCTCGGTCACCGGGCGGTCCTGCCGCACGACATATTCGAAGCACTTTTCGGTTTCCTGGCGCATGGCCTCCCGCAGCTCGCCTGTCAGTTCGAGCCGGGAGCGACCAAATTTCTGGAAGAATTCCGCACGGACCTTGGCGAACTCCTCCTTCTCAGCAGGCGTGAGGCTTTCCTCAGGACGGTTGCGCAATTCGCGAAATCGCGCCCGCAGCCGCTCCATTTCGGGGTCGATTTTTCGTTCGCGAGCGAAAACGGAGCGGGCGTCGATCTCAACGCTCTCCACATCCCGGGCCTGGAGCCATTGGCCGGTAAAGTTTCGTATCAAGGCGTAGGAACGCGGGTCCGCCAGCATCCGGGCCACCTGCGCGGCGAGATTCGCGCGCAGTTTATGCTCGCGGGCCAGGCGAAACAATTCGTCATCCGGCATCGACGACCACAAGAAATAGGACAGCCGCGAAGCCAGCGAATATTCATCAACGAACGGGTAGGGCTGGCCCTTCCGGCTCGGCTCGGCTTGTTCTTCGCGAAAGAGGAATCGGGGAGAAGCCAGGACAGCGGTCATCGCCTGGGCAATCCCGGCTTCGAAAGTTTGGTGCGGCCCGGTATAGCTTTCTTCCGCCATGGACACCAGCCGCCCGAGTGTCGCGTCATCCACCGGCCGCCGGAAAGCCTGGCTGGCAAAGCGTCGCAACACATCCTGGGCATAAGAACGTCGTTCAGCCGGGCCTTGTGGCGCCTCGTCTTTGGTGAAAAACCGGGAGTAGTTTTTCGAGGCCGGCGACCTTGTTTCGCCGGATGCCTTCGGGTGGGTGGGCACGGCCTCCGCCACGATCGTGCCCGCCGCCGCCAGGTACTTCTCCAGCAAGACCGGGGAGACGGTCAGCACATCGCCGATGGTATCGAAACCGTAACCGGTGTCGTCCGGTGGGAACTCCACCTCGGTGTCATAGTCAACGCTCATCAAGTCGCGAATGGTGTTGCGATATTCGACACGGTTAAGCCGGCGGACGGTCACCCGGCCCGGATCAGGATTCTGAGGATCAATTTGGAACACGGCGCTCTTGATCCAGCTATAAATCCGCTCCTTCTGCTCCGGAGCCGGCCGGGGCTTTTTCGCGGGAGGCATGAGGCCGGCGCGCAGGTTCTTCAACGCCTTCCACCAAATATCGCGGCTCGCTAATGTCGCCGAGTCTGACTCAAAGCCATCGAACGCCACGCCGCCTTTGTTCATGCCATCGCCGTGGCAATCGTAACAGAATTCTTCGAGCACGGGCTGGATGTGCTGATGAAACTCCTCTGCGCCGGGAAGGGAAGCCGCGCTCGCCCGTCCGCTCCAGGCCGCGACCACGAGCCAGACCGCCGCTTGGCACCAGACAACCGGGTCGCGTGAACCATGCGCCGGCCGCCACCGCCAATGAGCCAAGCGTCCGTTCATGAGACGATCTCATAACACAAATCAGGCTTAGCGACAAGTCATTGTTTCACCCAGCGTCGGGCGTTGCCAGTGCCGTCCGGCCCGGGTATCTTTCTAGCGTGAATGCAGCCACGAGCCTGTTTTGGAAAGCCCAGCGCGGGCTGATTTGGTCCAATCCTAACGCGGGGGACTCGGCGCATATTCGGGCGGCGTTGCTGCGGCCACGCTTTGGCCAGTTGCTGGAAATCGCAGTCGAATTCAGGCTGGAGCGGGTACGTGCGGAATGGGCCGTCCTGAAAGAGGAACGCACGCGAGACGCCGAGCGGGCGCGCCTGCCGGTCGAACGGATTTTGCGTCACATCGAAGAAGGGTTCGCCCGTGCTGCCACCCGAGACTGACCCATGATTTTGTCTTTGCTTTTGAGTCAGGGAATTCCGTCAGGGAATTGCGGCTTCAGAAGAATTCTGTCTTGCGCCCCCTTCGAGCAGGAACACCCGGGAGGATTTCCGTCCCAGGGTGGATTCCACCTTGAGCATCGACGCGTAATCCTTGGGCGGAACGATCGCGGGCGAGGTCTCGAAATCATGGGTGATGACGCATTTGCCGGCGCTGTTTTCGGAGGTGATTCGGGCTTTGCCGCTGCCGTCGGGCGCCTCCAGGTTCTCGCTGCGCGGAGCGATAACGACCTGGTGGAAGCCGGGCGGTAGATTGATCTCGGTCCGGACGGTATGGCCGCTCTCGTGCCCAATGAAGAGCGGCAGAGTCCGCTGGTCGGCCCCACTGGGGAACAATGACGGCGCGAACGGCAGGTCGAAGTACAAATACTTGCCGTCCACGACGCAATATTTGTCGATTTCAACGGTGAACTCTTCGAGGCCCGGGTAGGTATCGAATCTGGTCGTCAGGTCTCCCACGGGCCGGGCGCCCTGGGCCACACCGGAGACGATTTCCTGGAAATAGCGGCGGCGTTCCTCGGGCGGTAATTCCGAGAAGTAGCGGTTCTTGCCGTTGTAAGCCGTGCCAAAAAAGCGCTGCGAGACGCCCAGGCGGGTCTTGCCCGCGTCCGAGAGCGAGAGCGTATAGACCGTTTCGGATTTGTCCTGGCAGTCTTTTGCTGCTCTTACGGTTTCCCAGGCACGGCTGGCCAGCACGACCGCCAGCTTGCCGTCATAGGAAGTGGAGCCCAGGTGCGCGTATTGATCGGTATCGTTGAGGTAATAAGTCTCGCCATCGACGAGCACGCGCACCAACGGTGCCTGGAAGGACTGCGGGAGCGGAAAGGACATGGTGACATTGGTAATGCCGGGAATGGGCGGCAAGCTGGAGGCCAAAACGAATTCGGGTTGAAAACCGGCGGCCGTCAGCATCGCGTGGAGCAGGATAGCCCGGTCGGCCAGGTGACCGTAACCATCGGTGAGGGTTGTGTCCGCGTCGGACAGCTCGCTCAAAGGCAGTTCGGTGAAGGAAGGTCCGGCGAGGCGAATGGACTTGGCGACGAAATCACGGATGGCCTTCACGGCTTCCGAGCGGGACTTTGTGGTTTCGGTGAGTTGATGGACCATGGCCTCGGCCTTGGCGTGTTTGCCCGAACGCTCGACCATGGCGGTGTTCAAGTCTTTCAAATAGGAGTCGGCATCCCCCACGAAATAACCGACGCCGGCCATATAGACCCATTCGGGCGGCAGTTGTGATTCGGCCGGCAGCGCCTTGACGTTTGCGGCGCTCCATTTGAACACCTGGCGGCCATCGGTGTTCTCGGCCTTTTCCTGCACGATGCCCGCGTCGCCGCTGAGGAATTTTTGGATGTTGAGGCCGGCGGGCGCAGTCAATTGAAACGACTTCTTCTCCAACTCATCCGGCATCTGGAAGGATTCGAAACCGGAGAGGAACGCTTTTCCCTTGGTAGTGATTTCAAATTCAACCTCGATGGTCGAGCCGATATCAACCCCGGGGAGATTGGCCACCAGGATTTTGCCGCCGGTGTACCGTTTCGCCGAAGCATTCCAACCGGCGTCCATCACATTCATTTCGTCCTTGGAGATTTCCTGGCGCTGGCCGGTCTTGGAAATCACGACGCCCTTGACCAGGCGGGCTTCCTGGCAGGCCGGATTGTAATCGATTTTCACCTCTGCCTCGCGGACCTTGCCGTTGTAAGTGAGGATGTGTTTCACGTAGCGCACTTTGTAAGTCGCGGTGTGCGCATCTTTGATGTCGAGTTGCTTGTCGCTTTCGATAAGTTTGGCATTGGATTCGATGGGCGTTGCGGCCGGCGGATCTACCATCGCCGGTGGATCAGCGGCGAGGTTTACCGCGGTCGCCATCACGGGCGCTTTCCGCTCGTCATATTCGAGCGTTTCCAGTGTCTTCTTCAGTTTCAAGTACTGGGCGGGGCTGAACTCAACGACTTTCAATTTCACCTCGCGAGAGCTGGAGAGGGTCCGGTCTTTGAAGCCGAAGCTTTGTTGATAGCTCAAGCAGGGGTCCTGAATCGGCGAACAGGAAGGCATCGAGAGCGCGCCGGTAAACCCATCGGCCAATTGGACTGATATGTCCTCCCGGAGGCCGCAAGCAACGTAAGTTTGGAGCGGATATTTCCGTTTCTCCAGGCCCGCGCCGCCGAGAATGAAATTGACCACCCCCAGGTCCTTGCCGACCCAAGGCACGCTGACAATGGACTTGCCCCCGCCGCTGGCGGTAGCGCCTTCGACTGAGAATTCGATTTCCGCATGAACCGGCGTGGAGACATCCTGTTGCATGTCCTGCGGGGTAAGCTTGAGGGATTTGAGGGTTGCGCCCGGCATCGCCCGCTTGAGATTGCGCTCGAAAAAGCGCCGTTTATCGTCGGGCTTCATCCGCGCGAACATGCTCCGGTAACTGTTATCGTTGATGCCGTCAAAGGAGAGGTCTGACCTGGCTTCGAGCGTGCCGGCCGCGTTGAGGGTCGCGGTAGTTTTGACGCGCATCATATTTTGCTCGGGCGGATTGATCGGGCTGGTTCGGATCTTTTCGCCCTCGGGCCGGCAAACCAGGTAGCTCTGGTCGCATTCGTAATCGGGCAGCAGCTCACGTGTGTTCTCATCCGTCGGATCCATCAAAACGTATTCGCCTTTCTTGAGCTCCGCGCTGACGATGGCGTGATTGAAAAACGGCTCGGGCACATCGGCATCTTTCTTGGTGCCAACATTAATGAGCACTGGGTAGGCCTTAAGCCCTGCCGCGCGCAGCAGCGAGACCAGCAACGCCGCCTTGTCGCGGCAGACACCATACCGCTTGCCAAAGGTGAGGCTGACATCATGCGGTTCGTAACCCGGGCGGTCCTTTTCCGGCGTCAGGCCCATGTACCGGATGTTCTTGGAGACGTAATAGAAAATCGCTTTGGCTTTATCGAGGTCGGTCTTGGCGCCGGCGATGAGGTCATCGGCGGTCTTTTTCATATCGGGCGTGGTGGCTTCGAGATGGGGCTTGCTGAGCTGCCAATACCACTTCGAAACATCGTGCCAGTCGGGCGTGGTGCTGACGAGCAGCCGCTGCAAGACAATTTCATAAGGCGGCATGGACGGCTCGTCGAACATACGCGGCACGTTGGTGACCTCCCAGCGATGAATGGTGACGCCATTTGCGCCTGGCTTGGTGGAGTGCTTGATCGTGCCTTGGACTTCATCGCGCAGGAAAATGCGTTTGAGCGGCTTCTCGCGCGGGGAATAGACCTCGTAAGAGGTATGGCGGATGTATCCTGACCCTTCAAAGACATTATACTCGGCGAACTCGCCGGGAATAATCGAGCGGTGAACGGTGAGACGCGTGAGCGAGTGGACGACATCGCCAACATCGAGCTGTGGAATGTTGACCTGGAGGACGCGGTTGTTCGGATCGTAAATATTCATCGCCATTTGGCTGTCGTCGATGGTCTCCTTTGAATTGGCCGCGACATCGACCGGCACCACCTGGCCGCCGGGCTTTATTACCTCCAGCTTGACGACCTCGACCGTGAAGTACGGGAGAATGAAGCTCAGCGCCAGTGTGCGGTTGTTGCGCTTGCCCTTTTCCGTAAGAGCCTTGGTGAACGTCTCATCCTGAGTTTCGCCCGTGCCGTCAGCCCGATAAACCCGCACCATCTTCTTTTCGACGGTGGCCTCGTCGCAATCGGGGTATTTGGCGGGCGTGATTTCGGCCGCGGCGGTGAGGGCTTGTTTGGCGTCGACCGGCGCCCAGGTGGCACCGTTGTAGGAGCCGGCGTTGGTTTGGGCAAAAACCGGCGTCGTCAGCAAAGCGACTGCCACCCAAGCGCGAATGAGGAATAAAAGTCTCTTGTCCATAAGCTAATGATTAAAGCACTTCCAAGGGGTGGAGGCAAATCTTGATTTTGATGAGGTCCCTTTGGGGCTGCCGCCAAAAGGGCGCGAACTGTAATTCGACGATATTAAGTGTGCAAGACCGAGGATGTTTGGTGTCCCGGAGGTCTGGACGAACAGCGGCGAGAATCCCGACGGGCAACCCGGTGAGAAGAGGGAAGAACAATCCTGACCTCCAATTGCTCCACCATGGGCGAAGCGCAAGGGCGGCCCTTTTGTTTCAGGGAGCTTTTTTCAATCCTTCCCATTTCACCTTCCAGCTTCCATCGTTGGGAAAACCGGGCGCATTTTGCTCTGGCGACCCATCCCATCCAGCGGCCATCATCGCCACCGCGTAGAGGAGGCCGCCGTTGCCGGGCAGGTACCAACCGCCGCACATTCCATCCGTCGAATAATCGTTCTTCGCACAATCTTTCAGCAGAGCATCGACCGCGAGCTGCGGCTGGCCCGTGCGCGCCGCGGCCATCGCGAGCCAGGGAAAATCCCAACCCCAGCAGCGGTTCCAGTCCCAGGTTGTCCAAACCGCGCTGACGGTACGTTTGGCAATCCGGGCATCCACGCCGTCGATGGGCGGCAGCATGCCCAGGACTCCAATCGGATCGGGATGCTCCCAGGCGCGTTTGGTGTAGGTGTCGTTCCACTCTGCCGTATGGATGAAGAGCCCATTGGCGACCGGCAACGGCGCCAGGTTGCGCCGCACCTGGTCCCATTGCGGCGCCCGCGGCAGCCCCATGCGCTGCCGCCATTCCTGGGCCTTGTCCAGCCCCCAGCGCCAATACGCCAGATCGAACACGGTATCGCTGGTGGTGCCCCGTTCGCTGGGCGGCATGACGAAAGCCAGGTGGTAGATGCCGGTCTTCTCATCCCTGGTGGGATAGTCGGCCATGTTTTCCGCGGTGCCCTGGACAATGTCGGCCCACTTGTCGAGCGTGGCCCTGGTGGGATGCAGGCGATAGTCCAGTTCGGCAAAGAAGATCGGATGCGGTTGCTTCCACAGCAGCACCTGGTTGCCAACCCAGGGTGCGGAACGCCCGTCGGGACCCACGGATTTGGGCCATTTCAAACCCTTGTAGCCGAGCTGCGCGGCCAGCTCCCGCGCCGCAGGGATAAAGCGCTGGTAGCAGCCAAGGGCCTGGTCGGCCATTTCCCAGCGGTCCCAGAGGGCATAGTGGGCCAGGTGCCACCACACCATCTCCATGTGGAACCGGCCGTGCCAGGGGTCGATACCCACGAGGCCGTTCTCCGAAGATGGCCAGCTACCGGCGGACATCGCCGCCATCAGGTACTGCGACAGCACGACGCGGCGCTCCAGCTCTTTCCAGCGTGCATCGCTGCTGGCCGAAAGATCGATGGCGCCGCCGCTTTTCCAAAAGGTTTCCCAGCGAAGGGCACTGGCGGCTTTGGCCTCGGCGCCGCATGGCAGGACGCGCGGCAGCGGAGCTGTGGAATAGGCGCAGACGAACGACAGCGTTTTTGACCCGCGGGCCGATACTGTCCAGACATCGTGGGCCGGTTGAGGCGCCCCCGCTGATGACGGGAGGCGAATGGAGCCCCCCTCGCCGGCCATCAGCGCGGCGTGATAGGTGACCGCATCGACCTGGCGCACAAGATCCACGCGCCGGTCGCCCTGGCGCGTCCCGACGGTGCTATGGCCGGTGGTCCGGTTGAAGTCGCCCACCCATGCCCCGTTGTCCATCGCGGGATAGGCAAAGTCCAGCGCGACCTCCAGCTCACCGCGTTCCACCAGCGGCGACTCGATGTGCACGGCGACCATATCCAGGCTGGGATGCACGCACGTTTCAACGTTCACCTCGTTTCCGTCGATCTGATAATGCGATGTTTGCACGCCGCTCCACAGGTCCAGGGAGCGCTGCAGACGGGTGATCTCGCCGGGCGCGAGGGCGCGTCCGTCACTGCGCATCAGGCGCAGGCGGCCCAGGTTCATGATATGGGGATTGGCAGGCATCCAGGAGCGAATGGCATCGGTGCCGGGGGGATAGATATTGTCGGGGCCGGTGTTGCCCCCCTTCTGAAAAGTGCCCGTCGAAGGCACGCGGTCGGGCGTCCAGCCGTCGGGCAGCGGGAAGGAGTGCCAGCCCCAGTGGGACATGCTGTTGCCCGCGAAGGTCTGCAGCCCGGTGCCATCAGTGCCGAAGCTGAATTCGCCGTTCCCCAGGGGCAGGTGCGCGGCGGGATCATTCCAGGTGATGTTGTGCCGCGTCACCAGTGCGTGACGATCGATGGGCGCCGCGCTGGCAGTCGCAGCCGCGGGAACGGCCGGCGCGGCGGCCAGGGCGGTAGAAGCCAGGAAGAACGGGATGTTGAGAGCGTATCTTAAAGTTGACGTGAGGAGGCTCTGATCTGCGTGAAAAACCAAAGAAATTTGAGCCTCCTCACGTCGGCTCCTACAATGGGCGGGATTTTTGAAACACGCACTGAGAGTACCAACGCGCAAAAGCGTTCCGAATAGGTCAGACATGATTTTGCTGGTTATACACAAATCGAGGCCTCATCGAGCGCATCCTAATCCGCTCCGTCCATTTGGCAATACCGGGTTCTCAGATGGACACACCCGATCGGCCGGGACTCGTTGACATACGCTTGACCCGGGGAGAATAGTGTTTTAGAAGACGATTCTCATGAAAGCCTATCTCGTCACGACCGGCATTGTTTTTGCGTTGATCACGGTGGCCCATATTCTGCGGGTGTTCGCGGAGGGGCCGCGCCTGGCGAAAGATCCGTTCTTCATTTTGCTGACGTTGCTGGCCGCCGGTCTCTCGGTTTGGGCCTGGCGCCTGCTGCGCAGCGCACCGCCACCTCAACCGCCCATCGCCGCAAGCGAGACGTGAGCAGCTCATGGCCGACTGGAATCCCGGCTTATGCCTGAGATTCGAGCGTGAGCGCACGCAACCGGTCCGGGATCTAGTGGCTCGACTGGAAGTGCGCGAGCCGTTACCGATTCTGGACATTGGCTGCACCGCTTTTGCGAACTATAAAAATTAGGAATGGGCACTGGAAATAGAACTGAGAAGTGTAAATAGTTATGACCGACCCCTTCTCGTCGGCCGTCCAACACCCCCAGCCGTGGCCGCATGACTTTTGTCCTTTGGTCTCTTGGTCCGGCCCCATCATCCATTAATCCATCATCCATTAATCCATTAACCCATTAACCCGTGGGGAGGCGGACAGTCTCCGTCGTTCAAGGTCACAGTTTGTGACCTTAAAGCCCGGGTGCGGGCGGCACCGAAAATATCTCCCGTACGCCTTTACGGAACACGGCGCCATTATGGCGGCCATCAGATCATTTTCGTTTGAGCTTCTCGCCACAACGAATCGAAGATGTCCGGCCGTAGCAATTGAACTGTTATTGCACGTTGCACAGCCTCCTCGAAGGTCAGTGTCTCAAAAGGCGCGGTGGCCGCTTCAAAGGTCGGCAAGAGGGCGGTGTTCCTCGGGGTTGTCGGCATCAGTGTCGCCAACAGGTTGAGAATAACTGTCGTGAACCGGCGCAACCGGCCCTCCTTTGCTCATGAGGTCGAAGGTCCTTTCGTGCGATGATTTCATCGAGAGGGGGTCAGAACGGCTTTTTTCGCCGAGCTAAACTCCGTGGAATGAATGGACAATTCGGGTTCACTTCGCAGTCGATCGAGCATCAGGCACTTAATCGGGCCTGCTCAGGATGCTGGCGGTCATGATCACTCGGTAAATACGGCTCTGCCACCACATGAGGCACGTTTGGGACGACAAAAACCTCGGTAAATAGGCCCTTGGGACGGACCTGGGACGCTTTTGGGACGACATTTTAACGCAAAAACCTCGGTAAATAGCGGCTTGGGACGAGGGGACGACATTTTTGCACTATGTGTGCGCGCGCGCTCCCCGTCAATCTGCACTATGCACTTCCCACTTCGCACTCGGTAGTAGTGCGCGTCCGTCCCGGACCGCCGTCACAAATCGTCAAAGGTGCGCCTGGACCCGGTAAAACCAATCGAAAATCAAAAATCGAAAATCAAAACTCCCAGGTGGTACTCCTAAAACCTCGGTAAATACGAGCTTGGCACGACTGCGGTACGGCTCTGGCACGACTAAAAATTCAAAAAACATCGGTAAACGTGGGCTTGGCACGACTGGTACGGCTAATTTACACATGTGTGCGCGCGCGCAACATTTCCGGTTCGCCCACATCATCCATCAGCCGCCATCCATCATCCTCCCGCCGACCGTTCCCTGCGGTAACCCATCCCCCCGTTTTGGTAACCGTTGGTAACCGTTGGTAACCGTTGGTAACCAAAAACTTTTTTCGCATGAATCCATCATCCTCCCGCCGGGTGGTACGGCTCCGACACGGCTCTCCTTTCGGGCCGGATTTGGGGCTGCGCCAAAACCACTATCCCTTGTGGTCGGTCCTCACCCAAACCACAATTTTTATCCATAAAGAAGATTCTTTATTAGCATTTCCAGAAATCGAGGCTTTTTTGCATCCCTGGGCTCGCAGCGAGGACTGACGGCGCTCCCCCTCTCCCTTTGGGAGAGCGCTGGGGTGAGGGAAATGCGCTCCCACGATGCTCGACCAGGAGCCCTTCCCCCGAAAAACTGGACACAAATGCTTGGGTTTGAGAGAACCAAGTTATGACCCAGGAAATCAGTTCGAGCGGATCGCCCAAACGGAAGCGATATACGCAGGAATTCAAGCGTTCGGTGGTGGACCACTGGA
>DATMQA010000156.1:0-34087 GCA_035566895.1 Binatia bacterium
GCCACCCAGACCGAAACCGAAGACCTGCTGGCAGATATTTGGGCCGATTGCGTGCCGGGCGACGCGGAACAGCCCTCTCTCCTCGAGAAATTCAGCGGTAAGTGCAGTTTGGCAGGCTGGCTGGCCACGGTGGCGACTAACCGGTGGATTGACCTCAAACGCAAACAAGCGCGCCGCGCCGAGGTGACTGGGGCCGGCCCGGACGGAAAAGAGAACAACCCTCTGGACGGCTTGCCGGCTGCCACCCCGGCTCCGAGGGAAGAGCCCTTGGTAGGTATCCTGCGGGACAGTCTGCAGGCAGGCTTTGCCCAGTGCCGGCCCGAGGCGATGGTGCTGTTGCGGCTGGTCTATTTGCACGAGTTGACCCAGCGCGAAATCGTCCGCATGCTGGGCTGGAGCGAGTCGAAAGTAAGCCGTTTTCTGGGCCGCGCCATGGCGGAGATCGAGTCCCGCACGTTACAGGAGCTTAAAAAGCGCGATCCATGGCTGGAACTGGGCTGGCAGGATTTCGTGGATTTGTGCGAAACCCATCAAGTTGGGTTTATATGAGCGAGATTTTGCAAGTTGGCGGCCGAGCCGCGTCTAATTAAAGAACGGGTATCATGCGTGACACATTTCAGATCCTGGCAAAGTTCATCGAGCGCTTCGGGGACGAGGTCGAAGGCCGCGAACTGCAAGAACCCTCCCAGGACACCAAGGTGAAACTTCAGCAACTTGCGCGGGGGACACTGTCCGAACCCCAGAGGGCCGAGTTATTCTTGCAGTTGCACCACAATCCGCAGTGGCTGCCCTGGTTGGCGCAGGAGGTCAAGGCCCTGCGCGGGGACGCCCCGGACAAAGTGTCAGGCACGAGCTCTGCATGAATAGACGAACCGCGACCGGGAAGGCTGGAGCTCGGTGCCCCGATCTGAGCCGGGTCGAGAAACCGTTATGGAGGCGACGACCAGATTGAACCTGCTGCCGGAACCGGCATTCCTCGAGTTAAAGCCGATGCTTTCAGAACGGCTGGAGCAGGTCGCCACTTCGCTTCACGCGGAACAATTCGGTTCGCTGCTCGACCCTTTGATGCGCCAGATTTTGGAGCGGGGCTTCACCGAAGCCGGCGCGCACGAAGGCACCGTCTGGCTCCTGGAGCAAACCGGCGAATACCTCACCCCGGCGTACAATACGGGACCGAATTCCGCTCAACTCGTCGGCAAATTCAAACAGCCGCTTAGCGCCGGGTTGATTTGCATGGTCTTTGCCAGCGAACAGCCTTTCGTCGAGAATGAAGTCTGGAAAAACGCCGCGCAAAGCAAGTTGCTGGATACCCGGCTTGGGGTCCAGACCTGCGCCATGATTGCGGTGCCGTTTTATTTTCTGCGAGCCTGTCGTGGTGTAGTCTCCTGTGTCCAACTTCAACATGCCGGAGCGGCGCCGCCATCGGGGTTTCGCCCGGAGCACCTGGCCGGCGTTCAACAGGCCGCCGCTTTGCTCTCGCAATTGCTCGAATTCCGGCTCTTAAGCCGCACCGTGGGTTGGACTTCCGAATGAGTCGGGAATGGGTAACCCGCCCTTTGGGCGTAGCGCAGACATCCTTGTCTGCCGTATCGCAGGTTTTCCAACCTGCATGGCATGCCGGGACCATCTCGCCACCCGGATTTCGTCCCGCGCACCCGGCCGGCATTCAACAGGCTGCCGCTTTGCTTCCGCACTTGCTGGAATTCCGGCTCTTAACCCGCATCGTGCGTCGGAGCCCTTTGGGCGTAGCGCAGACATCCTTGTCTGCTGTATCGCAGGTTTTCCAACCTGCAGCACCATGCTGGGACCACCTCGCCACCCGGATTTCGTCCCGCGCACTTGGCCGGCGTTCAACAGGCAGCCGCTTTGCTTTCACAATTGCTCGAATACCGGCTCTTAAGCCGCACTGTAGGTTGGAGTCCTTTGGGCGTAGCGCAGACATTCTTGTCTGCTGTATCGCAGGTTTTCCAACCTGCAGGGCATGAACACACCAGGACCGGCTCAAACATCTAGGCTGCCAGCCGCTCGGAATGTCGGCGATCGCGCCGACAAGAATGTCTGCGCTACCTGGCCGACCATCGAAGAAGCGCGGTCCTTTCTAAGGCTGGGCACGGGCAAGGGAATCAAAATCGCGGTGCTCGACTCCGGCATCGAGACAGGTCATCCTCTGCTGAGCAGCCTTGGCCTGACCGATGACTTGGCAATCGTTGAATCGGGCTTCCAGATTGCCACCGTGCCCGGCCAGGGGCGTGATGTCTTTGGCCACGGCACGGCCATTGCCGGCATCCTCCACGAGGTCGCCCCCGAGGCGCAGATCGGCAGCTTTCGTGTGCTGGGCGAGCAGTTGCGTTCCCGCACGCTCATCATCCGCGAGGCCGCGCGGCAAGCCTTGGAGCGGGGCTACCATATCCTGAACTGCA
Organism: Binatia bacterium; assembly: GCA_035566895.1. Taxonomy (GTDB): domain Bacteria; phylum Verrucomicrobiota; class Verrucomicrobiia; order Limisphaerales; family UBA8199; genus DATMQA01. The sequence goes on from DATMQA010000156.1 coordinate 2,421, forward strand.
GCTTCGGCTGCGGCCGCGAAGACCAGGTCCTGATCTACAAGGACTGGATTGATGAGGCCTATGTCCGGGGGCGCCACATTGTGGCCTCGTGCAACAACCAGGATTTCATGAAGCGCGAGTGGCCCGGCCATTTTCCTAGTGTGGTGACAGTCAATTTCACTGCTGCCAGGCAGCCGGAAGATTTCTTCTGTCGGCTGGGCCGGATGGTCGAATTCGCGGCACGCGGCGAGGACGTGGAAGTGGCCTGGCTCGGCGGCGGGCGGAAGAAGGTCACCGGCAGCAGCTTCGCCGTGCCGCACGTAACGGCCTTGCTGGCTCGTTTGCTTTCATGTTGCCCGGGGCTCTCGCCCGTTCAGGCCAAAGCGCTGCTGCACCAGCTAGCAACACCCTGGGACGGGTAGAGCTTGGTTACATTTCCGCAGCTTACTTCGCGCATTAGCGCAACGAAAATCGTCCGCTGCCAAGCGAAAAATAACTAACCAGGCGGTTCTTGGCATCCAACCCGCTGTCTCTCGCTCCTGGAAAGTTGCGCAAAGTGGACTAAACCCGAACGCCCTGCCAATTATGACTGACCTCAAGCTCTTTATCCAACCCGACCTCCTGCAACGCATCGGCGCTCGCCGTCTCGGCATACTCCTCCGCCCCTTCGCTCCCGAACTCCAAGCCATCAACTTTCCCATGCCACCGCCCGATGAACCCGGCCAAAACGATTATTTCCATACCCTGGCCGCAGCCATCGCCCGCACCGACGCCGTCCCTGACTCGGTGCTTAAGGTCCTCCTCACCCTCGAAACCGCTGCTTCTCCCCGGAACAACCTCACCCTCGAAGCTGCCATCAAACGCCGGCTGCCAAATGTGTCGCTCCCGCCGGACTTCGTCCTCGACCGCGCCCTCGAAGTATGGATCGTGGCTCCCGAAGAACTCGCCCGCTTCGCCCCGGCCCAGCCCAAGCCCACCGAAATCAAAACTCAAAACTCAAAAATCGAAAATCCTTCCCCTGCCGGCCCACCAATCCACCAATCCATTAATCCATTAATCCAATCCTCCCCCGCCGCTCCTGACGCTCCTGACGCTCCTCACGCTCCTGACGATTTCGCCCGCCTTGCCCGCCTCTCCCCCGCCGAATACGACCGCGCCCGCCGCGCCGAAGCCAAACGCCTCGGCCTGCGCCTGCGCACCCTCGACGACGCCGTCGAAGAAGCCCGCGGCCTCCTGGACGATGCCGAAGCCAATAACATCTGTTTGCCTCAGCCCGAACCCTGGCCCGAGCCCATCACCGATGCCCCGGGCCTCTTCGACCAGGTCCACGACCGCGCCCTCCTTTACCTCTATCTGCCGCCGGGCGGCCCGGTCATCCTCACCCTCTGGCCCGGTCACGCCCATGCCATCAACGCCTTTACCCACACCCCGCGCCTCAATCTCACCTCCGCCCAGCCCGGCTGCGGCAAATCCACCGTCCTGGACTTCCTGGCCCCCCTCTGCCCCAGGGTCCTGCACACCAACAACCTCAAACCTGCGGTCCTCTACCGTGCCATGCACCGGGGCCAGCTCACCGTCTTCCTCGACGAAGTGGACGTCTATCTCCAGCTCTACCCCGAGCTGCGCGGCCTGCTCAACGCCAGCAACAAACCCACCTCCTGCGTCCACCGTTGCGAGGGTAACGTCGTGCGCGTCTTCAAAATCTTTGCCCCCACCGCCCTGGCCGGCATCGGCCAGCTCACCCCGACGCTGCACCACCGCTCGATTGTGCTCACGCTCGAGGAAGCCCCGGGCGGCGTCCTCAAGGCCCGCTTCGACCCGCGCCACATCGAAACCGAAATCGCTCTGGGCCGCCAAATCGCCCGCTGGGCCAGGGACAACTTCGCCGCCCTGGCCGCCTGCGACCCGGTGATGCCGCCCAAGGTGCACAACCGGCTGGCGGACAACTGGCGTCCCCTCTTTGCCATCGCCCAAACCATCGGCGGCCACTGGCCCCATCGCATCCTCGACGCCTTCAACCACCTCAACTCGCCACCGTCCATCATTCCATCATTCCATCATTCCAATCCCACCAATCCATCAATCCACCAATCCATTAATCCACTGTTGGCCGACCTCCGCCTCATCTTCACCCAATCCGGCGCAGACCGCCTCTTCTCCTGCACGCTGGTGGATTCGCTCTGTGCGTTGCCGAACCGGCCTTGGTCCGCGGTGACCAGGGACAACGGCAGCCCCAAACCGATCAGTGAAGCCTGGCTATCGCGGCAATTGCGCCCGTTCGGCGTTCGCTCGCGGACTTTGCGAATAAACGGTGTGAAAGCAAAAGGCTACGAACTGGCCGATTTCGTCGAGGCCTTTGCGAAACACCTCAATGCCAACGGACCAAAGTCGCAGTGACCGGAGCGCGGACATTCCTGTCCGCAGCAACGCCCGAAGTCCTGCTAGCCCGCAAAGCACGCTGGTTTCGCCCCTGGACACTTGCTGCGTTCAGCGCTGGGCTGATGGGGAAGCGCTGCACCGCCCTTTTCACAAACGTGCCGGCGATTCCCCCTCTCCCCACGGGAGAGGGCCTGGGTGAGGGGAATTTCGCGCTCCCCCTCCTTCTCTTCTTCTTCTTCCTCCTCCGCGTTCTCGTCCTCTCCTCCTGCCTTCTGACCGGCGACATCAATCAATCGCATTTGGTCCGCTAGTACGCCGGCAGCTCCTGCCCCTCTGACCTCTGACCCCTGACCCCTGACCCCTGACCTCCAGGGTCCAGTCAGCGGCAGCAGGGTTCAAGCGGGGCTGAAAAAATGGCCCCGAAAAGCCTTGACTTTGGCGCCAGGAATCTGCTAGAAGTACGCCCATACGCGCCGGGTACCCAAATCAACCCCGGAAATGCTGAAACAGAGGTTTACTAACTACAATTGGCACGACAATACCTGGTATCGCTTGGTACTGGACGCTCCTCCTGACGGGGAGCGCGTGATCGCCCCGGCCGAGGAGAAATTCTATCCGGCAGTCGAGAGCCTCCGCTGGCGCGCGGAACACCTAACCACCAGCTATTGACCCTCCCCGTCTCATCGTCTTGCCGTCTTCCCGTCTTGCCGGGTCGTAGTCCCGTAGTCTTGCCGCCCCGCATTCCGAAATCCGCATTACTGCCCCTTTAGGCGGTAAAATGAACCGAAGCCAACTGCTGGCAAGCTGACCCGCTGGCGCAAGGTCGAGAGGTCGAGGCTTGGCGCGTTGGTAACGTCGGTCCAGTTTGTCGAGCTGAGGTCTTGGTTTTGCTGCAACACAAGCCCCGACGATGGTACGAGCCAGGATAGGACAAGGCCGCTCGGGGAATTGGTGATGGCGAGAACCGGGGGCGCATTGGTTCGGAGCACCCAAATCTTGCCGTTCGATGGGGCGGCAACCATAACGTCGCCATCGGCGCTGGAGGCCACCGCCTGCCAAAACAGGCTTGGCGCACTGTTGGAGACCCAAGTCGCGCCGGAGTCCAGCGAGGTGTAGACTGGACCCTTCTGCCCAACAACGACCAGCCTGGCGCCATCAGCCGAAGAAGCCGCCGTCAGCCAACTGCTATTGGGGGGCACGTGATTGGTGAACCAAAGGAGTCCCTGATTGGTAGAGCCGAACACGCTTCCGCCAAAGCTCACCGCGGTCAGTCGCTGCCCTGCTCCTGAAATGTTTAAACCATAGATGGCGCCGCCAATAGTGCTATAGGGCTGCCAGTTAAAGCCGGAGTTTGTCGAGACTTGAACGTGCCCATTATTGTCGGAAGCCATCGCCAGCGCTCCGTCGGCCGATGTGGCAACGCTGAGCAAGTCAGCCACGGCTGACGAACTGGTGAGCCAGTTCACACCGGAGTTGGTGGAATGGTAGACCAAATAATTCGCATGGGGCGTCGCAAACAGTTTGGAACCATCAGCCGAGGAGGCAACTGCGTCCCAACTGGCAATGGCAAGGTTGTTGGAAGTCCAGGTCGATCCCGAGTTGGTGGATGTATAAATGCCTCCGCCGTAAGCGACGGCAACCAACCTGGCGCCATCGGCGGACGAGGCGACAGAGGTCCAATGCAGCAAGGGCGCAACGGTCGGGCTCCAGTTGGTGCCGCCATCGGTCGAAGTGTAAACCTGGCCGGTATTGCTCTGGCCGCCTGAGGCGGCAACAAGGCGGAGCCCGTCGGCCGAACAAGCGATGGTTGCCCAATTATTGCTCGGCGCGCCGGTCGGCATCCACGTCTGTGCGATGGCACGATTGCTTCCGCCGTCCACAAGAACCAGGAGGCCCACGGTGCTGAGTCGGGCGAGGAATTTCACCGGGAAGGTTTACCACAATCAACCGCTTCTGGAAACTGTGCGTTTGGACGCACAATCTGGCCCTGTAGTCTGTAGTCTTGTAGTCCCGCCTCCGCCACGCGTTCCCACCAATCGAAATTCAAAAATCAAAAATCAAAAATCGTTTGGGACGCCTTCCATTACTCCACGTCGCAGGGAGGGTTGTCCTCTCCCGAAATCAAAAAGCAACTTTAAGCCCATCCCTCACGGCACCACCTTCGCCCTTCGCCCTTCGCCCTTGCCACGTGCCACGCTTTGCCAAGGGGCCCCCTCGCACAGAAACATTTCCCGAGTCCCTTAGTCCCTTGGTCCCTTAGTCCTGTCGTCCGTAGTCCCGTAGTCCTGCCTCCCTGCCACGCCTTGCGACAGCTTGCCACGCCTTTTGCCACGCTTTGAGAACGCAAATCCCTCGGTAAATAGCCCTTTGCCACGTGCCACGCTTCGCGACGAGCTCCGTCCGCGCACAAACATTTCCCGGCCTCGAAGACCTGACCGCGCCAAACCTCGCCAAACCGTGCCAAACCGCGCCAAACCGCGGCTTTTTTTGGCCGAACGGTTAATTTCGAACCCCTGGCACTCCCCTCCCAGTCCGGTGGTCTCGTGGTCCGTAGTCCCGTGGTCCTTTAGTCCCGTCGTCGTCGTTTTGCCAAACCATCAATCCAGTCCGACCCCGCGCCAAAAACGCTTTTCCCGCACCAAGCAGCCTTTTCACCTTAATGGGGTCATAAGCCACCGACCTTTTTGCCTTCAACCACCGGAGCATCCGACTTCATTAGCCGGCTGGCAAAATCGCTACCGGAGGTCGCGAGTTATTCTGCGGGCCCGCATTCTCGACCATAGAATCGTTTGGCTCATCTCTGCGGTTTAATTCTGTCTTTGTTGCGGCATTGCGCTTTCCGATGGCTGATTGCCGAAGGAGGTCCGTGCGGGTCAGAGCAGCTTATGGAGTAAAATTGAAACAAAACACCGAGCTGGCGGGTTTTTCCTACGGGATGAAAGGCGGAAACCAAACCGCGGTCGGCCGACCAGCCAGCGGGTTCACGTTGCTGGAACTGCTGGTGGTCATTGGAATTATCGCCGTGCTGGCCGCGCTCCTGTTACCGGTCCTGTCCGCCGCCCAAGACCGCGGCAAATCCGCCGCCTGCAAGAACAACCTGCGTCAAATCGGATTGTTGATGTGGCTGTATGCGGATGAGTTCAAACGCTACCCGTTTGGCGGTGCGGACTACTACAACGGCATCGACCCGGCGTGGAGCACGTTCGTGCCGGGAGACAATACCAACCGCCTGGCCTGTCCGAGCCTGAGAATGGCGGGGCACACGAACGTAGCGAGCGCGAAGCGCAACATCGCTGGTTACGGTTTCAATTACAACGGCACCAGTCCCGGTGTCTGGGGCATGCCCTCCAACAGTGCCGAGAGGCCGTTTGGGTTGGGCCTCATCGAGCAACCGGCTCGGTCCGGTGAGTTGGCAGGTCTGCCGACCGGGAAGGTTGCCGTTCCCGCGGACCTGATTGCGTTGACCGATTCTCGTTATTACAGCGTTGGGGCCGCAGGAGACGTTGCCGGGGAAACGATTGTCGGCCCATGGAACTTCGGGAGCGGCCGTATGGCGCTGAGTCACCCCTGGCCAAGCCGGCGCCACAACCGGGGAGCGAATGGGGTGTTTTGCGATGGCCACATCGAATATGCAAAGCAGTTGTATTGGGTTGCCCAAACTGACCCGACGATGTCCCGCTGGAACAATGATCATAAACCGCACCGGGAAACCTGGGGGGCTAACCCTTCGGGCGGACAGGATTGGCCGGAGGGGTGGTAAACAGGCCGCTCATTGCAGCCAATAAAGAGGGCGGCGGGCGCTCCTGTTTGCCCGAAGGCGTATGAAATATACGGGGCTAAGTGCGCTTCTACTGAGTCCGCACATCCGGGAATGCTCTCAGCTCTTGCTCGGCGGTTGCTGCGGGCCGAGACGTCCCGCGCTCCGCTTCTCGTTTCGCTCGCCGGGTGGTGGTGGCGGGGAGATCGGTCGAGTCAGGGCTTGTGATCATTATTCCACCGTTGCCGCGCGACATCGGCCTTCCATTGATTTGTCCTCGCATACTCCACATGTGCATCGCAGAAGACCACATTGGCCCCGCGTGAGTGGCGCTTGCCCGTCAATGTCACATCGTAAAGCAGGTCGGGATGCAGGTCACCATCTTGATCGTCATCCGAGCTGTACGGGTCATGATCCGCAACCGCGACCATATCGGAAGGAGCGACCACCAGGCCCTCGGCTACAAACAATGTCTTCGCGGGGAAAATCACTGCGCCGCCCAGCCCCCGCCCGACAACATAGCCCAACGGCCCCCCACCAGTCCCGTGTGCGTTTTAGCCATAACTGCGATTGGGCCATAATTCCCCGAGCGCGTCGATGCAGGTCCAATTAGTCGAAACGTAGTAGTTGGTGCTAAACTGCGCGGGACAGAGAAACACTCCTTGATTGCCTGTGACATACGGCAGGAGCATGTAGTCCCAAAACCCGACACGGTAGTTGGTGAGTCCAGACCCGAGGTTTAGAAAGGCCGGGAATTTCCGAAAATCATCCACGTATAGCCGCAGGCCCACGCCGATTTGGTGAAGATTGCTCGCGCAGGCTACGCGCCGAGCCGACGCTTTGGCCCGAGCCAACATCTTTAGGGAAGAAGGTGACGCTGCCGGAAGTCACACCAATTTGCACGGCAAGGCAGGGGTGCGTTTTGTCTGCCGATGATAGCCAGAACTCGGCACCGCCACGTGCGTCTCGCGTCAAAAGCGCGGTTTCCAGCGCCTCCTCGCTGTCCACGTTCCACGTCTGGTTGTGTCCCTCAACTCGCATGTTCACATTGCCCAACGATGAGCGCAGCCACGCCGGGCCAGTGACGCCCAGCACGCCGCAAGACGATCTCCCGGCGTTGGCTGACGCGCCTGGTTGGGTTGAATCTCAATGTGACGGCGCATGCTTTATGAAATCACTGACGTTGAATTGGATGCCGTCATACGGCGGATCCCCGCTGCTGATCTTGTAAAAGACCGTAAGCCTGCTCCCCGGCAAGTAAGCTGGATCGGTCGAAAAATAAACGATCACAGTCTCCGGCGTCTGCTTCGACGGCGCCAAGGTCGCCGAGACCAGCTTACGCTCTCCCGATGTGATCTCCAACTGCACGGAACTAAAGGTCCGCAGCTTGCCCTTGGGGACAAACTCCAGCCAAACCCCGACCTGATTTGTTCCCACGGCCTCCGTCCTTATGCTCACTCCGAAATCCTTCTCGGCTTGCCCCCTGGAAACAGTCTCGATCATCACCAAGGCAAAACAGCGCGACGTTGCAAGGAACAGCAATATTAGCAGTGAAGCAACTCGTGTGGTTCTCATAATGAATTAGACGTTGGTGCGCGACAAATGCTCCGGTGCAACCCAACTGTGATTATGCGACCGGCGGTTCGTTTATCGAACGCCGAAATTTCCCTGGTTTATTTCTTCGTAAGTTGTTCATTTCCAACTTCGTCTCATCGAAATCTACATTACCTGGTTCGTTTATTGCAAGGCGAAAAGAAGTTTGTCTTTACCAGCGTCCCCAGGAGACTTGGACAGCCTTTGTCCAGGTGCCCCGGTTAAACTGTTCCCAAAAAACTATGACAAACCCACAAGCCATCGATCGGTTGCGCCAAGTCCTCCGCCGACAGCACAAGGCCCTCTCCACCGAGGATTGTTACCTTTTCTGGCTCCGCCGCTACATCTTCGCGGTGCGGAGCATGCCCAAGGAACTTTCCAGCGAGAAGAAACTCGAACAATTCCTCACCGGGCTGGCCCTCCGCGACAATGTCTCGGCCAGCACTCAAAACCAAGCCTTCAACGCGGTGCTCTTCTTCTACAGGGAGGTATTGGGCCAGCCCCTCGGAAATGTAAATGCGCTGCGTGCCAAGCGGCCCGCGCATGAGCGACATGCACCCACGGTGGCAGAAACCAATCGCTGCTGCAAACCGTCCGCAACGAGGGCGGCTACCCCACCAACCTGATTTCCCGGATGCTCTACGGCTGCGGTTTGCGCGTCTCCGAGCCGCTTAAGTCCGTAGTGTCGTAGTCCCGCCCCCCCGCCACGCTTTGCGCCAGCTTGCCACGCCTGTGCCACGCTTGGAAACGCAGATCCCTCGCTAAACACGGCCTTGCCACGTGCCACGCCTTGCCCCGGCCCCTCGTCGCACAAACATATTTCAGTCCTGTGGTCTTGTAGTCTGTAGTCTCGTAGTCCTGGCTCCGCCAGGCTTTGCGCCAGCTTGCCACGCTTGTGCCACGCTTTGAAAATGCAAATCCCTCGGTAAACAGGCCCTTGCCACGTGCCACGCTTTGCGACAGCCCCTCCGCGCACACAAACAATTTCAATCCTCTCCTGGGACGCTTTGTGCATGGGACGTTTGATTTCGGCCACTCCGCACCTCACACTTCCCACGCTCCTCCTTAAGCCGCTACCGCGGCCTTAACGCTCTATAACACTCTATAACACTAAATTTTTTTCCGGCGGTGGTCTCTCCACCACGTTTAACACCCGCCAAACCGCGGGCTCTTTTTGGCCGCTCTCCGGTCCAGATTACTCAAGCTAAACCCTCCGCTCGGTCCAGATTGGTCCAGATTACTCAAGATCGATCAGCCAAAAATCTGGACCAATCTTGACCAATCTTGAGTAATCTTGAGCAATCTTGACCACAAATGGATCCCCCGTGCGCTCACGCGTCTGCCCGCTCCTCGCCCTTCGCACTTCGCCCTTCGCACCTCCCACCTCGCCTTTCGCACTGCCCGTCCCCGGTTCGGATTACTTCGGCAACCACCTTCGCTCGCTTCGGATTGCTGCGGATTACTGCGGCGCCAGAAGTCCAAAATCCGAAGCGATCCGAAGTGGTCCGAAGCAATCCGAAGCTATCCACACCGAAATCCCTTTCCCGGCCCGCTTTCACCCCGACCGCCCGGTGCGGTTCAGCCACTCATGTAGCAGCCGACGCAAGGAGGCTCTGATCTATACTAAAGATGCCCGAAATTTGAGCCTCCTTGCGTCGGCTGCTACGCTCGGGGTGATTTCTCAAACACGCTCTTAGGCCGCCCGGCCCGCGCTCTGCACTGGACGCCGGCACCGGACTCTGTTTCCCTATCGGACGGGTCGTTTATGTATTGCGCGGCGTGCGGTGCTGAGAATCCAGCCAAAGCAATCGGGTGCGGACGCTGCGGCGCGGCACTGGCAGCGCGTTGCGCGCATTGCCAGGTTGAACTGCCGGCCGGCGCCCGGTTTTGTCCGAACTGCGGCCAGCCGGCTGAAGCCCGTCCCACCGAGCCCGGGACCTCAGGACCTCCTTCCTCCGGCGAGCGCAAGCAAGTCACCGTCCTGTTTGCCGACTTTGCCGGGTTCACCGCCTTCACTCACAAGCAAGATGCCGAGGACGTCCGCGATTTCCTCAGTTCAGTGTGGGCCAGGCTGGATGGTCTGATTGCCGCCCACGGCGGCCTTACCGAAAAGCACATTGGAGACGCCATCATCGCCGTTTTTGGAGCGCGCCAGTCGCGGGAAGACGACCCTGCCCAGGCCGTCCGCGCGGCGCTGGCGATGCAGGCCTGCCTGGCGGACTTCCGCCCGGCCAGGGGCCAGCCGGTTTTGCAGATTCGTATCGGCATTCATACCGGGCCAGTCGTGGTCGGACCGCTCGGCGCCTCGGGAGAACTGATTGCCACCGGCGACGCGGTCAACCTCGCCAGCCGGCTGCAGCAAAGCGCGCCGCCGGGCGGGGTGTTGGTCTCTCAGGACTGTTACCGGCACGTTTATGGATTTTTTGATATGCAGGGTTTGCCGCCGTTTACCGTCAAGGGCCGGCCCGAGCCACTCCAGACCTACGTGATCTTGCGCGCCAAACCACGCGGCCTGGCGATGCAGTTGCGCGGCGTTGAAGGGGTCGAGGCCAGGATGATTGGCCGGGAGCGCGAATTGAAGTGCCTGCAATCGGCCCTGGAACGAGTGATTGCAAGCGGTGAGTCGGAGGTGCTCACCATTGTGGGCGAGGCCGGCATCGGGAAATCATGCCTGGTCCGCGAGTTCCAAAAGTGGGCCGAACTGCTTCCTCAATCAGTCCGCTTGTTTTCCGGCCGCGCTACCGCACAAACGCTCGGGCTTCCCTTTTCCCTCATCCGCGACGCTTTATGCGCCCGGTTCGAAATCCAGGACAGCGATGCTCCAGGCATCGCGCGCGACAAGTTAGAGCGCGGCCTGTTGCGGCTCCAGGCCGCTGGCGCGGAGGACACTGGCTCACCCAAAGAGGAGGCTACTCTCCAGGCCCATTTTATCGGTCAACTACTCGGCTTGGATTTTTCTGCCAGCCCCTGGCTCCGTGAGATTCTCAATGACCCCAACCAAATCCGCCAGCGTGCCTTCTACTGCTTCAGCCGGTTTTTCGCCGCGGTCAGCCGGGAGAAAGAGCCTGCGCCGGGAGACGAGCGGGCTGCGGTCCAGGCCGCGGTGCTCATCGCCGAAGACATTCATTGGTGCGACGAGGGCTCGCTCGACTTGCTGTCCTACCTGGGCCGCGCGTGCAATCGCGTGCCACTGCTGATCGTCAGCCTGGCGCGGCCCGCGCTTTTTGAAAGACGGCCTCGCTGGGGTGAAGACTTGCCCGCCCATCAGCGGTTGAATTTGGAGGTTTTATCTCCCTCCGAGAGCCTGGCTCTGGTGGAAGACATCCTGCGCAAGACACCGCAAATCCCGCCGGTGTTGCGCGAGCTGATCATCGGCGGCGCTGAAGGAATTCCTTTCTATATCGAAGAAATAATCAACATGCTCATCGACCAGAAAGTGATTGTCCCCGGCGACGAGCAATGGCATGTCGAGCAGGACCGCCTGGCGGCCACGCGCGTGCCGCCCACGCTCACGGGTATTTTGCAGGCCCGCCTCGATACTCTGTTGCCGGAGGAACGTTTGGTGCTGCATCGCGCCGCGGTGCTCGGTCGCATTTTTTGGGACCGCGCGGTTGAGCGCCTGAGCGTCCCGGCGGACCGGCCGGCAAACGTCGAAGGCCCACTGAGCCGAAACCAAATCCTCGAAGCGCTGGCCGGCTTGCGCCGCAAGGAACTGATCTTTCGCCGCGAATCATCCGCTTTTGCGGGTGCCGTCGAATACGCCTTCAAACACGAGTTGCTGCGAAACGTGGCGTACGAAAGCATCCTCAAGAAGCTGCGGCGCGAGCATCATCAGCGGGCTGCCCTTTGGCTGATCGAACAAAGCGGCGAACGCGTCAACGAGTTCGCCGGCCTGGTCGCCTCCCATTTCGAACAAGCCGAGCGGCTGGCTGAAGCCGCCGAGTGGTATGGCCGGGCGGGCCAGCAGGCCCGCGCAAGCTATACCCCCGCCACCGCGATTGAATACTTTGGCAAGGCGCTGGCCCTCTTGCCCGCTGCTGTGGCCGAGGAAAAGGAGTTTCGGGAGAAACGCTTGGAATGGCGGGAAGGCCTGGCCGAAGTGTTGGGTGCCCAGGCGCGTTTTGAAGAAGGCCTTGAAGTATGCACGGAGTTGCGCGCCCTGGCGGAAGCACTCGGGGACCGCGTCGCCCAGGCCCGCGCGTGGAACGGCTTGGCCTTTTTGAACGAACGCTTGGGACGTAACCGTGCGTCCGTCGAGTGCGCCGAGCACGCCGAAACCCTGGCCCGCGAGGCGGGCGAAGCCGGACAAGGTGAACGGGTCCGGGCGCTGCTCCTCAAGGGCTGGGCCTTTTATCGGATCAGCGATGCGCCCGCAGTCCTGGCGCTCGGGGAACAGACACGCCAGTTGTGCCTTGCCTCGGGCAATCGTCACGGGTTGGCGACCAGTTTCAAGCTGCACGGGGTGGCCCATCTCCAGCTCGGGCATTTCCCGGAGGCCGCTCGTTTCTTCGAGCAGGGATTGGCTCTTTATGAGGAGTTGGGAGATCGGCGCAACGCCGCCTCGATGTGGAACAACCTGGCTGAAAACGCGCGCCTGCGAGGCGATTATCAATCCGCCGAAGAGCTTTACGAAAAGGCGCTGGCCGCCGTCCGTCAGATCGGGCATCGCGAAAGCGAAGCCATCTATCTGACGAACCTGAGCGCCGCGCGGCTGGGCCTCCGAAAATTCCAACAGGCCGAAACCGAGTTGCAGGAAGCCATCGCCCTGACTTCGGGCACGAATTCCTGTGCCTTGTCCGCCACGTACAGTTTTCTTGGAGAGGCCTGCCTCGGCCAGGGGAAAACCTCCCCGGCACTCGAAGCGGCCCGCCGCGCGCTGGCGCTGGCGCAGGACTCGGAGAATGACCTCGACCTTGGCACCGCCTGGCGCACGCTGGGCCGGGTGCTCGGAGCCCAGGCATCCCCGCCTGCGAATCGTGAGAACCGCGCCTCCGCCGCTGATGCCGCCGGTCCGGACTTCATTCCCGACGCCGGCACTTGCTTTGCCGAAGGCCTGCGCGTGTTCAGGGAGATTCAGGCCGAAGGAGAACAAGCCCGCACGCTGCGGGATTGGGCGGAATATGAGGTGCTGGAGGGCCGTGGCCAGGAAGGCCGCCTCAAGACGGAAGAAGCACTGGCGATTTTCCAGCGTTTAGGTGCGCTGGCCGAAGTGCAAAGAACCCGAGAATGGCTGCAAGACCATTCCGCAGAAACGTATCCCTAACAGCTACGGTCTCACGCTGCTCGCGCCCGAGTCAGGCAAAGTGGCCGGCGAAAAATAAAAACGCCGTGTGGATTTGCCGGCCGCCTGAATCCGGCCCTGAATGCAGGAACCGGACGTTGCCGACGGCAACGCCCCGGGCACGACCGTGAGACCGTGGCGATTACCGCGAACTCCGGCCCAGCAGCTTGCGGAAATTTCTTATGAGTTCGCAATGGTGGTGTCCCGCATTTAACTCCTTTAACTCCTTTAACCCATGTAACTCATGTAACCTTGTAACCATGTAACCATGTAACCATGTAACCTTGTAACCATGTAACCATGTAACCATGTAACCTTGTAACCATGCGATTTGAACCACCGAGAACCGGTTGGACAGTTGTCAATGCCGTCGGACGTGGTTAAGAGCGCTCAGGGAGGGAGAAGTGCCGGCACTGGCAATGAGCAGGTCGGTTCCGGCACTGTGAAGAGCGTGCGCCCTGAAGTGGGCGCATTGCAGTAAAAGAGGGTTGAGAGCTTCTCTGCAGCCTGAACCCTCGTGATAAGGGACCGGGTTCTCAGCGCCGACTGCTGCCGAGCGATTGCGCGTTGCCCTGGAACCGGTGGGCTGATGCTTCCTCGATATCGAATTGATGTTCTTTCCAGACTTCGAAGCCGCCCTCCAGCTCCATGACCGGGTGGCCGCTGGCAGCGAACTGCACGCAGGCATTGGCCGCCAGATGGCACTGTTGCGTATAGCAATAAACGACGTTGGTCTTGTCCTTGGCGAGTCCCTGCGGCCGGCCCCATTTCTCTTTGGGAAGATTGATCGCCCCGGGAATGTGGCCTTTGGCGAAATCCTCCGCCGCGCGAACGTCCACCACGACGAGGTTGTCTTCGCCGGCTTTGATCCACCTTTCCAGTTCTACCGGACCGGTGGTAAATGCCAGCTTGTCTTCGAAGTAAGCCCTGGCCCTGGCCGGATCATGAACACGATTGATACTCGTCTGCATTTTGAATCCTTTCGTTTGGTTTGTTGTTGTGCCGAGCCCTGAAGTCCTTTGTCGGCAATTTCTATTTTACCCTGTTCCCTTGAATTCTCAACCGGCGCCAATGAGTTAGCTTGACCAGATTTTTAGCTAAGCTCTTACCGGTTGATGCTTGCTCACGTAGGCCGGGTCGATCTCCACGCCCAGCCCGGGGCCGGTCGGAACTTTGATCTTTCCATCCACCACTTTGAGCGGCGAGGTTTTGCAGTCGAATTGGACGCTCGTTCTAAGGCCTTTGAACTCGTGATGCGGCATGGCATTGGGCAGGGCGGAAACAAAATGCATCATATAAAGGAACCCAAGCCCGCCCCCGGACATGTGGGGAGTGCAGCTCTCGCCAAAGGCTTCGGCCATCCGCGCCACCTTCATGGACCGAATCATGCCGCCGAAATAATAATTATCCGGCTGGACAATTTGCACCGCGTCATTGGCGATGAGCCAGCGGAAGCCGTGCAGGCTGTATTCCTGCTCGCCGAGGGCAATCGGCAGGGAAAGTCCTTCGGCCACCTGCCTGGTTTCTTCGTGCCAGTCGAACATCACCGGCTCTTCAAAAAAACCGTAGCGATACTCCTTGAGCAACTTGCCCACGCGGATCGCTTCCTCGACTGAATAGAACCCATTCGCATCCGCAAACAACGCCATGTGGTCGCCAAAGGTTTTCCGGATGAGGGGAATCATCTTCTCTGTTCGTCCCGGGGGCCCGACGGCATTGATATCGGTGGTCATGAACATCAGCCCGCCGATTTTGATTTTCAGGGCGTGGGCGTTGTATTCGGCAACATCGCGCTTGATCAATTCCAACGATTCCTCGACCGATTTTTCGCGGTATTCAGTCGCCTGGTAAACGGTGACCTCCGGGTGATGGAGCTCCCCAATCAACTGGCCGATGGGCTTGTTGGCGATGCGTCCGAGCAGGTCGAGGATGGCAAACTCGATCGTGGCTAACGGGGTGCCGATCGAAATACCGTTGTACCTGAAATTAAAGCCGTAGATAAAAACCTTCTCCAGGAGGAGGTCCAGGTCCCGCGCATCTTTGCCAATGAAGAACGGGTGCAGGTTATGAGAGAAAATCGGGTAGAGCGCATTCAGCCCGCTATGGCCGACCGAAATGCCCTCCGCGCCGTCGCGCGAACGCACGCGGCACAGAAAATTGTCTTTATACCGAAGCAATTCAAGGGTCTCGATAATGACGGGGGTGGCGAAAAGCTCCCGTTTGAGCACCGGTTGCCCAAGGATTTCATCCAGCCTGGCATAACGGGGGTTTTGGCTTTTAGAGGCAGAGCGCGGGCGCGGGGCGTACGCGACCAGAGCGGAAAGCGGCAGAGCGGCTGTCAAACCGCCCAGAAGATTGGTCTTAACGAATTGCCGTCGATTGGTTTTCATAGAATGGGCTTCCATCACAACACAGAATTGAGCGGCTTTCAAGGAACTTGCCGGGTTGAGCGGATGGTATGGCGAGGCTTTTCAAAGCAATAGGAACGGTACGACACTTCTCCACTGCGCAGGGCATCGTAAATCCGCGCGCCTTTGATGCCGGCAAAGTCGCGGCCGAGCGACCGAAGGAATTTTGGGAGCCGCCGCTCGACCAGGTCCAGCGAGCGCGCTGAGTTCTGACTCATTCCGCGCAACACTTCGGCGTTGATGTTCCGGGTCTGCAAAACGTGAAGCGGGGCAGCGGCGAGCGCCTGTTCCCATTCGGCCAGGCGGTCGCCAAAACGAAAGTCCGCATAGAGAAAATGGCCGGCCGGCAGGAGCACCCTCGCCACCTCTGCCAGAAATCGCGCGAAGTTCGGATAACAGTGAGACGCCTCGACATTGATCACTGCGTCGAAGGTCTCGGGTTCAAACGGCAGACTTTCCGCGTCGCCTTGGAGGAACGCCAACCCCTTCATTTGATGACGTTGTTTGCAAAAGCGGATTCCGGCAGGATTCAGATCCAGGGCGGTGTAGCTCTTCGGCTGGAGCGCGCGGGCGAGGTAAGACGCTCCGCCACCGTGCCCGCAGCTTACCTCCAGAATGTTCTTTCCACGGAGCGGCGCTTGCGTGGCAACGTGATGATAAAGCTGGATACAGGCGCGATTCACCTCGTCCTCGGGCGAAAGCGCGATGCCCATGGGCGGCTCCTCTTCGTAAGCGTAGTTGAGAAATAAAACCTCTTCGCCATGAAGCCGCCGGGTGAGCAAGGGATACCAAAGTTTCCAGAGGGCCTTGCGAATCCAACCAATGGAAAACAGTTGGTCAATGACAGGCACGGAAAACAATTACGGCAAAGGGTGTCTGCTGCCAACAACGTTCGTTCCGACCAGTCCCGACCGTTCCGACACCGAGCTAGTCCAGACGGGCTTCGTTACTTCGCGGGCGGGGCCAGGGTTAACCGGCCGGTTTGAGCATCTTTGACCACCTCGAAGGCCGCGCAGAAGGCGTAACCGGGATCACCGCGGCGCGCCAGCGTTTCGCAAAAGGTTTTCAACCCGGGCTCAAACCGGCGGGTTGTGGTCGAGCCGTTCAGCTCGATATCCACCGGTTTGCTGAAATCCACCAGCCGCGCGTCCATAAATACGGTCGCCGCGGAAACGTTCTCATTGGCGGTGATGACGAAGCGGTTGTTTGTCACACTCGCCAGGATTTCCTGCCGCTTGCCCGGTTGCGTCGCACGAAGCCAGAAAAAGTCCTGGACCACATTATCCGTCATGAGCCAGTCCAACTCCCGGGGCACGGGGTTCCGCACGGCCGGGTACATTTGCGTGATCTTGTCCCGATCGGGCAAACCAGTGTGGCCGTTGCCCGAAATGATCGTGACCGTGACGGGATAGATATCGGTCCGGCCACCCCGCAACTTTTCGACCTGGTCCTTGAATTTAAGGTTGCGCTCGTAGCGCCCATACATGGTGTCGCGCTCGCCCACCATCACCGTGAACGGCGTGGTCCGAAGCGTTTTGGCGGTCGTCTCACCGTCGGTCGCCGCGGCGGCGCTCGCGTGAATGGCGGCGAACCGGTCCGGCATCTTCGGGCCGATCGCATACGCGCCATAACCTCCATGCGAGTAGCCCATGATGAACACCTTGTCCGAGTCGATGTCGCCGAACAACCGGAACTGGCGAATCAGATTGTCGATGAGCGGATAGACGTAATTGTCGTAAAATCCGTTCCAGGTATCATTGGGTGCGCGGAGCGCCAGGTAGATATAGCCGCCGGCTCCCGGGTGGTCCTTATAATAACTCCGCATCTGCTTCCATTGGCTGTCATTGACCTCTTTGGGCGCCCCACCACCGCCGTGCATGGCAATAAACAGCGCCCACCCCTTGGCCGGCCGCTGGCCGACGGTCTTCACCGTGTAGGGGCTTTGATACTTCTCAAAATTCACCACGTGCGCGTCGAAATCAGCCTTCAGCGCCGCGTGAATCGGAGCGCTGCGATAAGTTTCCCAGGCTATTTGGCGCACGGCCGGCTCATTTTGGCGCAGCAACTTCTCGAGCCGGGCAGGAAATTTCCACTTCGCCTGCCGCGCCACGTCAGCGGTGAAGTATCCGCTCAACGCACTCTTCAGGCTGGCCACATCTTTGGTGGGCAGCGGCTTAATCGGTTGCGACACCGCCTGGCAGGCCTCGGACGGGGCCGCAGGCCTTTCCGCCAGAGTGAGGGTCACGAGTTGCTCGGCCACCTCCGTGACAGTCACGTCCGTTTCCGCCTCGCGGTTATCAAGGCGCGCGTTCACGTGATACTTGCGGCCCGGCATTAGCTTGAACGTCGCCAGGTCGTTCAGGTCCGCCGTTTCCCCGCGGCTCTTTTCCTTGAGGTTCGTCGCCGGATTGCCAGCCTCACTCACGAGGAGGTCGGCCACCGCGCGTTTGCCGTTGGACTCGATGACTTTTACCGCCACCCTCACGGCGCCTTCCGTAGCCACGGGCGCCTTGGCCGCGTAACGGTCGGTCACGTTAACCGCGCTTACTGATTCGTCTCCCGGCGCCCATACCAGCGGGAAGCAAACCTCGGTGCGCCGGAAGCTGGTGGCGTAGATCGCGTGTTGTGCCACATCGCGTTGCGCTTCCGAGGCGTCGTGCACGAACCAGGCATGATCCAGCCCGGCCCGGTCCGGCTCGGCCGCGCCGGCAAAATGCCAGCCCCCATCCCACACTTCCACCCAGGTGTGGTTGCCCCTCATGTTTGCCCACATGGGCGTGCCCGCAACTCGCGCCGGGATGCCCACCGACCGGCATGCGTCCACCAGCAGAATCGCCAGGCCCGTGCACGTCGCGACCCCCGTCTCGCTCGTTTCCCGCGGACTCTGATCCGGCCGCCGGCGACTGGTATTGTAGCGAACCTTGAGCAACGGGAATATTTTCCGGTTCAGCAACTGCGCGGCTTCGCCCGGCGTCTTGCATTCGGCCACCAGAGGCAGGCACAACGCCCGCAGTCGCGCGCGCCACGGGTCGCGCTCCTCGCTCATACAGGCGTACGGCAAGACCTCGTTGAGGAACAGCTCGTTGCTCACACCCGCGTGCCAGGGCGAAGTCTCCCACGCTTCGTACGCGAGATTGAGATTCTCCAGCAAGAACGCCGCGCCGAGAGATTTCAAATCCGCGGCGGGCATGTTTTCGAGTAGGAACGCCATTCCCTCGCGCCGGGGGGCCGGGGTTTCATTCAGCGCCTTGACCAGCTCCAGGCGATTCGTTCCGGCCTCGCCGAGGCGGCTCTCGACAGCCGCGCTCCACCAGTGGCCCTCGGGTGCGAGTTGAGCCTGGGAGACCGTTGCCAGAAACGCCCAGAGGAACACAGCGCGGCAAAGCCGCAACCAAAGAGTTAAATGGGTAAAAAGAGTTAACTGACTTAACTGAGGGACACCAGTTTTGCGAACGCACAAGAAACTTGCGCAAGCGGCGCAAACTTTGATGGATGGCAGTACAAAGAGAGAGGTGGAAGAACTTCTCGTGGGTATGTTCGCGTTCATTTTTCGAGATTGCATCGAGCGAATCAGACCATAACCCGCCTTCGGGCCGGGCACAATGAAGACAAGCATGGCGTCTCAGAACAAGGCAATCCCTGATGGGTTGGAGGGTGCGGCCGAGGCGCCGTGGACGTTGGCATGGGCTGTGCTTAAGGGCATGCGTGACTGATTATCGGAATCAGGATCGTTGTATGAAACAGATCGGCTATCGATGTGCTGGAAAAACGGGAGGGTTTCTGGAATGCGTTGCCGCCCGGCTTTGCCCCGGGCCTGAGTCCTCGACCAATAAATCCGTATGAATACCTCCTCGATAAAAGCTCAATTGACCCAAGCGCTGCAATGGGGCGAAAGCGGCTCCAAACTGACTTATGCCTCGATTGCAGTTGGGCTCCTGGTGGCCCTAATTCTGTTCCGGCTTTTCTTCAAGAATATCGCCGGGCTTTTCCATTGCATCGGCTTTTCTCTCGGCTCGCAGCCTGATTCCGCGGCGGCCGCGCAGCCTGGTCTAAGCAAGTGGAGCCGGGTGAAGCTGCTGGTCGGAACTTTGCTCCCGGCAGGCAGCGGGTATGCCGCCTATATGCTTTTGCCGCGGTGGTTCCCCGCCCTTTTCCAGTGAGCGTTCCGGTCTAACCGGTGGACGGGAAGTAATTGTCGCCAACTATCCCGACATTTTTGGGTGCCGGGAAATAATCGTCCCCCACAACTTTCCTTTGGGGCTTCTGGGCTGCTGCCGGCTTCTGGGTGCGGGTTTTAACGGGCCCCTGGGCTTCTTGGCAACGGTAGTGGCCACGCTCGTTTATCTCAATGAGTCCTGCCTCAACCAGTGGACCCATCAACCCCTTAGCCCAGTTTGGTGTTTCCTCGAATCTCTTCCGGCCTCCGGCCCTCCGGGAAATCGCTCTCATCGCAACGAATTGACCGGGAGTAGCCTTGAGGTAAGTCAGGACGTCCAACGCTTCAGCACTTAGTATCATCTTCCAGCCGCATTCTTATTAAAATCAAAGCAGGCATGGTGCCAAATCCCGAAAAAGCGTCCTCCAAAACATCTGACACCGCCTCTCCTCCTTCATGCTTAGCTGCTGCTTTGCAGGCGGTTGCGGCTGAAAAGCGCTCCCGGTTCAGGCACCATGCGCCCATTTCGCCGATTCATTTTGAGGGCCTGGTCCGGCCCGGGCAGCTTCTTGACGAGGGTGAGGTCTTCGGAAGGGGAGCTGCAGGCCTTCGCGAATGCCCACAAGAAACAAAGGTAGTTTGCTTTTGACCTGGAGCGCGCGGCCTGTAACTTTGCAGGTTCAAGTGAGCGCGCCAACCGCCCATCTCAGTCCGGAAGCCAAGGCCACGCTGCCGCGGCATGTGGCCATCATTATGGATGGCAACGGCCGCTGGGCCAGGCAACGGCACCTGCCGCGGATCGAGGGGCATCGGGCGGGCGCCGAATCGGCGCGCGTGATCATCCGGACGGCCGGGGAGTTGGGCATCAAGTACCTGACGCTCTACGCTTTTTCGGTCGAGAACTGGAACCGGCCGAAAGAGGAGGTCGATGCGCTGATGAAGTACCTGGTGCATTACCTCAAGACCGAGACGTCCGAGCTGAACAAGAACAACGTGCGGCTGGAAGTGATTGGGCAGGTTTACCGTTTGCCGGAAAATGTGCAGGAGCATTTGAATCGAACGATCGCGACGCTTTCGAAGAATAACGGGCTGACGCTGGTGATGGCGCTGAGCTATGGCGGGCGCACGGAGATTGTCGAGGCGGTCCGCAGCATCGGCCAAAAGATCAAGGCCGGCGCTCTGGATCCGGCCGATATCACCGAGCAGGTCTTTGCGCAGCACCTTTATACGCGCAATTTGCCCGACCCCGACGTGCTGATTCGCACCAGCGGCGAGATGCGGGTGAGCAATTTTTTGCTCTGGCAGATTTCTTACACGGAGCTGGTGGTGACACAGACGTTATGGCCGGATTTTCGCAAGGCGCAGTTCTACGAGGCGTTGGAGGAGTATAATCGGAGGCACAGGAGGTTTGGCGGATTGTAAATTGGTCATGGTAAATCGGCTCGACAGACCCTGGCTAGCCGTTACCTTCACCCGCGATGCCTGAGACATCCGGGCCAACGCCGGCGCCGCCAGCGCCTTCCTCCAAGCTCAAGGTTTTCTTGCGGCGGCTGGTTAGTTTTGTGGTGTTATGGACGATTGTCCTGACGGCGCTGTTTTCCGGCAGCCGGGCAGTGTCGGACTATGTCTTTTTATTCATTATTGTTGTCCTGGCGGTGACCGGGTTGGCGGAGTTTTACGGGTTGGTGGCGCGGCGCGGGTTGGTTTGTTTTAAATGGTGGGGCTTGCTGGGCGGCCTGTTGTTGATGGTGGGCACGTTTCTGAACCTGACGGGCTTTATCGGCACTTCGGGTTCGCCGGCGCGGGTCAACGATTTTGAAACCAGTTTCCTGATTCTCTTTGTGCTGGGATTGTGTCTGCGCCAGTTCTTCTCGCGCAGCAACACCGCCGGCATCCTGGCCATCTCGACGACGTTGTTCGGGCTGATGTACGTGCCCTGGCTGCTGAACTTTATCCAGAAGATCAATTTTTTCCCCGGCGTGGATGGGCATTATTACCTGCTCTATTTTGTGCTGATCACCAAGATCAGCGATTCGGGGGCGTATGTAGTCGGCTCGCTAATCGGCCGCCATAAAATGATACCCCGCATCAGCCCGGGCAAGACGTGGGAAGGCCTGGCGGGCGCGGTGGTGGTTTCAATCGTCGCCAGTTTGCTCTTTGTCCATTACCTCGGGCAGCACCTCGCCGGGATGAATGCGCTTCATGCAACGCTGTTGGGCGTGATCCTGAGCCTGGCAGCGGTGGTGGGGGATTTAATCGAATCGATCTTCAAGCGTGAAGCCGGGGTGAAGGATTCCGGGAGGTTCTTTCCCGGTATCGGCGGCATCCTCGACTTGCTGGACAGTTTGTTGTTTAATGCACCCTTGATGTACTTGTACCTCAGACACGTGCTGACTGGTTAATCGTAAATCGTAAATCTCTGGACCCCATGCGGAACGTCGTTCTCTTAGGCTCGACCGGTTCGATCGGCACCAGCACGATCAAGGTGGCGAAGGACTTGCCCGACCGCGTGCGTTTGGTCGGGCTCGGCGCAGGCAACAATGTGGAGCTGTTGCTGGAGCAGGCGCGTAAACACCAACCGGCAGCCATTTCGATCACTGACCCGGCGAAAGCCCAGGAATTGCGGCGGGCGCTGGATGGGAAAATCGAGGTCTTTTCCGGCACGGAGGGACTGCTGAAGCTGGCCACCCTTCCGGAAGCGGAAATCGTGTTGATCGCGATTGTGGGAACCGCTGGGTTGCAGCCCGCCTTGGCGGCCATTCGCGCGGGCAAGGATATAGCGGTTGCCTCGAAAGAAATCCTGGTGATGGCCGGTGAGATCGTCATGAACGAGGCCCGCAAGCACCGGGTGCGCGTCCTGGCGGTCGATAGCGAACACTCGGCGATTTTCCAATGCCTGGACGGCAAGCCCTCGAGCTCCGTTCGCCGGCTCTGGCTGACGGCTTCGGGCGGACCTTTCCGAACGACTCCCAAGGAGGAGTTCCCGAACATCACCGTCGAGCGGGCGCTGAAGCATCCGTCCTGGGTGATGGGCCGGAAGATTACGATCGATTCGGCGACCCTGTTCAATAAGGGGCTGGAGATGATCGAGGCGCACTGGCTGTTCGACATCGACATGGCGCGCGTTTCGGTGGTGGTGCATCCTCAAAGCGTCGTCCATTCCATGGTGGAATTCGTCGATGGTTCGATGTTGGCGCAGCTTTCGACACCGGACATGTGCCTGCCCATCCAGTACGCCTTGACTTATCCCGACCGCGCCGCCAGCGAACGCGTGCAAACCAATCTGGCCAAGCTGGGCAAGCTGACCTTCGAGGAGCCGGACCCGGAGCGGTTCCCGGCTCTGGCGCTCGCGCGCAAGGCCGGCGACGTGGGCGGGTCTCTCCCGGCAGTCTTGAACGCGGCCAATGAAGTCGCGGTTGAAGCATTCGTAAATCGGCGGATAAATTTCCCGCAGATTTCTGAAACCGTGCGGCGCGTGGTGGACCGGCATCGGGTGGTGCCGCACCCAGCGCTTGAGCAAATACTGGAAGCGGATGC
The DNA here is from genome assembly GCA_035566895.1 of Binatia bacterium. Classification (GTDB taxonomy): domain Bacteria; phylum Verrucomicrobiota; class Verrucomicrobiia; order Limisphaerales; family UBA8199; genus DATMQA01. The sequence continues at coordinate 25,511 of DATMQA010000156.1, forward strand.
GTGGGCGCGCCGCGAAGCAATGACGGGATGAAGAGGGTGCCTTGCGATGCCGATTCCCGCCGCTTGACGAGCATCAATCGTGTCGAAGGGGCCGGCGCGGCTCGAAAACAGGATCAGCCCCGGGCAGCCTGAAAGCGCATGAGCCCGCACGCTCCGGCTGTTGCTTGCCATTTGAAACCGTGGATTGCCTCTGGCACAATCGCTGCTATATTCTCCGTGCGTCCCGTTTTGGGGTAGTTTTATAATCGTATGTCGATCTTGAAGTTCGTTTTTATCATTTTGGAAGTGCTGTTGCTCTTCAACCTGCTCATTTTCGTGCATGAGCTGGGCCATTTCTTGGCAGCGAAGTGGCGGGGGCTAAAGATCGACCGGTTTGCCATCTGGTTCGGCAAGCCGATTTGGAAGAAAAAGATCAACGGTGTCGAATATGCCCTGGGCACTATTCCGGCGGGTGGCTATGTCGCCCTGCCGCAGATGGCGACGATGGAAGCAATCGAGGGCAAGGGCGAAAGCTCCAGCCAGCCGCTGCCGCCGATTTCCGCGCTGGACAAAATTATTGTGGCCGTTGCCGGGCCGCTGTTCAGCTTTCTGCTGGCAGTAGCATTTGCAGTCGTCGTTTACGCGGTTGGCCGGCCAGTGAATGGTGATGACAATTCGACGAAAATCGGCTGGGTGGACCCCACTGGGCCGGCCTGGAAGGCGGGCTTGCGACCCGGGGACGAGATTGTGGAGATTGATGACCATCCGGTCTCGCACTTCGCGCCGACCACACCCGACAGCATCACCTGGCGAATTGTCACCAGCCAGGGGACTAACATTACGATTAAGTACCGTCGAGACGGCGAGGAGCATTTGACTCAGGCGGTGCCCAAGAAGCGGCCGACCCAATGGTACGAACGGAAAGACCTCCGCCATATCCTGATCATGCCGGCGCAGAAATCCATTATCGACGAGGTCGCCACCAATAGTCCGGCTGCCCTGGCGGACTTGCGACGGGGTGATGAGATCATCGCCCTCAACGACCAGAAGATTTACAGCCCGATGGCGGTGGTACAGGAGGAAGAGGCTATGACTAACGGTCCTTGCGCGCCGGTCAAGCTGATGGTTCGGCGCGGAGCGGAACAATTTGAGAAGACATTGCAGCCTGAGAAGCCGCTCAAGCCGGCGAAAAGCGGGCCTTCCTTCGGTATTCTGGCTTGGCAGGGCAGCACCAACATGACGCTCGGGCATCCCAGCCCGCTCGCGCAAATACGCGAGGGCACCGGACAAATCCTGGCGACGCTTGGGGCGGTCTTCTCACACAAGGGCGATGTCGGCCTGCAGCAACTCGGCGGACCGGTGATGATCATCCGGCTTTACAAGGGCTTGTTTGAAAGCGAAGACGGCTGGCGCCAGGTGCTCTGGTGGAGCGTGGTCATCAATATAAACCTGGCGCTGCTGAACATATTGCCTTTCCCGGTACTGGACGGCGGCCACATCGCCCTGGCGCTGATCGAAGCGGTGCGCCGGCGGCCGGTCAGCGCCAAGGTGCTCCAATACCTGCAGAGCGCGTGCGCGATCTTGTTGATCGGCTTTATGTTATTTATCGCTTTCTTTGACACTGGCGACTGGGTCCGCAGCGCGCGCAGAAATCATGAAGAACCGGTCGTCTTTGCTCCCAAGCACTGAATGAAATCCGAAGACTGAGGTGTCTTAACCACCCATGCGCTACTGCCAGTCTCCATTCCTTAACGAACGTCGCAAGACCAGGGAAGTCATCGTCGGCGACCCGGCGCGCGGCGGCGTCATCATTGGCGGAAACCATCCGGTCGTGATGCAGTCGATGCTCACCTGCGACACGATGGATACCGCCGAATGTGTGAAACAGACGCTCGAACTGGTGGCGGTCGGCTGCCAGATCGTCCGCATCACCGCCCCGACCGTCAAGGACGCCGCTAATCTTAAAAATATTGTGGCTGAGCTGCGGGCGCGCGGCTGTCTGGTCCCCATCGTGGCCGATATCCACTTTAAACCCGACGCCGCCATGGAAGCGGCCAAATGGGTCGAGATGGTTCGCGTCAATCCCGGCAACTACGCCGACTCGAAGAAGTTTGCCATCAAAGAATACACAGACGAGCAATACCGGGCCGAGCTGCTGCGGATCGAGGAGAAATTCACGCCGTTGGTGAAGCTCTGCAAAGAACTCGGGCGGGCCATGCGCATCGGCACGAACCACGGGTCGCTGAGCGACCGGATCATGAACCGGTTCGGCGACTCGCCGCTCGGCATGGTCGAGAGCGCGCTGGAGTTCGCCCGCATTGCGCGCAAAAACGATTTCCACAATTTCAAGTTCTCGATGAAATCAAGCAATCCGAAGGTGATGATCGAATGTTACCGGTTGCTCGTGGCGCGGCTTGACCAGGAAGGGCCGGATTGGAATTACCCGATTCACCTGGGCGTCACCGAAGCGGGCGAAGGGGAGGATGGCCGGATCAAGAGCGCCATCGGGATCGGCTCGCTGCTGTGCGATGGCCTGGGCGATACGATTCGGGTTTCGCTGACGGAAGATTCCCCGCGGGAAATCGAAGTGTGCCGCGATCTGCTCGCCGAGGTTCCGCACCTCATTGTAGGAGCGGACGTAACGAGGCTCTGTTCAATGGCCGAGCGCGGCACGTCAGATGTTGATCAGAGCCTCCTTACGTCGGCTCCTGCATTCCCTTTCGATCCGTTCACGTTCACCCGGCGGCCCACGCCGGAGATTGAGTTGAACGACAGCGTGAAGTGCGGCGGCGAACAAACCGTGCGGGTAGTGGTGACCCAGGCGACCTGGGACAAGGTCGCGCCCAAGATCAGCGCGAAAGCGGATGTGAAGCCGGAGGCGATTTACGAAGAGCTGAACGTGCTGGAAATCGACCCGACGCGGGATTTCGAGGTCAATTGCGAGACGCAACTGGTCACGGTCAAGGACGGCGCGGCCTTGCCGGCGATTGCTGCGTTCCGGTTGCTCGCCGCAAAGCTCAAGCGCCTGGGCCGAAACAATCCAATGCTGCTCAAAGATTGTCTCGGCGTCGCCCCTGCGCCGGCCGAACCAAAGATTGCTTTGCTGCGCGCTTCGGTGGTGATCGGGGCTTTGCTGGCGGACGGGCTCGGAGATGCGATCCTGGTCCGGGGCGAGCCGGGCGCGGGGCAATCCTTGCTCCTGGCTTACAATATTTTACAGGCGGCCGGCTGCCGTTCGTTCAAAACCGATTATGTGGCCTGCCCATCGTGCGGCCGGACGCTGTTCAATTTGCAAACAGTGACCGCACAAATCAAAACGCGCACCGAGCACCTGAAGGGCGTCAAGATAGCGATCATGGGCTGCATCGTGAATGGCCCGGGGGAGATGGCCGATGCCGATTTCGGTTACGTCGGCGGCGCGCCGGGGAAGATAAATCTTTATGTCGGCAAAACGCCGATCAAATTCAACATTCCGGAAGCGGAAGCGGTGGACCGGTTGGTGGATCTGATCAAGGAGCACGGCAAATGGGCGGAGCCGGAAGAAAAAGCTGCCGGAGAATTGGCCGCGAGGTAAGCCTTTAGTGGAGGGCCATCGCCGGATCCCTGCCCTTGGGCAGTTTCCCCAAATGATAGATCAAGAAACCGTGCAGGAACTGGTCTAACTCTTTGGCCTGCGTTTCGATTGGCTTGAGCCGCGTTATCATGGGCCAATCGCTCAATGCCAGCGCGTGGGCCAGTTGGCGAGTTCCGGGGTTCAGTTTGGTCTGCTCGAAATCCGGCTGCAATCCCAGGTTCTGGAGCAGCTTGAGTTCGAAGGCGAAGATGGTCTGGGCCCGGACTGTTTGGATAGGCAGGTGAGCCAGCAAACCGCAGATCAAATCGAAGATACCCGGCAGCGCGGTATCGGTTTCGGTGGCTTGTTCCACCAGCGCAGCACAATAGCAAGCCTGCTGCAAGTGCCCTAATTCCTGGCGCAAACCCGGGTGGGTTTCGCGCAGGCTGACTTCGCGCAGGGTGTGCAGTTCCGAACGCCGGCTGCGAGCGAAACTGAAATCCGCCAGATAGAACAAGTCCAGCTTGCCGCGAAATGATGACTTGGGCCGGCGGGCCCCTTTGGCGACCGTGGCCAGCCGTCCCAGTTCCGGGGTGAGCCAATGGATAATGAGGCTGGTCTCGGTCAGCGGCCGGGTCCGCAGCACCAGGCCGGTGGCGGTTTCAACCATGGCCCACGGGGGTTAAACCAGCGGGCGGCTGCTTGAGCTCAGGGGTGGGCAGGGTGCTTTCGCTCCCGGTGATGCCGGCGCCCCCCGCCGGGTACTCGGGCAGGATCGAACCGAGGCTGATGATGTACTTGATGCCGTCCGTGACGGACATCTCCAGCTTGATCACTTTGTCCTCCGGCAACAGCAGCAGGAAGCCGCCCGTCGGGTTGGGGGTCGTCGGCACAAAAACGCAAACGACTTTTTCGCTCGTCTTGGCCTGGACTTCGGCATTCTGTTCGCTCGTGATGAAGCCAATGGCATAAACGCCCGGCCGCGGAAACTCGACCAGCACGACGGTGCGGAAGGCATTTTTGTTGGTGGAAGAGAACGCATCGTTTAACTGCTTGGTGGCACCGTAAATCTTGTTCAAAAGCGGGACGCGCAGCAGGGCTGAATCCACCCACTCGATCATTCGCTTGCCAAAGTAATTGCGCGCCACCAAACCAACCACGCCAATCAAGAGGACCGCCAGGAGCAACGCCAGCAAGCTCCAATACCAATACATTGTGCCGGCGCCGCCGCCATCGTGAGTCAGGGTGCGCGGCAGGAAAATCAGCAGGGTGTCGGTGAGGTTGGCGAAGGTCTTGAAGAGCCAGACGACAACCGCAATGGAAATCACGCCCGGCAGGATAATAGCCAGGCCGGCCCAAAAATTGGCCTGCCAGCGCGCAAAGAAACTGTCTTTCACAGTGCCAGTCTAGGCGCAAGCGAGCGCTGGCTCAAGACAAAGAGCCGAGAGGGTTCGGCTTGGCGGAAAGTTGACGGAGGTCATAATTGTCTCCCAACTGGCGCAAGAGCCGGTTCTCGACACGCTTCATTTGACGGCGCTGGGCAGTTCGACGGTCATCGTAGCCGCACAGGTGAAGGACGCCGTGGATGATGTAGCGGACCAGTTCGCTTTGCCAGGTGGTTCGGAACTGGCGGGCTTGCCGGACGGCTTCTTCAAGGCACACGAAGACCTCGCCGTGCAGGGTCGGAGCACCGCGCCGGCCGCTCACTCCCGGCGCGGCATTTTCAGCGTAGTCAAACGCCATGACGTCGGTTGCGCCTTTGTGGCGGAGAAAAGTTTCGTTGAGCCGCGTCATCTCGTCACGATTGACGAGCTGGATACCCAGCTCAAAATCCTGCGCTCTGAGGAGGTCCTGGAGGAAAGTTCGCACCACTCGGCGAAGAAGGGGTAGGTTGATCGAGGTGGTGCGCTGCAGGTTGCGGAGCGTTAAGGAGCCGGTCGGAAGCACGGGTTGCGTTGCGAATTTCGGGCTTCGGATTTCGGATTTCAGATTTGCGCTTCCCCACGGAGCCGCTCGGGGCGGCTCTTGCCGCGATGTTCTTCATAGGCCGCAATGATGAGTTGGACCAGCGGATGGCGGACGACGTCGCGGCGGGTGAACTCGACGATGGCAATGCCTTCGATGTGGCGCAGGGCCCGGTGGGCCTCGAGCAAGCCGGATTGTTTGTGGGGGGGCAAGTCGATTTGGGTTTCATCGCCGGTCACAACGGCTTTGGAATTGATGCCCAGGCGCGTGAGGAACATGAACATCTGTTCGGCGGTCGAATTCTGTGCCTCGTCCAAAATGACGAAGGCATTGTTCAGTGTGCGGCCGCGCATATAGGCCAGGGGCGCAATCTCGATGACACCGCGTTCGGTGCTTTTTTGGATTTCTTCGGCCGGGAGCATGTCATGCAGCGCGTCATGAAGCGGGCGCAGGTAGGGCAGGATTTTCTCGTAAAGATCGCCGGGTAGAAAGCCCAGCGCCTCGCCGGCCTCGACCGCCGGACGGGTGAGGATGATGCGGGAAACCCGCCCTTCCCGCAGCGCCGCCAGCGCCATGGCGACCGCCAGGTAGGTCTTGCCCGTGCCTGCGGGGCCGACCCCAAAGGTGACATCGTGAAGCCGAATCGCATCCAAATATTTTTTCTGACCGACAGTCTTGGCGGTGACGCCCGGCTTCTTTTCCGACGTCTGAATGCGGTCGGACATGATGTCTTTGAGCATCGAGACGCCCTCGTGTTTGACGATGTTCAAAGCATGGGAAAAATCGCGCTGGCGAACGGGGGTGCCGCCCTTGAGAGAATTTTCCAGTATCAGGAAAAGGTGCTTGGCGCGGTCGAGCGAGTCGGCCTCGCCTTCGAGCTTGATCCAGCCTTCGCGAGAGGTGGCTTTGATGCCCAGTTGGTGTTCGAGGGCCTGCAGGTTGCGCGGGTCGTTGTTATAAAGCTGCTGCGCCAGCCGGGCGTTTTCGAAATGGAGGGTCTCCGTTGGCATCTGACAATTCATGCTGCCAGCGCCGCTCGGAGTTGGGCCGCCAATTCGTTCAAGGCCTGAGGCACGATCGTGGTATTGGCGAGCACCGGCATAAAATTCGTATCGCCCTGCCAACGTGGCACGACGTGCACGTGGAGGTGGCCGGGAATGCCGGCGCCCGCGACCTTGCCCAGGTTGATGCCGATGTTGAAGCCCTCCGGTTTCATGACCCGCATCAGGGCGTTCTGGCAACGGCGCGTGAGTTTCATCAGCTCGGTGAGTTCCTCGTCGGTGAGGTCGTTCAAGTCCGGGGCTTGCTTGTAAGGCACAACCATGAGGTGGCCGCCCGTATACGGATAGGTGTTGAGCAGGGCGTAGCAGGTGCGTTCGCGGGCGAGGACATAATTGTCCTCATCGGCCTGAGCCTGGGCGATCCGGGTAAAGAGACTGTCAGCCTGGGGAGGCTTGGGCGCCAGGATGTACTCGATTCGCCAGGGAGCGTGCAGCGATTCCATGGGGCAATGCTAGTAAGAGAAGCAGGGAATGTCAAAAAGCACTGCAGGGCGGTGACGCCTGGATTTGGATGCCGGATAGGAAGCCGTGTTGCGGGGAATCAGAGGTTCGGCCGACGGCTTTTCACGCAGGACTCCATCGCTCGGCACGCCTGAGGCATTAGGCAAGGCTACCTGGCGGGTTCGAGTTGGACGCGAAGGAGGTGGATGAGGGCTTTGACGGCCAATTCGATGAGGAGGAACGGTTTGGCAATGAAATCATTGCCGCCGCTCATCGTGGAGTTGGCCCGGCTTTCAAAGTCCGTAAGGCCGGTGACGAAAACGACCGGGGTTTTGCCATAGCCGGGGAGGTTGCGGAGTTTGGCGCACAATTCGAACCCTTTCATATTTGGCATATCGATATCGAGAAACACCAGGTCGAATTTGCGTTCCGCCAGGAGATTGAAGGCCAGTTGGGGGTCTTCGAGGCTGACGGATTTGAGGCCGGCCTTTTCGAGAGCACAGGTGACCGCGCGGCGGGAAATCGGCTCATCGTCCACCACCAGGATGCTGGGCGAGGCAGGTTCTTTTTGATGGGGCCGCGGGCCGCGCGTGCGAAGCAGCCCGAGGAGGTCGATCGCCGAGGCGACTGTGCGGAGGGTGGAGACATTGATAGTCGCGGGCTTTTGGTAGAGTTCCAGCAGCAGGGCCTCGAGCGCATCGGACAAGTGGGCGATTTGCCCGAGGCCGGCCATCCCGGCATTGGCGGTCAGGGAATGAATGCTGCGGTAGATTTCGTTGAGGGCTTTGAGGCGGGTCGGTTCATCATCGGCCTTACTCAGCGTCTGAAGGAGAGTGCGTAATGTAGAGAGTATGGGCGGTAGCCCCGCGAGAAACATTTTCCCGAGCTCATTCTGGGGTTCCGCTTCGGGGTTGGTGGCGAGCGGATGGGGGTGCGGCGCGACAGCGGGCGAGGAGGCAGCTCGGGGCACCGGGGCCGGCGTGTGGCCGGAAGGAACAGCAGCCGGGCTGGCGCCATTTTTCGAAAGTGTGCTGCGGACTACATCGATTAGCTGCTTGGGGGTGCAGTTGGCTTTGGAAAGGCATTTGGTGGCGCCGGCTTTCCAAGCCTCCTGCACCATATTGGTCAGATAGGTATTGGAGAAGACAATAATGGGCACCTGCTGAAATTCCGGCTCCGCACGAATCTTCTTCATGAGGTCCACACCGCTGATTTTAGGCAGCAGCAGGTCCAGCACGATGGCATCCGGGCGGAAGGAGCGCAGGCTCTCGAGACCGGCCTCGCCGTCAGCCGCCGTGATGACATCGTAGCCTTCGACGGAGAACTTGTTGCGGTAGATATTGGCAACAATCTGGTCGTCCTCGATGATCAGAATCTTTTTCATCGTCAGGATTTCCCGGCCAATTCGGAGTGGCGGGCCAGATGGTCCTCGAGGAAAACACGGATGCGCCGGAACTCGCGGGCGACCTGTTGGTTCAGCTCCGCGGCGTTCGTAAGCCGGCCTTCGAAACCCTGGCGCTCCAACTCGCGCAAGAGGGGGACCAGGTCGCGCATGCCACAAGTGGCGCTGGCGCCGGC
>DATMQA010000157.1:0-19481 GCA_035566895.1 Binatia bacterium
CACCATCGAGCGCGTCAAATCTTCCATCGGCAACAAGGAGTTGGCGTGGATGTTTGAAAACTGTTTTCCCAACACGCTCGACACCACGGTCGATTTCGAGGTCGTCGATGGCCGCCCGGACACCTACGTCATCACCGGCGACATCGACGCCATGTGGCTGCGCGACAGCACCGCCCAGGTCTGGCCCTACTTGCCGTTGATGAAGGAAGACCCTAACCTGCAGCAACTGATCGCCGGCGTCATCAACCGCCAGGCCCGCTGTATCCTCAAGGATCCCTACGCCAACGCCTTCTACAAGGATGAGAAGAAGGAGAGCCATTGGAAGAGCGATCTTACCGAAATGAAGCCCGGCGTCCACGAACGCAAATGGGAGATTGATTCACTCTGCTACCCCATCCGCCTGGCCTATCACTACTGGAAAGCCACGGGCGACACTTCCCCGTGCGACACCAACTCGCGCGACGCCCTTGTTCGCACGCTCCAGACTTTTCGCGAACAACAACGCAAGACCGGCAAAGGTCCATACCACTTCCAGCGCCGCACCGAAACCCAAACCGACACCGTCGCCGGGCGCGGCTACGGCAACCCGGCCAAACCGGTCGGCCTCATTTTCTCCATCTTCCGGCCCAGCGATGACGCGACTGTTTTCCCCTTCCTGGTTCCGGCGAATTTCTTCGCCGTGGTCAGCCTTCGCCAGGCTGCCGAGATGCTGGAGCAAATCCATCATGACAAAGACAACGCCGCCCAATGCCGCGCGATGGCAGATGAAGTCGAGCACGCTCTCCGCCAATACGCAATTGTCGAGCACTCCAAGCTCGGGCGCGTGTATGCCTACGAGGTCGATGCCTTTGGCAATTTCTACTGCATTGATGATGGCAACGTTCCCAGTCTGCTGTCCTTGCCGTACATCGGCGCCGCGAGTCCGCACGATAAAACCTATCTTAACTCTCGGCGGCTAATCCTCTCCGACGCCAACCCGTACTACTGTCAGGGCAAAGCCGCCAACGGTCCGGGCGGCCCGCATGTGGGCATGGACATGATCTGGCCGTTGGGCCTTATCGTCCAGGGATTGACCAGCACCGACGACAAAGAAATCCACCAGTGTCTCACCACCTTGCAGAAGACCCACGCCGGTACCGGGTTCATGCACGAGGCTTTCAACAAGGACGACCCGAAGAAGTTCACCCGCGCCTGGTTCGCCTGGGCCAATACGATCTTCGGCGAACTGGTCCTCAAGACTTTCAAGGAACGGCCGCACGTATTGGATTAGGCTGCAGCGCGGGACGGCACAAGGGCGAGTCGAATCATACCAGTTCCTCTGGTGCGGGGAATTCGCACGACAGCTGATCACAACTTTTGGGAACTGTTCTTAACGATTTTTCCGGTATGCGCACACGTAGGAACTGGTTCATTGCCGGGGTCGCCGCCGTTTGCTTCGTAACGGGCGTTGCGCTCTCGCATCGGCTTGAGCCTGGCCTTCGCGTCGAAAAAGTGGCGCTCGCCCAGGACACACCTGCGCTTAGGTTCATGCCGACAGGCGCGGGACCGCATCCGGTCGCGCTGCTCGCCCATGGATACGCTGCTTCGAAAGAGGCCCTCTTTCGCTATGGGGAGGCGCTCGCAGCCGCCGGATTTATTTGCTATAGCGTTGACCAACCGGGGCACAGCGCGTCGCCGCGGAAATTTGATTTTATGGAAGCCGTGCATACGCTGGAGGCGGTCGCACGCGAGGTCGGTCCGGTGGATGTTTTCGCGGGTTGGTCGATGGGTGGCTATACGGGAGGCGAAACAGTGCGGAAAGGGGGAATGAAACCGCGGCTTTTCATTGCCATTGGCGCCATGCCGGTCCTGGGCGACCACGCCCCGCCGTTGCTTTTCCTGGCAGGCCGGTTCGAGGAAACCTTTACACCAGCGCTCCTCAAGACCCGAACGGACGCGCGTCTGGTGATTTCTCCCTGGTCCGATCATGTGCTTGAGGGGTTTGATCCGGTGCTGGTGAATGCAGCCGTCGAGGCCGCGTGCGCCGCGGTGCATCAGACGCCACCGGCCCCTCCCACCGCATGGCTCTGGCGACCCTTTGGCGTCATCCTGGCAATGCTGGCAGCGGGCGCGCTGGCAAGTTGTTTTACGGATTTGCTTCCGCGACTGGCTCGATTCCGCGGACTGTTAATCGGTGGCTTCGTTGCTGCCGCCTTCATGCTCACCATCCGCGGCGGTTGGCTCGATGCGATACCCAACCTGCTGTCACTAGGGATCGCCATTCCTGTTGCCATCCTCCTGGCAATCATTGTCGGCAGGTTCCGCATCCCGCGATGGAGCTTTGCCGTGATTAGTCTCCTAGTATTGGTGATCGCGGCATTTTGGTTCCATGCGAGCCAGAGTCGGCCCGCGCTCATCCTCATGGCTGCTAACATGGTCCTGATGCCCGCCCTGCTCGCGGGAATTGTCATCGCCTGGTTTGCGTCCCGCCACGGGCCCCGGTTGCAAGGCGACATCGCCATGGCCATCTTCCTGGGTTGCGCCCCCTTCCAATGTTGGAAACCGATACGAACGGCTCCTCCAGCGCCGACACCGCATACAGCCATCAAGCTGGACGCAAAGCTTCTCGATGCCTGTATCGGCGAATACGAAATTGTGCCGGATAACGTGTATGACACCGGAGCCAAGGTGACTATCCGGCGAAAAGGAGATCATTTAGTCTGGCAACTTTTTTGGGACAACGCATGGCAAAGCGCTTTGGATCTTTATCCCGAATCGGAAACAATTTTTTTCTTCAAAAAGTATGGCACGCAAGTGACATTCATTAAGGATGATAAAGGCGAAGTGATGGCGATAAGGCGCCATAAGCCAGGGCTGCCGGATAGCGAGGGGAAGAAGCTTAAAACCGAATGATTGCGGCCCTGGCAGAATTCATTGACTGGTATGCCCTACAAGCCGCCGCGATGCTTCCGGCCGGAAATAGGTCCATCGTAGCAGTCAGAAATTACTACCCAACGCGCTTCGTTCGGAGCCACTTTGAGAGCGTCCGCCAGGATTTCATGATGCTTCCCCTCTTTGCGACTTGACCGATTTCACCTCCCCATTCACTCGCACGTCGACGGTTCCCGGCTGCGGCGAGGCGATGCGGTACTGGGTCACTTTGCCGTCTTTCCAGTTGATATCGACCGTAAAGTTACCGCGAGCGTGCAGTCCCTTGACTGACCCGGCCGGCCAGGCGGAGGGCAGGGCGGGCAGGAGGGCCAATTCCCCGGCGTGCGATTGGAGCAACATCTCGCACATACCGGCGGTGATGCCGAAATTGCCGTCCATCTGCATCGGCGGATGAAGGCCGAACAGGTTGGGACACGTGTTGCGGTCGGCCAGCAAGTGGAGAATCTGGCGATGCGCGGTTTCACCGTCGCGGAGCCGCGCCCACAGCGCGGTGCGCCAGGCAAAGGACCATTCGCGTACGTCGCCGGTATCGCCTCGAGCTTCGAGGGACTTTTTGGCGGCTTCGGCCAGCTCGGGAGTCTGGGCGATATTGATTTGGCGGCCTGGATAAACGGCGAACAGATGGGACGTATGGCGATGATGATCGTTGGGATCGTCGCGGTCGGTCATCCACTCCTGCAGTTGGCCCCGTTTGCCGATTTTGGGACCTGCCAGTTTTTCCTGGAGGCTTGCGATCCTCGCCCGGTAATCTTTGTCCAGCTTCAATGTTTCGCTGGCTTCGACGTAATTGGCGAAAAGGTCCCAGATGATTTGCTGGCTGTAGCTCACGCCGTCTTCGGTCGGCCCGTGTTCGGGCGACCAGGCCATCGGCACGACGAGACGGCCATCGGGCAACTCTTTAAGGTGGTCCTGCCAGAATTGGCAGGTCTCTTTGAGGATCGGGTAGGCAACCTTTTCCAGGTAATGTCGGTCCGATGTGAAGGCGTAGTGTTCCCAGAGATGGAGGCAATACCAGGCGTTGGCTGTCTTGTCCCATTTCCAACCCATGTCACCATGGATACCGTGAGAAGTGCGCAGAGCAAAGCCGCGCGTTTTGCCCGAGGGGGTGCGGAACTCGCGGGCGGCCTGGGTCGCCTTGCGCCAGGACTCGAGCTGGCTGCAGAGCAGGTCGAAGAAGGGCAGGTGACATTCCGAAAGATTGGCCGGTTCGGCGGGCCAATAGTTCATCTGGACGTTGATGTTGGCGTGGTAATCGCAATGCCAGGGCGGGTTATTGCTGTCGTTCCAGAGGCCCTGGAGGTTGGCCGGCAGCGAGCCTGGCCGCGAGCAGGAAATAAGCAGGTAACGTCCGTATTGGAAGAGCAACGCCTCCAGCCCGGGATCGCCGCCCTTGGCCGCCTCGACCTTCCGTTTGTCCGTCGGCTGGCCGGCCCGCTCCGTCGGCGTCTGCCCGAGGTCCAGGGAGACGCGGTTGAACAGCAACTGGTAATCCTTAAGGTGGCCCGCCTTTAGCGCATCGCAGGATTTGGCCGCTGCGGCATCGAGCTGCCGGGTGACGCGCGCGTGGGGAGGTTCGCCACGATATTTCTTTGCGTAATCCATCACGTAGTCGGTGCCAGCCGCCAGAAGCAAGGTCAGGCTATTGCATCCTTTAAACTCCAGCTTCCCGCCGGATTCCTGCAGCGACCCGCCCTCGTTGAGCGCCAGCAACTGAGCCTCATATTGCAACTGATTATCCAAAGCACCTGAGAACGTCAGGCGGTTCTTCACGGCCAGGAGCTTCCCTTGGTGAGAATCGTTGAGCTCAAGCGACCCTGTGTAAGCGCCGAGCTTATCCGCTGTGAGGCGCACGACCAGAACCTGGGCGGGCTGGCTGCAGAAGTATTCGCGGCGGTAGTGGACGCCCTCGAACTGGTAGCTCACGGCGGCGACAGCATCGGCCAGCTCGAGTTCGCGGTGGTAGCCGGTGGCGGCGTCATGTCCGGGCAGATGGATGACGAGGTCGCCCAGCACCTGGTAAGCGCCCATCGTCTCATAATTGCCTGAGGGGTTTTCGTCGCCGGTCCACAAGCTGTCTTCGTTTAAGACGACGCGTTCGGTCGAGAGGCCGCCCAGAACCAGGCCGCCGATCCGGCCATTTCCCACCGGGAGCGCCTCGTTCATGCAGGCTTCCGGCTTGGCGGGATGTTCATACCACAGCGTGAGGTCAGCGGCGGCGAGCGCTGCCGAACTGAACCCGGTGAGAGCGAACAGGAACAGCTTCGTTCGTGTTATCATGTTCTTAATTGTTCTGGACAGCCGCCGAGTTCTCGCCCACAACGTCTCCCATGACAAGAATTTCTTTTATCCGACCTGTCGTTTTGACATTCGCCGTGCTGGTCCTGGCAGCGGCCGCTCCGGCTCGAGCCGTCGCCGCGCCCGCTCCGCTCCGTGTCTTGCTGATTACCGGCGGCTGTTGCCACGATTACGTTCGGCAAAAGGACATCCTGAAGAAAGGTATCGAGGAACGCGCCAATGTCACCATCGACCAGATTCACAGCGATGATACTACCACCCACCCGCCGCTGGCCATCTTCGGAAACCCCGACTACGCGAAAGGTTACGACCTGGTTATCCATGACGAATGCGCCGCAGACATCTCCGACCCAGCCAAGGTTGAGGGCATCCTCCAACCGCATCGCGACGGCATCCCGGGCGTAAACCTCCATTGCGCCATGCACTCCTATCGCATTGGTGACCCGAACGAGCCAGTCAAACCGAACACGCCACACGGGTTTTGGTTCGAGTACGTGGGCCTCCAATCGAGCGGCCATGGCCCGCAGGAGCCGATTGCCATCCATTTCAAAGACCCGGAAAACCCAATCACCAAAGGCCTGAGCGATTGGACCACTATCCCGGAGGAACACTATAACAATGTTCATGTTTTCGATACTGCCCATCCTCTCGCGGGTGGGACGCAAGTGATAAAACGGGGTGGCGGCGGCACACGGACTAATGATTTTGTAGTCGCTTGGGTCAATGAATACGGTCCTAAAAAGACGCGAGTGTTCAGCACTACCATCGGTCATAACAATGCGACAGTGGCCGATGGGCGCTACCTCGACCTGGTCACGCGCGGCCTGCTTTGGGCCAGCGGCCATCTCAATGAGGACGGCACGCCGGCCAAGGGATATGGGGCGGGCGGGAAGTGATGCGTGAAACGTGATGCGTGAAACCTGAAACGTAAATGTTTCACGGTGACGAACCGCGGTACTGAGTCAAAGTAACCTGGACAGGCAGGTGCTATTCGTCAAAGTTTGCGCAGGTTGCGCAAATTTCTTGTGCTTTCGCCAAAGCCGTGTCCGCATTTTAACTCTTTTAACCCATGCAACCATGTAACCATGTAACTCATGTAACCATGTAACCATGTAACTCATGTAACCCTTTAACTCATTTAACCCATTCAATCGGGTGCCGTCCTCGCCCTTTCCGGGACCGTCCGCCTGGGCTGCGGGAGTTGGTCTGGAGACAGGACTCCGCAGCGCTGCGCCCATTGCGCATAGAGGCCGGATAGCTCGGTCACCTGTTTGGGATGCTGCGCGGCGAGGTCGTGTAGCTCGGTGCGATCGGCCTCCATGTCGTAGAGTTCCCAACCATTGGGGAAGCGCGAGACCAGCTTCCAATTGCCCAGCCGCACGGCGCGATTGCCTTCATGCTCCCAGAAAACCGGCGACCGATCCGGCCGCGGTTGGCCTTGAAAAATCGGCAGGAGGCTTTTGCCTTCGAGGGGTAGAATCGGGCGGCCTTGGTAGGAATCGGGATGGTGCGCGCCGGCTATGTCCACAAAGGTCGCCATCAGGTCGGTGACGTGTCCCAATTGGCGCGTTAGGCTGCCTTGCGCGTGGACAACCGCCGGCCAATACGCGATGAAGGGCGTGGCGATGCCGCCCTCATGGACGAAATGTTTGTAGAGGCGAAACGGGGTGTCGCTTACGTTGGCCCAGGGGACCCCGTAACTCTGCCAAACATCATCGGGCCCGGCCAGGACGGTTGGGTTGCCATTGCCGACTGTGATCGGTCGGCCGTCGCGGGTCCGGCTGGGTACGTCGTACCAGTTCGGCTGAACCACTTCGGCGCAACCCCCGTTATCGGAAAAGAACAGCACCAGGGTGTTTTGTTCGACGCCCTTTTCCTTCAGCCTGGAGATAATGCGCCCGATGCCGCGATCCATGCGCTCAACCATTGCCGCGTACGTCGTCATCCGGTTGGCTTCCCATTCTTTGTGGGGGGCATTTTCCCAGGCGGGCACGCGCTCGTCCCGGGGCGACATCGGCCAGGCTTTGTCGACGAGGCCCAACTCAAGCTGCCGCCGGTAACGGTTGGTGCGGACCAAGTCCCAGCCGGCCAGATATTTCTGCCGATATTTGGCGATGTCTTCAGCGGGCGCTTGAAGCGGCCAGTGTGGCGCGCTATAGGCGACGTAGAGGAAGAACGGTGTTTTGCCGCCTGCGTACTTCTCGATGTCAGTCACCGCCGCATCACTGATCGCGTCGGTGTAGTAGAAATTGGTACCTTCGGCTTTTATCGGCGTGTTGCCGCGGACCAGCGAGAAAGGATCATAATAGCTGGTGACTCCGTGAATGGCGCCGAAGTACTCCTCGAACCCGCGCTGGAGTGGCCAATTGGCTTTGCTTTCCCAAAAGGGAGTATCGGATTCGAAATTCAACTGTTTTTTACCTTCAAAATGCATGTGGCACACGTGCCATTTGCCGGCCATTAAGGTGTGATAGCCTGCCAACCGCAACTCCTCGGCAATCGTGATGCAGTGGTCGTTGAGTTCGCCGCGGTAGCCGGGCAGGCCGCGGTCTTCCATCATGGCGCCGATGCCGGCCTGGTGAGGATAGAGACCGGTGAGCAATGCCGCACGCGTGGGGCAGCAGCGGGGTGTCGTATAAAACTGCGTGAACCTGAGGCCATGAGTGGCGAGGTTATCGAGGTTGGGAGTGGCGATCTCGGAACCATAGCACCCCAAGTCCGAAAACCCCAGGTCGTCGGCTAGAATAAGGACGATATTCGGTTTAGCGGTCGGACCAGCCGCTGGCAAAGGCGAAGCCAGAGCCAGGCTCAACAGCAAAGAAATGCTGAGCGCTTGCAACAACCGCGAATGCTTGAAGGCAGTTCGCATACGTCTGGACAGGAGTGTATGACTGGCGGGCAGGTTTTCGCAATCAAGACAGCCAGGAAACTGAACGGCTCCCGCACGGGTTTCTCCTTGGCGCCGGGTCCTATTAATGGCTGGCACGCCGAACGCTCTAAGAATTCCCAGTCGCGGATGCCGAATATGGCATCCCGCAGAGAACATGTGGTTAGGGCAGGGCGCGTGTATCGAGGGAAGACACCGCTGTCCTGTTTTGTTTGAGAACATATGATTTGGTTAGATAGTCGTCGTCTGCGTTCCAGCAGTCCGAAAACGCGCTGCAAGGCGATTGAGAGCCTGACTGCTGAGGGCAATTTGCGTGGTCTGAGATTGCTGATTGACAGCCTGGGCGACCAGGACCCTCAGGTGCGGTGCGCGGCGGCCAAAGCCCTGAGCACCATCAACGAGGAACTTTCGGTTGCGGCGCGGGCGGCCGCGCTCGCGAATGTGAGCGGCGAGCTGCGGACCGCGGCCGCCACAGCGTTGAAGGAAGTGCAGGACGGGCGACGAATTCAGCCCTTGCTGAAAGAAGCCCGGGACGCCGAACCGGCGGTCCGGCTCACAGCGATTGCGGCGCTGGGCCAGGAACGAAGCCAGTTTGTGACGGCGACGCTCCTCAACAGCCTGGGTGATTCGGATGCGCGCGTGCGCCTGGCGGCGGCCCAAGTGCTCGAACAAAAGGCCGAGCCGGCGCACTTGACCCACTTCTTGGCCCTGCTGGCGGATGAGAATTTTGAGGTCCGAATTACATCGATCCGGGCCCTGCGCCGCATCGGCGACCCCGCCGTAGCACAAGCGCTGGTCGCGCGGCTGGCAGACTCAGACAGCGACGTGCGGGCGGCTGCCGCCGAAGCCCTGGGCGCGATTCGTAATCCCGCCGCGCTCGAACCGCTGGTGCTGGCGCTGACGGACGAAGAGCCCGCAGTCCGTCATGTCGCGGCTGCGGCACTGGAGCAGATTGACCCGCGCTGGGTTCGGGCGGAAGCGGCGCAACGAGTCGTTCCACGGCTGGAAGCCTTGCGCAAAGACCCGCGTCCTTGGATCGTCGCGGCGGCGGAGAAAGTGCTGCTCAAACTCGCGACCGCGAAAGACCAGAATACCGAAGTTTGGAAACGGGAGTCGGGGATCAGAGAGATGTAGCTGCCCACCACAGCGCATCTCATACTCTCTAGCCTGAGAATTGGATCATTTCATGCTGTAGTATATGTGCGCGTAAGCGCGTCGGCTGCGGCAGCCAGCCAAAGCCGGTAAGGCGCCGGCCTTGAGAAAGAGAACCCATGTTCTCAACCTGTGAATTGTGCCTGCCCCTCCGCCAGGGGTTTTGCTCCTTTTTTGTCGTCCGCCTGCGAACCCGCCGGCTTTCTTTCACGCACCTCGCCGCCCGTTCCGTCACTATCCGTCGCTATTCGGAGTTCAAAATGAAACCCTCCCCCTGTCCTTTCCCGTATTTCGCCGTACCCAACTCAAAAACATCAAAGGCCCAGGTCAAATCCAGGTTCCGTTCCGTCAAGGTTCCGTCAAGGTTCCAATCAAGGTTCCAATCAAGGTTGGATCAGGCCGTAATCAAGGACAATCAAGGTTAATGAAGGTAGATATTTTTTTGGAATCATAAGCGACTCGCTCATGTTTGGATTGCCGCTGGCTTCGCCCGTACTACCTGCAGTTGATACCGGTGGCGAGGGGGCTTCCTGTCAGAGGGAATGTCCGCGCCTCGGACCTGCTGTAGAGGCGCGCCTTCTCTTAGAAGGATTATTGATGCTTGACCTGAGTCGGGCTGTAAAGTTAGGATTCCTGTCGATTCGAGTCTTTCAGTAAAGACGCGAGGACATCGTGAGACCGTCTTTAGGTTTAGTAGTTATTTTTGGTGCGGCTGTGTGCGGGGCCGCGATGCCGGAGGCGGGCACCAATGCGTTCGAGAATCCGGCGGCCCCAGTCCCCGAAAGCCCGCTCGATAAACTCGTTTTCGCACAGTTGTCGCGGTTGAATGTCCAACCCGTCCTTTGCTCCGATGCGGTCTTTGTCCGGCGCGCCTACGTCGATGTCATCGGCACGCTGCCCACAGCCAGGGAAGCCAGGGATTTCATCCAGGACCCGGATCTGGCGAAAAAACGCCGGCTCCTGATTGACCGGCTCCTGGAACGGGATGAGTTCGCTGATTACTGGGCGATGAAATGGGGCGATGTCCTGCGGATTAAGGCTGAATTCCCGATCAACCTTTGGCCCAATGCGGCGCAGGCTTATCATCACTGGGTCCGGGCCTCCATCGCCGAGAACAAGCCGTATGACAAATTCGCCCGGGAGTTGCTTACCTCGAGTGGCAGCAATTTCCGCGTTGGCCCCGTCAACTTTTATCGCGCGGTCCAGAATCGCACACCGGAAGGTATCGCCCGCGCGGTCGCCTTGACTTTCATGGGAGCGCGGGCCGAGTCGTGGCCGACGAATCGTTTGGCCGCCATGACTGCCTTTTTCTCGAAGCTTGGTTACAAGCCCACCAGCGAATGGAAGGAGGAGCATGTGTTTTGGGATCCGTTGGGTTCCAGCACCGTCGCCGGTAACAGCGCGCCGGGCCGAGCCGCCGTCGCCGCGATTGGCCAGCCTTCCAACAGCGTGTCGCAATTGTCCCTCCCGACGCGGACGAACTTGGTGCCGTCGGAGGCAGTCTTTCCGGATGGCGCCAGGGTTAAGCTGCCGCCGGACCGTGATCCTCGGGAGCTCTTCGCCGATTGGCTCATTACGCCTGAGAACCCGTGGTTTACTCGCAGCATCGTGAACCGCGCGTGGGCCTGGCTGCTGGGGCGCGGCATCATTCAAGAGCCGGATGACATTCGCGATGACAACCCCCGAGCAACTCCGCGTTGCTGGCCTGGCTCGAGAAGGAAATGGTGGCGGGCCACTACGACTTGAAGCGCCTCTACCGTTTGATTCTCAACTCGCAGACCTATCAGCTTTCGTCGATGCCCCGGTGCAACACCCCCGGGGCCGACGCCAATTTCGCCGGCTATCCGTTGCGCCGGCTCGAAGCGGAGGTGTTGAGCGACGCCATCAACAAGGTCACCGGGAGTTCGGACTTGTATACCAGCCCCATCCCGGAGCCGTTCACTTATATCCCCAAGGGCATGCCGGCGGTCGCCATCGCCGATGGCAGCATTACCAGCCCGTTCCTCGCTCTATTCGGACGCTCCGCGCGTGCCACCGGCATGGAAAATGAACGCAACCACAAACCGACGCCCGCCCAGTGGCTGTACCTGCTCAACTCGACCGAGGTCCAGCGCAAGCTGGAGCAAGGCACCAATCTCCAGGCGCTCATCGGGTTCGGCTCCCGCAAGCCGGCAGAAATCGTCGAAGAGCTTTACCTGACGATTCTATCGCGTTTCCCGACACCGGACGAAGCCAGGGCCATCGAAGCGTATCGGGGACCGCTTCCCGCCAAACCGGCGCCCGCAGTCAAGCCTGGCCAAGCGACTAACTCGATACCGACCAACTCGGCCGCGGTGGCATCAACCCGCTCGACCAACCAGGTTGCGACTAACTTAGTAGTGGCGAAACCGATCGCGATCAACTCAGGCGCCGTGACGTCGGTCCAGCCAACCAACTTGATAGGAACCAACTCGGTAGCGGCGAAGAAGGGTCGCCCGCTCGGCAGCTTGGGCCCGGCATCCAAAGCGCCCGACAAGGCCGTCATGCCGAAAAGGCGGGACGACTGGCTCGATATCGCCTGGTCGCTAATCAACAGCGAAGAGTTTTTGTATCGACACTGAACGCCCTGAATTAACCGAAAGACTGAATTATGAGCACGAACTATCATTCTAATAGCGAATCGCATCGCTCGGAATTGATGGGCATGCAGTTGAGCTTGCCGATGACCCGGCGCGAAGCCCTGCGCGTCAGTTTGTTCAGCACCGCCGGACTATTGCTGGGAGCGCAAAGTGCGGAGTGCAAAATGCAGAGCGCGGACGCTGGCGTGCCGAGTGCCAAATCCGGGGATCCGGCGAGTAAGCTCGTGCCGGTCAAAGCCAAAGCCAAATCCGTCATCCAGATCTTTCTTTGGGGCGGGATGTCGCACATCGACACGTGGGATCCTAAACCGGAGGCGGGCCGCGAATACATGGGCGATCTGTTTGGTGCTGCGGCGAGTTTGGCCGCACGCCCAAGGTGGATTGGCAGCCACCTTGGAATGGCGGCCGCAATCATCACGGCAACGTTTTCACCGCGCTCGTCGCGGGTGGCGGATTCAAAGGCGGCCACGTCGTCGGAGCGTCCGATGCGAAGGCCGAAGAGGTCAAGGAGCGGCCGGTGTATCCAGTGGACCTGCTTGGCAGCATCTACGCGTTGGGCGGCATCGACGCCGGCGGAAAGCTGCCGCATCCGATGGGCGCCGAAGCGCACGTGTTGCCGGCCGCCGCCGAAGGCGCAAAATCCGCCGGTCTGTTGAAAGAGCTCATGTGATGCAATGGGAGTTTAACGCAAAGGCGCAGCGCATCGGAGCTGCGAGCGAGGAGAGAGGGCGATCACGGCGGCATCGGAGCGCGGCCTTTAGGCTGCAGAATGGGCAAACGCAATCCATAATTCGTCGGTTCTGCAGCCTAAAGGCCGCGCTCCGATGCCGCCGGAGATTGCTACGCGGCTTGCGAACAATTTGCAGTGCAAAAAGGGAGAGCCGCAAAGAGAACTCGACTCCTGCGCCAGGCTCTTTCATGAACGCTCCAAGCTCCAGCAGGGCCTATCAATCCTTCGCGCCTTCGCACCTTTGCACCTTTGCGTTAAGCCTCTGCCTGGCGCTCGCGTCCAGCGCCTTGGCCCAGCCTCGCCCCTACATCGGGTTCGCCTATCCGGCTGGCGGACAGCAGGGCACGACTTTCCAGATACGCTTGGGCGGGCAAGGGCTGGACGATGTTAACGGGGTGCTCGTCACCGGTTCCGGTCTCACTGTTAGGGTAGCGGAGAACTATCGGCGGCTGAACAACCAGGAGCTGCAGTTGCTCAACGAGCAAGCGCGGGTCTTGCGGCGCGAGACTTTGTCCGATTCGGCGAGGGCGTCGCTGATGGAGTCCGAGAACCCAACGATGATGTCGAACGGTTCGACGAATAAATCGGCGGCGGCCAATGCGGAGATGGCGGCGGTTTCGAAAAAGGAAGCGGCGCGGGCTTTGCTCGATAAGATCGAAAAGAGAACCGGCGAATACGTTTCCACGCCGGCATCCGTTGCCCTCGCTTCGCTGGTCATGGTCGAGGTCGCCATCACGCCTGACGCCGAGCCCGGTGAACGCGAAATCCGGCTGGTGACTCTCCGCGGCGTATCGAACCCCCTCTCGTTCCACGTCGGCCAGGTGGCGGAATTCACGCGGAAACCCATGCAAACCGCCATCCAGCAGGTGCTGGGCAAGGAGTCTCAAGCCCTGCGCAAGCGAGTGCCAGGGGATGACGAGGATCGTATCACCGTCCCTTGCACCGCCAACGGCCAAATCGCTTCCGGCGAAGTCAATCGTTACCGCTTCGAAGCTCGCCGTGGCCAGCGCCTGGCCATCACCACTCTCGCGCGGCAACTGGTTCCGTTCATTGCGGACGCCGTTCCGGGTTGGTTCCAGCCCGTGCTCGCTCTCTACGATGCCAACGGCAAGGAAGTGGCTTATGACGACGATTACCGGTTCAAGCCGGACCCGACCATTTTGTATGAAGTGCCGGAGGACGGTGAATACGTTTTCGCGATTCATGACAGCCTTTACCGCGGCCGCGAGGATTTTGTCTACCGCATCACCATCGGCGAGCTTCCCTTCATCACCAGCATCTTCCCATTGGGTGGCCGGGTCGGCGGTGCTCCGGCGGAGCCTCAAACGAAAGGATGGAACCTCGAAGGTGCCGAGCTCAGGCCGTTGCCGGCCGATGCCGGGCCGGGAATCCATTCGCTTGCCGCCAACCGCAAAGGGCTCGTTTC
The DNA here is from genome assembly GCA_035566895.1 of Binatia bacterium. Classification (GTDB taxonomy): domain Bacteria; phylum Verrucomicrobiota; class Verrucomicrobiia; order Limisphaerales; family UBA8199; genus DATMQA01. The sequence continues at coordinate 14,040 of DATMQA010000157.1, forward strand.
CAATCGCGTGCCCTTCGCCCTGGACACCCTCCCGGAAGCCTTCGAGCAGGAGCCAAACAACACCTTGGCGAGCGCGCAGAAGGTGACGTTGCCCATTATTATTAACGGGCGCATCAACCAGCCGGACGACTGGGACGTATTCCAAATTCACCGGCAAATCCAACGACACCGTCGTCGCCGAAGTCCAGGCGCGTCGGCTCGATTCGCCGCTGGACTCGGTGCTCAAGCTCACCGATGCGGCTGGGAACTTGCTCGCCTTCAACGACGACCACGAAGATCTCGCCGCGGGGCTCAACACGCATGCCGCGGATTCGTATTTGATGGCGACGCTGCCCGCCGACGGCTCGTATTATGTTCACATCGGTGACACCGCGCGGCAGGGCGGCGAGGAGTATGGCTATCGTTTGCGTATCAGCGCGCCGCAACCCGATTTCGATTTGCGCGTCGTGCCTTCCAGCCTCACCGTTCGCGCGAAGTCCAGCGCTACTCTCACCATTTACGCCCAGCGCAAAGATGGATTCACCGGGCCAATCAAACTGATTCTGAAGGACCCGTCGGCGGGCTTCTCCATTGCGCCAATCACACTCTCCAGCACCCAGACGGTCGCGCGGTTTAATCTCAAAACCGATCTGCTGGTGACTAAAGAACCGGCATCACTGTCCATTCTCGGCAGCGCGAAGGTTGGTGGCCGGGAACTCGCCCACGCTGCGGTGCCGGCGGAAGACAGGATGCAGGCGTTCTTGTGGCGGCATCTCGTCCCGGCCAAAGACCTGAGGGTCCTGGTGTTCGACCCCGCCTATGAGCCCCCGCCCAAACGTATCGCTTGGGCCTGTCCACCGCCTGCCATCGTGACTAACACCCTCGTTTCGGCCACTGCGAGCAACGCGACCAATATCATTGCCCGAACTAACTCTGCCGCCGACACCAATACGGTCGCCGCCGCGGACAAGCCGAAATTCACCAGGCAACAAGTCGCCGTGCGTTTGAAACAGCTCAAGCTCCTCTTTGAGGAGGAAATGCTTACCGACGAGTTTTACGGGGAAAAGGTCGCCGAATGCGCAGCCGCCGAATGATGTTGTAGCTGAACAGGATGCAGCGGCCGGGGGATTGAGGCATTTGCAGGGTGGTTTTCCGGGGGGTAGGTTTGTCATATGAAAAAGAATATGACACCGGTCATTCTCGGCGCCATCGCGACTCTGAGCCTGGGTCTTTTGCGGGCCCATGCCGAGTTGGAGGTGTCCGCCGGGGTGCAAATTCACGCCAAGGCGGACTTTGTTGCGCCGCTTACACCGTATGGCGGCTGGGTTGAAGTAGGGTCATATGGGCGCTGCTGGCGTCCGTCGCATGTGGTCGTGGGGTGGCAACCTTACTGTGAAGGCCGCTGGGTATGGACTGATTGCGGCTGGTATTGGGAGAGCGACGAACCCTGGGGCTGGGCCTGCTACCATTACGGCTGGTGGGTGAATGATCCGGCCTATGGCTGGGTGTGGGTCCCGGATGTGGAATGGGCGCCGTGCTGGGTTTCCTGGCGGATTGGCGGCGGTTTCGTCGGGTGGGCGCCATTACCGCCGCCGGGTTGGTTCTTCATTCATCACCCGGCGCCGAGCTTGTTTGTTTTCGTTGGGGCCGCGCATTTCGGGGACCCGGTCGGCCCGCGCAGCCTGATTGTAAACAATACGACCATCATCCGGCAGACCACCGAAATCAGCGAAATCAAGCACGAGACCCGGAACTTCACCGGAACAGACTCGCAAAAGGTTGTCGTCAATCGCGGCCCTGGCGTTGAGATATTCCAGAAGGCCACGGGGCGTGCTTTTACTCCCGTCCCAATTCGCGAGGCGGTTCTGCGGGCGCCTACCCCTGCGACTTTCAAGCGCGGCCCGTCCGGACCTTCGCCAGACCCGGCTCGAACCGGGGCCGCGGCGGAATCCAAACCGAGCGCGCCGGAACAGCGCGAAGGGCGCGGCGATGAGCGCTTCGGCCAGCCCGCCGGCGGCCAGTCCGACCACGGAACCCTGTTTGGTGGTGACCGCGGCGGCGGCGGGCGGGGCGGAGACCATGGCGGCGGCGGGCACGGTCATGGACGGTCGTGAGTTTTCTAATAAGACTGCCGGCCTGATTGCCTTGCTCCGGAAGCTCGCAGGGTGTTTCTTTGACACGTGATATTACGCCCGCACAAGTGCTTGCCCCTGTCGCTCTCTGTGTGGTTGGCGTGGATGGGAGCGACCGCCGCTCCGGCTACCTCCGGGCGGGTCAGCGTCATCCGGACTCCTGACAACGGCATCCAGCCACAAGCTGCGCTGGACAGCAAAGGCGTGGTTCACCTGATCTATTACAAGGGCGAGCCCGGCGGGGGAGACATTTTCTACGTCCGCCGCGCCCCGGGCCAGGCGGGCTTCTCGAAGCCCATCATCGTAAACCGCCGGCCGGGCAGCGCGGTCGCGATGGGCAGCATCCGCGGAGCACAATTGGCCGTCGGCAAAAACAGTCGTATTCACGTAATTTGGGACGGCATGGGCAAGGGGGCCGGCACCGTTCCCATAAACGGCAAGGAAGCAGCGCCCCTCTTATACGCGCGACTCAACGATGAAGGAACAGCATTCGAACCCGAACGCAACCTCATTACTTACGCCGCGGGCCTGGACGGCGGCAGCTCCATCGCCGCCGATTCTCAAGGCAATGTCTATGCCGCCCGGCATGCGCCGCGTCCGGGAAACACCAACGGCGAAGCCGGACGCGCCGTTTTCCTGGCCCGCTCCAGCAACGAAGGAAAGACGTTCCAGCGGGAAACGCCGGCGTTGACCACGCCCACCGGCGCTTGCGCCTGTTGCGGCATGCGCGCCTTCGCCGACAGCTCGGGCGCGGTTTACATTCTGTTCCGCGCGGCCACCGAGGGCGTCAACCGCGACGAAATGCTTCTGGTTTCGTCGCGCCCCGGAGCCGAATTCGAAATTGCCAATGCCCACAAATGGAAAGCCAACTTCTGCCCGATGAGCAGCGCGACTTTGACCGAGATAAATGGCGGCGCCTTGGCGGCGTGGGAAACCGGCAGCCAGGTTTACTTCGTAACCGTCAACCCGAAGACCTTGCAAGTGTCCATGCCAATCTGTCCAACTGGAGGAACCGGCCGGAAACATCCGGTGGCAGTTGCTAATGGGCGCCTGGAAACGCTGCTGGTCTGGACAGAGGGAACCGCCTGGGCCCAGGGCGGCAAAGTCGCGTGGCAGGTCTATGGGCCTGACGGCAAACCCGGTTCGGAAGCCGGTCGAGCCGATGGGGTTCCAGCCTGGAGCCTGGCAACTGCGTTCACAAAACTCGACGGCGATTTCGCAATCGTTTACTAACATGTGCCCCGTCAGAGGTGGGGCGCGTCTGTCCTCAGCGCGCCGCAACGCACCAAAGGGGGACTCCAATCGAGTTCCAGTTTACAGAAATTGCTGTTATGTTCCCGAACTTACGAGTGAGACAGCGAAGGCAGCCATCAGACTTGCATGCAAGCAGCTTTAAGCGTCGTGCTTCCTTTGGCCTGTGCCTGGGCCGAAAAGCAGGAATCAACCATCCTCCAGGAAGGAGTCGCGCTGAGCGCCGCCCTGCTGGAAGACGCTAAAAAGCTGGGCCTCGTTCATCCGGAACGAGTTCGGCTTCGAGCGGTTGAAAAGATTCCACTGCCGCTGCACCCGGTTCTCCGGCGCATGGCTGAGCAGACGGGCCTGATTTCTCCACTGACCGCCGGCATGACTCTCCGTTATGGAATTTTCATCCGGTCGGATTGCTGGGGCGACCGCCGTCTGGCCGTTCACGAGTTGGCCCATGTGGCGCAATACGAGCGGTTGGGTGGGTTCCGGCCCTTCCTTAAACTGTATCTGGGCGAGTGCATCAAGCATGGGTATCCGTTCGGGCCAATGGAACAAGAAGCGAAGCGGGCAGAACAGGAGATCTGTGGATGAACGAATTGGCTCATCTCAGTTCTCTGCTTTGCCTCTTTGATTCTTCGTTGTTAATTCCCCTCCGAGCCGGGAGGGTGTATCCCCGCCGCTTTTGTGGTGCACCTCGGTAGAATTGTTGCCGTAAACCAAGACCTGGCGACGCCCAAAATCAGGACGCTCCTTGGGCCGCCGCCCGGTTAAACATCGCCATTACGTGGCCCGGGGCCACGCCCCAACGGTTCATTTCAGTGCGGTTGGCATCCATTTTCGTTCAAGAAAATGCCTCCATACGGGTGGTGGCATAAGGTGTGCTGCCATTCCCTGGACGCAGTTTGCGTTTGTAACATTTCAATGGTGCGGGAGCTTATGGAAACTGAATGCTGCGAGTTGAACCTCGGTCGGCCTTCTGCCACGCTTTTCCGCTGCGGCGTCGTACGTTTGGCGAGCCGGCGCCGCCGGCGGCTGATGCGGCGACAAACGAGGCAGCGTCCTTCCACGTCAACTTCCGGGGGAACCCGTTGAATTGAAAAACACGACTTTATTTGGGCGGGGACTGGCAGCGACGTGGCGGCGCCTTGGCGTTAAGGCGCGGAATCATGTTTCGCACGAAGGAGCTTCTAATCCGGCGAAGGACTGGGCCATTATGGTTGTCGAGGATGACTTGCTGACCTTGATTAGTTTGTGCAAGGCGATTCGCACCGGTGTTCCGGGCGCATTGGTGCTCACCGCCCACTCGCTGGCGGAATCCCGCCTGCTGTTGAAGGAGTACACGGTCAATTTTCTGGTTCTGGACGTGAACCTGCCGGATGGCTCCGGAATTGATTTCATTTTTGATGTCACGATGAACAATCCGGGGGCGAACATCGTCTTGATGACTAACACGCCGCTGCCGGAATACCGCGACCGGGCCGCGGCCTTTGGCGTCATGCATTTCCTGGCCAAGCCGGTCGAGCATAAGAGTCTCATCGCGATGATTCAGGAAAGCCGCAGGACGCCGGCGGCAATTTCAGAGGAAGAAACCTCGCAGTTTGACATGGCCTTAAGCCGCTTGACGGTGCTGGACATCCTTCAACTGAAATGCCTGAACAACACGACCCAGGTTATCGTTTTCAAATCGGTCAAGCATGGCTCCGGCCGGGTGTTTTTTCAGAAAGGACAGATTATTCATGCGGAAACGGACCGCTCCAAAGGCCTGGCGGCCTTGACTGAACTCGTCAGTTGGAAAGGCGGGCATGCCGAGGAAGTTACGGATACTTCGGAAGTGGAACCCACGATCTCGGGTTCCTGGCAGAGCACATTGCTCATGGCCGCGCAGGCTGCGGACGAAAAAATGGCTAAGTGAAGGCGCCGTTGCCTCAAATTTCGCGGCCATCTAAGTGCTCTGGGTCATAAGTTCGGTGACGTATTCAAAGGGTCAGGCCGCCAGCGCCTGTACAGACGGGGTCTGGAGTTTGGCAACCAACTCGCGCAGCTCAACGCGTGTGAATTTCCATTCGAAGGGCTTGGCGACTTGTTC
>DATMQA010000158.1:0-75377 GCA_035566895.1 Binatia bacterium
GTCCGGGCATGTTCGGCGGCATCGGCGACGACCAGGTCGCCCCAGCGTCCGGCATGGGAGTCAGAGGCGACTTCGAGGGCGGTGCTGAGCCGTTCCTGGAGGCGCTGGCGGCCATCCACCCAGCGGGCGACTTCACTCAGGGAGGGTTTGCGCCACCCGCCCAACAGCAGGCCGCCGAAAAGACAAAGGAAAGGAACCAGAGCCGCGAGCAACAAAGTCCACGCAGGCACGGGCAGCAGGTGATAAGCCCCGGCGACCAACAGGGAGATAACGGCTCCGACGAGCAACCCGTGCCAAAGGCCGCGCAGGGCTCGAGCCCAGCGACGACGCCTGGCCGCCCGTTCGAGCGCCGATTGGATGATCTGGAGTTCGCTCATGGCCCGGGCCAAACCTGCCGCATTTACGCGTGTTTGGCCAGCAAATAAATAGACACTGCGGGAAGGAAAACGTTCCGAGGAATTGGACTAAGTGTGGTGCCGGAGTTTGGATTCGGCTTAGGGGACCTAGGGGAAAGAATTCCGGATTGCTCCTGCACAGGCGGTCATTTATTGTCGGATCGTGAAGCCGCCCCAAATTCTCGTCCTCGCCCTCGCTCTACTATTGGCCGTGTCGGGTTGGACGGCGGAATCGCTGCCGTGGGAAAAAGATTACGCTACCGCATTGGCCAAGGCCAAGGCGGAGAAGCGCCCGTTGTTCCTCATGCTGACCGCGACCTGGTGCGGGCCTTGCAAGATGCTGGAGCGCCAAACGCTGCCAGAGCGGTCCATCCGCGACGGCCTGAAGGAGTTTGTGTGGGTGCAAGCATTCGAGGATGAGGCGTTGAATAAAAAATTCAACCTGGGCGGCTATCCCACGCTCGTGTTCCTCGACTCGGCCACCGAGCGGGTCCTGGCCCGAACCAGCGGCTATCAGACGCCGCGTCCTTTTTTGCGCAATATCATTGCCGCGCGCAAGGCCGGCGGGCTGCCGCTGGGCAAAGAAATGCAGGACATAGTCGCAAAAACTTTCGCACCTGATCGCGCCCGCATCATGGAGTTAGTCACCGGCGGCAACCTTGAGGAGTTGATGAAGTATCTCGCGCCGGCTCAAAACGACCCTTACCGGGAGAATAACTTCTTCGTGGCCAAAGTGATTCCCCCACCGGGTATCAGTACGGCCGAGCTTGTGGTTCGGGCCAGAACAGACGAGGTCGTACCTGAATCCGGCGTCTTCCTGGTTCCCATTCCGCGTGACGCCGGTGACGCCCGTTTCACCGTCATTGCGCCTGGTTGCAAAAGCGTTTCCGAGCCGCTTCGCTTCGAGCCAAACACTGCTGTCGCCTCGCGCGAGTTCAAGTTACAGCGACTCACCCCGAAAGCCGCGGCGAGGTTCAGTGGCCGCGTACTGCTGCCGATTGGCAAACCCGCCTCCAATGCCATAGTCCGAATCTGCGATTGGGGGGTGGAACGCACCGACGGCGACGGGCGGTTCCAATTCGAGAGCGTCTCGCCTGGCAACTTTGAGGTCCGCGCGGAATATCCGGGCGGAGAATTTCAGGAACAACTGGATTTTGCTTCCGGCCAGGAAATGAAAAGAGACCTGCGGCTTGAGGCAATGACAACGGTCGGCATCCGCTGGGCGGTGCAAACCAAGGAAGGCTCGCGCGAACTCGCCGGGCCTGGCGTTCGCACCGGTGAAGCCTGCTTCAGTGTGAAGCACAGCCGGTTCCTGCTGGAGCGCGGGGCGGAAGTGCGCGTGTATTGGGGCAGCGATTTCATGCTCAAGGACAACTGGGAGAGTGTGCGCCAGTATATCAAACAGCCGCAACTCGCGGCGCTCGAAGCGGCCGGTCCCGATGCGCCGGTTTTCTGGCTCTTCGATGCGACCGACCATCCGACCGGTTTGCATGCCGAACAGGCTCGGTTTGACGATATTTTGCGGGTCAACAACGGGCAGCCATTCGACGAAAAGAGTTACTTCAAGTTCCTGCGCGGCGACCTGGTACGCAAAGGCGACGTTTATACGCTGCGTGGTGTGCGCAAAGATTGCTATGCCAAAATGGAGATCACCGATGTCACCATCGTTCCCAAGAAGCAGTGAGCAAGAGGGGCCTGGCTCGCTAGGTCCTCTGTTGGTGGCGAACGATTCGACCCGCGGCTGGTTTCGAGGACGTGGCTTAAGTCTGTTTCTTTTTCGAATCTTCCCCTCTTCGCCGCTCGATGCTTCCGCGAAGCTCCGCTATTATTGCCGTTCGTACTCACCCTTGCTGACTCGTTTCAGCACCGTGAAGCCTGCTTTCTTGGCGTCCGAGATCGACACGGTTTTAGGCGAGTTGAATTGGGAGAACACTTTCCGCACCGGTTTCTTGCAGGCGGGGCATTTGGTCAAAGGCGGGGCCGAGAGCGGGCGGCGCAAGGTGAACTTGCCACCGCAGACCTTGCAGTCGCCTTCGCAGAGTTCGTATTCGTACAACGGCATGAGTGTTCAGTTCCCGGGCTTCAGTCCACAGTCTTCGAGCCGGTCATTTAACCCAAAGTCCAAGGTCCAAAGTCGGAAGTCAAGGAGCACCGGCGCTCGGCAAGTCCGGGACCAAGAGGCTAGCATATAATAGATTACCAACGTGGGCGGAAAAGGGGATTTCGGTCTGGATAGGTCCGGATGGGTCTGGGTGGGTCTGGATGAGTCCGGATTTTTGGCTCGAGGTGCCTGACTGATCCTGAGTAATCCGGACCGACGGGGAGGTTTTAACCGGAGTGATCTGGACCGGTTACCAGCGGTTACCAATAAGTTACCAAGAACAGAGGAGTAACGGGGGTGACGAGTGACAAGCGGCGGGGTGCACCGGTGCACCCGTCCCAGAGGTGAGTGACGGGGTGACGGGAGGATGATGGATGGAGGATGATGGATGATGGGGGCGGGACGGGAAAACGTTGCGCGCGCGCACACTACGTGTTTTTTACAGGGGTTGACACGTTGACAACGCCCTGTTTACCGATGGATTGTGCGTTTCAGGGGTTGCCAAAGTCGCGATCCCTAAGGGTTGACACCGCTATAGGATCTCGCCACTTGCAACCCGCCAGCGTGCAACCTACATTCCGCCGATGTTTGAGACGATTCGAGCTGAACTGACGACCGCCGCCGATAAACTAGCCCATCTGCGGAGGTTTCTTTGACGTACCTGGGACGCAGAAGCGGCTGGGCGAGCTCAACGCCCTGATGTCGGCCGATGGGTTTTGGAACAACCGCGAGCAGGCCCAAACTCTCATCCAGGAAGCCAATAACCTCCGCAATAAAATCGAGCCGCTGCTCCAGGCCGAGAAGCAACTGGAAGACTTTCGGGTGATGGTGGAGTTGGGCGAGGCCGAACCGGAGCCGGCCCAGGCCAAAATCCAGCAGGAGCTGGAAGGGGACCTTGCCAGGTTTTTCAAGGACCTGGAGGCGCTGGAGTTAAAGGTTTTCCTCAGCGGACCTCACGATCAGAGCAACTGTATTGTCAGCATCAATTCCGGGGCGGGCGGCACCGAGTCCTGCGATTGGGCCAACATGCTGCTGCGGATGTACCAGCGGTGGGCCGAGGCGCGTGGCTGGAAGGTGGAAGTCGAAGATGTGCTGCCGGGCGAAGCCGCCGGCATCAAGAGCGCGACGGTCATTTTCACCGGCGAAAACGCTTACGGGTTCACCAAGGCCGAGCGAGGAGTGCATCGGCTGGTGCGCATTTCGCCTTTTGATTCCAACAAGCGGAGGCACACCAGCTTCGCCAGCGTCGATGTGATTGCCGAAATCGAGGAAACCTCGAGTGAAGTTGTCATCCCACCCAGCGAATTGAAGGTCGACACCTTCCGTTCCGGCGGCAAGGGCGGCCAGAATGTCAACAAGGTGGAGACGGCCGTGCGCATCACGCATCTGCCGACCAACACGGTGGCGGCCTCGCAAAGCCAGCGCTCGCAACACCAGAACCGGGCGACCGCGATGAAGCTGCTGCTCTCAAAGCTTTTTGCGCAGCGGCAAGACGCGCAAAAGGCCGAGATGGAGCGGTTTTACGGAGAAAAGGGAAGCGTTTCGTGGGGGAACCAGATTCGCAGTTATGTTTTTCAGCCTTATCGCATGGTCAAGGACCTGCGCACCGGAGTCGAAACGAGCAACGTCCAGGCGGTGATGGACGGGGAGCTCGACCCATTTGTCATCGGCTGGCTGCGCGCGGGGTGCCCGCTCAAACGGATGCAGGGGATAAAGGATGAAGAAGAGTAAATCCCAAGTGACGATTCTCGACAAAATTGTTGAAGACAAACGACGGGAAGTGGCGCGTTTGCCGCAAGGCACTGTCACGGCCGCGGACCTGAAAGCCGCCGTGCAGGCCCGGGGCGAGCGGCGGGATTTCCTGGCCGCGCTGCGTCATCCCCGCACCGGTGCGCTGGCCCTCATTGCCGAGGTCAAGAAGGCCTCGCCCTCTGCCGGGATCATTCGCGCCGATTTTGACCCGGTCCGGATCGCCCGCGAATACGAAGCGGCCGGCGCCACTTGCTTATCGGTGCTGACCGACGAGAAATATTTTCAGGGCTCGCTGGAGCATCTGAAGCAAATCCGCCGGGCGGTGAAGCTGCCGTTGCTGCGGAAGGATTTTATCATCGACGAGCGGCAAATTCTCGAGGCGGTCCAATGGGGTGCCGATGCGATTCTGCTGATCCTGGCGATCTTGAGCGATGAGCAGGTGAAACATTTTCATTCGCTGGCGACCGAGGCGGGCCTGGCGGCCCTGGTTGAGGCGCATGATGAAGGGGAGCTGGACCGCGCGATGTCGGCGGGCGCCCAGCTCATCGGCGTGAACAACCGCGACCTGAAAACGTTCAAGGTGGACCTGGGGACGACTGAACGGCTTGCCTCGCGCTTGTTTTCCAGCGCGGGCATCACCGATCACGTGTCGGCTATGACGGCTTCACGACTGCTGGTCGCCGAAAGCGGGATTCATACCCGCGCTGATGTTGAGCGGTTGGCCAAATGCGGCGCGCGGGCGATTCTGGTAGGTGAATCGCTGCTGCGGGATGGGGACGTTGGCGTGAAAATCAAGGAGTTACTCGGCTAAGAGTCCAACCACAAAGCCACACAGAGCGGCAGAGCCGCGATCAAAGAGTTAAATAAGTTAAAAAGAGTTAAAAGAGTTAAATGCGGGACATATGACGCAGGACGAAGCCAGGAACCGTCACAACCAACTCGTTGAAGAAATTCGCCAGCACGATTACGCCTACTACATCCTTGCCCAGCCCAGCATTTCCGACCAGGAATACGACCGGCTTTATCACGAGCTGTTAGACCTCGAAAGGAAGTTTCCCCAGCTCGTCACACCCGACTCGCCCTCGCAACGGGTCAGCGAGCAGCCGATGAAGGAGTTCAAGCAAGCGCGGCACCTCAAACCGATGACCAGCCTGGACAATACTTATTCGCAAGAGGAGTTGCGCGAGTTTGTCAACCGGGTCCAAAGACTGCTGCCCGACGAAAAGCTGGAGTGGATTGTAGAGCCGAAGATCGACGGGGTGGCCATCAATCTACGTTATGAAAATGGGACTTTTACCTGCGGCGCGACGCGCGGAGACGGCACCACCGGCGACGATATCACGACGAATCTGCGAACGATTCGGAGCATCCCGGCCCGGCTCCGCGCCGCCAGCAAGCACGATGGCATCCCAACGGTGCTGGAAGTCCGGGGCGAAGCGTATTTGACCAAAAGCGGTTTTGAGAAGCTCAACGTGGAGCGCAAGGCAGCAGGGGAGGAACAATTCGCCAATGCGCGCAATTCCGCCGCCGGGTCGCTCAAGCAGCTTGATCCGCGCATCGTCGCCAAGCGCCCGCTGGCCGTGTTTCTGTACGGGGTCGGCCACGTCGAAGGCGCCGCCCATCGGCCGCAGACACAATCCGAAATGCTGGCCTGGCTCAAATCACTGGGGTTTAGAACACCCGAAAAGACCTGGCACTGCACTTCGGCGGAGGAACTGCTCGAGGCGATCAACGAATTGGATAAGCTGCGCCGCAAATTTGCCTATGAGACTGACGGGGCGGTTATCAAACTCAACTCGTTTGCCCAGCGGGAGAAGGCGGGGTTCACGTCCAAAGCGCCGCGCTGGGCCATCGCGTACAAATACGCTGCCGAGCAGGCCGAGACACTGCTCAAGGGCATCACCGTCCAGGTTGGCCGCACCGGCGCGCTTACGCCGGTGGCCGAGCTGGAGCCGGTGTTCCTGGCGGGCAGCACGATCAGCCGGGCGACGCTGCACAACGAAGATTACATCCGGCAGAAGGACATCCGCCTGGGCGATACCGTGACCATTGAGAAGGCAGGGGAAGTTATTCCGGCGGTCGTCGATGTAGTGCTCACCAGGCGCACGGGCAAAGAAGCCCCGTTTCGATTTCCGAAGACGTGTCCGGAGTGCGGTTCGAGGATCTCGCGGGCGCCGGGAATTGTTCCGGGCGATGAAGGGGTGGTCTGGCGATGCCTCAACCCCGATTGCCCGGCGCAGGTGCGAGGGCGCATCGAGCACTGGTGCGCGCGCGGGGCGATGGACATCGAGGGCGGGGGCGAGGTGCTGGCGCGCCAACTCGTGGGCTCTGGGCTGGTGCGCGACGTGTCCGACCTCTACTCGCTCAAGCTTTCCGAGGTCGCCAATCTCGAACGCATGGGCGAAAAATCGGCGCAGAACTTCCTGGACGGAGTGGCTGCCAGTAAAGGGCGCGACCTGTGGCGGGTGCTTTACGGGCTGGGGATCCTGCATGTCGGGGCCGGCGCCGCGAAGGCGCTGGGCCGCTGTTTCCCGGCGCTCGACGAAGTGTTTGCGGCCAGTGTGGACCAATTGACCGAATGCGAAGATATCGGCGAAGTGATTGCCCAGAGCGTCGTCCAATGGCATGGAGACAAGGGAAACCAAAAGCTGCTCGATAAGCTGCGCAAGGCCGGTGTGAATTTCAAATCCGAGCTCTACCAGCCTCAGGCCAAAGCCGGTCCGCTGGCAGGCAAGACGTTTGTGCTCACGGGCACCTTGCCGAAGCTCAAACGGGAAGAGGCGGCGGCTAGAATCGAAGCGGCGGGAGGGAGAGTGAGCGGCAGTGTCAGCAAGAAGACCGATTACGTAGTGGCGGGTGAAGAGGCCGGCTCCAAACTCGACAAAGCGCAGAAGTTGGGGGTTAAGATCATCGACGAAGGAGAGTTACTGAAATTGTGTGGAGGGTGAGCGAAAATCCGAAGGATGATGGAAATTGGCAGAATGATTAGGGCAGAATAATTTCTGTAATCATTGTGCCCCAATCATTCTGCCAATGGCTTTCGGCCTTCGGATTTCGGGGTTCGGATTTATCATCAGCGCGGCGATCTTTTTTCAAGCTGCTGAAAATCGAACACCCGAAAACGACTCCGGTTGGCGAGGCGGTTGGCTGAGTCCGCGGTTTTTGCGCTGATTTCACGCGGTTGCGGGAAAGTTCTTGCGGTGCAGGTAGACCGGGTGCGGAGCGGTATGCCGATTGCTAAGGGACTCCTTCAAAACAGCAGGGTGAGTCTGGAATATTGCGCGGGCGGCGCAGCGCTTTCTTCGCAGCCGACTAAGGCGCGACAGCCGCGGTCAAAAGCAACAATACGCCGAAATATCGCCCGGGATTTGTCACCAGTCTGTCACCAAATTGTTAATAACTTTTGGGCACTAATCGCTTGCATTTTTGTGGGACACAGTTATAACCTATGTCAAACATTAAGCTGATGCTCGAACGGGACCGGCATCTCAGGCGCGGGCTGTCTCCAGCGGCGCCCTAATCGCGGACTCCCTGAGAAACACCATCAATGGAACGAAGTACTATGAAAAAAACCCTCCTCGCGATCACCCTGCTTGCCTCGTTGGCTACGATTCCAGCCCGAGCAGCGCAATTCTGGTATGATGTCGTCACCAACTACTCCCTTGGGGGCATTACCACCAATACCGCCAATTGGTTTGCCCACCAACCCGGAAGTCTGACGGCGCACGACACACTCGTAGTGTCGAATTTCTACACCTCCGGCGCGACCTTCAGCAACGGCAGGCACCTGCGCATCAACGGCCTGAATACGGAGTACGTTATGCACATCTTGCCTAATTCGAATGTGCTGGCCAGCGGCTTTATCTACGCCAGTTTCATCGCCAATGCCAGTTTTGTCCCGAGCGGCGGCAATGGCACTTATTTCGCAGCCTTCAACGACCTGGGGATTGCCAGTGTACCTGATGGCTGGAATCTTCAGACTAATGGCTTTAATTTCCGGGGTCGTGTTTACGAGATTGGCAATACCAACGTCTTCCCCTTCACTAATACGACCGCCGGCACTTTCCGCTACGGCGTGAGCGCAGCGGCGGGAGACCCAGCGCAAGGCGGCGGCGCCAGCATCAGGTACGTGCCGATCGACCTGCTGAAGAACATGGATGTGCAGGTCGTCTTGAAATACGATATCAGCACCGGGCTTGCCACCCTCTGGATTAATCCCGCCTCCGAAAGCGATACCGCTAACATGGCGATCAGCAGTGACGTGACCGGTTTCACCACGCTGGCCGGCCTGATTTTCCGCCAACGCACTGGCGGCGGCACCGTAGATGTTCGGGATGTCGTGGTCGGCGATACTTTTGCCGACGTGATGACCAATACCACCGCCAACCCCGTGCTCATCGCCACGAACTATTCTACGGTGACCAACTACTCCGGCAATCCGGCGCTTTTGGAGGTGTTTCCGACATGCCTTGGTGGCGGTCCCCTCAATTATCAATGGTACCAGATCGTCAGTGGGGTGACTAACGTGGTGGCCGGCGCGACAAGCCAGACCTATTACATCGCCAGTTTGAGCGCCAGCGACCAAGGCAATTATTTCTGCGCCGTCACCAATTCGGGCGGCGCCGTCGGCGCAGTCAGCCGCAGCGATTACTACATTTCGGTGAACAGCACCCCCACGCCACCAGGTTTTACCGCCCAACCCAAGAGCGGGAGTGCATCGGTAGGAGGCACGCTGACCCTTTCCTGCACGGCCTTTGGCACTGGTCCTTTGAGCTATCAGTGGTTCTTCAGCAACAGCATTGTTGGTAACCTGACTCTGGTCAATGGCTCACCCGTAACTACCCAACCGGGGGATGCAAGTGTCGTTAACGGCTCGCAATCACCCACCCTGGTTGTCACTGGCGTCAGCACCAACGAAACCGGGGCTTATTACGTGACTGTCAATGGCGGCCTGGCGCCTTCGGTGACCAGCACGAATGCCCAGATCACGGTGCTGCCGCCGCAGACCAGAACCATCGCTTTCCTGCGCGGTCTTCTTAATACCAACACGTGGACGCCCACGGACACCACCACAACGTTTAACATCACCGGGGTAGTCACCACGGTTACGAATCTCACCAGCGGCACAACTTCATCTTACTACGTGCAGGACAGCACCGCCGGCATCAATCTGTTTATCACGGGTGACGCCGGCTTCCGACCGACGCGTGGAGACGTAGTGACGGCGAACGGAACGTTGTCCAGCTTCAACAATAGCCTGGAATTGGCCTGCAACGCCCTCAACCCTTATCAGACCTACTCGATCCTATCGCACAGCAACACGTTACCGGCCCCCTCGGTGTTTAGCTTCACCTTCACCAATAACGCCGGGGCTATGGAAACCAATTACGAAGGCCGGTACGTGATGCTTACCAACATCTTCTTCCCTCCGGGCAATTTCCCCAACGGCACGACCGTGACTGTCAGCAACCAAAATGGTGCGTCGTTCCTTATCTTTGTCAGCTCCCAATGCGCGGCAGTAGTTGGCCAACCCATGCCCCCGTTTGCCTGGGGCGTCATCGACGCCCTGACACAGAGCAAGTCCGGCGCTTATTCCAGTACCGGGTATGAGCTTAACCTCACTGATCTGAGCGATTTGATCACTACCGCTCCTTCAGAGGTGACGGTCAATATCGCCAAGTCCGGCACCAACGTTGTGCTCAGTTGGACAGCGGTGCCATACAACTATTCCTACACGGTCTATTGCAGTACCTCTTTGCTCGGCCCGTGGGTTCCCCTGGCCAGCGGACTGACTTTTACCACCGAGGCGGGGAGCTTCACCGATTCCGGCAAGGCAATTTACGGCGGCACGCTGTCAGGAAGCCAGGAAGTGCCCTCGAGCGGTTCCACCGGCTCCGGTTCCGGTTTTGTGGTTCTTAGCCCCGACAAATCGACTCTCACGGTGAACATGAGTTTCAGCGGTATTTCGGCTCCGGCGACGGCGGCTCATATCCACGGCCCGGCCGCGGCGGGCGTGAACGCCAGTGTGCTCTTCCCCTTTACCGGCGTGCCTGGCGCCACCTCCGGTTCGATACCGCAGCAGTCCTTTGCCATCACCCCCACCCAAGTCGGTTACCTACAGAGCGGTTTGCTCTACTTCAACGTGCACGACGCGAACTTCCCCGCCGGCGAGATACGCGCCCAGATTCTGCCCGTCTCGACGACGTTCTACAAGATCGCCAGCCCTTAATATGGCCGATGGTTTCGAATCGAGCAGGCGCCCCGGACCTGGGGCGCCTGGCGCTTGCCAAGGCTACCGGACCAATCCCCTTGCCAACTTTGGGTGACGAATGCTAGGATTAGTGAATAGAACGGGCAGGAAATGCGGGAATTCTATGAAGCAAAATCGTGAGCGGCGTTTAGCTTTCACTTTGATTGAGTTGCTGGTCGTCATTGCCATCATCGCTATTCTAGCTGCGATGCTCCTGCCGGCCCTCAGCCGCGCGAAGGACCGGGCCAAATCGATCAACTGCCTCTCCAACCTGCGCCAGTGGGGGATTGCTCTGCAAGTCACGCTGGCGGACAACGGGGACGTGATGCCCCGGGATGGGACCGATAGTGGGGGACAATACGGTGTGGATACCGGAAACACCGGAAGCGCGGGCTCACCGCCCTATCCCGCTCAGGGCAGCCCTAACGATGACTACGCCTGGTTTAATGCGATGGCCAGCGTGATGGCCGACAAACCCCTTTCCAATTATTTTGATGCGACGGGGGGCGGATTCGCCTCCAACAAATTGCCCTTCCCTGGTAAACTCGGGAAGATCTGGCACTGCCCCGCAGCCAGCACCGACCCAAATGAACCCTTCCTCCAGGGTGGCGCTTTCGGCTTTTTCAGCTACGGAATGAACATTGACCTGAAGGCTACCACGCCGATCACTAGCGGTTACGGCAAGATGCCGTACCCAAACATGCCCAAGGTCACAACCGTTCGAAACACTTCGGCAACCGTTCTTCTAACCGAGATGGCCTTCAGCCCCACAAAGGAAACCTACGTCTTCGATCCGAGCCGCAATGGGATCTTCCCGTGCGAACGCAGTTCGCGCTTTCCAATGCGCCACAACGGTTCTGGAGGCAACCTGGTTTTCATTGATGGCCACTCTCAATACTTCAAACGCAGCTACATAACTAACGGGGCCCCAGACGCGAGCGGCGCCAACCGCGCCGAGAAGAACAACCCCGACGTCATCTGGAATATCAACCGGTAGGGGAACTCGCCCGAATGCCGCACGGAACGCGTGGTGGCGCAAGTTCAAAGTCTGTTGTGCGGCGCCAATGGACTTTTCCAGGGCCACCCAGACCAGGCAGGACTGAGCACTTGCGATCGCAGATTCGCTTCCAGAAACGACGAAAAACTATGTGCAACACATCTTCTAAACCGGGCCGGAACCGGATTCCGGCAATAATCAAAGTGCTCGTTTTGAGCCTGGTCCTGCCCGGCTGCTCAGAAAAAAAGGAGCCGGAGGCGGCGACCACGGGGCCATCCAAGGTTGTGCTCAAAGGCTCCAACACCATTGGCGAAGAACTGGCTCCGAAGCTCATTGCCGAATATAAAAAGGACCACCCTGCGGTGACCTTCGAGTTGGAATCCAAGGCCACGGGTTACGGGCTGGCCTCTTTAATGGCCGGGCAATGCAACATTGCCGGAGCTTCGCGCGAGCCGATCAAAGACGAGCGTGAGCTGGCGATTTCGCGCGGTATCGAGCTAAAGGACTACGTGATCGGTTCTTACAGCGTGGCGGTCATTTTAAACGCCGCTTGTCCTCTGACGAGCCTCAGTAAAGGCCAAATCCGGGATGTTTTCACCGGCGCCATCCTGAACTGGAAAGAGGTTGGAGGACCGGACGCTCCGATTCATTTGTACGCACGCGATCCGATTTCAGGAACCTTTCTTGGTTTTCGAGAACTGGCGATGGAGAACAAGCCTTACGCGACCATCGCGAAGACTTTTACCAATTACGAGGGCATAGTGGCAGCGGTCGCCGCCGACCCGAACGGTATCGGCTATTGCAGCATCCCCCTAGCCGGCAGCGCCGGCGTAAAAGCTCTGCCCATCGAGGGAGTTGCCCCCACCGTCGCTTCGGTGAAGGAAGGCAAGTACCCTTACGCGCGCCTCCTGCGGTTTTACACCGACAAGGCCAAGGAGCCTGCCGAAGCGCGGGATTTCATCCAGTTTGTTATGTCGAGTCGCGGACAGGAGATTCTGACCCAAGTAGGTGACGTGCCGCATCGGTGATCGGCTCTCAGTTCGTCCTCACTGGCCCGCCGGACACCGGGTCCCGCCAGGGCTTTCCCCGGGCCAATTCTTCCAACATCTTTCGGCATTGAGCCTCAACCTCGGTTTGCGCAGCGCCGGCCGCCAGGGCCTGGGCTTTCTGGACAGTCTGCGTCGCTTCTTGAAACCGGCCCGCTTCGGCGTATGTCGCCGCCAAAGTCATCAATAACGGCGCCTGTTTGTTCCCGGTAAGTTCACAGGCTCGCTCGGCCATGCGAACGGCCTCGGGCCCGTTGCGGAACTCAGGACGTGGGTCGGTCGCCAGAATCCAGGAAAGCCGGTCGAGGGCCTCCAGATAATCGTTCTGCAACAGCAGCGCCTGCGCATACTCGCTCAGGGCTTCGCGGGTTTTTCCCAAATGGGCCAGGGTCAGTCCGAATTCGCAGTGCAACCTCGGATCGTTTGGCTTGCCGGCGGCCAGGTGCGAAAAGAGGGCGGCCGCCTGCGACCATTTGCCAAGCTGGTTGAAAGCCAGGGCCAGGTTGTAGAGTGACTCAGGATTGGCAGGGTTCAACTTCACCGCCGCCTGAAGCTGAGCGGCGCCCTCGGCCGCCTGGTTTTTTTGGAGCAGGAGGACCCCGAGATTATTGTGGGCCTCAGCCAGGTCGGGATCCAGCTTCACGGCCCTGGAATAGTGCGCCATCGCTTCGTCGAGACGGCCCTGGGTGTGGAGCACACGCGCCAGGTTGTTCTCGGCGCCGGCCGACTCCGGGTTCAGGGCCAGGGCCTGCTGATAGAGAGCTTTGGCCTCCTCGAGTTTGCCTTGCCGGGCGAGCGCCAGCCCAAGGAAGACCTGCACCTTGTCCCGCAACGGCCTGAACCAGAGCGCCTTGCCATACTCGGCGATGGCCTCGTTTGGGTGGCCCTGCTTCTCCAGCACCCGGGCGATGTGGAAATGCACTTCGGCATTATCGGCGTCGTAAGTCAGCGCCCGGTCAAACAAGCGCATCGCCCCATCCAGGTTGCCTTCCTCGGCCAGGGCCGCGCCCACCACCGCCATGGAGCGGCCATTGTTGGGGGTGACCTGCAGGGCATGTTCGAACAGCCGGCGGGTGTCCTTCCAATAGCGGAGCTGCAGCGATGTGCCGGCGGCCAATCCGAGTCCAATGGCGGCGGCGAGCACGCCAAGAAACCACTCGCGCACCCGAGAAGATTTGTAGCCCGACTGCTTAGGAATGGCCTGCCGACTGAAAGTCGGCGATACAGCAGATTGGAAATCTGCGCTACTCCCTCTGGCCAGCTCTGCCGCCCCCCAAACCAGGGCGATGAACAGTCCCACCAGCGGCAGGTAGGTGTAACGGTCAGCCCAGGCCTGGTCGCCCACTTGAACCAACCCGAGCACCGGCACCAGCATGCCCAAAAACCACAGCCAGCCTATTAGCGCATAAGGGCAGCGCGAGGCGAAGCGAAAGGCCAGCACCGACAACAGGGCGAGCAACAGCCCCGCTGCGATGACTTCGGCCAGGCCTTCTTGAGCCGGATAGGGACAATAGGCGACAAGATGCCGCGGCAGGAGCATCGCACCGAGGTAATGTGCGTAGGAAACGAGCGCATGGCCGAAGCGCCGGGCCACCGACAACCCGCCGATGGAGACCATTGCATAGCTCTGTTTCTGGGCAAAAAATGTCGCCACACAATCCGCCGCGCTGAAGGCGAAGAAGGGAACTTTCTCCCAGAGGAGGGGGAGGAGATTTTTGATTTTTGATTTTTGATTTTTGATTTGAAAGCGAGCAAGCGGCCAGAAGTCGAGGAGAAGGAACACGAAGGGCAAGGTTACCAACATCGGTTTGCTCATCAGGCCGAGGGCGAAAAAGAGCAGCGCCAGGAGGTAGTAGAGTGATGGGGGGAACGTGATGCGTGATGCGTGATGCGTGATTTCCCGTCCGGAGTCATGTGGCTGGGCTTCTCCACTACTGACGACGGACGACGGACTACCGACTCCGCCGAGCGCCTTCGCATATCGCGCGTAGGTCAGCAGTGTCAGAAAGAAGAAGAACGCGCTCAGCACATCCTTCCGCTCGGCGAGCCAGGCCACCGACTCGACGTGCAGGGGATGCCAGGCAAACAGCGCCGCCACACAGGCGCTGCGCCCGCGAGCGCCGGTCATTCGATTCAGCACCAGGAACAGCAGCACGGTGTTAGCGGCGTGGAACAGCACATTGGTCAGGTGATGGCCGGCGGGGTGCAGACCGTAAAGCTGGTAATCCAGCATATGCGACAGCCAGGTCAGCGGGTGCCAGTTGCTGGCGTAAAAGTTTTTAAAGGCCCAGGCCACGCCGGGCCAGGTCAGGCCGGCCCGGACGTGCGGGTTTTCGGTGACATACTGCTGATCATCGTAGGTGAGAAAATCGTGGGTGAGGGAAGGCGAATAGAGGGCCAGCGTGCCTGCCGCGAGGGCCAAACAAATCCAGACCGGCTGAGGCCATTTCCAGGCAAAGCGCTTCACCCTGCCCATTCTGCAAAACCAGGGCGGTTATTCAATCCGCGTTTTGTTAAGCAGATCGGTGGATGTTCTATAGAATTTAAGTTAATATACCTCACTCAATTATGTTTTGACATAAGACTGTGACATAGTAATCTCATCGCCAATTTAATTTGTCGCCGAGCTTTTATGGGCCCGGCGGGAGCGGAACAACTCACGTTATGCGGGCGCTTAGACAGGAGTTTTTCGCCAGCGGCTGCTCTCGGCGTGGCTTCACGCTGATTGAGCTGTTGGTCGTGATCGCAATCCTGGCGATCCTGGCCGCCATGCTTTTGCCGGCGCTGAGCCGGGCCCGCGAGAAGGCCAAATCCGCCTTCTGCCTTGGCAACCTCAGGCAATGGGGATTGGCCACGCAGCTCTATGTGGCGGGGCACGAGGATTTTCTTCCCCGGGATGGCACTCCTTCTCCGTCGGATAATGACACGAACGTCGGGTGGTACATCCAGTTGCCGCAAGAGCTGGGGTTGCCGCGCTATCATGATATGCCCTGGCGAAAGAATCCCGCGGTGGAGCCGGGCCGCTCGATTTGGGTTTGTCCGGCCAATGCGCGCCGGAGCAACACGAACAACCTTTTCCATTACTGCCTGAACGAGCACGTCAACGGAACCGGGGCGGCCAACCGTCCCGTCAAGCACTCCTGGATCAACAGGCCCAGTGCGGTGGTCTGGCTGTTCGACAACGGCAAACTCGCGGCCGTGGCCCAGCAGAACAATGTCCACACGAACCTCCACAGCCACGGCGCGCAATTCGTTTTCCTGGACGGCCACGCGCGCCGGTTCAGGAACCTGGAGTATTGGGACTTTGCAGACAACAAAGGACGGACGAACAATCTCGACCTGGTCTGGATTCCTTAATGAAACAACCCTGAAACGTTATGAAGCCACTCGATGCTCTCACGACCGCCTTCCTGGCCATGCTCCTTACAGCTCGCGCCGGCATCATCGCCCAATGGAACTTCAACAGCCCGGTTCCTGACGGGGACACCTCCACCGGGACCAACGCGCCTTCGAGCAGTGCCGGCCCCGCTTCGGCGTCGCTTGTCGGAGGCGTTACCGGCGGCTTTTCGGCGGGCTGCAACAGCGACCCAGCCGCCTCGGACAACTCGGGCTGGCAAACCGCACATTACCCCGGCACAGCGAGCAACAAAACCGCCGGTGTCCAGTTCAATGTCGATACGAGCGGCTATGAGAACATCTCGCTGAGCTGGTTCGAGCGCCACAGCGGCACGGCGAGCCGCTATCTCCGGCTCCAATACACTTTCGACGGAGGCAGTTTCACGGATGCCGATGTGCTTGCTGTATATGCGGATAGCGTGTTCACCAACAAAACGGTCAACCTGAGCGGTATTCCCGGCGCTGCCAATAACCCGAGTTTCGGCTTTCGCATCGTCTCCGAGTTTGAAAGCACTGCTACCGGGTCCGGTGCGAGCGCCTATCTGGCGACCAAAGACGGTTCGACCTATGGCGGGTCGGGCACTATCCGGTTCGATATGGTAACGGTCTCGGGCTCGTTCATTCCCGGGGCCAACACACCGCCGGGCATCTCCGGCATCAAGGACCAGACGCTGCGGGTCGGCCGAGCTACTTTTCCCTTGGACTTTTTTGTCTGGGACACCGAAGACCCGGGCACGAGCCTGACCGTCAACGCGGTCTCTTCGAATCCGATGGTCATCCCGGAGTCCGGCATCGTCTTTGGCGGCAGTGGCGTGAACCGGACGGTCACCATCACTGCGGGAAACCAACCGGGCACCGCGGCGCTCACCCTTTATGTCATCGATCCGGGCGGCAAATCAAACAGCACGACCTTTTCGGTGACCGTTCTTCCGCTCAACACTGCACCCGTCATCTCAAGACCCTCGTGGACTAATACCATTGCCAATACGCCCACCCGGCCCATCGCTTTCAACATCAGCGACCTCGAAACCTCAGCCCAAAACCTGCGTCTTTCCGGCAGCTCGGGGAATCCCGCACTGGTGCCCGACAGCAACATTGTTTTTGGCGGCAGCGGCAGCAACCGAACCGTCACGCTGACGCCCGCCTCGGGCCAAACCGGTGTTGCTCCCATCACGCTTACGGTCAGCGATGGCGCGAGCACCTCGAGTTGTGTTTTTCCGCTGATGGTCACGCCGTCAGCGACGGTTATTTTCTATGATCCATTTTCATATCCGGACGGCTCGCTGTTGACCAATTCCGTGTTTCTGTGGGCCAACCGTTCAGGAACCTTTGGCCAATGCCAGGTCACCAACGGCGAGCTCCAAATCAGCGCGGCCCAAAGCGAGGACATCAGCGCTCCATTAGCCGGCGGACCATACCCCACCAACCACGGCACCGTGCTCTACGCCGCTTTCAAGGCCAAATTCCTCAACCTCCCGAAAATTGTTCCCAGTTGTTTCGCCCATTTTGTGGGAGGCAGCCATCTGCTCGGCCGAATCTATGCGGGCACCACCAATGCGGCTCCGGGAAACTTTCGTCTCTCAGCCGCCAACGCTTCGGATTCGGCGGCCGAACTGCCAATCGATCTCCAAACCAACACGACCTATACATTTGTCACCCGTTACGACGTTGACGCCGCCAGCACCACTCTCTGGCTTAATCCTTTAGCGGAGTCCGACGCCGGTGTATCCGCCACGGATCCTCAGACTCCCGTCTCGATTTCTTCCTACGGTTTCCGCCAGGATAGCACCCTCGGCGCCACCACGCTGGTGGACGAGCTGACGGTGGGCCTTTCTTTCGCCGCGGTCCTGCCTTCGACGACCCTCAATCTGCCACCGGTGACCATCCGACTCAGCGGAAGCAGTGTCGTCCTGACTTGGACCGATTCGGGTTTCGCACTGCAATCCGCGCCAGCGGCGGCCGGACCCTTTATCAACATTCCGGCTGCGACCAGTCCCTTCACGAATCAGGCGATTGGCGCGGCGCGGTTCTTCCGTTTGAAGGCACGCTGAACTCGACCACGAATGGGCTTAACCACGGAGGGGGCTTAACCACGAATGGACACTAATGAACACGAATCAGAACACAACAGACTCAAACCACGGCGTGAAATTGCTATTTAAGGACGAAGTGTTTCAAATCGTTGGCTCCGCGATGAATGTTCTGAATGAGCTCGGCCACGGTTTCCACGAGAAACCTTACGAAAATGCGCTCGTAGTCGAGTTCAGGTTGCGGAATATCCCGTTTACACAACAGCCCAGTTACGAAATTCTCTACAAGGGATATAAAGTTGGTTTGTTCACACCTGACTTAATTGCTTTTAACGCGGTGGTCCTGGACGCCAAAGTAATTGAACAAATCACCGATGTTGAACGAGGCCAGATGTTGAACTATCTGAAAATCACCCGCCTGCGAGTAGGCGTCATTCTCAACTTCAAACATCCACGGCTGGAATGGGAACGAATAGTTCTTTAATCCGTGTCTATTGGTGGTTTGCTTTCGGCCTGATTCTTGCTAAATCTGCCTATGAGTTTCGCATGAACCAGGCCGTATTCTTAGATCGCGACGGCACGCTGATTGAGGAGAAGCATTACCTCAGCCGGCCGGAAGACGTCGTGCTGTTTCCCGGCGCCGGGGCCGCGCTGAAACGCTTGCAGGACAGCGGGTTCAAGTTGTTCATTGTCTCGAACCAGTCCGGAGTCGGCCGCGGATATTTTACCATGGCTGAGGTCGAGCGGGTCAACCGGCGACTTTCGGAGCTGCTGGCACAATTCGGCGCGGTGGTGGAGAAAATCTACGTGGCCCCTGAGGCGCCGGATACTCCGAGCCGTGGCCGCAAGCCCTCGCCGCAGTTTCTGTTCGACGCCCGGGACGAATTCGGCGTCGAGTTGGCCCAAAGTTACATGATTGGAGACAAGTTGATTGATCTTGAATGCGGCTGGAACGCCGGGGCCAAACGGTGCGTGCTGGTCCGCACCGGCTACGGGGCCGAGCAAGAGCGCACATTTGCCGCGAAGCTGGCCTCAGCAATCGTGGCCGACGACGTGGCCGCCGCTGCCGCCTGGATACTCGCTCAGCGTGCAACGCCTGCGGCAGTTAAATCGGTTGAACAAGTTAAATGAGTGGCGACCTACACAGCATCTTGCTGGACCTGACTCCCTTTCTCGACTTTGGACTTTGGACTCTAGAATTTGGACTTTAGACTGAACCTATGTGTGGCATCGTAGGCTATATCGGCACTAAAACCGCCGCGCCGCTTTTGCTCGAAGGCCTGCGGCGGCTGGAATATCGCGGTTACGACTCGGCGGGCCTCTGCACGCTCAACAATGGCGGGCTCGAGGTGCGCAAATGTGTCGGTCGCGTCGCGCGCCTGGGGGATTTGCTCGTCCAAAAACCGGCTGCCGGCACGCTGGGCATCAGCCACACGCGGTGGGCCACCCATGGCTTGCCCAGCGACGCCAACGCTCACCCGCACCTGGACCGCTCCGGCAAGCTTGCCCTGGTCCACAACGGCATCATCGAAAACTACGCGGCCTTGCGCCACAAACTCAGCCGGCACGAGCACAAGTTCCTTTCGCAAACCGATACCGAGGTGCTGGCTCACCTGGTTGGCCATCATTTAGACCATCTGCTGGCCAAAAGGAAACCGCTGTCACCCGAGCTGGTCGCGGCGGCCATCCTGGCCGCCACCCGCGAAGCCACGGGCACTTACGCGATTGCTTTGGTCCATGCCGAGTTGCCGGGCCATCTCTTTGGCGCCCGGCGCGGTTCGCCGCTCGTAGTGGGTGTGGGTGAAGACGAAACATTTCTCGCCAGCGACGTCTCTCCCATTGTCGCGCACACCCGCAAGGTCATTTACCTGCACGACGGCGACATCGTCATGGTCAACGCCAACGCTATCTCGGTCGCCTCCGATGGCAAGCCGGCTTGGCGGGCGCAGACGACCGTGCATTGGTCCCCCGAAGCCGCCGAACGCGGCGAGTTCCCGCACTACATGCTGAAGGAGATTTTCGAGCAGCCCGAGCGTGTGAGCGACGCATTGCGATTGGCACTCAGGGCCGGCACGGGGTCGGCGGTATTTGAAGAATCCGCGTTGAGCCGAAAAGCGCTGGCCAAAGTGCGCCGCCTGGTTCTGGTGGCCTGCGGCACAAGCTGGCACGCCGCCCTCGTCGGCGAATACCTGATCGAGACCTTAGCCGGGTTGCCTGTCGAAGTAGAATGCGCCAGCGAAATGCGCTACCGCCACCGCCCGCTGGAAAAAGACGCGCTGGTGGTCTCCATCTCGCAATCCGGCGAGACGGCGGACACCCTGGCGGCGATTCGCGGCGCCCGCGCCCAGCGACTGCGCACGCTGGCCATTGTTAACGTCGCCGGGTCCACGATCGCCCGCGAATCGGACGCCGACCTCCAGATGCGCGCCGGGCCGGAAATCGGGGTGGCCTCGACCAAGGCGTTCGAGATGCAGGTGCTTTGGCTCACGTTGCTCGGCCTGGCTTTGGGCCGCCAGCGCGGCCATCTCTCGCCCACCGAGGGCCGCAAACTCACGCGCGAACTTCTTGCCATTCCCTCCAAACTGGAAACCATCCTGGCTCAAAATTCGCATATCCGCGTGATCGCCAAAAAGTATGCGGGCTTCGAGGACTTTCTCTTCATGGGCCGGCAATTCAACTTCCCTATCGCCCTGGAAGGCGCGCTCAAGCTGAAAGAAATCTCCTATATCCACGCTGAGGGCTACCCCTCGGCTGAGATGAAGCACGGGCCGATCGCGCTGGTCTCGGAGGCGTTCCCGAGCGTGTTCGTCGTGCCGCGCGATGCCATGTATGAGAAGAACATGAGCAACATCGAAGAAATTAAGGCCCGCCGCGGCCCTATCATCGCCGTCGCTACGGCGGGCGATGAAGAGATCGGCAGCAAAGCCGACGACGTGATTTACATCCCGCCGACGCTAGATTGCCTCCAATCGCTGCTGACGGTCGTGCCGTTGCAACTCCTAGCGTACCACATCGCGGTCGAGCGCGGCTGCGACGTCGATAAGCCGCGCAACCTGGCCAAGAGCGTGACGGTCGAATAGGTTAATGCCTGGAAAGGCCTCATAACTCAGGTAATAGAGTTGGAAACCAAGTAATAAAGTCGCACGCTCCCGCGCCAGCGCACGTTTTGACCTCAGCGCCTCAGCCTTGACCGTGCCCCCCCGGAAAGGGAAATGATCCACTGCAGGACTCGGGTGTTTTCCCAAGTGGATGGCGGTTTTCACCTACCTACACAGCCCAAAGGCGGCGACTTATAGTAGGGTAAATTTGCGTAGCCAACAGATAAATGTGGGATTGAAGGAGGAGTCCTATTCGCTGTCCCCGATGCAGCAGGGCATGTTGTTTCACAACGTGTCCGCCCGGGAAACCGGCGTGGACATTGAGCAACTATTTTGCAGGCTGCCTGAACACGTGGATGTTCGGGCCTTTGAATACGCCTGGCAGCGGGTCGCGAACCGGCACCCGATCTTCCGAACCACTTTCCATTGGACGGAACGTTCCGAACCGTGGCAGGAAGTGTGCTCTCAAGCCGCATTCGAATTTAAATATGAAGATTGGCGACGAAAGCCGGCGGCGGAACAGGAGAAATTGTTTGAAGCCGTCCTGCAAGCAGACCGGCAGCGCGGCTTCAACCTGTCGGCCGCGCCGCCGATGCGCCTGGCGCTTTTCCACCTCGGCGATTCGGCCAGCCAGTTCCTGTGGACTGTTCATCATTTGCTGCTCGACGGCCGCGGCGTCGTTCCGGTGCTGAACGAAGTCTTCGCGTTTTACGAAGCCTCGGTTCGCGGTGAGGCGTTGGAACTGCCGGCGCCTCGGCCTTACCGCGAATACATTGACTGGTTGCGGCGGCAGGATTGGCGCCCGGCGGAAAGGTTCTGGCGGCAGGCCCTGAAAGGCTTCACCGCGCCGACACCCCTGGGCATCGCTCACGCTCCCCGGCAGGATGCCGGGCCGATTCGCGGCGAACAGGAAATCGGACTTTCCGCATCCGTGACCGCTGCGTTGAAATCTTTCGCGCGACAAAATGGCTTCACGCCCAACACGCTGCTGCAAGGCGCGTGGGCGCTGTTGTTGAGCCGTTACAGCCGCGAGGACGATGTGGTGTTCGGCGCCGTTCGTGCCGGGCGCGGTTCCAACGTGCCGGGCGCCAGCGCCATCGTCGGCCTGCTGATCAACACCGTGCCGGTGCGGGTCCGCATCGCGCCGCAAGCGACGTTGGTGACTTGGCTGCAAACCTTACGCGAGGCGTGGAGAGCGTTACGCGACTTCGAGCACACGCCTCTAGCCAACATCCAAAGCTGGAGCGACGTGCCCCGCGGCCAACCCCTGTTCGAGACCATCTTCAATTATCAGGACCCATCGTGGGACGCCGCGCTGCGTGCGCAGGGCGGAAAATGGGCGAAACGTGAGTTCGGCATTCGCAGCCAGTCCAACTATCCTTTGGCGGTGGACGCCTATGGCGGCCCAGCGCTGTCGATCAAAATTCTCTATCACCGAAACCGTTTCGACGACGACGCCATTACCCGGATGCTGGGCCATTTCAAAACGCTGCTCGAAAGCATGGCCGCCAACCCTGAAACACGCGTCGGCCAGTTGCCGATGCTGACGGAAAGCGAACGCGCTCAACTACTGGCCAAATGGAACGACACGGCTGCGGAATTCCCGCGGGACAAATGCATCCATCAACTTTTTGAGGAACAGGCCCGGCGAACGCCCGACGCGCTCGCGGTCGAGGACGGGAAAACGCAATTAAGCTACGCGGGTCTGAATGAGCGCGCGGACTTGCTGGCGGCAGAATTGCGAGGATTGGGCGTCGGCCCTGACGTTGGCGTGGGCGTGTGCCTGGAACGCTCCGCTGAAATGGTCGCGGCCAAGCTCGCGGTCTGGAAAGCGGGCGGCGCGTACGTGCCGCTGGATCCATCGCATCCGGTCGAACGCCTCAAGTTCATGATGGCAGACGCCCGAATGCCCGTGCTGCTCACGCAACAATCGTTGCGCGCGCATCTCCAGTTTGAAATCCCCAATCTCAAATCGCTCTGCGTGGACAGGCCGCTGGAGGCGACACCAGGCCCGCAGAACGAATCGGGCACGACGGCAAAGCGCGAGGACGCGGCACGCCGCGCATCACCTCCGCTGCGAGCCTCAACTCGCAACCCACAACTTTCCTCCAGCCTCGCTTATGTCATCTACACCTCCGGCTCCACGGGCCAGCCCAAAGGCGTGGAAATCGAGCACCGGAGCCTGGCCAATCTCATCGCGTGGCATCAGCGCGCTTACGCGGTAACGCCGAACGATCGGGCAACCCAAATCGCCACGCCGGCGTTCGACGCGTCCGTTTGGGAGTTGTGGCCGTATTTGACCTGCGGCGCGAGCATTCACATTCCCGACGAAGGGACGCGGCGTTCGCCCAAGGCGCTCTTGCGGTGGCTGGCGGAGAAAAAGATCACGCTCGCGTTCATTCCCACGCCGGTCGCCGAAGCGATGCTTGAGGAACGCTGGCCGGACGATTGCGCATTGCGTGTGCTGCTGACCGGCGGTGACAGGCTGCATCGTGCCCCGGGAAAGAATCTTCCCTGTGCGCTATCGAACCATTACGGGCCGACCGAGAGCACGGTGGTCACGACGTGGACT
The DNA here is from genome assembly GCA_035566895.1 of Binatia bacterium. Classification (GTDB taxonomy): domain Bacteria; phylum Verrucomicrobiota; class Verrucomicrobiia; order Limisphaerales; family UBA8199; genus DATMQA01. Next base: position 23,638 of record DATMQA010000158.1, read on the forward strand.
CTGATTCCTCCGATCGAGGGCCATGCCAGTCCGCCGCCCATCGGCCGACCTATCGCCAACACCCGGGTTTATATCCTCGACCAAGGCCTTCAGCCGGTGCCCGTAGGTGTACCCGGGGAGCTGTGCATCGGCGGCGCAGGACTGGCGCGCGGGTATCGCAATCGACCCGAGCTCACGGCGGAAAAATTTATTCCGAACCCGTTCGGCGCCAGGTCCGAAGACCGCCTCTACCGAACCGGCGATCTGGTCCGCTGGTTGGCGGATGGGCAGCTCGAATTTCTCGGCCGCCTGGACCACCAGGTCAAGCTCCGCGGCCAGCGTATTGAGCTTGGCGAAATCGAAGCCGCGCTCAGCACCTGTCCGGGCGTGCGCGAAGCCGTTGTCGTTCCGCGGGAAAATGCCAGGGGCGAAGATTGTCTGGCGGCTTACGTTGTTTGGAAAAACGGCGCCAGTCGGCAGCCCGAGGTGTTCCGCAAATTCCTCAAGGAAAAATTGCCTGAAACCATGGTGCCGTCCGTCTTCGTGCCGCTCGCCGCGCTGCCGCTCACGCCAAACGGCAAGGTGGACCGCAAAGCGCTGCCGGCGCCGGAATTCAACAACGGCGGTTCCGGAACGCCGTTCAGCGCGCCGCACACGCCGACGGAAACCAAGCTGGCGGAAATCTGGCGTGAAGTGCTCGGCGTGGAGCGGGTCGGCGTTCACGACAATTTCTTTGAACTCGGCGGCCACTCGCTCACCGCCACCCGGGTCAACTCGCGTGTGTCGGGCACGTTTCAGATCGAATTGCCGTTGCAGGAGTTGTTTGATTCGCCGACCGTGGCTGAATTGGCGGAGAAAATTGACGCGGCTCCGCGGGGGTCTTGTGAAGCGAGTCCCGCGACGCGTGAAGTGCTGGCTGCGGAAGCGTGATTTTCGGGTCTTTCGTTCCTTGCACCGAATGCCTCAAGAGCGCGGCGAAGGTCGCCGCGTAGGGCTCGTGGAGCATGTTCGTGCCATCGCAGCCCTCCGGCCCGAAATACTTCCCGGTGTCCTGCGCAAGGGATGACCACTGCAGCAGCGCGCCGCGGGCGCACCGCCATTGCTGGCTCGGCCAGAACAGCTCCAAACGGCCCGGAAATGCGCGGGGCACATAGTGACGGATCGCGGCCAGCGTGGCGTGTCCCACCTGGTCGCGCCAAGCCATCACAGGGTCCAGCGCAGAACGCCGCTGCGTGGCCCGCGCCGCCTTGAGATGGCGCCGTCGTTCGTCGATGTACGCCCACAGTTCCGCCGCCGATAGCGAGACCAGCGCGCGCGTGTGTCTGGCGACGCGCTCCGCCGCTTGCCCGAGGCGCAGGCGCAGTTGCGGTAGAAACCGGTAGGAAGTCGGAAATGGGCTGCCGAACAGGGCCAGAACACGAATCTCGGCGCCGTCCCGGAGAAGCTGCCGCGCCAGTTCGAAAGCAATCGTCCCGCCCGCGCAATAGCCAGCAATGGCGCACGGCCCGTCCGGCCGGACCGCGCGGATTTGGCCCGCGAAATAGGCGGCCAGGTCCTCGACGCGCGTCAGCGGCTCGTGGTTGCCGTCCAGCCCGGGCGGTTGCAAGCCAAAAAACGGCTGCTCGGCGCCCAGGTGCCGCGCGAGGGTGCGGAAACAGAATACGTCGCCATTGTGTCCAGCCACGGCGAAAACGGGAATGTTGGTCCCGCGCGGCTCGATTGGCACGATGGCGCGCTGCTGCTGGGCGAGGGATCCAGCCGAACGCAGGAAGCTCAGAATCTCGTTCTTGCGCTGCCGCATTTCGTCGCGGAGCTCGGTCGTCAGCGCGCCGACTGGGGCGCTGCATCGTAACCGGTCGCCCTCCGCCCACACCTGGATGTCGCGGTCGCGCAGCATCACGAGAAAGTCCAGAACTTTCATACCTCAACCTCCTCCCGAGCACCCACCGCCTCAACTGGCGCCTTCGCCGTGACCGACCACGACATCGCGTCGATGGCTTCGGCCAGCCCAGCGACGGTCGGACGCTCGAACAGGTTCTTCAGCGGCAGGTCCACTCCGAAATGGGCGCGGACACGGCGGACGAGCTGCATGGCGAGTAAGGAATGTCCGCCGGATTCGAAAAAATTGTCCCGCCGGCCCACGCGCTGAACCCCCAGCAACTCGCCCCACAGGCCGGCCAGCGTCTCTTCCACCGGGGTTGCGGGCGGCTCGAAATCGCTCTCGTTTTCGGCAATGTCATTCTCCGGCGGCGGTAACGCATTCCGATCGGTTTTTCTGTTGGGTGTTTGGGGAAACGCGGTCATGAACACAACCTGCGCCGGCACCATGTGCTCGGGCATTCTCTCCTGAGCATACTGGCGCAACTGGCGTCGGCTCGGGTGTTGTCCTTCGCGCGGGATGACGTAAGCCACCAATCGCCTGTCCCCATTGCCCGCGTTCCTGGCGACGACCACACTTTCGCGCACAGCGGGGTGCTCGTTGAGCAACGCTTCAATCTCCCCGAGTTCAACGCGATGACCGCGGATCTTAACTTGATGATCCATTCGTCCCAGGATTTCGATGTTGCCGTCTGGTAGATAACGCGCGAGGTCCCCGGTGCGATATAGCCGATGCGCGCCGTCGTCCCGGAATGGGTTGCGCAGGAACCGTTCGGCGGTCAACTCGGGCCGGCCGAGATACCCGCGCGCAACCCCGGCGCCCCCGATCATCAACTCGCCGGCGATCCCTGCCGGCACAGGCGCCAGGGTTTGGTCCAGGATATAAATTTGGGTATTGGCAATAGGGCGGCCGATTGGAACGCTGTTGGGCTCCGCCGGCAACTGGTACGTGCTGGACCAAATGGTGGTCTCGGTCGGCCCGTACATATTGATGATATCGCCCTCCACTATTTTGCGAAGCTGCTTGCCGAGTGCTACGGGAAACGCTTCGCCCCCGAGCACCAGCGTCTCCAACCGGCCAAACGCGTTTTGGCTTCTCTCGTCCAGAAGCAACAGACCGGCCATCGACGGCGTGCACTGCAAATGCGTGACGCCATGTCGTTGAATTAACGCCGGAATGGAATAATCCTCCGGCTCGATTTCCGAAACCTTGCTGACCGCTTGTCGAAGCAGGTCGAGGTCCTTCAAGTGCTCCAACACCACCTCCGGGCTGACTCCAAAATCAATGAGACACGCGACTTCGTCTATATCATTTGCCCGCAATCCTTCGATGATTCTTGCGCAGGCCTCGGGCGTGCCAAACAGGCCGCCGGTCTCGAAATACCTGTCAAAGGCATGTTCCACGAGCGCGTCCATCTCTTCTTTCGGCAACGCGCTGAAATCCACCTCGTCCTTTGCTGCTGATTGATGCTTGAAGGCGGAGAATGCCCAGCCATAGCTTTTGATCAAATCGGCCGACTTGCGAAGATATTCGACGAGCGGCTCCCGGACGGTCGCTTTGACCGACTCGACGCTTTGGCCCACAAAAGTGTGAAGCATCAAGGTGACATGGCCGCGTCCGCTGTATCCGGCCCGCTCCCAGGCTTGGCGGTAAAGAGCCACCTTTTGGCTCACCTCTTCCATACTTTGGCCGAGGAGGTGGGTCAGCAGGTGGGTCCCGAGGCGGCCCGCTTCCGCGAACGTTTCGGGATTGCCGGCCGCCGTCAACCACAACGGCAGTTCCTTTTGAACCGGCCGGGGGAAGATCTTCACCGACACCATTTTGCCCAACGGACCGGGCATATCCACACGTTCGCCGCGCCACAGGCGGCGAACGATATCAAGGTGTTGAAACATGATCTCCTTGCGGTTGCCGTAAGAGGCGGGGCTGACCGTGAAGTCCTCCGGCATCCAACCGGACGCGAAGGAAATAGCCACCCTCCCGTTCGACAGGTTGTCCACAACGGACCATTCTTCGGCAATTCGAATGGGCGAATGCAGTGGAGCGACCACGCTGCCGGAGCGGATTTGGACCCGCCGGGTGATCATCGCAAGGGCGGCGCTGGTTACCGAGGGGTTTGGATACAACCCGCCGAATTCGTGAAAATGCCTCTCCGGAGTCCATACCGCGACAAATCCGTGTTCGTCCGCAAACCGGGCACCCTCGGTGAGCAGCCGATAGGCGCCGCCCGGACCGCCGTTTTGATCCGACGAAAAGTAGAAAAGACTGAATTCCATTGGGAGCCTTGAAGGAGCTCTGCCTTTCACATCGGAGGGGCTCGGAGCTTCATCGCCCGCATAGAGCACAACTTTGAGACCTCGGGCTAACGTCCAGAACAGCTCGAGCACAGAGATATCGAACGACGGGCTTGTCACCGCGAGCCAGGTCGAACCCGGGCCGTGCCGGATGCGAGCGTCCATCCCTGCGAAAAAATTGAGCACGTTCCCGTGTTCGACCATTACCCCCTTGGGCCTCCCGGTCGATCCGGAGGTGTATATCACATAAGCCAGATGACCGGGCTCAACGCCCCGATTCACATTTTCGACGGGTTCGGCTCCTATTAAAGACCAGTCCGTGTCCAGGCGCACGCGTTGCTCCCCGCCAGGAGGCAACCCTGCCACCAAGTGCTCCTGGGTCAGCAGCACTCTGACTTGGGCATCCTTAATCATGAAGGCGAGCCGCTCGGGAGGATACGCCGGATCAAGCGGCAGATACGCGCCCCCCGCCTTGAGTATCCCCAACAGGCCCACCAACATCTCCAGTGACCGGTTGGTGCAGATGCCGACCAGGACCTCCGGGCCCACACCAAGCTCGGAAAGGTAGGACGCGACCTGGTTCGCGCGCGCATTCAGTTCCGCATAGGTAAGCTGCCGTCCCCTGCAGATGACTGCTGCCGCCTCGGGAGTCTTCTGCGCCTGGGCTTCAATGAGATGGTGAATGCAAGCCGCTTTGGGGACCTCGGTCCCGGTTTGATTCCACTCCTCCAACACCTGCCGCAGTTCAGCCCCGCTGAGCAGCGTCAACCGGTCGAGAGTGGTGTGGGGGTCGGCCGCCATCGCTGCCAGCAAGTTCCCGAGATGTGCCGCCACGCGGTCCACCATCGCGGAATCCAAAAGCTCCGCGTCATAATCCCAACTCAGCGCCAGCCCATTGTCCGCTTCGCGGGCGTGCAACACCAGAGCGCAAGTCATGAACTGTTCCGCCCAAGCCGATTCAACCATGCGCGAGAGACCGGCGGGGTCATGGCCCGGCTCCAGATAGATGAAGGCCACGTTGAACAGGCCCCCCTCCCGCGCGCCCGGTTCATATCCCAGCATCTCGAGCACAGCACGGAAGGGCAGCCCCAGATGCTGACACGCCTCGCGGACAGTCGCGGCGACTTCGGACACCAAGTCCTCAACCGAGCTTTGGCCCGCCAGCCGTGACCGCAAGCCCACGAGCTCATGCCGCGCCGGGTGTGAATCCGAGCTGAGCAAAGCACCGACGATAAGATCCGTTTGGCCCGTGTATCGGAACAGGAGGGTTTTGAGCGCGGCCAGCAGCGCCGCCTGGGGCCCGGCGCCTGCGCTTAACGCGAGCTTCTTGATGCCGAGCCAAACCTCCGGGTGGAGCTTCGTCGAGAGCCTCTCCCGGAGGAAAGAGGAAACCGGTGGACGTTCCTTGCCCCAAGGCAGCTTCGGAGGAGGAGGAGGCTGCGATAACTGCGTCTGCCAATACGCCTTCTGCTGGTCAATTCCGTTCATAATGCGAGGTTCGATCCGTTTGGCTGTCAGTCAGTCAGGAGGAAGCGGTCGCTGCTACAGGCCATCGGCTCGAAGAGTTTCACCCGGCCAACGCAGTTGCAGGCTGCCTTTGGCTCTCCCGCCGGTCCCGGAACTCACGCGCCGGTTCGACCAAATAGTCTGCAAGCACCAACGCGTCCAAATGGGCATTCCTGAAAGTATTAATCGCCTCACGGGGTGTGCACACAATCGGCTCTCCTTTTACATTGAACGAAGTGTTGAGGACGATCGGCAGGCCCGTGACTCGTTCGAAGGCATTCAACAGTTTCCACAGCCTAGGGTTGTGTTGCGCGGATACAGTCTGCACGCGGGCGGACCCATCCACGTGAGTAATCGCCGGGAGACTTTGCCGGTAAGCGGGAAGAACGTGCGTGACATAGAGCATGTGGGCAAAGTCGTCCTCCTCACCCGGGGCGATATCAAAATACCGCCTCGCCGCCTCGCTCGTGACGACCGGAGCAAAAGGTCGAAACCCCTCCCTTTTCTTCACCAGGTTGTTAACGCGATCCCGCATGCCGGGGTCGCGCGGGTCCGCCAGAATGCTGCGGCTTCCCAGCGCGCGAGGCCCAAATTCCATGCGGCCTTGAAACCAGGCGATGATCTCCCCCGCGGCGAGGCGCTCTGCGACTTGCTGGCAAAGTTCGTCGAAAGAGCCCGCTTTTGACCACGCACAATCCACCTGGTCATCGAGCGCGTGCCGAATTTCGCTCTCCCCAAATTCCGGGCCCCATAAGGGCACCTCCATTTGCCGCGGTTTGAAGCCCGGCTCGTGCAGCTTCTGCGCGAAAAGTGCCGCACCTAAGGCACATCCATCGTCCCCCGCCGCCGGTTGAACAAACATGCGGTCAAACAGGCAGCTCCTCCGCAGCACACCATTGACGGAGCAATTCAACGCAACCCCCCCGGCCATGCAGAGGTGACGCTGGCCGGTTTCGCGTTTGAAATGCCGCAGGATATGCAGTTGGCACGCCTGGAGCACCGCCTGCAGGGCCGCGGCGATATCCTTTTGGTCCTGAGTGATCTCGCTATCCGGCTCGCGGGGTGGGCCGAAGCGTTCGGTTAAGACCCGTAGCACCCCTGCATGAGTTTCCTTTTCCACTGGTGTCCTGTCGTTGGCAAAGGTGGGAATGACATAGCTCCCGTCATCCTTCAGGCTGACCAACTCCATCACCTTGTCGAAGTGACGTCTTGGATTGCCATACGGCGCCAGCCCCATCACTTTGTATTCGTCCATGTTCATGTAGAAGCCCAGGTAGAGCGTGAAAACGCCGTACAAAATCCCCAGCGAATGGAAGGCCGGCACCTGCTTCAAAATCCGGATTTCCTTCCCCTGCCCGAGCGCAACCGTCATGCTGTGCACTTCTCCCATGCCGTCACTCACCAGGATCAGCGCCTCCTCAAAGCCGCTCAGATAATAGGCGCTGGCCGCGTGCGCCAGATGGTGCGGCACCGCGATGAACTTCCTGTCCCAGTCCACAGCGGGAAAATAATGGTTCAGGTGACGCTTTTGGGCCTCCGGCGAATACAACTCTTCGTACTGCATTCGCGCATAATCCGGCTCCTGGAAGGCGGATTGAAACGGTTCGTAGGCGAATCCATGAGCCAGGAAATCGACTTCACTGATTTTGATGCCTCCCGCCTCCAGACAGCATTGCATTGCCCGCACAGGGAAATCCCCCGTGGCCTTGTCCCGCGTGAATCGCTCCTCGGCTGCGGCCGCGACCACCCCGCCGGCATTCACCAGCGCGGCGGCAGAGTCGAAGCCCTGATTGATCCGATACTGCCGTTGGGACAACCCCGGGAATTCCCGCACTTTAAACGCAACGTTCTGATGCACCCCGCTGATTCCGATAATATTCATTTGGACCCCCAGGTTTGATTCTCTTCCACTTTAGCCACCATGGTCTCCTGTCCTCTTCCTATTAACGTTAGATCTTCACATCTCGATTTCTTCCCGGCGGTCGGCGCCGCGGCCGCGGGTGGGCGCCTTGGACTTCTCCAGCCAGCGCAGCTCGTCCACTGCCTCCGCCAACTTGGCCGGCGTCGGCCGTTCGAAAAGCAGGCGCAGTGGCAGGTTAAAGCCCGACGCGGCCCGAAGCCTGAACATGAGCCGGGCCGCCATGAGCGAATGGCCTCCCAGGTCGAAGAAATTACTCAACACTCCGAAATCCGAGCGACCCAGCACATCCCGGAACGCATCCATAACCAACTCTTCGGCGGGAGTGTGCGGTGCGGCGAAGCCCGCCCCGATCTGTGATTCACTTTCCGGCATGGGCGCCGGCAGTGCATTGCGGTCGAGTTTGCCGTTGGGAGTCCGCGGCAGCGTCGGGACCATGACGAAGCGGCCGGGAACCATGTGCTCGGGCATGGCACTGCGCAAGCGGCCGCGCACCTGGTCGGCCAGGTCCGCAGCCGGATTCTCGGCGACGAGATAAGCAACCAGACCTTTGTCTCCCGGTTTGTCCTCGCGCGCGATGACCGCGACCTCGCGGACGGCCGGGTGTTGGGCGATGCCGGCTTCGATCTCGCCCGGTTCGATGCGAAAGCCGCGCAATTTGATCTGGTTGTCTAAACGGCCAAGGTGTTCGATGGTGCCGTCGTGGCGCCACCGGGCGCGGTCGCCGGTGCGGTAAAGCATGGCCCTCGGAGCCACGACGAAGGGGTCGGGAATGAATCGCTCGGCGGTAAGCTCGGGCCGATGCCAGTAACCGAGACCGACGCCGTCGCCGCCGATGAACAGTTCGCCGGGGACGCCGATGGGGCACAAGTTCATTCGCGCATCAAGGATCCGCACCGTGGTATTGGCAATCGGTTTGCCAATGGTGTTCCACTTGGAAATGTCAGTGATGCAGGCGCAGGTGGACCACACCGTGGTCTCAGTAGGGCCAAACATGTTCCACAATTCGAAGCCGCGCGCAAGCAGTTGGTCGGCAAGGTCCTTGGGCAATGTTTCGCCGCCGACCAACGCTTTAAACGCGCCTTTGGGCCTCCACCGCGACTCTACAAGCATCCGCCAGGTGACCGGTGTGGCCTGCATGACTGTGGCATGGTGCTCTTGCAGCAGCCCGGCGAGGGCAACGCCGTCCAGCGTTTGCTCGCGAGACGCAATCACGACGTTGGCGCCGACCGCGAGCGGCAGCAGCAGTTCGAGCACGGCTATGTCGAAGGACAGCGTGGTGACGGCCACCAGCACGTCGTGGGCGGCAAGGCCGGGCTCGCGGGCCATGCTGATAAGAAAGTTGACCACCGCCCGGTGCGGGACAAGGACGCCTTTGGGCTCCCCGGTGGAACCGGAGGTGTAGATGACATACGCCGGGTCGTCGGGCCGCGCGGCATGGCCCTCCGCAGGCAGGTGTGAGTCCGGAGCCGAAGCGATGGCTTGGGCATCGGCATCGAGCAACGCCTGACGCTCGCGCGGCAGATTGAAGGAAGGTGCCAGCGCGGCCGTGGACACCAGCAGCGCCAGTTGCGCGTCATCCGCCATGAAGCACAGACGGTCTCTCGGGAATGAAGGATCCAATGGCACATAAGCGGCGCCGGTTTTCAGGATGCCCAACAGCCCGACGAGCATCTCCAACGAGCGCTCCAGACAAATTCCCACCCGCGCTCCGGAACCCGCGCCCAACTCGCGCAAATGCTGAGCCAATTGATTGGAACGGCGGTTCAATTCCGCGTAAGAGAGCTGGTGCCGTTCAACGGTTACCGCCGTGCTAGCTGCGCTCCGTCCGGCCTGCGCTTCAAACAATTCGTGGACGAGCGAGTCCCGAGGGTAGTCCGCGGCGGTCTGGTTCCACTCCACCAGCAATTGCCGGCGTTCGGCCTCGGGGAGCAGCGGCAACTCCGACAGCCGGCGCTCGGGCGAAGCGGCCATTGCTTCGAGCAGCGAACGCCAGTGCATCGCCATTCGCGCGATGGTCGGCGCGTCGAATAGGTCAGTGGAGTATTCGAACACCGCGCCGAGCCCTTCGGCCGTTTCCTGCACCCGCAACGTGAGGTCAACGTGTGTTACGGCACGGTCGAGATCGATTGAACTTTGCGTCAGCCCCGCCAACTGCAGCGGCTGCACGGGCATATTCTCCAGCGAGAACATCACCTGAAAGAGCGGGTTGCGGCTCAAGTCGCGCTCGGGCTGCAGGTCCTCCACCAGCCGCTCGAACGGCAGCTCTTGGTGCTGAAAAGCGTCCAGGCAGACCCGGCGCAACCGGCGAAGGAACTCGCGGACAGGAGGATCGCCCGACAGCTCGACGCGCAACACCAGCGTGTTGACGAAACAACCCACCACGCCTTCGAACTCGGCACGAGTGCGGTTGGCCACAGGCGTGCCGATAAAAAAGTCCTCCTGCCCGCTGTAACGCGCAAGCAGCGCCGTAAATCCGGCCAGCAATGGCATGAACAGCGTGGCCCTCTCGCGCCACGCAAACCGGCGCAGCGCCTCGACTAATGCCACGGGCAGCGTAAACGCATGCGTCGCTCCGGCGTTGCTCTCCGCGGCGGGACGCGACCGATCCGCAGGCAGTTCCAGCACCTGCGGCGCGCCGGCCAGCCGTGAACGCCAATGGTCCAGCAATTTTTTCAACACCTCGCCCCGCAGCCGGCGGCGCTGCCATCGAGCGAAGTCGCAGTATTGAACATCGAGTGGCGGCGGGACCAATGTTTCGCCCCGACAACCGCTCCCATAGAATTCGCCCAGCTCCCGGAACAAAATCCCCATGGACCACCCGTCCGAAATGATGTGATGCATCGCCAGCAGCAACACGTGGTGGTCGTCCGCCAGGCGGTAGAGACGACCACGAAACAGCGGGCCCCGCGCCAAATCAAAGCCGCGCGCCGCTTCCTGCCGCAGCAACGCATCCAATCGCTCGCGAACTTTCACTTCGCCGCTCAAGTCCGTCACCGGCAGTGTCCATTTCTCCGGATCCGACGAAACCACCTGCCGTGGTTGTCCTTCCACCATCACAAACACTGTGCGCAACGACTCGTGGCGGCTGACGAGTGCGCGCAAAGCTTGCTCAAGTATCGGCGCCTCCAGCACCCCACGGAGCTCGATGGCCATCGGGATCGCATAAGTCGCCCGCCCCGGCTCCATTTGCTCCAGGAACCAAAGTCGTTGCTGCGCGAATGACAACTCCATTGCTCGAGAGTCCGAGAGCCGCTCCGAAGGACAAGCCGCAAGTAGAACGTCGTTCATTGGTTCCAACGATTTTTACAACCCATTCACGAGCGCGCACGGTTAAGTGCCAGAACCGGGACCAGGCCGCGCCACCCCGAAGATGGGTTCGGCGCGACGTTTGGGTTTTGTAACCTTCCTGGCGACGACCGTCTCTCGGTTCGCCGGGAAAACCGCCAGCGGGTAAGATGGGGTCCCCCAGCCGGCCAATCCAGTGGTGCCCAGGCGGCGCGTTATCGCCTCGTAGAACTGCTTCAGCTTGTGCGCCGTGTTCAGGATGGAAAGCTCTTTGACTCGCATTCGGCAGTTGAGTCGCCGCCCACGCTGCCGAACCAGGCAAAGCTTCTCCGCCAGCTCAGCCGGCTCCGGCGGCGCCAGGTAACAGCCCTCCATGCCTTCGATACGCTCACCGACGTCCCCCACATCCACCGACACCACCGGCAGGTTGCACGCCAGCGCTTCCTTCACCACGGTCGGCGAGCCTTCGTGCAACGAAGTCAGAAGCAAGACATCGCTCGCGTTCAGCCACACGGGGACTTCCTCGTTTGGCACTGCGGTCAGGCGATGCATTTCCACCGGTTGGCCGGCATTGCACATTTGCGCGACCGCCGCCTCGGCTAACCACGGCCGCTTGACCGGATCACCGTTGCCGGAAGCGAACAGCACGTGGAAAGACCGGGAATTCCAACCCAGCCGCTGCCTGCAACCAGGCGGATCCAAGGGCCGGAACCTTTCCAGGTCAATCCCGCAGGGTATGACACGAACCTTGTCTCCCGCCGCCGCGCCATTCAAAGCGCGCGCCAGATGCCGCGCCACCAGGACCACCCCGTCAGCGGCGCTGGCCGCCCGTTGCGAACAACGCACGCCGTAGCGTGAAATGATTTTCCGCGCCCAACCCGAGAGATTTTCCCCCAGCAAATCAGAACCATGAAACGTCACCACCACCGGACGGAGATGGTGATGGCGCGCAATCTGATCCGCCATCACTCCGCCATACATCACGTGCAGGGTATCAGGCTCAAACTCGTTGACCGCGCTGCGGACCTTGGTTCGCAGCCGATAATACGCGGTCGGTCCCGCCTGCCGTCGATCCACAAACAAGACGCGCACATCCAGGCCGATGGCCTGCAGCCCGTTGATCTGTTGCTGCACAAAAACGCCTTGCGTTGGAAACGCAGCCGACGGAAACATGTTGGTGATGGCCAGGATTCGCATGGCGAGCGCAGCGGGCCTTTCATCTCGCGGCGTCGGCCGGCGCGACATAACGCAGCGTATCCGCAACCCCGGCCGCCGAGACCGGCTTGTGACCGTTCGGCTTGTCGTTGCTATGGGCGGCCGCGAGCGCCTCCCCTGGGTAAGGCGCGCCGTTGAGAAATGGCTTCAAGTCGGGCTGGTATTCAGGAACCGCGCTTTTCAAAAGGGATTTAATATCCTCCGGCCCCAAGTGGTCGGCTTGCCCGGCCAGATGGAGCAGGAAGTCCCGGACCCGCTGGTAGGAAGTGGGCTCGCAAAGCAACCGCATGATTTTAGGATGGCGGGTCGGGGTGATCTCTTCGCCGTGGTACCTCAGCTCTTCAAACAGTTTTTCACCCGGTCGCAGCCCGGTGAATTCGATCCGGATGTCCCGGTCGGGGATAAAACCGGAAAGCTCGATCAACTGCCGCGCCAGGTCCACAATTTTGACCGGTTTACCCATGTCCAATAAGAAGATTTCGCCGCCGGCTCCCAAGCCTGCGGTTTGCAACACCAGGCCGACGGCTTCCGTGATGGTCATAAAGTAGCGCCGCATGTCCGGATGGGTGACCTTGACCGGTCCTCCGGCGGCAATCTGCTTGTTGAAAATGGGAACGACGCTGCCGGAGGAGCCGAGAACATTCCCGAATCGCACCGCCATGAAGCGGGTGCCCGCCGGGTTCGCGGCGTGGAGCGATTGCACGCACATTTCGGCCAGGCGTTTACTCGCGCCCATGACACTGGTCGGGTTGATCGCTTTGTCGGTCGAGATGAGGATGAATCGCTCCGTCCCGTGCCGCAGGCACGTTTCGGCCAGCCGCAGAGTTCCCAACGCGTTGTTTTTGAGGGCCTCGCCCGGTTGCGACTCCATTAACGGCACATGCTTGTGCGCCGCGGCGTGGAACACGGCTTCCGGCCGATACTGGCGGAAGATGTGTTCCAGCCGCGACTCATCCTGAACATTCGCCGCGAGCGGGACGAGCCGGTTTCCCCACCCGGCGTTGATCAACTCCTGTTCGATTTGAAATAGCTGCGCCTCCGACTGCTCCACCAGCAGCAACGAGCGCGGCAAATAGGAGGCGATTTGCCGGCAAAGTTCGCTGCCGATGCTCCCCCCGGCGCCCGTCACCATCACTACGCGGTCGCGCAGCAGGTGCCCGACGTCTTCCGTCGCCAGGCGCACTTGCTCACGGCCCAACAGGTCTTGAACGCCCACGGAGCGCAATTGGCTGACCTTGGCCTGGCCGGTAGTAAGTTCGTAGATGGACGGCACGGTGCTGAACTTGATTCGCAGACGCTGGAGTGTCCTGACAATCTCGGCCTGGCGTCTGGCCGGCGCGCTCGGCATCGCAATAATCACTTCCTCCAGCTCCAGATTCATCTGGTCGTCCAGCAAAATCTCCGGCGCACCGATCACCGGAATGTTGTGCACATGCTTTCCCCATTTGATGCGGTCGTCATCGAAGAAGGCGACCGCCTGTAAACCGAGGTCGTGCCGTGTGGCGAATTCCTGCGCCAGCGCCGTCCCCACCAGCCCCGCGCCGACGATGCCGGCGCGGCGCGCGCGCTGCCGGGGCGGCCCGACCTTCGCTGGGCCGGCGTCGCGGGCACGCGCCGCCTGGCGGAAAGCCAGCCGAAGGGCCGTCAACGCCAGCACCGAGAAACTGAAGTCAGCGACCACTACGCCGCGCGGCGGCGCGTAGTCCGACCCGAGCTGCGTGGAAACGCCGAACACGACGAAACCCGGGACAATCAAAAACCAGCACAGCCGCGAAAAATCCGCCAGGTTGAAATAGTCCAGCAGCGCGTCGAATTGGCCAAATCGCCACAGGCAAAAGAGCTTGAACCCAATGACCCAGGTGAAGACGAGCAGAAAAGTGCTTGCCGTGTCCTCGGGCACGGCAAAGTTGAATCGCACTTGATATCCCAGCCACAGGCTGGCAGCCAGGGCCGTGGCGCAGGACAGCACAAAATTGAGGCGAGTGGCTCTCATGGTCGGGAGGCATTACGCCGCCTGCTGCCGCTCCCAGAATCGGGTCGGGCAGGAGACCGTGTAAAATTGCAAGTCGGTTTTGCGAAGCAGCCGCTCGATTTCGCAGACCCGCTCCCTGGGCGCGTCGGGCATGGCAATGACGACTTCGTCGAGCTTCTCTGCCCAGCCGTCAAGCAGACATTCCGGCATCCCGGCGACCGGCACCGCATGGATGTTTTTCTGCCATTTGCTAAAGTCATCGTCGAAAAAGGCGACGACGGCTCGGCCAAATTTCCGGTTGCCCATCAGTTGCAGCGCGAGCTGCGCACCCGTGGTTCCGACGCCGATGATGCCGACTCGCACGGGGGGACTGGCTTCGGCGTCCTGCTCGCTTGCCGAGCGCTCCCGCCACTGCCGCAACAAGGCGCGAAAACCGCCCAGCAAACAGAAGGACAAAAGCGCATCGGCAAGAATGATATTCGGGGCCGGGCGGCCGTCGCCAACAACCGAGAAAACCAGCAAACCGGCGGCGGCCAGGCTGAGCGCGGCGCCGACTTGCCGCAGCTCCGGAAAGCTGAAGTAGCTAAGCAATCCCTTCCATTGGTTGCGCCGTGTCAGGCATGCCAACTGCAAAGCGAGCACCACGCAAAGTTCGCGCCCGAAGTGCAGCGCGGCGAGATTCAGTGGCGCAAAATTGTAAATCAGCTCGTACGCGAGCCAGCAGGATAATCCCAGAATGATTCCATAGCACGCCAGCACCCCGGCCCAATACGGACAAACCGTTTGGACAATAATCCAGCTATCGCTCAATAGGTTCGCGCGCTCGGCGTATTCCCGGTTGAGCCGCAACTTTCGCGGAAGGCAATGCTGGATGTAAAACTCCTCCAGGTTTTCCGCATGTGCCAGCAACGCTTCCTCGTCACGAAAACACAGCGACGCCAGATCGGTGATCCCGGGCTGGTACCACAGGATCGCCCGCTGTTCCGCAGTGTAGTGCCGGACGTAGCGCGGGACTTCCGGCCGTGGGCCCACCAGGCTCATATCTCCTTTCAACACGTTCCAAAGCTGCGGCAATTCATCCAGCTTGCTCCTCCGCAGAATCCGGCCGAACCGCGTGATTCGTCCATCGCCGTTCTTCGTAACGGACGGGCCGGACTTCTCGGCCGCGGGCACCATCGTGCGAAACTTATAGATGAAAAACTCCCGGCCCCCGCGACCAACCCGCGCCTGGCGGTAAAAAATGTCCCCGCCGTCAATGATTTTGACGAGGGCGCCGATAATCACCAATATCGGCGCAAGCAGCACGAGCCCACAGCAAGCGAAGAAAATATCGTACAGGCGCTTGACCGTCCACCCACAGCCACCGCTTGAACCCGTCCCGCTGGAACGAGCTACATCCGGCACTAATCCCACGGCGGAACCGCACGCCGAACCACTCATACCTGGCGCCAACCGGCCATGCAGAGACGCCATTGTTGTTCCCGTATCCATATCCTGGGCTCGAAGTTGTGCCTTCATTGGTTCTCCACTGCTTATCAAAACTATTCCTCGTCTCACCTTCCGTCTGGCGGGCGTCACGACCCTGGAGCCACACTTCGGCTCTGAAAACGCAGTCACCTTACCCGTCCCTCACGTACCTGATAGGGAGATAAAACCCGCAAACCTGTCTGGGCAACACCTGCCACCAAATGGGATTCCGGCTGCCGCGGATATGCCTTGTCCTCCGCCGCCACGTCTGGAGACCCCGGTAAATCGGATTTCCTCAGCTCGGGCGGCGGCCTTTCTGTCAGGTTCTCAATCTTCGCTTTGCAATTCCGGCCCAAGACGAGCTTTTCCGGTTACTTATCGACAAGGGAAAGACTCACGCCTGGGCCGGCCACACGCGAGCGCGCAACGATTCCCCTCAAATTCCGGCAGACATAACCCACATCCTCGGCCGTCATATCCGGATACAGCGGCAGGCTGATTAACTGGCGATAAACTGACGCCGCACAGGGATAATCGGACGGTTCGCAGCCAAGCTGCTGACGGTAGTAGGGATGCATGTGCAGCGGCATCCAGTGCACGCTGGCGCCTATCCCGGCCTTTTTCAGCTCGGCAATCACTTCGGCCCGATCCAAATTGACACGGTCCAGCATCAATCGAACGGGGAAGAGGTGCCAGGAGTGAATCCGATTCGCCATGACCTTGGGAAGCGTTATCTCGTCCATGTCACCCAGTAATTCCGAGTAGAGCCTCGCCCATTGGCTGCGGCGCTCGTGCAACTTCTCCGCCTTGCGAAGCTGCTGCAGCCCGATGGCCGCCGCGAGATCGGGGAGGTTGTACTTGTAACCAGGCGCAAGGATTTCATAGTACCAGGAGCCCTCCGCCGTGTAGCGCTTCCACGCGTCGCGTGAAATGCCGTGTAACGACATGATCCGCATCCGATCCGCGTGCTCGGCGGAATCGGTGCAGGCCATGCCACCTTCGCCAGTCGTGATCGTTTTGTTCGCATAAAACGAAAAACAACTGATTTCTGCTTCGGTCCCCACCGTCTTCCACGCCGAGGCCTCATTGTCACGGTAATAGGCAGGGCAACAATGGGCGGCATCCTCGATGACCTTCAGGTCGTGCTGGCCGGCCAAAGCCTTGACGCCCGCGACGTCACCAATCTGGCCCCCGTAATGTACCGGAATAATCGCCGCGATTTGTTCGTCGCGCGCCAGGGCGCTTTCGATTCGCTGCGCGGCGTCCGTGACATCGAGATTGAGATCCTCCAGCCGGCAATCGGCGAAAAGCGGAACCGCGCCAAAATAGCGCACCACCTCGGCCGTCGCCGCGAAGGTCAGGGTCGGGACCACAACCCGTTGGCCGGCTTTCAGGCCGATGGCTTCCAGAGCCAGATGCAGCGCGGCGGTGCAGGAGTTGACGGCCACGGCGAGCCGGCGCTGAAGATAGCAGGCAAACTCCTGCTCGAACTGTTTCGTCTTCGGCCCGGTGGTCAGCCATCCCGACTTGAGGCAATCCACCACTTCTTCGATTTCGGGCTGGCCGATGCTGGGTTTATGAAAGGGGATGGCGCGCATGAAGTTTTCCTTGTTGCAAAAATGATCCGCCGGCTCCTCACGGCTTCGTCAGAACTCCCAAATAATGGCTTCGGAGGAACGGCACCCAACTCAAAGGCGAATAAAGCACGTGAGTCAGTCGGCCCAGACGTCGAGCCAGTGGAGGCAGCAATGAGATCGTCTTCAAGGTCATCTCAAAAGCGGGAAACATCTTCTGAATCCCGTTGCGCGAGATGCCGCGCACATGCCGGTTCAGTGGGTTGTGCATTCGGAAATCATACCAAATGAGACCGCCACCGGAGACGAGGACGCGGTCGATCTCGCGGCAGATATTGGCAACCATTTGCGGGTTTAGTATCGAGGTGAAAACGGTGAACACCGCGACCAGATCAAAGATGCCATCCGCGAATGGCAGTGTTTCCGCGTTCGCCAATTGAAACGTGACTCGAGGGTGGTGCTGCTGCGCCACGCGAATCCGTTCGGGAATCAAATCAACGCCGAATAAATTCTCCGGCGCAGCGCCCAACTCCATTAATCCCGCCAAACGGTCCCCCGTGCCGCAACCCACATCGAGGACACGCCGGTGCTGCAGCGGAAAAAACCCTGTTTGCTTCAGCAGTTCCTGCAGTTCACGCCGACATTCGCCCCAGGCAGCTTGGTTGCCCTGGTTGGCGAGCGACCATTTCGATTGTCCGAATCCGCGAAAGGCGTATTCGCGATAGACTTCCTGAAGTCGATCCACTTCGGAACGGGTTTCCATAGTGAAGGAATCGTCGCAACCGTGAACCGCCGAAGCAGTGGAGTTGAAGCACACATCGGCGCGCTAGGGCCTCAATGCTCCATCCCGTCCGTTCCGGTCAAAACCAGACGCCGCCCAGTTTCGGCGCGTTCCCTGGTCAATTGGACAAACTTTGCCTCCGGCGCACTATTCAGCACCGCGAAGTCCAGGATCCCGCGTAGGAATCCGTAGCCGTAACCAAAATGGAAGCAGGCGATGACCGCCGGCAGAACTGGAAGCAATGCCCATTGTGTGCGGCTAGCGATGACTACCGCCGCGATTAGCGCTGCGGTGGCATAGAGGCCCGCCAACCCGGCTGCCGCCCACAACGCCGGCGACCACAACAATCCTACCGCCGCCAACAAGCAGAGGCTGCCGATAAGGGCGCCCGGCACGAGATGCCGCCGGGAGGCGGGCATCCGGTGCTTTCGAACGACCAGAACTTTCCAGTAGCCGTATTGCATATACTGCCGGAACAGCGCCTTGAGCGAGCCGCGCACGTGATACCAACTGCAAATGCGCGTGGCCTGATAGATTTTGCCGCCAGCCCGCGTGAGTCGGAAGTTATGTTCGTCGTCCTGGTTGCGCACCAATTCCTCATCGAAATAGCCGATCCGTTCGAAAAGTCCCTTCTCCCAGCAGCCGTAAATCACCGTGTCGACATAACCTTCATAGCCGGTTAGGTGCGAGCGCGCGCCGCCGATAGCGAAGGCGGAATGAAACACGGCCCGAATCGCCCTTTCCATGTATGTCTTGGCGGTCGTTCGCATGGGTCCGCCCACGTTATCAGCCCCGGTGTCATTCAGAACCGCCAGACATTGGCGCACATAATCCGGCGCATAAAGCGTGTGAGCGTCCATGCGCACAATGATGTCGCCGCGGGCGGCCCGGATCGCGGCATTCAGGCCCGTGGATACAATGCGGCCCGGATTGTCGAGGACGCGGATTTGTGGATGCTTCCTGGCCATTTGCTGCAAGTATTCGTGCGTGCCATCGGTAGACATTCCGTCCGCGACCAGGATTTCGAGGCCGCCCTCCGGCAGCTCCTGGTTGAGAATGGACTCCATGCAGTCCTGGATGTAACCTTGCTCATCTCGGCAAGGGAGCACGATGGAAACCAGCGGATTGAAGTCGGATGTTGTCATGATGTCGTTTGAGTGAATGGTTTGTTTGGTGATTGAAAGTCTCTAACGCCTCCGAGCTGTCCCGGATGTTGTAGTAATCGACATACCAATCTGTAAACCGGCGAACACCGTCTTCGATGGAGGTAGACGGCTTGAACCCCACATCGCGGGTCAGATCACTGACATCGGCACAGGTGGCCGGGACATCGCCCGGTTGCATCGGCAGGAATCGCTTTTGCGCCTTCCGGCCAAGGCAGTCCTCAAGGACTGCGATTAAATAGAGCAACTCGACCGGATTGTTGTTGCCGATGTTATAAACCCGGTAGGGCGCGTGGCTCGTCCCCGGATCCGGCTCGTCCCCGTTCCAGGCAGGGTCAGGCGCGGCGGCACGGTCGGCCACCCGGATGACGCCTTCGACAATGTCATCGATGTAGGTAAAATCCCTTTGCATTTTCCCTCCGTTGAAAACCTCAATTGGCCGGCCGGCGAGAATCGCCTTGGTAAAAAGGAACAAGGCCATATCCGGCCGGCCCCAGGGACCATAGACGCTGAAAAAGCGAAGCCCGGTCGTTGGCAAACCGTAGAGGTGGCTGTAGGTGTGTGCCATGAGCTCATTTGCTTTTTTCGTTGCGGCATAGAGGCTCAGGGGATGGTCCACATTCTGATGCACGGAAAAGGGCATCTGCGTGTTTCCGCCATAGACCGAACTGGATGAGGCGTAGGTCAGGTGTTGCACTTCATTGTTGCGGCAGCCTTCCAGGATGTTCGTGAACGCCACCAAATTGCTGTCAATGTACGCGTGCGGATTTGTCAGCGAATAGCGCACCCCGGCCTGTGCTGCAAGATGGATGACTCTCTGGGGCCGAACGCTTCGGAACAGCTTCGCCGTGCGCGGCCGGTCCGCAAGGTCCAGCTTGTGGAAACGGAACCGTAGCCGGTCAAGAAGCTGCTCCAACCGGCCATGCTTCAGACTTGGGTCGTAGTAATCGTTTAGGTTGTCCACCCCGAAGACTTCGTCGCCTTGTTCCAAAAGGCGTTGGGTAACGTGGAAACCGATGAAGCCGGCGGAACCACTGACCAGAGTGCGCATAAAAAAACAGGTTAAAACGGAGAATGTCTTTGTTCAGACCAAACAACGCTGGAACGATGTCGGCGGTCGTTTGCTGGGGGGCCAGCCGTCACGCGGGCATGGGCTGAGCTGGCGGCGCCCGAGCATTTCTTTGAGTCTCGATTTCTGGATTTTGCCCGAGCTGCTGTGCGGCAGGTCGCCAACGAAAATGATTTCCTCGGGTGTTTTGGAAGCGGGCAGCCGCTTGCGGCAATGCGCCAGCACGTCCTCCGGCGTGATGCTGGCACCGCGCATTGGAACCACAACGGCATTAATGGCTTCGCCTAACAGCTCATGCGGCGCGCCTACGACGGCCACTTCGATGATTTCTGGAATTTCGGCAATCACATCTTCCACCTCTTTGGCGCTGACCCGGTTGCCGCCCGATTTAATCATTTCCCGTTCCCGCTCCACGATGAAAACGAAACCGTCCGCATCCACACGCGCCAGGTCGCCGGTGTGCAGCCGGCCATTCCGGAAAAATTTAGCCGTTTCCACCGGGTCGTTCCAGTAACCCAACGCGATGTTGTCACCAGAAGCCACGATCTCGCCGATCTCATCCGATCCTGGCGCGACCGGAGCGCCGTCGGCTCCGAGCACTTCGAGTCTCGTGGAGGGCAACCCCTTGCCGACCGAACCCAGCTTGCCCGCGAGCCGCGCGGGCGGCAAATAGCTCAACCGCGCCGTGGCTTCGGTCTGGCCGTACATCAGGAAGAAGCGGGTCGTCGGAAAAGCATCCAGAATTTCCCGGATGCAGGGATTGGGCAGCTTGCCCCCGGCTTGTTGGAACAAGCGCAGTTTGGGAAAGGTCATTTGCCGGAAGCGCGAGTTGCGCAGCAGGATTTGGTAGGTGGAGGGAACGCCGGCGAGACCTGTACACTCCTGTTCTTGGATTTCCACCAGCACGGATTCCGGGAACAACCTGAATTCGTTGTTCAGCACCACCGACCCACCGGCCATCAAATGAGTGTGCAGCAGTGAAAGCCCAAAGCAGTAATGAAACGGCAGCACCACCATCACTCGATCTGTGGAAGACAGACCCAGGAATGCGATGATGTCGCGTGAATTGCACTCGATATTGCGGTGCGTGATCATGACGCCCTTGGGGGAACCCGTGGAGCCTGAGGTAAACATCAGGGCCGCCAGATTCCCGGCGCCCGTTGCCGCAGCAGGCCCTGAAAGAGGATGCCCCATGAATTCCTCTTCCTGGCTTTCTGGAAGGAAGGTCAGTCCGACGGGGTGCGCCCAGGGCCTCATCCGCCCCAGCATGCGATTCGAGACGAACATTTCATTGATGCCCGCGTCCGAGATTATTCTGGCAAAAGCTTCAGCGGTCAGGTCGGTTTGCAGCGGGACCGCGACCAAACCGGCGCGGATGACTCCCAAGTAGGCCCTGACAAAGAACGGATTGTTTTCCGACAGAATCCCCACGCGATCCCCCTTGCGGTGACCGCGAGCAAGCAGGCCGCCCGCGAGACGAGCGACCGCCCCCCGCAACTGGCCATAAGTCAAAGCCGTGTCGCGGTGCAACACCGCTACCGCTGAATCCTGGCCGCCCGCGAGAATGACCTCCGCGACATTCATATTTCGAAACGGTCAGCGACTTCCGACAGTAGAAGGCTGCGGCGCCAGGGGCGTCACCGCCGGTATATCCCCCTGCTCCGTCGGGGAGAGTTTTCGCCGCACGAAACGGGCCACTTTGCGAACCGAATCAAAGTTTTCGACCACAATCTCCTGCGGCTTGACCGTCACGCCAAATTCAGCCTGGATGAAGGCCACCAGTTCCATCACGCCCGTAGAATCCACGACCCCGGTTTCCAGGAACGAGGCATTATCATCGAGGGCATTGTCCTCTGCGAAGTAGAGGTTTTTCAGAATGAATTGTTTGATTTGGTTTTCGATCTGCATGGCATGCTGTGGGTTCTTGTTGTGGCGTTTCCGCCGCTCCGAAGCGCTGGTGGTTGTGCCGTTAACTTTTTGCGAGCGCCAGCTTGGGGTTTTTCTCGCGCCTTCTGGATTTGGGCGCCCGAAATGATTCAGCTCGATTGTGTGCTTGGTTCTGCGTGAAGCGTTCCAGGCCGTGTGTCCGCCCGCAGATACTTCCTGCCGGAGCCGTCTGGATTGGCCAGCACCCCGCGCCACGCCGCCAACGCGACCTTTAGCTCGATTCGCTCTCGATTGAATTCTCCAAACAGTTGAATGCGAGGAAGCCGCCAGAGCGGCGAACGGTCGTTGACCCATGTCGGCTCCGTGGTCATGACGGTGGTGGCCCCGCAGCGCAACGCCCACTGCGCCAACTCAGAGGTGTAATTGCCGTTGGGGAATGCGAACGTTGTGCATGACCCCCCCAGTTCGGCGCCGACCTTGGCGAGGCTCGATTCGATTTCCGTGAGAGCTCTTTCCTTCGTCTCCCGTGTCAGGATGGCATGTGTCAGCCCGTGCGCGCCAATGGTAAAACCCCGTCGGGCCAGGTCACGCGCCTCGTCCCAGGACATCGGCCGGTAGTCGTCCGATTCGTGATCCGGTGTGAAACCGTAGCGCGCACAGGCACGGTCCACCCGTTCCATCAGAATGCTGGAGGAAAGCTCTTTCAACGTCCTCAGTTCCAGGCCGGCCGGGCAATAACCCAGTTGCTTCACCAATTGGTTTCGACGATCGAACCACAGCCAGGCTCCGGTCGAAAGCGGGTTGGTCGTCACGTAGAAGACCGCCGGCACACGCCGCGACTCCAGTTCTGGCGCAACCTCGGTGAAATTGTTTCGCTTTCCATCATCGAATGTGAACAGGCAGGAAGGGCGCCTCGCGGGCTGCTTCAACCGGCGCGGAAGTTCTTCCAGGCTGACAAAATCGAACCACCGGCCCAGCACTTCCAGTTGCAAACGAGTCTGACTGCGCGAGAGAGTGTGTCCATTGATGATGACTCCTCCGCGCCGTAAGCGGCTGGCCAGCACCAGCAAAAACGACGTGACGAAGCGAAACATCTCAAGTCCTGTGCGAGCCTCAAGCACGACGCGCCGATTGAGGTTCGGTTTGGATGGGAGCGCCCAAAGTAACCGTGATCCTTGACTGCTGCGACCCCCGGAGGGCCATTCCGTAGAGGCGGTTCAGATATGTGGGCAGCAGGTGGAGCGAATGGTTGGCTTCAACAAAGCCACGGGCACGCTGGCCCATTTGCGCTCGAAGGCCAACATCCTTCACCAGCCTGGCCAGCGCCGCCGCAAAACCTTCGACATCATCTGGTGCGAGCAGGAAACCCGTTTGCCCGTGTCGGACAATTTCCGCCACGCCTCCCACCCTGGACGCCACCACGGGCAAGCCGGAGGCCATCGCTTCGAGCAAAACGTTCGGTGTGCCTTCGTGGTCTGAAGTGAGAACGCAGACGGCCGATTCGCGATAAACCGCCCGGGTGTCCGGGACCCCGCCAAGGAACTGAACGACGTCGGGAAACAATCCGAGTTGCCTGGCATGATGCTCCAATTCCGGGCGCAGGTCCTCGTTTTGGCATCCCGGTCCGACAATCAATCCCCGCACGTTCAAGTGGTAATCCGTCCGCAACCGGCCAAGGATCGTGATGAACCGCTCCAGTCGCTTCTGTTTTACCAAACGTCCCACCGCGACGAGCGTGATTGGATCGTTCGGCAGCTCGCTTGCAGGTTGGAACCGCTCCGTATCTACAACGTTCGGCAGGAAACAAAGCCGCGACGCCGGGATGCCCTGGGCTACGGTGTATTGGATGGCAGCGTGCGAGTTGGCCGCGATAGTTTCGGGGCAGCGCAGATTGAGCCAACCACCCAAATGCCCGCTCTCGCTGACTTCCGTGCGGCCGTTGTTGCGCATGGCGCCGATTCCGTGTGCCCGGTGCAGCCGGGCCGCCAGGCCGACATAGGTGTTCGCATAAAAATGTTGGCTTTGCAGCACATCGGGCGGGTCCTTCCGCACTTCCTTCACGACACGAAACAGCCGTTTCAGGCGCGAGGGCTCGGCGCCGACGCAGATGACGGCTACTCCCAGGGACCGGATTCTTTCCTCCCAAAATTCGCCCCGATCCAGCGACAAGAGCCGCGGAGTGTTTCCTGCCTGGCGGAGCGCCTGCAGGATATAAAAGAGCTGGCGCTCGGCTCCGCCGTGTTCGAGCGTCCCGGCCAGGAAACACAATCTCAGTCTCGAGCAGGCGGCCATGATGTTTCGGTAAGAGGTTTCGCGCGCCGGCGGAAATCATGCCGTCGGTTGCTCGAAGATCAATGATGCCGGAATCGCTCCGGGATTTTTTGTGAATTCGCCGCGCTGAAGCAATGCGCACAGGGATTGTCTTCGATATTGGCGCGCAAAACCGCCAAGTATTGCCACCAGACGGTCTGCCAGCAATTCGTAGCCGTAATCCTCCTCAACGCGCTTGCGGCCGGCTGCCCCAAAAGTTTCACGCGTCACCGGAGATTGCGCCAACCGCACCATGTAGGCGCTCATGCTGCGTGTATCATCCGCGTCTACCATGTAACCGGTCTCGCCCTCCCGCACGATTAAACCGGCATCTCCGGCCGGTACCGAAACCACCGGCAATCGGGCCGCCATCGCTTCGAGAATGACGTTGGGGAAACCTTCGTAATCCGAAGTCACTACCAACATCGCCGACCGGGCAAGCAAGGCTGGAACATTGCCGACCTCGCCCGGAAAAACGAGATCGTGCGGCCCCAGACCCAGTGCGTTTGCTTTTGCCTGCAATTCCGCCTTGGCGCTGCAATCCGCCCCGGCGATGACACCGAACAGCCTCGGCTCCCTATGCCGCGCCAGCGCCAGCGCCTCCAGGAATCGCTCGAACCGCTTGCACGAATGCAGGCTCCCGACGCCGGCCGCGATGATGCGATCCGGCGGCAGAGAGACCCCGGCAGCCAGCGCCGTCCGTTGGTCGAATTCCCGCAGGTCTATTACGTTGGCCAGCACGGCGATTTTTTCCCGCCGGATTCCTCGCGACACCAAATTCTGTCGGGCGCGACCGGAGTTCGCGATCAGGCCGTGAGCCAGGCGGACCATCCACTGGCTGAAGCGGCCATGGCCGTTGAGTTCGTAAAAACCGTCGCTCCGAACCCCTCCCAACGTCAGCCCCTGGCAAAGCCGGCCTGCGACGGCCGCGTAAAGCAGGTCGCCGAATTGCGCCGCCAACACGATCTGTGGGCGCAATCGTCGAAGCGTTCCAATCAATTTGGCGAGCATGAGCCACGGCCTGTTCGGAGCGTAAATCTGGCCGACCGGAATGCCGGCTTTCCGCAGAAGTGTCTCGTAATAGCCGCCGTCACCAAGGTAAAGCAATCGCACGTCGATTCCCGCCTCGCGCAACGCTCGAGCCATATAAAAAGTCTGCTTTTCCGCGCCGGCCAATCTCAAGCTCGAAGCAACGATGGCCACGCACAGGGATGGTGTTCGGGTGCTCACGGGGCATCCTTGGGTTGCGGGAGGAATCCGGATACGCGGCGAAATTCAGGCGACTCCCGCCAATGCGTAGGCGATGGCCAGCCAAAAGACGAGGTAATGGCTTGGATTACACACCGTGGCGCCAGCCATAACGAATGGCAACAGCAGGGCCAGCGGCAGCGGTCCGCACGGCTTGAACCTCGCCCGCCAGGCCGCCGTTATCGCCGCCACGAGGCCACCGTAAAAAAGCATAAAACCAATGATCCCGGTCTCCACCAACAGCAACAGCGCCAGATTGTGAGCGACGATCAGCTTACCCTGCTTGATCAGATACGGCATGGCCCGGCGGGTCAATTCCCACTGGTAACTGTCCGGCCCCCGTCCGTAGAGCGGACTCCGCAGAAACATTTCCCAGAGTACCGGCGCCATCCGGGCTCGTGGATTGCCGAGGCCGATATTCCCCGGGTTGATCTCGTCGAACCGTTCCAGGACCGTCGGGATGGTCCACAGAATCAAGGCCACCACCGCGCCAAGCATCACGAACGCAGCCGCCCGGCTCAGCCTGGAGCCGAATGCTTTGCCGAAGAAGAGCAGCACCAGCACTCCGATGACGAATGTAAGCATAGCTGAGCGGGACCCGGTTTTCGCCAGGCCAACGCCGATGAGGGCGATCAATGGGAACGGCACAAGGAGCTGACCCGGCGTCCGGGGCCGGATCATACATAACCCCAGCAGGGCGATCATCGCCGTGGCGTACGTGACGCCCAGTTCATTTGCGTTCACCCCGAAAACGGAAGAACGATTCTCAAGTCCGTCGGGGACTTCAGCCACGCCGATCCCGGCGATGTGAAACAAGGCGCAAAGCGCGCAGCCCAGACCCAGCGCCCACAAGCCGCCGCAGCGCACGTCCGGAAATTGCAGCACGTTGAACATTACCCAAAGCCAAGGCAGGAATTCGATGAATTCACGGCTGTTCGCCCACCACGAGTGGAGCATTTCCGGTGTGAACCAAAAGCCCCAGACCATCCGCAGCCCGATGTAGCTTGCAAACCAGAACAGGGCGGTCGGGACCAGCCGGAGACAAACTCGGGGTTGCGAAAGGATGCCACACAAGAGCAACATCTGAACGACCCGGAGCACCCCGACGTGCCCGCCGGTACCCGGCACGTACAGCAGGCTGAACGGAATAGTGCACACCGACAGATAAAACGCCCAGCGCACCACGAAGTTAGGCCGCAACGAATCACCAGCGCGCGTCCCGAAACCGGGGTGCGTGGCGGTGGACTCCGTCCACGTGGCCGACTCTGGCCCGGACACGCCTGGCAAACCCATTCCTGGAACTAGGCTTGGCATGCTTCCGCTTCGAGCACTTTTTCCTGAGCAAACGGCGGCACGGTCTCCGCTTGGCGGGGAACAGGCTTTTGCTCATCCAGCCACGCTTGGAACATCAGCACGTGCCACAGTCCGGGGGACCAATCGCGTTTTAGGGACAGGTGTTCGCGCCATTTTTGCCTTGTTTGCCGGGCGTCGAAAAATCCTTCCTGGCGCAAACGCGTCTCCCCCAGGAGATGCTCGGCCCACTCCCGGATCGGGCCGCGGAGCCATTCGGCGATCGGCGCGGCGAAACCGCGTTTTGGGCGGTCCACCAGCGCGCGCGGCACATACTGATACAGGATTTGCCGGAGCAGCCATTTGCCTTGATTGCCTTTTTGTTTGAACGAAACGGGCAGGTGAAAAGCGAATTCTATAACGCGACTGTCCAGCAGCGGAATCCTGGTTTCCAGGCTGACCGACATGGCGGCACGATCCACCTTCACCAGAATGTCGTCGGGCAGATACGAAACGAAGTCCAGCGAACTCATCCGCTGCAATGGTTCGGGCAGTCTATCCCAGGTTGAAGTCGTTTCAAATTGCGTCTCCGGCGCGTTTGCGTCTCTCAACCACTGCTGAGAATCCCGGTTCGGCGACATCAACATTTGGTAAAGCGCCCGGTCGGTCGGCGCAGGCAACAAGTCTGCCAGGTTCCGGACGCGATTCAAAATGTGCCTCACACTCCCGCAAACGATCTCCCGGTTCAGTCCCACGGCGGCGCACGATTTCAAACCCCCGGCCAGCCGCCGGCGAACCGGCAGGGGAATGCGGCGGATTTCCCGCCACACTCGCTGGGCTTTGCCGTAGCCGTCGTAGCCGCCGAACAATTCATCCCCGGCGTCGCCGGACAAACTGACTTTGACGCTTGCGCTGGCCAAAAGGCAAAGAACGACGGTCGGAATTTGCGAAGGATCGGCAAAAGGTTCGTCATAGATGCGCGGCAAACGGGGAATGACTTGCTGCAAGTCCCGGTCCCGGACATACAATTCGGTGTGGTCGGTGCCCAGATGCGCGGCGACGGCTTTGGCGAACGGGGCTTCGTTGAACTTCTCCTCCAGGAATCCAATGCTGAAGGTCTTGACCGGTCGCCGGCTTTGCGCCTGCATCAGTGCGACGATGAGCGAGGAGTCTATTCCCCCCGATAAAAAGGCGCCCAGGGGAACGTCGGCGACCATCTCCTGGCGGACCGATTGAAACAACAGTTCCCGCAGCCGTTCACCCGCTTCTTCCTCGCTGCCGCCGAAGGGATTCGCCGCGGCGGATTCAGCCAGGATTTGCGCCGACCAGTATGCGGCCGGTTCGGGCGTGCGTCGGGTGCCGAGGTCGGACTCGGCCAACGTCACGCAGCAACCTGGCGGCAGCTTGTAAAGGCCATCATAAATGCAATGTGGCGCCGGAATGTACCCGTAACGGACGAGCAACGCTAAAGCGCCCCGATTGATTCCCGCGCGCCACCGGGGATGCGCCCGCACGGCTTTCAATTCCGAGCCAAAAACAAACACGCCGCCGGTCCAGCCATAAAACAAAGGTTTTTCGCCCGCCCGGTCGCGCGCCAGATGGAGTTTTCTTTCCTGCCGGTCCCACAACGCGAGCGCGAACATGCCGGTGAAACGTTCCAGTGCAGGGACCAGCCCCCATTCACAAAAAGCCGCCAGCACCACTTCGGTATCGGAACGGCCTCGGAAAACGTGGCCGCGCTGTTTCAAATCATTTCGCAGCGACTTGAAATTGTAAATCTCCCCGTTGAAGACCAGCACGTATCGCTGGTCCGCCGAGCGCATTGGTTGGTGTCCCTCATGGGTGAGGTCCAGAATCGCCAAACGGCGATGGCCCAGCGCCAGTGCGGCCTCTTCCTCGGCCCACGCGCCCTGATCATCCGGCCCGCGATGGCGCAGGACCGACGCCATGGCCAACGCGGTTTCCTCCAGTTCATCCTGCCCCGCCTGGCGCGAGGAATCCCAAAATCCGACAATGCCACACATATCTAATTGGAGCTGTTGCCGAGCTCCACCGGTCGAAAAGCAGGCTTAACCTGGCCGCACGATTTGCGGCCTGGAGCCAACAGCTCCCAGAGTTTCAGCTCGGCTCGAATCAGCAATTGGGAAAAACGGGGACGGGTGCAGACCCAGGCTAACCACCACGACCGCCGGCCGGCCCATGCCAGCAGGACGTCATCCAGCGACCAGATCCCAGCGCGGAACCGGCGCAAGTCCGCCCGGAACTTGCCAAGGTCGGCAGCGGTCCAATGATTGTGATGGTAGCAGACCGTCCACACGCCGGGCGGGGCCGGACGGAAGCCGAAAAGTTGCTGCGGCAGCCATAAAACCTCCCGCGGCCTGAGAAATGGGAAACGGACATAACCGTCGGACACAATGTGAATCCCAAACTTGGGAAGCAGCGAAACAGTTGTGGCGTCAAAGGAATTGCTGGGGGCGATCCAGACGCGCGGCTGGATCCCGTGACGCTGAAAAATCTCAACGCCGCGCCGGAGCTTCTCTTCCTGCTGCGCCGCCGGAACACCGGCAAATTCGGTTTTCTTCCTGGGCGTGATGATGCCTGGCCGCTCGGCGATGTACCGGTGTTGAAATCCATGCAAGGCGATGGGCCACCCGCGCGCTTGCCATTGTCGCACGCGCTCCCAAAAATCTGCCGCGGGGGCGTCCACCCGGAGAGCCGGGTCCTGGTTGTCGGGCACGACGGCCAGGAGGGGTTTGAGTTGGTGCTCGACCAGGGCCGCTTCGATCTCCGACCACACCCTCCAGTTCATGGTCGGACAGATATCATCGAAACGCAGCAGATATTTGGCAGTCATGAGCGGTTGGATGGTGAGGGTTCTCGGGCTTCGCGGGCTCGCTCGCCCGGAGGTTTCCGGTCCGGTTCAGGATTCGCGCTTGCGTGAGAATCCTCGCGGTCGTGAGCACGATCCAACCTTTGACCGTCCGAATTTGTTCGCATTCATATTCTCGCACGACCTGTCCGCCAAAACCCTCTTTAAAGGCATTCATCCCGAGCAATCGTATGTCCGTGGTTCCGGAATACCATCCCCCAAAATCGAAGTAGCGGAGTCCCCGCTCCTTCAACGTCAGCATCGCCTTCCAATGCCCCAGACAGTTGGCGCGATGGGTCCGGTTCCGGGCGGCCGCGTTGGGAACCGCGCTGTGCGGAGAGACGACAATGAGGTCTTGTGCGCGCCTTTTTCCGACGAAGCTTAAATGCTGAGTCAGCACGTTACCCGCCGCATCCTGGGTGGCGGAGACTTCCAAGGCGGCTGCTTCGATGAGCCTCTCCAGCCAGCCGCGATCCAGCGGCGCGGATTTCTGGGCCACCGCCGCCTCGTTCCACCTTCGCTCAACTCCATCCAGGATTCTCGGGTCATTCGCCTGGCAGCGTTCCCAACGGATCTGGTCCCTTTGTTCGGCTTCTTGGATTTTTCGGACGGTTTTGTCGTCCATCTCGGACAGCAGTTGGGCCGGACTTTTTGTCAGGTCGATCAATACGGTGTATTTCGGCCGGGCGCGGGCGATCGGACCGGACCTCTGCCGGTAATAAATCCAGTCCACGGGCGCGTCCTCCGCTGCTTCGTCAAACCAGACCTCCCCGCGGGTCAAAAAGCGTGATCG
Organism: Binatia bacterium; assembly: GCA_035566895.1. Classification (GTDB taxonomy): domain Bacteria; phylum Verrucomicrobiota; class Verrucomicrobiia; order Limisphaerales; family UBA8199; genus DATMQA01. The sequence continues at coordinate 54,140 of DATMQA010000158.1, forward strand.
GTAAATAAACATGGCCGTCTCTTTGTTCTGCGGGCAGCCTCCTAATCCGTCGGGGCCGGAATCTGGCCGTGAACCAACTCCGGCTGAACGCTGACGGCCGGTTCCGTTGCCCGGCCCGGAAACAGTTTCGTCCGTTTGAGCAGGCTGGCGGTTTGGAGCACGATCCAACCTTTAAGCGTCAGGACCTGCTCGCACTGGTACTTGCGCACGACCTGTCCGCCAAAACCCCGTTTGAAGTCGTTAATCTTGAGCATTGAGGGATCATCGCCGTGATACCAGCCTCCGAAGTCGAAGCATTTCAGCCCTTGTTCCTGGAAGCGCAGAATGTCGCTCCAAGTCAAATAACGGCTGGCCCGACCAATGAAGTTCCGCTCCGCGCTGTCCGAAAGCTTCCGGTAGAGCGACGGCAGTTCCATGGACGTGGCCCGTTGGTGGTCGCGATAATTCGCATGATAGACCAGGGCGTTTCCTTGCGGGCCCTTCGCGACGGACATGTCCAGAACCCCCGCCGCGGCCATACTCTCGATTCGCGCGCGGTTCAGCGGGGCCAGACCTTTCATTTCGGCGAAAATATTATACATCCGCTCGAACTGGTTGATCACGGCCGGATCCCGCGAACTGCAACATTCACAAGTGACCTTGTCCCGCTCGCGGGCGCGCCGGATTTTGTAGGCGGTGTCCTTGTTCAAGTTGGCCAGCAATTGCTCGCGGCTTTGCGTTAAGTCAATGACGTAAGTGTGGATCAACCTGGTCGTCGCGCCGGGAACCGGCTTGGAACGCTGATAATAGAGAATCCAATCCACCGATCGAGCGTTGTCCGGCTCGTTGTCATACCAGACCTCGGCCCGCGCGAGGAAACGTGACCGATAGATGATCATCATGGGACTTCTTAGGGTCAAAACCACCAGGCTCCAGGCGAATCTGCAATAAAGACCTCATGCCACCCGAGAATTGAGAACAAGCCCATCACTCGAAAATAATGGCCCTCTTTGCGGCACCGCCGATTCAATCCCTCCACCGCACGACGATATCCTTCAATGCCGCTCGTTCTTCGGAAGGGAGAAGCAACCCGGTCGTCGCCACAAACAGCAAGGAAACCATCATGGCGGCCATTCCCAAATCCACCCAGCCAGAAATCGTCCAACCCCACACGACCAGCCGGCACAGTCCGATCGTGGCCAGGGTTGCGCCGATGATCGGAACTGCTCTCCGGTAATAGGTCTTGTAAGGTTGGTGCAGAATCGCCGCTGCGTAAAGCGGCGTGAACACGAAACGCCGCAGGGTCAGCGAGATGCCGCCGGCCGCCGCCAGGCCGTAGAGCCCCCAGCCGAGCACCTGGGTCAGCAGCAGGGCCAACGCCAAATTGAGCACCCCGACCGCCAGCGTTGCCAACCCAGGCACCTTGACCCGATCAGCCGCCAACGGTACGGCGTAGAGCGGATACGTAGCAAGATTCAAGCTCAGGTGAATCGCCATCAGGCATAACAACGGCGCCAAACTTCCGAACGCCGGGCCCAGCCACAGTTGCAACAGCGGTTTCGAAAATCCGCAAATCAACCCGATCACCAGCGCCATGACCAGGCCGAGAAACTTGATCGCGCGGTTCAAATAGATTGCCAGTTCTTCAAGGTTGCCCCGCGCGTATTTTTGATACATGGTTGGCGCGAAGATTTCGCCCACCGCCATACCCAAGGTGGATAACATGGCCGACAGTTGCAGCACGGCGGCATAGCGGCCGCTTTCCGCCGGGCCGAAGAACCGATTCGCCAGCAACAGGTCAATGTTCAAATACAACATGACCCCGATCTGGCTGACGATGACCCAGCCGCCCGTGCTGGCCAGGCTCTTCAGCATCGTCCAGTCGAAATTGCGCAGGCGGATGTGCAGGCATGGCGTCAGCGCCTTCCAAAACCAGATCGCTCCGAGGGTGGAAACAATCGTGCCGGCGAGGATGGCGGCGCCAACGTATTCAATCCGCGGCGCCAGGACCAGGAAGAGGAAAGCCACCAGTCCGACTCGCGTGAGCGTTTCGCCCACGGTGACGACATTCTGCAGGTCCAGCCGGTTGAGGCAGAAGCAGGAGGCGGCGAAGGGCGTCTTGACCTGGTTCAGTAGAAACGCCGAGACCGTCCCCGCGAACAGCCAGCGCGTCGCCGTCTCATATCCCGCAGGAATTCGCACGATTTGCTGGACATGGGCAATGGCGACGACGGCCGGAATCGCCAGCAGCACGGCGATGGCGAGATTACCCCAAAAGGCCACGTTGAAAATCACATTCGCCTGGTCGTAGTGCCGCCGCTCGAGCGAAATGGCCAGGGTTCTTGACATCGCTGCGTCGAGGCCAAAAGTGATGAACGCCATGTAAGAGGTGATCATGGAAGCGAGCGGAATCATCCCGTAGGCCGCGGGACCGAGCTGCCGGACCAGGAACGGCACATACCACACACCGACCACCATGGTTAGACCCAGTTTGCCAACGTTGCTGACCAGGTTGATGGCAAACCGACCCGACCTGGCCGGCGCCACTGCGGCGACTGCGTTTGCTGTTGCTCCCGTCCCCATATTAGACCTCAGTTCCCTCCGCTCCCCACCTTGATCCCGTCGGCCGGACTCGTCAGCAGACGAGCCGCCTGCGCCGCCGGCCCCGGCTCCCAATGATAAGCGCGCGTGTACGGCTCATAATATTGACGCTCGCACGGCGACGAAACCGCGCGGTTGAAAATCAGGCCAATCACATGCGCCCGCCGCTGCCGCAGCACACCTAGCACGCCCCGCGCCACCCGGGCGGAGGTGGACAACGCCCGCACGACGAACAGCACGCCGTCCGCCTTGGGCGCCAGCGCCGCCGCGTCATCGGTGGCCGCCACCGGCGGCGTGTCCACGAGGATGTAGTCGAATTGCGATTTCACCGATGACAGGAGTTCCGCCCAGTTTGGGCTGAGCACCAGGTCGCCGGGATCCCGTTTGGTTTCTCCTGCCGGCAGCAGCGCCAGGTTTTCCACGCCGGCGGGGAAAATCACCTCCACGGAAGGAAGCTCTTCGTTGAGCAATTCCGCCAGGCCCGGTCCATTCGACAGTCCGAAATACTTGTGCAAACCCGGACGGCGCATGTCGCCGTCAATCAGCAGCACACGCGAGTTGGCTTTGGCCAGCGTGACCGCCAGATACAGCGCCACTGTGGATTTGCCTTCCTCGGGCACCGAACTGGTGATCACAATCGTTTTCGGACGCGGTCCGTCGTGGTTCATGAATAGCAGCGAGGCGCGGATGTTGCGAAAGGCCTCCAGGAACTCGAAACGCTGCTGTTCCAGTCCCTCAATGCCCAGCGGCCCATTCGACCCGCTGAACGAGATGTAAGGGATTTGGCCCACCACCGGCTCGGCCAAATGGTCGGCCAGCTCGGTGTGGGACGCAAAGTCGTCCCGAAACAGGGCGAGGCCGTAGAGCAGCGCAAACCACAGTGCCAGCGCAAGGACGGTGCCGATCGCCAGATGAATCAACATGCGATGGGTCGGCTTCGCCGCGGAGGCCGGATCCAGAATGCCTACGTTCTCCTGCTCGACGCGGTTGGCCACGCCCATGTTCTGCACCAGACCGAACGTTTTGTCGTACGCCGCTTGCAGGCGTTGCGCGTTCTGTTGGAGTTGTTCAAACTCCCCGACTTTGCGGCTGGTCTCGACGGCTTTGACGTTCCATTCCTTGGAGGCCGCTTCGAGATTTCGGATTTGCGCCGCTACAGCTTGCCGCCGCAGCGTCAATTGTTTCGCTGCTTCGTCGCGCGCGACCTCAACGATTTGTTCCTGGGTCGCAATGTCCTGGCTCAGTTTGATGATTTTGGGATGGGCCGGGCGCAGGAAGTGGGACAGTTGGTCGCGCTGGGCCATCAGCAGATGCATTTGCTGGTCCGCCTGGAACAGAGCCGCCTGGGATTGTGCCAGGCTGGCCAGCAGTTGCCGCGCGGTCGTCTCCTCGCCGGAAGCCTGGCCGGCGCCGCCTTGAACGGCGACCGTTTCCGGCCACTGTTCCGGCTTGAGGGACTCCAGCAGTTTCTCCTCCGTGCGCAGGATGGCAAGCTGGCGGTTCAGCGACGCTAGGTAGTTTTCAGCGCCACTGCCTTGGTGCTGCAGAAAGACAACATTGTTGGATGCCTGGAAAGCCTGCAGCTTTTCCTGGGCCGCCGCCAATTCGCTCTTCAACCGCGCCGCCTCGGCGTTCAGCGACGCCAGGGCCTGCCCGGAGGTCTGATCGTGGGACTCCCTTTTGAAGCTCAAGTATTCCTCGATCAGGCTATCCAGGAATGCCCGGGTGGACACCGGGTCCGGCCCAATGCTCCGCAGCTCGAGCGTGCTGCTCTTGGCCCCCTCCAGGACTTTGACTCGAAACGGAATCTGCGCGGGCGCTTCGCTGCCGGGCGGGGAGGCGGCACCAGCCAGTTTTTGCCGCAGCGCCCAGGCATCGCTGGCGGTCCATCGAGGCGTCCCGCCACCCACACCGGTCGGGACCTGGCCGGTTTCGGGACCCGCCAGCAATCTGGCCAATGCTCGGCGCTGAATCGCCGGGCTTTGCAGCAGCGCGACCTGAGTGCCCAGAAAGTTGACCAGTTCTTCCGTGTAAGACCAGGTTTCGGAAAGATTGATTCTGCCCGTCACCCACAGGCGCGCCCGCGACTCATACGTCGGCCCGGAAAAAGCGGTGAGCCAGGAGACCGCGCCCAGCACCGCCGGAAAAATCAGCACGGGCAGCCGCCAGTATCGGCGGAGCAGCAACCACCACCGGTGGACCCGGCCATGGAGCCGGTCGGCTGAAGTAAACCGGTTGGCAGGCGCATACAAATCCAGCGCGCTCGTATTAAGATCTGTTTCGTCCTTTTTCATGAGATTCGCCATCGCAGTCCCTTGCAAAACGGTCGCGGGAACTTCTCGCAACGGCCTGTCACAGCCCTATTCTGCACGCTTTTAAGGCGGCGGTGCTGCTGACCCGGGCCTTCCCGAGGTTTACCGGGATCTCGATTAATAATTCACCAAGCGGGCGGGAACCACGACCAGGTCGCCGGGCTGCACCGCGAGGTCCTGGGCCAGGTGGCCATTCCAGACATCGAGCACGTTGATCACGTAGGTTTTCTCGCCATCCGCGGTCTTGCGGATCAGCCGTACATGTTTCTTGTCGGAAAAGTCGCTGAACCCCCCCGCGCTCATAATTACCTTGCTGACCGTCAAATTCTCCGCTGCCGGGATTTCAAAACCGCCGGGCTGGCGCACCTGGCCGGTCACATAAACCTTGCCAGTCACCCAGGCCTTGTTAACCACCTCCAGCGCCACAATGACTGTGGCGTGATAATAAAGCCTTTTTTCCAACACGCCTTTTATCTCCTGGGCCAGTTGGCGGCAGGTCTTGCCGGCCGCATGCACCAGTCCATAATACGGTGTCACCAAATCTCCGGAGTCGGTTACAGTTAAGGTCCGAGGCAGGTCCTGGTCTTCGATCACCTGGTACATCACGCGATCCCCTGGACCGAGTTTTTGGTGGTTATCCAGAGCATCCGGGGTCACTTGCGTCGCCACCAACGCCGCGAGATTCGTGTCCGTCAGGTCAGCGAAATTCGTGCCGCCGGCGCGCACACAGGACCCATAGTGCAAGGCGGCAAAGGCCGCCGCGAGAAGGATTAAGCGTTTGCTCATAAAACCGTCTCCGGGAGCGCCGGCCTGTGTGCCGGCGCTCCCGGGTTCACCGGAGTGGAAATCCAGCCGTGATTGCGGGTCTAAAGGCTCCAGACCAATTCCACGGTCACCTGGTTCCGGTGAAAATTCCGTAACCCCAGGTCTGAGTCCTTGTACCAAAACTGGTAGCCGAGGTTCGCCCGCCAATGCTTGTGAAACTGATAACCCGCTTCAAACCCCGCGCCATAGTAGGTGAAGTTTTCGTCGAACCCAGAAGGCCCGCCGGATTCCTCCGCCATATTGAAGGAAACATTCGCTCCCAGGTCCACGTGGGCGATGATCGGCGAAGAGATCCTGTAGCGCACGTAGGTTGACCGCATATTGTTTGCGTTGTCGCCCAGCACGTTCTCGCGTCCTGCTTCGACGGAGTGCGAGAACAACCGCGTTCGTTCGCTGATTCGCCCGTAGGCATGCCAGGAGTTATAGTCACTGGTGCTCCGACCGGCCGCATCATACCGCGCCACATCGTAGCCGCCGCCGGCCCGAAGCTTGACGCCTTCCAAAAGTGTCGCCTCCATAAACGGCCCGCCCTGGCCCCGCCAGTGGTCGTTGAGCACGGTTTCCTGCTCGTAATGGTGCCAGGACGCCTGGCCTTCCATGCCCGTTTCCACATGGTCCCCCAGGAAATACCCGGCGCTGGCGGTGAACCACTCGGAGGCCCTGTCCAAATATTCAAAAGAAGTCGTCGGGGAGTTGAAGTTCTCGTGATCGTACCCGGTGGTGAGCATCACCTTGTCCAGGTCCCAGGTCACATCGAGGCCGGCGTGGTTATCCAGGCGGGCAAATGTGCCTACGTTGTTGAAATTGAAAAACGTTCCATCCCCGCCGACGACCCCGTTGAAAAACAGGCTCTCCTGATAAGAAAAGCGCTCGTGCGGCCGGATATGAAAATCACCGACAAAGAGGTTGAATGCCAGTTCCGAGCCCGGGTTGACCAGCGGGGCATCGCTGTTAAGCACGTGGTTCCTGAGGTAATACTCATACGCCAGTTTTATAGAGAGCTTGAGCGTATTGAGTTCAGATACCTGCATGAAAGCGCCCAAATCCACTTCCGGCCGGATGAGAAAATCGTCCATTCGGTTCACTTCCGAATAAAATACATTGTCGGTGTATCCGAGCCGCAACCCGGCGCCAACCTGAAAACCGAGCGGCCCATAGTGGATATTGTACTGCCCCGCTTCGGCCTGCGCCGATTCCTTCAAGGCTTGCGCGGCTTTTTCCCCCGCGGATGATTCTCGCTCTTGCGCGTTCCCGCCGTCTGCCAAAAAGAGCCCGCTGCAACCCAGCAGGAACATCGCCAATTTGGAGACCGACCTGGCTCCGGCGCGGCCAACTTGAAGAAAGTGCGTTTCCATCGCGTGCCACTTGCACGGCATTGCCCAACCGCTGGCTGGGCCCGCCCCGGCTCAGCGGGGCTGCAGGACGAAAATATCAGAACATCAATTCGGCGTCTATTGCGCTCGCAAACGGTAAAACTCACTCGCGGGACCTGCCGGCTCGGTAATTATGAATCGGTCCCCCTCGACAACGGGATTGCTGGTGATATCCGTCCACGTGCCGCCGGCCGACAGGAGGGCGTGGATTGCAGAACCCAGGTGCCCGAGTTCGTCGGCCACGAGACCTCCACCTGACCGTCCACGATTGTTGCCCGGAGCCGGATCAGTCGGGGCTGCAGGACAAAAACGTTGAACGTGGGCCCGGTGGGTTGCGCGGTATTCATCGGGCCATTGGGAACCGCCACCGAGGGGAAGTAAGCCTTGTTATTCACCAGGACAATGCCATCTGCGCTCAGCGCCGGGGCGTCCACTCCCACAATCCAGTCGCGGTAACCGCGCACGTTCTGTATCGATCCCGCATTGAATGCCACATTCCCGTCCAGGGTAGTGCCCCCCAAATGCACTGAATTAGAATCGTTTTCGTAAATATGCATACCTACCCCGGAATTATTGAAGACGATGCTGTCCGAGTCCTTCCGGTCATAGACCGCACAGCGCCGGGGCCTCGACAACGGAAATGTCGCCCGCGGCCGGCAGCACCAGCTCGGCAGCTTCCCGCTTCCTGAACAACACCAAATTGAGGTTCAGTTCCGCCGCGACGGAACGGCCCATTAAATCCAGCAGAATCTGCACCCGCTGCTTGGCCGGCAACACGTGGGCCACCCGACCGTTCAGCCCCTTGAACGCGCCCGCCGCCACCTCAACTTCGTCTCCCACCTCTGGCGCATCGGTCAACGTCCTGGATTTCAGGGCCTCGAGGTCTCGGCGCAATTCCTGGATGACTGCATCGGGCATCGTCGGTACCGCATCGCCAAACTGCACCACCAGCTTGACCGAAGGGGTGTACCGGACCGTGTCCAGCTTCGCCGCCAGAACAAAGCGAGCGAACAGGTAATTCGGGAACAAGGATTCAGTGCTCCACACCCGCCCGCGCCGAGTCATCCGCAACACCTGTAACTGAGGATTGAACACCTCTACGCCTGGAATCTGCCGCAACTGCGCCGCGGCAATATGCTCACGCTTCAACTGCGACCGGATGCAATACCAGGCAGGTTCTACAACGCTCGGATAAAGCTCCGCAACTGCTGAGGGAATCGTTTCACCAGCTCTATTCACTTTACTTCCAACCTATTCTATCCGCGCCGCCGCCCCTGCAACTTTTCCGCTAACAGTCCACAAGGTATACACCTTGGGGTAACGGCAGCGACCAATTGGCTCTTCATGAGTAAAGTTAATCTAGTCAAACACGAGTTTGAATGGGGTGTAACCCTACTTCCCTGCGAATGTGTGACCTACTTGGCCCACCCATCCTCCAACACCCCCACACGCCGCAGCCCGCAACTCTGACCGGCACCGGCCAAGGCAAGGCCGCGATAGCCAATTGGCTCTTTCAGATGGACTATAATCTGCCGCCACTCCGGTCACTATGGGGTGCGTCCCGCGAAGTAACCCTTTCTTGGCCTACCCACACTTAGACACCCAAAACGCGGATGCGATCGGTCAAGCGACGTCCAGGTCTGCTCAATGCAGCCGGCGGGATGCCTCCCTTACCGTCCCTGCAAGCGATAGAACCCGATGCCGTTGATCCCGGAGGCATTTGTGAATTGACACCAGCCGGTGGCATCCAGCGTCATGGTGCCAATCACTGACCACGTGCGTCCATCGGGCGAACTCTGCACGTTATAGCCCTGGCCCGGCTGCCCGGTGGCGCTCAGCGTCAATTTCATGGGCCGTCCCGCAGCCTTGATGTCAAGTGTCGGCAGCATCGAGGCAATGCTGGCCCCCAAGTCCCACGCTCCGCTGGCCGGTCGCCCCGCCCCGGCGATGTCGGTGTTGAATAGCAAAGAAAGATTGAGTCCAGCCTGAATCGCCGGTGAGCCGCTGCTTAAGTGCGCGTCGAAACTCGAGGAACTGTCATTGGCGAAGGCCGGGTCGGCCGAAACTGTCGTCCCCAGCGTGTAGCCGACAATGGAGCCGCCCCCGGTCCAATCGTAGCTCCCATTCCCGTTGCCATACACCAGATTGTGGTCCGCCACCACCCCGCTGCCCGTCGCTGCATAACAGCCGATCCCCGCGTGGCCGTTCTGGTAAATGATGTTGTTCTTGATGTCCACCCCGCTGAGCGTCATCCACAGGATAATGCCGCTGGTGCCATTCCAGGCTATCACGTTGTTGTACACCTTCATGTTGCTCACTGTAGTGTAACCGGCCACCTGCAACCCGCTGGCAGCGTTGCGGTACAACAGATTGTTGATCGCCGTTTCATTCTGCCCGCACAGATATAACCCGTGATCCAGATTGCTGCCGCTGCGGCCGTTGTCGTGTATCGAGTTGGCCCCATAGAAATTGCCCGAGGTCCCTTCGTTGGAATAAACCCCATCCCGCCCATTGGTGCTGCTGCTGGCCGGGTTGCCGTTGTGGTGGATTTCGTTGTTGACGATGCGGTTGCCGTCGGCCCAAATCGTAATGCCGCCATTGGGGCTGTTGCGAATCTCAAACCCGTCCACCACGTTGTAACTGCCGTCTATATAGAACCCCACGTTGCGGTCCGAGGCGTTCTGCCCGTCAATGACCGCTCCGCCCCGCACCTGGGACTGCAGCACGATGGGGCTGGCAGCCGAGCCGCTGGCGCCCAAATGAATCCCCCAGCCGCTGGTGTAATCGTAATAAACCCCGGGCATCACGTAAATGGTCACGCCGGGGGCGGCATGGGTATAGGCATAGGTGATCGTCTGAAACGGCTGCGCCGCCGTTCCAGGATTGGAATCACTGCCTTGGGTGGAGACATAGAAGTCGGTGGCCTGCGCCCGAGCAAGGACCAAAACCAGACCGACATAAAGGGCATACCGCCCGCCAACATATACACCGTCGTTCACGCGCCTATTGTGAAAAAGGCGCGCGCGCTTGTGTATAGGCCGGGCAAGGAATTTCCTGCCCGATTCAGTCCTACAAAGTGCGCCTACGCCGCCAGCGCGCCTCCCTTACCGCCCCTGCAAACGATAGAACTTGGCGCGGTTGGTTCCAGGGGCATTTGTGAATTGACACCAGCCGGTGGCATCCAGCGTCATCGTGCCAATCACTGACCAGGTGCGCCCATCCGGCGAACTCTGCACGTTATAGCTCTGGCCCGGTTGCCCGGTGGCGCTCAGCGTCAAGGACACGGGCCGTCCCGCAGCCTTGATCGCCAGTTTCGGCGGCGTGGCCGTAATGCTGATGGTCCCCCACTGCGTGTTGGCTTCCCGGCCAATAATAACGAGCTGATGCGTCCCGGCGGACAGCGTGAAGACCTTCGGGACGTATTGGTCTGCGGTCGGGTCGCCGTTGCCGGTAGTGCCTCGCCAGGCCACCGTTTGGAGAGTCATGTTGGTGCTGACAGGAATATCCCAGATCATCACCGGATCGGTCGGCTCGCCGTCAATGTTGACGTAAAGCGAATTCTCCGCCAGGCTTGGCGCCGTTACCAGCGCAGACACCAGGTAGGCGCCGGCATTGGTGAGATAAAAAGTGTAAGCGGCCCGTCCGCCGTTGGTCACTCCGGTAAGAACCGCCTGCGAAAGGATGTGGTTACTGGCCACCAGCGGCGCCGTAAAGGTGCCGGAATCCGCCGCAAACGTCAGTCCTAAAGGGGGCAGCGCCGCGTTCACCGTGATGTTGGCGCTGGCCGAGCTGACCGTGCTGCCCGAATCATAGACAGCCTTCGCGCTCAGACTGTAGCTGCCGGTGCTCACGTTGGTCCAAGTGAAGCTGTAAGGTGTCGCCGTGGCCGCACCCAATAGCGTGCCGCCATTATAAAACTGAACCTGAGTAATCGTGTGGCCATTGGCAGCGACACTGGCTGCCAGGTTGATGGTCGCCGGGGCGCTGTAGCTGGCTCCGCCGGCCGGCGCCGTCAGGGCCACCACCGGCGCGGCCAAGGCATTGACCGTCACGGTAAAACTGGTGCTGGTGCTCAGCGAACCGTCGCTCACCGTCAGGGTGATCGTGGCGCTGCCGATCAGGCCAAGGAGCGGTGTTACCGTCACCGTCCGGTTCGCGCCGCTGCCTCCTAGGACGATTAGGGCAGCAGGCACCAGTCCCAGGTCGGACGAACTGGCTGAAACTGTCAAATTAGCAGCCGGCGTCTGGGCATCGCCTATCGTAAATCCCAGCAGGCTGGTCGAACTGCCTGTGGTAATGGCTTGATTGTTGACGCCGGAAATGGTCGGCGGTGTGTTGGCCCTGCCGTAGCTATAAGCTCCCAGGTCCCACGCTCCGCTGGCCGGTCGCCCCGCCCCGGCGATGTCGGTGTTGAATAGCGAAGAAAGATTGAGTCCAGCCTGAATCGCCGGTGAGCTGCTGCTCAAGTGCGCGTCGAAACTCGAAGAACTGTCATTGGCGAAGGTCGGGTCGGCCGAAACCGTCGTCCCCAGCCTGTAGGCGGCCGTCGAACCTCCATCGGTGAAACTGAAACTGCCGCCGCTGTTGCCATAGACCAGGTTGTGGTCGATCACCACCCCGCTGCCGGTGGCGGCATAAAACTCCACGCCGTATCGGCCGTTCTGGTAGCAGATATTGTTTTTGATATCCACGCCGTTCATGTCCATCCAGACGGTGATGCCGTCCACGCCATTCCAGGCAAACACGTTGTTGTAGACCTTCATGTTGCTGACGGTGGTGTAACCGGCGATTTGCAGGCCACGGGAGTCGTTGCGGATCACGACATTGTTGAGGACCTGCTCGTTGTTGCCGCATAGATACAGGCCATGATCCAGGTTGCTGCCGCCGGTCCGCCCGTTGTCGTGGATGTAGTTGCCGACATAAATATTCCCCGAAGTGGCCTGGTCGTCATAGACGCCATCGTGACCGTTGGAGCTGGTGCTGGCCGGATTGCCGTTGTGATGAATCTCGTTATTGAGGATTTGGTTGCCATTGCCCCAGATCGTAATGCCGCCGTTGGGGCCGTTGCGGATTTCGAAGCCTTCGACCACATTGTAACTGCCGTCCAGATAAATAGCCTCGTTGCGGTCCGAGCCGTTCTGTCCGTCAATGACCGCTCCGCCCGGCACTTCAGATCGCAGCACAATCGGGCTGGAGGCCGTCCCGCTGTTTCCCAGGTGCAACCCCCAGCCGCTGGTGTAATCGTAATAGACCCCGGGCATCACGTGAATGGTCACGCCGGGAGCGGCCTGGGTATAGGCATAGGTGATCGTCTGAAACGGCTGCGCCGCCGTTCCAGGATTGGAATCACTGCCTTGGGTGGAGACATAGAAGTCGGCGGCCTGCGCCCGCGCAAGGACCAAAAACAGACCAACACAAAGGGCATAGCGCCCGCCAACAGATACGGCGTCATTCATGCCCCATCATGGAGCAGGCCCTCTGCCGCCTAAAACTAGAGAGTTCCAAGTCGACCCTGGGGATCTCCTGGGTAAAAGGCTGTTCCAAAAGCCAGTGTTCCAGCCCAGCCCCTGGTCGGAGCTTTATCGCAAATCTTTGTCGGGCAATGATTCGGTTCCGCAGGCGCTGCAGTGTCCCGATTTCTGTAAAGCCTGACCACATTTCGCGCACCGCAACCCGCACAACTGGAGACAACGGAATTACCTGCTGGCACGCGGGTGGCCACGAAAGGCAGGGGCGCTGACGTCGTGTTCGATCGGGTCGGTGGTCCGATTTGAGCCGGGAGCGAAACCATCAGGGGCTGACCTAACCGCACTCCCGACTGCCACCCCCGCCCTGGCCTCGCCGGTCTCAGGCGCCGGCAATAATCAACCGCCGACCACTTTTTCGACACGCTTCGCTGCGCAATTTTGCGACTTGCCTGTTAGCGAGTCATGGAATCCATTGTAGAAGCGTGCTTGCACAATTCTATTCCGGCGCCACTGGTCTCAAGAGATGCACACCCACGTTGCTGGTGGCCTTTGCCGCCGTGGCCGCTACGCTGGGTCCGGCCCCGGCCGGCGCGCAGTTGGTGTCCGCATATAATGTCAAACCCACAGTGACCTCTAACCAGGGCGACCGGGGCGGCAAGTATTTTGGACACGAACCCGACCCGTCCAAAACCCATCACTACTACATCGCGGCCGAACCCGACCAGTGGGATTTCATGCCCGCCGGCTCCGACCCGATCTGCGGCATGGCGCCGCCGCCGGAGGTTCTCTCGCGGCACCGTGTTCTCAAAGTGCGCTATTTTCAATACACGGACAGCACCTTCACCACGCGCGTTTCCCAGCCAGCCCGGTTGGGGATCCTTGGGCCGGTCCTTCGCGGATTGGTGGGCGATTACATCGCCATCACTTTCTTGAACCGCACCGCGATGCCGCTCTCGATGCACCCGCATGGGGTTAAGTACGACAAGGACAGCGAAGGCAGCTACTACGGCGACAACCGCCAACTAAAGGCGCTCGAAGCTATGAGTCCCGATGTGCGCTCCACTCCCGGCCTCGGCGCGGCCGTGGGGCCAAACGCCCGGTTCACCTATGTGTGGTTCCTGGATGAGCAGGCCGGTCCGTTGCCCACCGAACCCAGCTCCAAGGCCTGGCTCTACCACAGCCACGTCGGGGGCGAAGGCGAGGTGAACCTCGGCCTGGAGGGCTTCATCATTGTCACCGATCCCAGGCGGGCGCGGCCCGACGGCACACCGCAGGACGTCGATCGGGAAATGCCGGCATTGTTCTTGATCTTTAATGAGAGCCAGTTGGATGAGGAGGCCCTGGAACACCTTGTGGGATCTGGCGGCGGCCAATCCTTAAACAAGCTGGTGGGAGGAATGACCAGGGCGAGCGCCCCCAGCACGGCGTCGACACCGGGCAACCCGCAGGCGAAGACAGCGGTGAATCCGGCGGAACTCAAGGAAGAAGCCGAACGCCACACTATCAACGGTTATATCTACGGGAATTTGCCCGGCCTCGAAATCAATCAAGGTGAGCGCGTGCGTTGGTATCTGTTCGGCCTGGGTTCCGAAAGCGATTTCCACTCGCCTCACTGGCACGGCCTGCGGGTCCTCGAGGAAGGAAAACACCAAACCGACACGATCGAATTGCTGCCCGCCTCCATGAAAGTCGCCGACATGCTCGCGGATAATCCGGGGGACTGGCTGTTCCATTGTCATGTCGCCGACCACATGGCCAATGGGATGTTTGCCCTTGTGACGGTGCATCCCAAGGACAAATCCGGAATCGGTCGTGCTCCCCAGCCGGCGTTTCTAGGGTTCCCGCCACCCCGCGGCACTGAGGTTCAAACCAACGCCCCGCCACGTTAGCCTTGCCCTATTGCCGTTACCGTCAGGCCTAATGCGTCATCGCATAGTTCAGGATGTTGATGAACATCGGGTAAGCCATAGGCTCGGAAAAGGTGTCAAAATAACTTTCGTCGTCGCTTTCGTGCTCCCAGCCGTCGCCGTAGTGATTGTTATGGCAGATAATCGCCAGCATGTGGTTGTGGGCGTCGAAGATGCCGTAGTAATGCGGGTCGTGGTTCTTGATGTAGTACGGCCAGTGCGGCTCATACGAAATGCGGTATCGGAAAAAGACCCCCACGCTGGGCATTTGCGGCGCCTTTTTGAAATCGAAAATGTTATGAAAAATCTGGTGGTCGAGCGTCAATTCCACCGGCTCGCGGTCAGGAAAGACGCGCTTGATTTGCTCATAGAAATGGTCCCATTGCTCGTCCCCCCAGAAATCGTCCACCATCAGAAATCCGCCGTTCAACAGGTAGCGCCGCAGGTCCTCCACTTCGGTCTTTGACAACACCAGTCTGCCGGCGGCCGCCAGGTAAACAAACGGATACTTCTCCAGGTCTTTCGTGGTGATATCGATGACGTTCAGTCCCGGCCGCACGCTGAGGCTGGTCACCTGGAACAGCCGGTAAGTCAGATTCAGGTCGGCCTCCGGGCTATCGTCGTCCCACAGCCGCCCGCCGCCGAACCGGTATCCCGTCTCCGCGTCAAACCTCAGCCGCGCAAAAGTAAACACGTCCTCCTCGAATCCCGGAACAATCGCCGTTTTCATCTCCTCCTGCTCCCGGATGGCCTCGGGGCTGAATATTTCATAGCTCCTCCCAAAACGCGATCTTTCGGTGAACCGGCTCTGCGCCTCGGCCCGCTCGAGGAAAAACGCCAGCCCCAGCACCACCGGCAGCGCCAGGGTCCGGACACACAAACTTGAGCGGGCGCTGGGCATTTTGGAACCTTAGCCCCGGGAAATTCTAAAAGCAAATCTCATTGCAGCTGTGAGCTCATTGCCAAAATGGAAAAGCGAAGTGCGCCAGAGGAGGAAACGTATAAGTCGCTCCTGCTCGCGGGTCTCCCCGCACGCTTAAATTATACTTCGTCCAAGCCGCATCGATCCCGGAGTTGAAGTTGGCTGTTTGCGCCTGGGCGCCAGGGAGATGGTGCCAATGCCCGAAAGCTATCCCCGAGGTTGCTAACTCAGGAAAACTCTTGCTTGCGGCTTAAGGGTGGGTTATATAAAGCATCATTCAACCATTGAGACGTCGGCAACGCGCATGCGTATGGACTGGACTGATGAACCAGCAACGTTGAAGCAGGTCAAGTCCTTGAAACAACTCGGCTACCGGCTCGAGCGCCGGCTGACGAAAATTGAAGCCGCCGAGCTGATCATCAAGTTGGGAGGAAAGCCGGAGCCAGCCACCCCATCCGCACACATTACGCTGCAGGAAGTGGCGCTGCCTGAGCAGTATCAATTCCGGGCAAGAGTGGAACAAGCCAGGCGAGCGTTCGAGGAGGCTGGGAGTGATAATGCCGAGAAGCTGGAACGTGAGCTCGCGGCAGCCATCGCGGAGCGGCAATGCTTCTGGGCCGACACTTGTCGCGCCACCGGAAAGGGCTCGGCTCCCTCGACGCAGGTCCATCACCTCTATCAAAGCCTTGGCTGCCGGTTTGAGACTCCCGGCCGCCAGGAGATCCAAAACATTTTGGATGCACTCGACTCAGCGATGCCCTTTTGGGATCGGGATCATCCCGAGCTCTTCTACCAGACACTCGAGTTGAACTTCCCCGCCTTGCTGCGGCGCATGCAAGGGCTGCGAGTCTGAACCTTGTGCTGTGCGGGAATTCCCGCCCGCGCGATTCTGACGCCCGTCAGCAGCGCCTCGCGGAATTCACAGCCAGGCGATTCGACCGCGATGGCAGGTACCGGATTGGGCAGGGTGGCAAAAACTCCGCGGCACAACGTTACTCGGGCCGCCCTACTGGGGATTGTCGTCCAGAATCATTCCGTCCGCCGCCACGGCCAGCTTCGGATTGCGCGGCTCGTCCTTGAACGAAAAGAGATAGACCACCCGGGTGCCCCACAACTCCTTGTGGATGGAAGCAATCTCTGCGGGGCACTTCT
The DNA here is from genome assembly GCA_035566895.1 of Binatia bacterium. Taxonomy (GTDB): domain Bacteria; phylum Verrucomicrobiota; class Verrucomicrobiia; order Limisphaerales; family UBA8199; genus DATMQA01. Next base: position 70,679 of record DATMQA010000158.1, read on the forward strand.
TCGACACGACGTCTATGACGGTGGGAGGCACACTCTCGGGCTTGACGATCACTCCTTGCAGCGCCGGCACAGCCACGGTGAGGTCCGGATACAGCACCGCACCATCCGGCGCGACGTAGAGCGGCGGGTTCATTGCGGCATCGCGAAAAGAAATTATATAGACCGGGCGGCCCGAATGGGTATCCCTGACTGCATCCAGAACGTCCGCCATTCCGGCCTCAATGCGAACTGTGTTCTGCACCGCGGGTGGCAACATGCCAAATTTCCCGCCTGGCGACGTGAGCGGCTTCAGATAAGGATAGTCGGGGTAGGCGTGCTTCACCGCGCTATGCTCTCCGGCACACCCGGCAGCCAGGCCCAGTGCCGCGATGGCCGCAAAAACAGAAATCTTCATAGTCTTCTCACCGCCTTTCTAAATTCGGCGGACCAAAGGAAGGGGCAGAATTACCACTTTTTTCCTTCGCATGCATTGCCATGTTGGCAAACATCGCCGCTCTTGTCAATCCGCCCTGACGCCTCAGGCTTTGGCTGTGACGGCCGATATGATTTGCAAGTTTGGGACCTCCGACTTCAGCTTGGCCACACATTCGATGCCGCTTATGTCATCTGGCTAACCAATCCCGCCGCCATTTCCGCCGGATACATGATTAGCCTGGCCCGGATGTCCAACGGAACGGTTAAAGTTTGGGGCACCGACAGCTATGGGGAAATGGGTCAGGGGATTCCCAACGCTCACAGTTACACTCCCATACCGGTCATCGGGTTATCCAATGTCGTGTCCGTCTCCGCCGACTTTCAGGAACCCGAGGCGCTCAAATCCGATGGCACCATCTGGATGTGGGGCTGGAATAATTTAGGCCAACTCGGGAACGGAACCAGCGCCGACACGAATCTTCCGACTCAGGTGCTGGGTTTGACGAACATGATTTTCGCCGGGGCCACCGGAGACCGGGACAATTGCGCCATCAAGGCCGACCACACAGTCTGGACCTGGGGACGAAATTACAACGGACAATTGGGGATTGGAACGACGGATCAAGTGGCTCACCCTTTCCCCGTACAGGTTCCGCCCTTCGGCAACGGCTATGTGACCATGGTCCAAACGCCCGATTGGCATAGCCTGGCGCTCGAATCCGATGGGACCCTCTGGGGTTGGGGCTCCAACGATCACGGACAATTGGGCAATAACACCACGAACGATGCCTACAGTCCCACACCGGTCCTGTGGCCGGTAGTGGCCCCGCCGCCGGCTGCCCCAACCACGCTGGCCGGCTCCAGGAAACCAACCGACGGCTCGTTCCAGGTCGCCTTCACCAACAATCCGGGCGCGCCGTTTACGGTGCTGATGGCCACCGATCCGTCGCTGCCGCTGAGCAACTGGACGTCGCTTGGGGCCGTCACGGAAATTTTACCCGGCCAGTTTCAATTCACCGACCCGGAGGCGACCAACAGCCCCAGGCGCTTCTACCGCGTGCGCTCGCCGTGACTTGAGCCATAAAATGGTCCGCCTGCAAATGGCGGAGATTACTGTCGCCCGATCCCGATGAGTAAGTTTCTTTGCTCTCGCGCCCCCCGCGGACTAATTTGGCCTCAGCAGTAAGTGCCGCTCAATGGCTGCAAAGGACCACAAAATGGAATCGCAAAGCATCGAAGTTTTCGCCGGCAAGCGCCGGTCAGCCGGCAGGGCCGCGGGTTTGCTGATTGGACTGGCCGTGCTCGCCCTTGGCCGCTGCGTGCATGGCGCGGACGTAGTCGTTGACTCTTACCAGACTTTTCAAACCATCGTCGGTTGGGGGGACGGCGGGGGATTCTACAACGGGATTGCGGGGATCGCAGGCAATATGCTGGATCCGGCCGTGGTCAACGCGATCAACTACCAGTACTTTGACTATCTGGCTGACGAACTGGGGCTCACCGGCACACGGACCTGGGAAGTCGGGCCGCGCATAGACGGGACCGGAATGGATCACGGCGATTGCGACGTCATTGACTGGAGTCTTTTCGAGTCCAATACGCTTCCGGCCTCAACCGCCACCAACCTGCTTTACTTTCAGAACAAGGTCCTGGCAAAAGGATACCAGCCGAATTTCTACTCGAGTCCCACCTATCCGACTCTGGCGACGCTGCTAAAACCCTGGGTGTTGAATCATCCGGGCGAGCGCGCCCAGCAGATATGGGCCAATGCGCTTTATTTCAAAAACACCTGCGGCATAAACATCAACTATGCCGTGATCGACAACGAGCCTGGCGGAATCTTCACGCCTTCGCTCCTCGCGGACGACATCAAGGCTGTTGGTCCCCGGCTCGTTGACGAAGCCGGAAGAATTTCGCGGCGGGTGTGAACGCGGTAAGACCGGCATTGGGAGTCAGCGTGACCGATCCGCTGAACCCCACTTCCCAGTAGGCGACGCCCGCCAGGGTCAGATCCTTGTAAAGGTCGTCGAAGTTCGGATCGCCCATTTCAGTCTGCGCTGTAGTGAGGCCCTTGGTTTTGGCAAAATCCCGCAGGTAGGAACGGTACTGATCGTCGGAGCCGTAGTTATGATACGAGATGCGGCCAACGCTGGGCCACATGTCGGGATCGTTGAGCACGGGTGTGATGTAGCTCCAATCGGTTTGGGGGGTGACGCATTCGGCATACTGGACCATGGTGGTCAGGCCTTGGGCTACACGATGCAAGTTCGCCTCCCACCATCAGTTCCGTTACGGCTTCCCCCAACAACCTGATGTTGCCGGCCAGCACGAGCCAGCTTTCGGCCACAACCAGCGACTCGCTGGGCAACCTTTTGCGGCACTGGTGGGCGGTGACAACCACTCCGATTGGCGCCAAACCTCGCTTCGACCATCAGGGCTCCACCAATGCCACTGTCAGCAACCTCACGCTGCCCGGCACCTATACGTTTACGTTGCGCGCCTTCAACGACCTTTATATGACTACGTCAAACGTAACCTTGATCGTCAAAGCGGCGCCGGGCGCGCCGGTGATCACCAGTCCCGCAAACGATTCCGTAATCGTCGGCACACCTTATACCTATTCGATTGCGGCCAGCAATGGTCCGACCGGTTTCGACGCCATCGATTTGCCGGCCGGATTGACCTTTGCCAATGGAGTTATCTCTGGCACCCCGTCAATTGCCGGCTCCTGCAATATTCTGCTTGTCGGCACCAACGCGAGCGGGGCCGGATATGGCAATCTCGCCTTGACGGTGAAATTGCCGCTGCCGGTGTTCACCAGTTCCGCCACCGCGGACGGGGTTGTTAACACGCCGTTCCTCTACACCCTTCAAGCTGCCAATGTGTCCACCAGTTTCAGCGCGATAAATCTTCCGCCCGGATTCGTTTTGAATTCCCTCACCGGCGCAATCACCAACACGCCGACGAGCGCCGGCACGAATACCGTGATCGTCATCGCCAACAATTCTACAGGCTCAACCACCAATTCCTTGACCATCATCATCTACAATGGCCCGCCTTCTGTGCCGGTCATCACGAGTCCGCTGACGGCGACGGGCAGTCTGTCGGCAGGATTCAATTACCAAATCACGGCGGCGAATTATCCCACCAGCTCCTTTGCGATCGGCCTGCCGTTGGGATTGTCCTTTGACCCGGCCAGTGGACGCATTTTCGGGATACCTTCCATAACGGGAAGTTTCAATGTCACCCTGCGCGCCCTCAACAGCGGCGGCACGGGCAGCGCCAGCCTCGCTCTCACGATCACGCCCGAACCACCACCGAAAATTGATTCCATCACGTTGCGGAACGGATTCGCGCTGACATTCCTGGCGCTGACAAACCGCCATTATGCCGTCCAATGGCTTACGAATCTGCTGGACACCCATTGGGCAGCCTTGACCAGCGGCATCCCCGGGAACGCGGCCACTCAAACCGTGACCGACACAACAACGAACGCCCCCGCCCGGTTTTACAGGCTCAAAGTCATGACTCCTTAACTACTGTGGCCGATACCCAGTAGGACTGCCAGCGATTCCCCCTCTCCACACGGGAGAGGGCCGGGGTAAGGGGAATTCGTCCCTGGACGCGCCGCCAGCCCCCAAATCGTAAATCATAAATCATAAATCCGAGCGGTGCGCGACCGATTCCGACCTCCGCCTCCAGTATTCTCTCAGAATCCTGCCAGTACACCGCGACTAACTGCTCACTATCCAGTTAACGTGTAGCGAGAGCCATTCTCCCGAAAGACTATTTTGGGCCTATTCTTGGCAACATCCGTCGGTTGAAAACCGACCCTGGCCTCCAACTTGAACGCTTGAGGCTTCAACCAAATGCCTTTTGGAATACGGTTGGAATTACCGTAACGGTCTTGCGCGGCAACCATTGGAGCCTTGGGACTGATCGCGGTTGATGGGGCAGCAGTCCGCCGCACTCTCGACAGTTGGTTTAAAGCGTCTTTGCAAGCACTTTCGCTCAGGAATTCCGCAGGGTGGCCTTGGCAGGAACCGGGCAGTGGGGTGCGATCACGATGAAAGGCTTCTTTCGTTCCGGCGCTCATTGCACCGCCCCCACGCATCGTCGGTCGGGGTCACCCATTAGGGCGCCCATCAACAGAAAAAACGTTGTCCGCTCCGGTTTTTTTCTCTTCCGGTTACACTACGGCTTGAAATCGTATTTACAGGCCTGACCCGAATCTGCGTTTTCGTTGGTTTGATTCCGTATCGTTCCGGCGAGCCATTGCGCACTG
>DATMQA010000159.1:0-21650 GCA_035566895.1 Binatia bacterium
CCCCTCAGACAGTTCTGGGCGGTCACCCAACCCCCAAGCCCTCCCCTCAACAACTGGCCCGAAATCCTTGGAAAATACTCACTCTAAAATCTGTCCCCTTTTGAACTCGCGCAGAAATCCCCTTTTGAACTCCCGCCGACAGTTCATTGAGTTTTCGTTGACATTAGAATTCTTTTTGAGAGAATGACTGCGTTACCCCCAAAAGTGACAGGCTGTGTAAAGAAGCAGCGCAGAATGCAGGCGGCGCGGCGGGGAAACCGCAATTCAGCCGCAGGTTCAGGGTATTTGTTCTATGATCAAATTCTTTGAAAAATCCCAATGGGTGGCGGTCAACTGCCTGACGGGGGAGTTCAGCAAGATCGAGAATTTGCCTTTTGAGATTGGCTCGGGCGAAGGGGTCGATTTAAAGCTGAACGGCCAAGGGGTGGCCGAACGGCACTGCGCGGTGAACCAGGTCAAAGGCCATGGCCTGTGCTTGATCAAACAGGAGCAGAATTTACCCCTGATGGTGGACGGTCAGCCGGTTGAATATTGCACTTTGGCGCCCGAGGTGGATTACCCGGTTAGAATCGGGAGTCATTTGCTGGTGATCCGAGGCGGCCGCAACGTGGAGAATTGGCTCCGGGGTTTGGATTTCGGGCAATGGTCCCTGTGCGACGCCGCGACCAATCAGGTGGATGGTCCGATGAGCTTCGACGACCTGTGCCGGTTTGCCAAGGAACATCAACGGCATCCGCAGACGGTGGTTCAGCCTGGAGGTCTGAGCAAAGGGTTTTTGCTCGGGGAGGCTTTCGAGGTGCTGGCCGCCCGGCAAGCGGCCGCGGCGCCCCACACGGACGGAGTTCCCGTGGAGGATGACGGCCTGGGCCGGGGCGAGCACGGATTGCTGACCTGCCCGGTGTGCTGGCTCAAGTTTGACCTGGGGGACATCATGCACGTGGCGACGCACGATTCGTTGAGAGGCGACCCCGTTCTGGGCGAGGATGCGCAACAGCGTTTTCTGGCGACGCGTTTCAACGATCGCGGGCAGGCGCTGGATGCCCTCGGGCTGCCCTGCACCGATATCGCGTGCCCGCACTGCCGCCGCATCCTTCCACCCGGGTTTACCGAAATGAGCCATCATATCATTTCGATGGTAGGGGACCAGAGCGCCGGAAAATCCTATTTCCTGAGTGTGCTCTTGAAGATGCTGCCAACCAGTTTGTTTGAAAATTTCTCGGTGGTTTTCCAGGATGCCGACCCGGTGGGCAACGCCGTGGTCAATCAGATGAAACAGACGCTTTTTGGCGCTCAAACCCCCGAAGGAGCGCGGCTGGTCAAAACGCAATTGGAAGGGGCGATGTATGAGCGGCTGCCGCGCTACGGCCGGATGGTGGCGTTGCCTAAACCCTTTGTCTTCTCGGTCGCGTCGGCGGCGGACCCGATGCAGCGCTGTTCGATGATCTTTTACGACAACGCGGGCGAGCATTTCCAACCGGGCCGCGATTCTGCCGATTCACCCGGCGCCCAGCACGTCGCCAGTTCGGCGGCCATCCTGTTTCTATTCGATCCGTTCAACAACCCCGAGTTCCGGAACCTCCTGGCCGACCGCACCGACCCGCAATTGGAGAAGCCCATCCTCGACCAGCAGAGCGTCATCCTCTCGGAGATGAAGGTGCGGATCACGAAGCTCTTGAAGTTGGATTTGACGCGTCGAATCGATGCGCCCCTGGCCGTGATCATCGGCAAATGCGACGCCTGGCTGCATTTGCTGGGGGAGCAGCCGTTTCAGAACCCCATCCGGCCGGGATTTCTGGACCTCGAAACCCTGCATGCCAATTCCAACAAGTTACGGCAGTTCATGGCGGGGGTCTGTCCACCCGTGGTCGCCAATGCCGAGTCGATCAGCCGTCACGTGCTGTTTTTCCCAGTCAGCTCTTTCGGCCATGCGCCGGTCAAGGTTGGGCCGGGAGATTACGTGCCCGACCCGCGCCGGCTGCAGCCCTTCCAGGTCGAGGTGCCGCTGTTATGGATACTGTCGCGGATCGCGCCCGACCTGGTCCAGAGCCGGAACGGGACCGCAACGCCGACGTAACCCCCTCGGTAACAAATGGCCACGAAAGAATACAAAGAACACAAAGATGAGGCTCTTCTTTGTGTTCACTTGTGGCGATTTAAATCATGGCTTGGCAACTAATCTATACCAGCGCGCCGCGAGGTCTGGTCACCGGCCAATCGGGCTTTTGCACGGTGGCACGAAGCGCGGATTTGCGGGAAGCGCTGGCGCAGCGGCTCGAGCAGCTCAGTTCCTACCACTACCTGGAGCTCTCTGGAGGCGCACCTTCGACGCGCAATCCTACCATTTCAGCTTACCGCATCCTGGACGTGCGGGGGACGCGATACCACACGTTGTCGCGCTTGAAACCTTGCGGGCTGGATTTCACCGCGCGCACGAACCACCTGGCCCACCACCTGGTCTTTCAGGCCGATGAGCTGTCCGGTCTGCCTTCGCCCGCAGCGGTTCTCAGGCATTGGAGCGGCTGGTTGAGCGCCTGGGAGGGGGAGCCTCGTTTGTTGGAGGCCGTGTCAATGGACACGTTCAAGCAAATCCCTGGGCCGAGCTGGCCCGCGCAAGCCTGGCAGCAACTCACCAGCGACGCCGGCCGCGCCGCGGGCCTGCTGGAGAGTGAATCTGCCCGTGGCTGTTATCTTCTCTGTCCATCGGGCGGTGAGCAGCAGCTTTTAGATTGTTTTTGCGAGACGCTTCAATTGCTCAACCCCACTGGCGAAAGCGGCTTGCGCGCCTGGCAATATACCTTTACCACTTTTCTTCAAGGTGAGGATGCGATTGCGGATTTTCTGTGGCGCGGCTGCCAGGAAAACACGCCGGCGTCGGAACAGGCCACTCGGAGGTCCGCCCGGCTGATCCCGTTGGCGAGCATCCGTGTGCCGGACAATCTGCTGGCCAAACTCGCCCGCGAGGGGCCACAACGACCGGCCCTATCGGCCCAGGCTGCTGCTCCCCTGCCGGCGACGACTTCAACCAGAAGCCTGGGACCGCCGCCAGCCGCTCCCTTGAGTGCGGCCGACCTGGCGGGCAACGTTTCCAAGAGCGCTTCGTACGCGGCCCGCTCCTCCTCTCGGCCCGCCTGGCTCAACGGCACCTCGGCCAAAGGTGTCGGCATCGCCCTGGCGCTTCTGATTGGCCTGCTGTTGTTGAAATTGTTTTGGCGATGATGACGTTAAACCAAGCCGAGCGCCTGGTGCGCAAGATAGCCGAACTCCTGGGCCAGCCGGCGCTCGAGGCGCAGGCGGCCAAACTGGCACAGGATTACTCCGAGCTGGCCCGCGCCGCCCATCGGCGGCTCGAGCAATGCGCGACCATGATTGAGGCCAGCGACGAGTTGCAGGCTTTGCAACTGGCCGAAGCCCCGCCGCCGCTGCTGGACTTGATTACGTTGTTAAGTTTCCGGCAGGCGGCCGAATGGCGGGCTTACTGCCAGGGTCACAACCTTCCGTGGGCCGAGCCGTTTTTTGACAAGTATGTCCGGCTGGTCAATGCCACTTATGGGAAAGGTATCGCCAGCGATCATCCCTACTATCGAGACTACCGGCGCGCGGTGATGCAGAACGAAGACGAGCGGGCGCTCTCGATCTTGCGGGTGATCGCCCGGCTCAATCCCGCCGACCAGAACTCCGCGCAGGAACTGCGACGGTTCGAGGAGAAGACCCTGCGCGCAAGGCTCGAAGAACTTCGGGTGGTGCTGGACAAAGGCGAACCTGAGGCGGTGCTTCTGCTCGTGGCTAAACTGGAAGGCTCGGCGCTGAATATTCCTCCGGCCAATCCCATCTGGCAAAGGGCTCAAGTCGTCCGCTGCCAAAAACTGCTGGGCCAGGGGCGGGCGCTGCGCGAGCAGGAAGCCTGGGAGGAAGCCGAGCTGCTGGTCGAAGAAATCCGGGCGCTGGCGACGCATCACGCGCTGGTTTTCCCGTCGGCGGATGCCGATTTCTTTGAGGCGTTGGAAGGTTGGACCGCACAGAAACGGACCGCTCTTGTCCAGGAACAGGATTTTCAGCGCGCCGTTGAGGGACTGCAATATCAGGCGCAGGTTCTTGAATCCAAACGCGGCTCAAACGGCCGCAGCGCGCCGGCCGAGTTGCAAAGTGATTTCGATACGCTCGGGGCCAAATGGCGGGAGGCGGAGCGGTTTGGCCGGCCATTGGATGGGCCGTTGGTCGCGCGCTGCCAGGAAAATTGCGATTGGCTGCAACGAGCGATGAACCGCAGTCGCAGTCGCAAGCGCGTCACCAGTGCGCTCACGGCCCTGGTTGCGAGTGCGGCCGTGGTCGTGGCGGGCCTGTTCGGGTGGAACTTTTTTGAGCAGCGGCAGGTGGTCGAGCAATTGGGGCGGTTTCAATCACGGAGGCAGGTGGGCGAGGCGCAACGGCTCCTGGCCGGGATGCCGGCGCGGTTCAAGACCCAAGGCCGGGCCGGGGCAGCTTTCGTTAAGGCGCAACAGTTCATCGCGAAGGAGATGGAACTCAAGGGCAATTTTTCGCAACAACTCGACAGCCTCAATGCCTTGGCGCAGCAAAGTTCTTCCGAGGTGTTAGCGAAGGTAGATCACCAGCGCGCCGATTGCGGGCAGGCCCTCGAACAGCTCGCGCCAGAATTTCAGTCAGAAGGCAAAGCCAAACTGGCGGGGTTTGATGAGCGCTGGCAGAAGAGGCTGCAAGCCCTTCAGCCGGAGCAGAATGCGCAGTTCGCCGCCCGGCTGGCCGAGGCTGAAAGGGCTGCCGCCGAACGACTCAACGCTGCCCGGGGTTTTGCCGCTGTGCAAGGCAGCCTGCCACAAGTCCAGGCCCTCGTGGCGGAGCTCACAAAGTCGCAGAATCAGCGAGCCGGGCTGGACGAAGGTCTGGAGCGGCGTTGCCGACAATTGACGAACCAGGTGAATGGGATGGCGCGCGCGGCCGACCAATGGACGGAGCTGACGGCAAAGGTTCCCCATTCGCTGGAGGAACACCTGGCACGGCTCAACCAGATCTCGCAATCGCCCTTCGCCTCGGCGGCGGAGCGGGACGTCATTGCGGATTTGGGCCGGGTCGATGTCTCATTGCCAGCTTTGCTCGGGGCACTGCTGCTCCCGCATTACCGCCAGGGGTGGGATTCGCTGACCAATGTGCCGGACACCGCGGCTGCCTTCATGCCCACCGCGCCGACCGCTCAGGAAAAGGATGCCTGCGCCAAACTGCAGAACGATCCCAACCTGCAGGAGGTAAACGATTATTACCTGACGAAACATCCTCATCCCGGGAATCCTTTGGAAGACCATCATGTGTTTGTCCGGGGCAGGCTCGAGAAGAATAAGTTCTTCCAGGACGCCGGGTTGATTTATGATTGGAAGAAATCACCGGATGCCTTGCGCTTCGAGCAGCAGGTGCTCAATTCGTTCGATTACGTCCAGGCCGATTACAAGGGCCTGACCAGGGAATGCGCCGCGTTCCAGGCACTGGGCTTGCGTGAACTGCTCAGTTCGGACAACACCCACTATCAACGGTCGGTTCTGGAACTCCTCGACCATTTGAACCAGGACACGGATTCCAGCGCGCTCTTTCGCGCCTACGTCACGCTCAAACTCCGGGACATTGCCCAACAGCGTCCAATGGAGTGGGGGTTGACGTGGTCACCGGCGGCAGCGCTCCACTTTCAAAAGCTGATGGAGCTGGGCGCGCAAAACCTTCAGAGCGGCGACTGGATGGTTTCGAATCGTGTCGCGAGAGTGAAGGCTCCGTTGGAGAAATACTTTGAGCAGTCGCGCGCCATGTCCTTTGAAAAACAAGCCCAGTTCTATTATCGGCTTACGCGTCGGGCCTGCGAGGCTGGGTTCACCTTTGCGGGGTACGTTGATGCGCAAGGCAACCCCGTTCTGGCCCAGGCTAATGCGGTGCGCGGGGAATACTGGGGCTGGAGCAGCCGTTCCCGAGGACCAGTCCTGTTGTTGCGGCGGGCGGAGGGCGCCCAAGCCTGCCAGAAGCTCGAAGACCCTTTGCCTTTGACACCGTTGTTCGTCTTCCGCGGCGACCGCCGCGAGTTCCTGGAGCAGACGGCCAGGGCCACGCTCTACTCGTTGCGTGGCGCCGACTCGGAACTGCCCCCGCTCTTCCTGGGCTTGAAATATGAGTGATTCAGCGGAATACCTGCTGCGCTGGCGCGGACGACAAATTGGCCCCTGCCCGGTCCGGGAGATTAATCGCATGCTGGACGAGCATGAGATTGGCATGGGCCACGAGATTCAGAGCGAGGGTCATTGGATCACTCTGGAAGAGTTTTTTGCGGGGACCGGGGCGCGTCTGGCCAGTGCTCCCGCAGCGGTGGAGGCGGGTCCGAGTCACCGCGGCGCGATCGATGCGCCCTCAGCCGGAAGTACCGCCGCTACGGTTAGCCCCTCGCGCCAGAAGGCGCCCGCTGCCCAACCGCGCCAGGCGGGCATGACGTTTTCGGCGCCCTCCTCCTTTTCTCCTGCCGCAGCCGGGCGGCCACGGTATCGATTGCTGTACGCCCTGCTGGGAATTTTGCTCGGCTTTCTGGGCCTGCATAATTACTACGCACGCCACTGGCTGACCGGCTTACTGCAACTGCTCCTGAGCATTGCCACTTACCTGCTCGGCTTCGGGGTTTTCGTGCCCTGGCTCTGGGCCATGGTGGAAGCCGCGGTGGTGCGAAAAGATGGCGAAGGAAGGGAGATGCGATGAAATCTGAAATCCGAAATTCGAAGGCCGAAAGAAGGCCGAGACCGAAAATCCGAAGTCGAAATGCGCGGGTGATGCTCCGGAACGGCTTTCGGGAACTGGGGATTCAGATTTCGGATCTCGGATTTCGGATCCTCGTGCCGATGGCAGTCTAAACCGGACCTACACCTTATGGAACCAACACCCGTATCGCCTAACCCGGCTGCAGCCAGGCCGCTGGGGGCTGCCAAACCTGCCGCCTCGCGCCCGCTGCCGGGAAAGCCGCCAGCCGGCCAGCCCCAGCCAGCCGGTCCGGTGCTCGGCATGCCCAAGCCGGCATTGGTGTCCCTCAGTTGGGCCGAAGAAGACATCGAGAATCGCTGGGGCCTCTTCAAGGGCGGCCGCTATACCAGCGTCAACAAGGGTTTCACTTTCATCCTGGCGGCGATTCTCTCGACGCTCTTTTTGGGCCTGATGTTTGCCTTTTATCATCACGGGAGCGGCTTGCCGAAGCGACTGGGCCAATTCTTCGTTCGGGATGTGAACAATCTCTGCGCGACGATACCGGCCACGCTGTGCTTCTTTTGGGGAGCAGTAACCGCGGTGATCAAGATCCCGAAACTTCGCCTGCAACGGCGCGCGCTGGATTTGGCTGCGGTGCCGCAACATCACGACTTTGTGCTTAATGAGACTACCGCCAAAACGGTGCTCGAACGCCTGCACAGTTTGGTCGATGACACGAAGCATTTTATTCTCCTCAACCGCATCGATCGCGCCCTCTCCAGCCTGCACAACATCGGCGGCATCAACGATGTTTCCACTATCCTTAAAAGCCAGGCTGACAATGACGAGAACCACATCGCCTCCAGCTACGCCATCATCAATGCGATGATCTGGGCCATCCCGGTGCTGGGCTTCGTCGGCACGGTATTGGGGCTGAGCATGGCGATGACGCGATTCAACGTCGGCACCGGCGACGCGGAATCAATCAAGCAGAGCCTGGGGGGCGCCATCGCCGGTCTCTCGACGGCATTTGAAACGACGCTGGTGGGCCTGGTCTTTGCCCTGCTTTTGCATCTGCTCTCGGATTTGGTGCAGCAAAAGGAGACCGATTTCCTGGACGAGTGCAACGATTACTGCCATGCCCACGTGGTTTCCAAACTTCGCGTGCGGCGAGACTCTAAACTGGAATAAGAGGCCATGCCCAGCAAGTTGCGTCACAGCTCCGCGCGAGTCTCGTTTTTCGCGTTCCAGGACATGATCACGACCGTGACAGGCGTGCTGATGATTGTGATGCTGCTGCTCTCTTTGGAAGTGGGCCAGCGCGTCGCCAGTGCCGATGCTAGCCCGTCCCACACGGCGCGTGAAGAGTTGAATCAGGCCTCTAAACAATTAGCGGCCAACCTGGAGGCGCTCCGGCAGCGACAAGCCGAATTGATGGCGCTTAGCAACCGGGTGTTCGTGGTTCGGGAGGAAGACCGTTCCGGCCGGCAACCGATCCTGGTCGCTCTCTCGGCAACCCGAGGTTCTTGCAGCCGGTTGGGGCAGACTAACCTTGTCGAATTTCTGGTCAGTACCAGCAACCCCGAGTTCCAAAAGTTGCTGCCGCAGTGGAATCCGCGAACCGAACGATTGGTGTTTTATGTGCGCCCCTCCGGCGTCGCCGCTTTCGACTCCTGCCGCAAGCTTGCGACCGAGCGCGGTTTCATCGTCGGCTACGATGCCGCCGAGGAAGAGAAGGAATACATTCTCACGTCACGATGAAAAAGGCCTCGGGATTTTACGCGGATAGTCTGGAGATGTTGCTCGATACGATGTGCAACATCCTCGGTGGTGTGGTCTTCATTACCTTGACCCTGGCGGTCCTGGTCCGCAACTCACCTTCGAAAACGCCCGCGCAGAAGGAGCAACAAGCTGCCGAACTGACCAACCAGTTGACGGCGGTCACCCGCTCCAACGCGCTCACCGAGGCGGAAATTGCCATGACGGTTCAGCACCTCCAGGACTCACGACCTTCGGCGCAAACAAATTTCATGCACTTGCCCGTTGAGCATGAGACCGGCAAGCAAAGTTGGATGGTGATCGTCTCGCAGGGAAAGCTCTACCCTGTGCAGTCTTTCTCTCCCACGGCGCGTGACAATAAAACCAAAAACACTCGGACGATCGATTGGCAAAGCCTTGGGCGTGGCACGGAGGAGGCCACGCCCAAGCAGGGGCAAGGGATTGAACCGGAAAGCGGGGTCGCGGAAATGGTCCAAACTTTCCGGAAGAACTCGAAGACCAATTTCTATTTCGCGTTCCTGGTAAAAGCAGATTCCTTTGCCGCTTTCAATCGGGCAAAAGAAACCGCGGGGACCCTCGGTTTTCAATTCGGCTGGGACCCCTTCGCCATCGACGAACCGATTAGGCTCGGCCTCAGTCGCGGGGAGGGCCAGCGCATCCTGCCGCAAAATTAAATCACCATCCATCAGCTACCATGAAAACTTCGTGCGTCCATTGTGGGCAACTCATTGAAACGACCCCGTCGCCGGAGGGGATACTGACTTGCTCGGCTTGCGGCAAGGTCACCGCGTCTCGTCCCGGCACCCCGGAGGGCGGCGCGGCGCAAAGGCCATCGCGTTTCAAAGGCAAAGACGCGGTGATTATCGCCGGCGCGTTTGTATTGTTGGTTCTGCTGCTCCTGCTGTTTCTGCGGCCCAATCAGCGCGCCCGCCAGTTGGTGTTTGGTGGGTTGGGCTCCGGCTCCACTTCGGCGAACCAGACCGATGCCATCCGGCCTGGCTCGAGAACGGACGCTGGGTCAGGACCGGGCGCCGGTTCCAGTTCCGCGGGTTCGAGTGGTCCTGGGGGTGGGGTGGGCGTCGGCCCCTCGGGAGGAACACCGAATGCTGAGGGCTCCAGCCCGGGCAACCCAGGTGGGGGCGCGGTCGGAGGAACCATTGCGGGGAAAGGAAGAGCGGGCCAGGTGCCGGCGAACGGGACTGACGGCGGGCTGGTTCCTGACTCGATTCAAAAACAGACCGATTTGGATACCGGCAAAACGTCAGTGCCCTCCGCTGGCACCGTCGCTGGCGGAGCGGTGACCGGCTTGGGTCCTGGCGGCTCAGGTTCAAGCGGAGTCGCGGGCGGTGCAGCCCCTGGTAGTGCCGGTCCGGGCGCGGCGGGCGGGGTGGGCACTGGAGGAACCGGAATACCTGGAGCAGGCGTGAACGGCAGCGGCAATGGGAGTATCGGAGCGGGAGGAATAACCGGTACCGGCACAGGTGGGATTGGAACGCCAGCTCCGGGCGGAACCGGCGCTGGGGGAGCGGGCACCGGTGGGATCGGCGGCGGCGGACCGGGTTCAGGGGGGACCAGCAGCGGGGTTGCTGGAACCCTGGGCGGTCCTGGTTCTGGAAGCGGTGGAGCCGGCGCTGGACCGCAAGGGCAATCATCCGGCGGCAGCCTTCCCCCAGGAGCTGGTACAACGCCCGGTTCGACTAGTGGTGCGCCTGGCCCTGGATCCGTGCCAGGTTCCGGGGCGGGTGCGGGGTTGGCAGGCAGCGCTTCTCCGACCGCCAACGACGGCGGTGTGTCGCGAGCCCCAAGCGGTGGTCCACCGGGAGGTCCTCCGAGTGCTTCGAGCTCTTCGACTCCCGGTGTGGCAGGCGGGGTTCCCGGGTCGGGAACCGGTTCGCAAGCGGCGCAACGCGCGCCCGGTTCAGCCGTTGGGACGCCTTCCGGCAGTTCACCCTCAGGGGCTGCCAAAGCCGATTCTTCCGGCAACCCGGCCGATGCGACGCCGGATGGGGTATCCAAAGAGAAGACCGACGACTTGCTCCAGATGGCGAAGAATGAGACGCCCTCCACGCCGCCGGACGGAAGCCCAAAACCCGACGAACCCAAATCAGATGACTCCGCCAAGGATACGAAACCGAATGACCAGGATTCGAAGAGCGCTGGTCCGTTCGATCCCGGGCGCGGTACTAACATTGTGTTTGTGCTGGACCGCTCGCTCAGCATGAGGCAGGATGAGAAATCCAAGGCGGCGCGGCGCGTGCTGGTCAGTGCCCTCGAAGGCCTAGGCACGAACAAATCCTTTTACGTTGTCTTCTTCCCTTATCAGGAAATGCCCACGGCGGGACCGATGCCGGCCACACCGGAGAATGTCCGTGCCATGACTAACTGGATTCAATCGGTCGGCCACGCGTACGGTTCGGACCCGACCAAGGCCTTGCTGCGCGGGCTTCATTTCACTCCGGATACGGTTTGGCTGCTCTCCGATGGCCAGTTTTCTCCAAGTGTAGCCAGGACGATTCGCGATGCGAACGAGGTCCTCAAAGCCCAGATCCATACTATCGGCTTTTACAGCCGCGATGGCGAACCGGTCATGCGCCAAATCGCCGATGAAAACCACGGGACCTACCATTTCGTGCCCCGGCCGGATAGTAAGTGAGTAACCGCTCTCTCCATCGGTTTCAGAAAGACGCCGTCATCGGGCTGGCCATTTTGGTGGTCCTGCTGCTGTTCTGGCGCCTGATGAAGCGTCCGGAGCAATTGGGTGCCTATGGTCCTTCGATCAAGACCAATGTCTTCGGTCCGCTCGGGGCTCGCCTGGGGGAAAGTCTGTCGCCAGACCCAGGCGGCGGTCCGGGCCGCAGCGGAACCTTTCCAGGACAACAAACCGGCGAGCCGGCCGCGACGAATGCCCTCGACGGCACAGTGGCCGCCGCCAATACCGGCGGGGTTCCGAGAGCCGGTGCAAATGGTTTTCCTGTTGAGGAAACCCCTCCGACGAACCAGTCCTTTAAAGTGATCGCCGCCCTGCCGGATGATGACAGCGCCCCACCGCTCACCAACAGCCCCAATGCCGCCGCTCTGGCGCAGCGGTTAGGGGAGGCCAACGCCAAAGGCGGCGACATTCAATTTTCCCTGTTCTGGGGAAACCGGAATGATTTAGACCTGCACTGCGTTGATCCGAGAGGAATTGAGATTTGCTACAACCATAGAAAGTCTGAAGCCACCGGCGGTGAACTCGACGTGGACCGGAATGTCAATGCGCCCTTCACGGACAAGCCGGTCGAGAATATTTACTGGCCGGAGGGCGGCGCCCCGCCGGGACTTTATAAGGTGATCGTCGTCCATTACAACCTGCATGGAGACCCCGACCCGACCGGGTTCACGGTGCGAACGGTGGTGAAAGATAAAACCAATTTTTTCCACCACACGATTAGCTACACGGGCCAACGGGAGCCGCATTGGATTTGCAGCATTCAATATGATCCGTCCAACCCGGACCCGGCATTGCGCCGACGCTTCGTGTCGTTCAGGTAGGATTTCCGCGTCAGCTCCGAAGTCCGTTTAACCGATAGGCTTCCAGCTCGCCCTCCTTGGTCTGGATTTTGGTCTTGTCGGCCTTGACGACGTTGTAAACCCGCTGGAAGACCTCCGGGCTAATCAGAATCTCTCCATCGCCGGCCGCATCGCAATAACGGTGAGCCCGGTTGACCGCGTCACCGATGACGGTGAACTCCAGGCGCTCATTACTGCCGACAAAACCCTGGAAGACCTCGCCGCTGTGGAGCCCGACGCGCACCTGGCAAGTCTCGTCGCCCCGGGCGGCGCGCAGTTGGGTGGTGGCCTGGACGACCTGCTGGATGGCCAGCGCGGCCTTGGCGGCCTTTAGATGCTGCTCCCGGTCAGGTTGGGGGCAGCCAAACACCGCCAGAACTGCGTCACCGACGAATTTATCCACTGTGCCATCGTAGGAAAAAATCTTTTCGATGATCGGTTGGAAATAATGGTTGAGCATATCGACGACATCGTGGGCGTCCATCCGAGCGGCGCGTTCGGTGAAGCCGCTGATATCGCAGAAAAGGACGCTGACCTCGGATTTGGCGCCGCCCGGGCGGAGTTTGCCGGCGTTAGCCTGCTCAATCAGCATCGCGCGTACTTTAGGGGAGAAATTGGCCAGCAGCCGGTCGGTCAGCTTGTCCTTCTTCTTGAGGTCGGCAAGGTAGCGCTGTTCGGCCAGGGCCATGCCAGCGTAGAGGCCGATGGCAATCAGAAATTGGAGATCGTCTTCCTCGAAAGCGTCCGCCGCTGCCGGGGTATCAACGCAAATCACACCGAAGACTTCGTCGTGCCACTGCAAGGGCGCATACATGCCGCTGAGGATATGGAACTCTCGTATGCTCATCGTGGGATCGCCCCCCTGGGTAGAGCGCCAGATGAAGCCGCGCTTTTCGGCAATGGCCCGGCGGGCCAGCGTCTCACTAACGGCGGGTTCGTCGGCCGAGACATAGGCCTTGAGGAGGAGTGAGTTGTCTTGAGGGTTGCTTAGCAACAGGGCGCCCCGGCGGGCCGCCGGGACCACTTCGACCACGCGATTCATCACGGTTTGCAGAAGTTCAGTCTGGCCGGTCTGCGCGCCAAACTGCCGTGGCAAATCGAGCAGCATTTTGAGCCGGCGCTCGGCGGACGGCAGGTCTTGCGCACCCGCCTCGTTCAGGGCCTGGTCGGTATCCATCATGTGGACGATGCGCAGGTCCGCAGCCGGCGCGGGTGCTGGTGCTGCTGCTGGGAGTGGAGTCGGCGTCGCAGGTTTGTGAGGGCTCGGCAACGGGGGGGTGCCAGGCGAAGGGGGAACGACAAGTGGCCGAGGGCTTGCGGGCACCGGGGCAGGCTTGTTGGCGGAGAGCACGAGCACGCGCACGCTGGTTTCGCCCACGAGGAAGGTGTCTTCCGGGAAGAGCCGCCATTCACCCTGGCCGCGGATTTCCCGGCCATTGACTTGCGTGCCAAACCGGCTGCCCAGGTCGGTCAGCCAAACGACCCCATTTTTGACCTCGAGAACGGCGTGTTGACGCGAAACGCAACTGTCCACTGAGAGGTCCAGGTCAGGCTTGTCGGTATCAGAAAGGCGCCCAATGGCGACCTTCTGCGAGTTGAAGACCATTACTGCTTCCGTGCCTTGGAAAGAAGTGGTGATCTGGATAGGCATAGGATTCTGAATTCCCGGCATCTTACACCCCTGGCTCCGATTGGCAATGCAGACCGGCTGCCGTTGCGGGTCTTTTTCGTATGCGCGTTGACGGTCAAGGCCCTCGCGCTGCCTCAACGATCTATGAGCCAGGAACGAAACGTAAAACGAAGCGGCCTCAGCGCGCACCGCCACCCGGTGCCAACACACAACGGAATCCGATATAGTCATTACGACTGCCAGGAGGGGCGTCGCCGCGGCGCGAGGACAACAAATAATCGGGACCACCGACGTACCAACTCCCGCCGCGCAACACCCGGGTCTTCTGACCCGCCCCCCAACTGGCCCAAGCAGGAATTTTCTTTCGAATTTCTTCGCTGTTCAACTCTTCCCGGTACCAGTCCTCGCACCACTGGTCGAGGTTTCCGCCCATGTCGTAAAGCCCAAATCGGTTGGCCATGAAACTGCCCACCGGCGAGGTGCGCGCCTCAGTTTCCTTGTGCCAGCCCTTCGTTGCAAAATCGCCGGCATAGTTTCCGGCTTCCGTTGGTGGCGGCCATTGGTTTCCCCAGGGATATAGGTCATCCCCCACAGCCACGCTCCATTCGGCATCCGTGGGCAGCCGGTAGCTTTGCGCGGAAGTTATTTTGCCTTCCTTCCGGTCCTTGTTTGTCAGCCACGCGCAAAAGGCCTGAGCATCACCCCAATTGACTCCGCAAACCGGATGCATCGGCCCTTGGACGAATCCGGGGTTTTTCCATGTGTCCCCCCGCGGTTTCCAACCGTGGCTCAAGGACCACATTCCTTTGGTGGCGTCATAACTTGTGGCTTTGACAAACGCCTCAAAATCCTGCACCCGCGTATGCCAGATGCTGAATGAGGTTTTGGTGCCCGGCACCGGTACAAACACCATGCCCAGAGTGTTGGTCCAGCGCGGCCCGGAGGTCAAATTCTGGGCCGGTACTGGGCTGCCGCCCGGATTCACTGCTTCAGAAGACAGCAGGGCAATGGAAGCAGGGGCTGTGGGCGCAACCGAATCTGGAATCAGGGGTTCGGTTGTGGTGGCTGAGGGTATGTGTGCAGGGAGCATCGGCGCCGCGAAACTCGAACCACGGCGATGGCCAAAATACCAGGCGCCCACAGCCAGAAACGCCAGCGCGGCGATTGCAGCGCTCACCCTCAAAACCCTGGTTTGGGCTCTAATGCCCGCCGGGGAAATATCCGTCCTGCCAGCCGTTGCAGCAGACAGCGATTCCTCGTCGGCCCGCCCGAACATCGCCTCTGCCAAGCGTTCAGTCGAAGGCTTTCTGACAATTTCCAACCCAACCCACTCCGCCACGGCCTGCGCACTTTGAGGACGCTGCGCCGGGTCTTTAGCGAGGCAGGCCATTACCAGGGCGGCAACGTCGGCGGGAACCTCGCTCTCCAACCCCAGGGCGGCCAAGCGCGCGGCGAGCGGCTCCGCGGGTTCGTTCAGGACCTGGTGCGTGATGTCCCCGGTGAAAAATGGAGGTTTGCTCGTGAGCAACTCATAGACGGTCGCGCCCAAAGCGTAAATGTCGTCCACAACTTGCGGATGTTTGCCCGCCAATTGTTGCGGACTCATGTAAGGCAAAGTCCCGCTCGTGGCCTGCCGGCCCGAGACCCGGCTGACCGAATCGCTCACTGTGGCCGCGATGCCAAAGTCCGCCAGTTTCAACCGGCCCTTGGAATCAACCATGATATTGCCCGGCTTGAGGTCGCGATGGATGATTTTTTCGTTATGCGCATAGTCCAGTGCGGCGCAGAGTTGCTCCACCAGTGGTTTGAGCTGGTCCCAGGCCAGGACGCGACCGGGTTGTTCCAGGCGCAGGACCGAGAGGGTCGGCCCATCGACAAATTCCATTGCGACAAAGGCATGCCTGCCAGCTTCTTCGTGGAGGTCGTGAATGCGAACGATATTAGGATGAGAGAGCCTGTGGCTGCGCGCCGTCTCGCGCCGCAAATCATCCAGCGCGACAGGATCGGCACGGACCTCCGGCGGCAGAAACTTCAGCGCGACCGGCTCGTGCAGCCTCTCGTCCTGCGCCAGCCAGACCTCCCCCATGCCGCCGCGGCCGAGAGGGCGGACCAAAGTGAAGCGGTCGGCGCCCACTCTTTGGCCAGACTGCAGTGCACCTGATTCGGACATCTCGGGATTTCTAGTCCCACCATATCACAGCTCGCGAGTTGTGAACAGCAGAAAGTCGACGGAATGCGCAGAAACACGCAGAAACGAAAATCAAAATTCCTTTGTTGTCGATACTCCTGCAACAACTGCTTGCCCTCAGCTACGCGCAGCGCCAGCGCTCAGCGTTGGGCGGAGCTGGCCTGCCCGCCAATCAGCTTTTTCATTTCCATCAACACGGCGACGCCGGAGTCAGGAATGCGGCCCGCTGTGTCGGGCCCGACGTTGAGGAGGAAGCTCTGGCTTTGGGCCCTGCACGCAGCGTATTTGTTGTAAAGTTGGTTCGCCGGGAGGATGCGAGCATTCGGAGACCATAGCCAACCCTCGTTAACAGTCGCACAATCATAAGCTGGCCCGAACTCATGGTCGTCGGTTCCCATGATGACGCATTGCGGGTTAAACCGTTTAATGATTTGGCAAAGCTCCTTGAACTGGTCGGGCGAGAACCTGGTCCCTCCGTCGAAGACCTGAAGCCCGAGCTCGGGGTGCCTCGAGTGCAGGTCCGTGATATGCTTCTTGATGAGGTTGAAATAGACCTGACCCACGGGGCCGTTGAATCGGACAGCCCCTTCATTATGTGCATCGGGGATTGAGTAATGCACCCCCGGCACAATGCCCTCGTCTTTGCAGGCGGCGATGAAATCCGCGACAATGTCGGTCTTCACCGGACTGCTGGCGACGCTGTAATCGTAATCTTTGGCCGGCCAGAGGCAAAAGCCCGCCTCGTGCTTGGCGGTTAGTACGGCAAAGGTCATACCCGCTTCCTTGGCCGTGCGGGCCCAGCCCCGCACGTCCAGCGCGCTCGGGGCGAATCGTTCTGCCGGAACCTTGCCCAGGTCTTTGGCCCCGATGTAGCCGGCGAATGTGGAGATGTCGAAGTGGATGTAGAGGCCGTATTTGAGCGAGGTAAAATCAGGCATTGAATCTCCCGCGTCTCTGGCTCGGCCGCTGCCTGCGCTGGCTAGCTCCCGTGCGGGGCGGGCCGTCAGTCGTTTGAGCCGGAGTTCTCTGACCTGGGCGGTCACGGCAGGGCCGCGGTTCAGGAAAAGTTTCAACGCGAGCGATCCCAAAGCGTGTCGTTTCACCGGGTTGTCGTCGGTGCAATCCAGCATAAGGTGCCCATTGACCCAACAGCAAATGCGGTTGGTCTGTGCCCGAATGGTCACTTCGTTCCAATCTGCTTTTTTAAAATCGGCTTCCAACTCTTTGCTGGTGGTCGCGACGCGGCCCACCACCGAAATTTCCTCGGCCTTG
The DNA here is from genome assembly GCA_035566895.1 of Binatia bacterium. Lineage (GTDB taxonomy): Bacteria > Verrucomicrobiota > Verrucomicrobiia > Limisphaerales > UBA8199 > DATMQA01. The sequence continues at coordinate 17,133 of DATMQA010000159.1, forward strand.
CTGGAAGCCCGTGCGACGGTCCGCTGACCGGCCTTGGCCAACACGCCGCGTGCCGCGGAGCCCTGGGTGGCAAGGCCGACCTCCCTCAATTCACAATGGTTGCCCGGCAAGGTGTAAAGGTCCACATTGTAGCCAGCCAGTTCTCCTTCGGCGTCGAGTTTTGCCAGAAACCGGATGCCCGCCATGCCTTGGACAAACTGGTCTGGCGGTTGTTTAATGGCGAACCGCAACTCAAAATCCCCAAGCTCTCCGCCGGTCCAAGTCAGCAAGTGGTCACCCCGCACCGCGCCCTCGACCTTCCCAACGATGGCTCCATCCCGCACCGACCAAGCCTTGCTATCGCCTTTCCAGCCAGACAAATCGCGGCCATTGAACAGAGAGACGAAGCCGTCTTCCGAGTCGTCTGGTGGGAGGCTCGGGGCAGAGCTTACTATGGGAGGGGATGAAGCTGCGCTTGCGGCGGGGGGTTGAAGCTTGACGTTCACCTCAAGGCTCTCCGTAGGCTGTGGCGTACTGCCAGCACGATGCTTGACGAAATACCAGACGCCTGCGCCTGTCAGGAGTATGGCAGCGACAACTCCACCCCCGACGAGCGCCAGCCGCCTTCCCACGGCGGTCGGACCGGGTGCCTCCGAGGCAGGCACTTCAACCTCAGCGTCACCTCGGGTGGCATCCGACTTGGGAAACATCGCTTCGGCCAAGCTTTCCATCGATGGCTTCCGAACGACCTCCAGCCCAATCCATTCAGCCACGGCCCGTGCGCTCTGGGGGCGCTGCGCCGGCTCCTTGGCCAGGCAAGCCATGACAATTGCGGCCACATCCGGCGGAACAAGGTTTTGAACTTCTAAACCGGCCATTCTCTCCTCCAGCGGCTCAGGCGGCTCGTGCAATACCTGGTGTGTAATATCCCCGGTGTAGAAAGGCGGCTTGCCCGACAGCAGTTCATAGAGCGTTGCCCCTAGCGCGTAAATATCATCCGTGACCTGGGGCCGCTTGCCCGCCAACTGTTGCGGACTCATGTAAGGCAGCGTGCCGCTGGTCGCCTGGCGGCCCGAGACCCGGCTGACCGAATCGCTCACTGTCGCCGCGATGCCAAAGTCAGCCAGCTTCAACCGGCCTTTGGAATCAACCATGATATTGCCCGGCTTGAGGTCGCGGTGGATGACCTTCTCGCCATGGGCGTAATCGAGTGCCGCGCACAGTTGCTCCACCAGCGGCTTGATCTGGTCCCAGGCCAACACACGACCTTGTTGATCGACGCGCAGCGAGGAGAGAGTCGGCCCATCGACGTACTCCATCGCGATGAACGCCAGGCCGCCGTCTTCTTCGTGCAGGTCGTGGATGCGGACGATGTTCGAATGGGTGAGCTTATGGCTCCGGGCGGTTTCGCGCCTGAGATCATCCAACGCCGCCACGTCGCTGCGGATTTCCGGCGGCAGGAATTTCAGCGCGACCGGTTCGAGCAGACGTTCATCCTGCGCCAGCCAGACTTCGCCCATGCCGCCGCGACCCAGCGTCCGGACGAGGGTGAACCTGCCGGCGCCAACCGTTCGGCCAGGTTGTAATGGACTCGAATCAGACATTCCGGGGATTTCTATGCCTAGTATAGCGTACTGGGGAAGGTTGGGAAAGAAGAAGGGGCCAGGCAAAGCCGCACGAACGGTCAGCGGATCACCTCGAATCGTAGACGATCGCCCACAGCGCCCCGGCAACCCAGTGGTCTCAGTGGGAGAGCGCGGCTGCGTCGTTGGCTGGGTTGAGTTGGGCTCCGCCAGGAAGTCCCTTGCGAATAAGGTGGTTGCCGGTATCGGCGATGTAAAAGAGATCTGCTGAGCCGTTGACCACCACGCCGCAAGGCTGAAAAAGCCGCGCGCTGGACCCGGTGCCGGGCAGGCTCCCGGATCTTCCCGCCAGGCCGGCCAGCGTGCTTACCGCGCCGGACGGAGTAATTCTTCTGATGGTCGAGTTATGAAAATCGGCCACGTAAATATTCCCGGCGTTGTCCACGGCCAGGCCGCGCGGCGAATTAAAACGCGCGAGGAGGGCCGGGCCATCAGCGCTGCCGCTTTTGCCGGCCAACCCGGCGAAGGTGCTGACCACGCCGGCGGGGGTCACTTTGCGCACCGTGAAATTAGCCCAGTCGGCCACAAGGACGTTTCCGGCGGTGTCCACCGCCACCGCGCGGGGTGAGTTAAACCGAGCCGCGTTTCCGGGACCGTCGGCGCTGCCACTCCGGCCGGGCATGCCCGCCAAAGTGCTGACCTGGCCGGTCGCGGTGATTCTGCGGATCGCATTATTGTCCGAATCCGCGACATAGAGGTTGCCCGCGTGGTCAACCGCCAAGCCCTTGGGATTGGAGAACCGGGCGGCACTGCCCAGACCATCGGCACTTCCGGGGCTGCCAGCCAGGCCTGCGAAGGTGCTTACGACCCAGTCGCGTCCGCTGGGGGTGATCGTGCGGATGGTGTGGTTGCCCGAATCGGCCACGTAGAGAATGCCCGCTCGATTGACGCCGACAGCGTTAGGCGAGTTGAACCGGGCCGTGCCGGAGGGGCCATCGTTAGCTCCGGCTTCCCCGGCTAAGCCGGCGATGGTGCTGACCTTTGCTGCCGGAGTGATCTTGCGAATCGTGTTATCACTGGTGACATAGATAGTACCGGTCTCATCCGTGGCGATGCTGCAAGGGAAACGAAACTGCGCGTCGGCGCCAGGCCCATCGGCACTGCCCGCGTGCGTTTGCCCGGCAAAATCAACCACTCGCAAGTCCACGCCTGAGATGGACCCGACCGCTCCAACTGCCGGTTGGTCGGAGGCAGGCCCGGCGAATGCCCCATACAACTGGCGGACTTCATCGGCCGAGAGAGCGCGGTTGAAGATCATGACTTCGTCCATTACGCCATCGAAGGAGGTACCGATGTCGTCGAATCTTGGATTGGGGTTCGCGAGGTTGATCCCGATGGTCAGGTCGAAGGAATTCCGGGGCAAGGCGCTCTGCCAGTGCGCGACGCTCGCCTGAAGCTTGCCGTCCACGTAGCACCGCGCCTCGTCACCGTCGCAGGTCGTGACGACATGATGCCAGAGGCCGTCGTTCACCGGGCCATCGCTATCCACCTCGGCTTCTCCTCTACCCGGACCGCTCCCGACACCGACCTCCAGTGCAAGCTTACCCTGACGGTGCTGTCCAGGTGTAAATTCTCCACGCACACTCAGCGCAATACCGTTACTGCAGTCCTTGTCAAAGATGCGACGCCAAAGTTGGCCGCCGCGGGAGGTTTTTATCCACGCGGCCAGCGTAATCCGGGACGGGTTCAACGAATCATTGTTTGGCACCCGGATGTAACTGTTGGTGGGGTCGAACTGAAACGCTCCGGCGCGCCGGCCTTGCGGCGTCCACTGAGCGCCGACCACATGTCCGTCATTGCCCAAGCCGCTCTCGTCACGGACCACGCCGTTTTCCGGCGGTTGATCGAAGCTGAAATAGAGGACCAAACCATCGCGCGCCGGCAAAGTGGTTGGTGGGCCGGCCGTACGCCGCTGGACTCCGGCGGTTGAATCCGCGGGCTGCGTGGGCGGCAGACGGCCTTTTTCCGCGCTGCGATCCCTCGTGAAATACCAGATGCCTGCGCTCGCCAAGAGCAATACGGCTACGACCCCATTTGCCACCAGCGCCAGATTTCTCGCGCGGGCTGCGGGCACAGCCGCCTCCGCTTGCTGCGCGTCCGCCGCGCCGCCACCGGCGCCGGCATTAGACTGAGGAAACATCGCCGCGCCCAGACTTTCAACCGTGGGCTTGCTGTCGGTCTCCAGTCCAATCCACTCCGCTACAGCCCGGGCGCTCTGCGGGCGTTGCGCCGGCTCCTTGGCCAGGCAAGCCATGACGATCGCTGCCACATCCGGCGGGACAGGGTTCTGAATTTCCAGGCCTGCCATGCGCTCGTCAAGCGGCTCCGGCGGCTCATGCAATACTTGATGCGTAATATCACCGGTGTAGAAAGGCGGCTTGCCCGACAGCAACTCATAGAGCGTTGCTCCGAGCGCATAAATGTCATCGCTCACTTGTGGCCGTTTGCCGGCCACCTGCTGCGGGCTCATATAGGGCAGGGTACCGCTGGTGGCGTGGCGCCCTGAGACTCGGCTGACCGAATCGCTGACCGTGGCCGCGATGCCAAAGTCCGCCAGCTTCAACCGGCCCTTGGAATCGACCATGATATTGCTCGGCTTGAGGTCGCGGTGGATGACTTTCTCGCTGTGCGCATAATCCAGCGCGGCGCAGAGCTGCTGGACCAGGGGCTTGAGCTGGTCCCAAGCCAGCACCCGACCGGGTTGCTCGACACCCAGGGAGGAAAGCGTCGGGCCATCGACGTACTCCATCGCGATGAAGGCCAGGCCGCCGTCTTCTTCGTGCAGGTCGTGGATGCGGACGATGTTAGCATGGGTGAGCTTATGACTGCGGGCCGTCTCGCGCCTGAGATCATCCAACGCCACCACGTCGCTGCGGATTTCCGGCGGCAAAAACTT
>DATMQA010000160.1:0-3272 GCA_035566895.1 Binatia bacterium
TCGGAAAAACCACGCTAGCTCACGAGTTCGAGGAAATGCGCGCGGACGGGCATATGGATGCGATGCTTCTGGACCCGAGAATGCACCGCGGCCGCGCGCTCGCCGACCCCTGGGCCGAGGCTGGGTATTGGGGTGGCAGCGTCTTTTGGGATTCTGACCTCGCTAAATGGTTGGAAGCCGCCTCTGCACGCCTCGAGCAAACGCGTGACCCGGCATTGGAGGCGCGTGTCGACGAGGTTATCGGCCTGTTTGAGCGGGCGCAGTTGCCTGACGGCTACATCAACAGCCACATCCTTACCTGGCGCCCGCGGCATCGGTTCAAGAACCTTCGGGACCTGCACGAACTCTATTGCGCCGGGCACCTGATCGAAGCAGCAGTGGTGCACAGCGAGGCGACCGGACAGGACCGCCTGCTGCAGGTCGCAAAGCGCTTTGCCGACAACCTTGTCGCGCATTTCGGTCGTGAACCAGGCCAAATCCGGGGCTATTGCGGGCACCCGGAGATCGAACTCGCCCTGCTGCGCCTTTATCACGCCACCAAAGAACGTCGCTATCTCGACCTCTGCCGGTATTTCATTAATGAGCGCGGGCAGTCGCCCAACTTCTTCGAGCAAGAAGCAGTTGCGCGCTTGGATATGCGGCCATTCCGGCCCAACCATCCGGGTTCGCCGTACTCCTATATGCAGGCGCACGAACCGGTTCGCGCACAGACCAAGGTCGTCGGGCACGCTGTGCGCGCCATGTACCTGTTCACGGCGGCTGCGGGGTTGGCACTGGAGGACGGCGATGCCGAGCTGTTGGCGACCTGCGAGCGCCTCTGGCAAGACGTGATCAATACAAAGTTGTATATCACGGGCGGGATCGGCTCAGCATCAGAGAATGAAGGGTTCACCCGGGATTACGACCTTCCCAACGAGAATGCCTATGCCGAGACCTGTGCTTCCGTCGGTCTTTTCCTCTTTGGACACCAGCTGCTGCAGGCCCGACTTGACGGCCAATACGGCGACATCATGGAACTGGCGCTCTACAATAATATCCTTTCCGGCATCAGCCTGGACGGTCGGAGCTTCTTCTATGACAATCCCCTGGCCAGTCATGGGTCGCACCGCCGGGTTCGTTGGCCGTGGTGGTGCCCCTGTTGCCCGACAAACCTGGCGCGGCTGGTCGGTTCCCTTTCCGGCTACCTTTATTCCCAAAAGGGCGATTCGATCGCCGTCCACCATTACGTCAGCAGCGAAGCGCGCACGGACGGCCTCACCCTCCGCGTCCGTAGCGGTTTGCCTTATGCGGGAGACAACACGATTGGGGTGCAAACGGAGGTGCCCATGGAGAAAACCCTGTTTTTCCGCATCCCGGGCTGGGCCGCGCGTTACACCATGACAATCAATGGCGCGGCGGTTACGACGCAGGTGGAACACGGCTACGCGGCGGTCCGGCGTGCCTGGGCATCCGGCGACCGCATCGAACTGAACTTTGAGCTACCAGTGAGGATGAAGTTCTGCCGTTTTGAGGTTGATGTGAACCGCGGACGCGTCGCGCTGACCCGGGGCCCTCTGGTTTATTGCCTCGAACAGATCGATAACGGGCCCGATCTGGACGCAGTGACCTTGCCGCTGGACGCCGCGTTTGCGCCTGAAGAGCGGCCGGATTTGCCCGGTGGCATGCTTGCGCTGGCCGGCCGAGGATTCCGCGAACAGACGCCGAATGACGGCTTATATGCAGATGAGCCGGCCGCGGCACAACCGACCAGAGTGAGAGCGCTGCCTTATTACGCTTGGGGCAACCGAGAACCGGGCGAAATGCGAGTCTGGATCCGTCGTGCCGTGCGTTGAGACGATCCGCTTATTTTTACCTCCACCAACCTTGATCCGTTCCCCCTATGACTTCATTTGCAATCCCTGCACGCTGGTGGCTTACGGCCGCTGTCCTCATCGTCACGGCCACTCTGCTTTCTCCTTTCTATTGGGTCCTGGTCGGAAGTTTCATGACTCCGGCCGAGCTTTTTGGAGTTAACCAAACCTTATGGCCCAGACATTTTGCCGCTGAGAACTGGGCCCGAGCATTAGACCGGCTCTGGCCGCATGTCCGAAACAGCCTCCTTGTGAGCGCGGCGACATCCGCTGGCACGCTGCTGATTACTGCACCGGCTGCTTACGGGCTTGTGTGGAAGAAACCGCGCGGGCGCCACGTGCTCTCCTCGTTCATGCTCATGACGCAAATGCTGCCGGCTATCGTTTTCGTCATTCCGCTATTCATCGTTTTCTCGAGAATTAACCTCGTGAATACCCTCTCAGGGCTGATTCTGGCCGACATGACCTTCACGGTTCCCTTCGCGCTGATCATGCTGTCGGCTTACATGAAGGAACTGCCATACGAATTGGTCGAGGCTGCTATGGTAGACGGGGCGGGCCCCTTCCGCGCGTTTCTTGTTGTTGTCCTGCCCATCACATTGCCGGGCCTTGTCACTGTCGGTATTTTCAGCTTCCTGATTCCGTGGGGCGATCTCATTTTCGCGTTGAGCCTTATTACCGAAAGCAGCCTGCAACCGCTGACTCTTGAGCTTTACAAGGCCGTTGGCCAGTACGGCATCGATTGGGCGTTCCTGCTGCCTGGCAGCGTTCTCACCGCCATTCCGGCCGTCGTCTTCGTCATCCTGGCCAGCCGTTTCATCGTAGCCGGCGTCACCCGCGGCGCCATAAAATGATGAGAACCAAACTTGCGAATCCATCTCGACCGATCGCAGGGAAGGCAAATCTTGACGCCTCTCCCTACTTCTTCATTCTGCCGTTCGTCATTTTTTGCCTGGCTCTATTGCTTTACCCTGTGGCGTACAGTCTGGCGCTAAGCTTCCGGCAAGCCACCGTGGAAACCTTTGTCAGTGGAGAGATGCCGTTTAATGGTTTCACCCAGTATCAGGCCGCCCTCGCGGATCCGATTTTCTGGAGGGCGTTGATCAACACGATCCTTTTCGCTTTCTTCAGCATTCTCTTCCAATTCACAATTGGCTTTTTGCTGGCTTTGCTTTTCCAGGCTGATTTCCCGTTCAAAAACTTTTGCCTGGCATTGCTGCTTATCCCATGGGTCTCTCCTGTGCTGACGGCCGCGAATATTTTCAAGGGACTATTCAACGAAGCCGGGCCAATCAATCGACTTTGCCAACTCGTTGGCTTGGGTCCATTCCCGTGGCTGGCCGATCCCAGTTACGCCTTTCCTTCCACAATCGTAGCGAATATCTGGATCGGTTTTCCTTTCAACTTTATTCTGCTTTACGC
>DATMQA010000161.1:0-23212 GCA_035566895.1 Binatia bacterium
ATTCTCGACAGGTCGCGTTCATGCACGGATTCTACACCCCCCTGCAAGAAACTGGGTTGCGCCCACCGCCGCCGGCCGCGCCCATTTAACCTTTTTAACTTTTTTAACTCATTTAACCTTTCCCTCCCATGCCTGACGAACTGACTATCCACCGCGGCCTGGACGGCGTGGTCGTCGATACGACCCGCATTTCCAAGGTGATGCCCGAAATCAACTCGCTGGTCTATTTCGGGTACCCGGTCCAGGACCTGGCCGAGCACTGCACCTTCGAGGAAGTCGCCTGGCTCCTCTGGCACGGAGAGTTGCCTACTCGCCAGCAACGCGCCGAGTTTCAAGCCGATGGGCGCTCTCGACGCCACCTCAGTCCGGCTTTGCTGGAGGTCATCAAGAAGGCGCCGCGCACGGCCCATCCGATGGACCTTCTCCGTACCGGCGTTAGTTTCCTGGGCATGGAAGACCCCGCCCCGGAAAGGGAGGACCCGGCCACCAATCTCAATCGTTCGATCGATTTGATGGCAAAAATTCCAATCATGCTCGCCAGCTTTTATCGCGTGCGCAAAGGATTGGAGATTATCCCGCCCCGCAGCGATCTTTCCTTCGCTGAGAATTTTTTCCACGTCACACTGGGGCGCGTACCCGCGCCGGAGGTCATCCGCGCATTCGAAGTGTCGCTGATCCTTTATGCCGAGCACGGATTCAACGCCTCCACCTTTACCGGCCGGGTCGTTGTTTCCACGCTTTCGGATATTTACAGCGGGGTGACCGCTGCCATCGGTTCACTCAAAGGTCCGCTTCACGGCGGCGCCAATGAAGCCGTCATGCACATGTTGCTCGAAATCGGCGAGCCCGCTCGCGCCCGCGATTGGATGCTGGCTGCGTTGGCTGAGAAACGCAAAATCATGGGCTTCGGCCATCGGGTTTATAAAAAAGGCGATTCCCGCTGCCCCACGATGCGCAAATACGCGCTGAAAATGGCCGAACTTACCGGACAGACGAAATGGATGGAAATCTGCGATATTCTTAATGACACCATGGTGCAGCAGAAAGGCATCTATCCGAACCTCGATTTCTACTCCGGCCCGGCCTACCACATGATGGGAATCGAGACGGACATGTTTACGCCGATTTTTGTCATGGCGCGTGTCACCGGCTGGACAGCGCATATCATGGAACAACTGGCAGCGAATCGGCTCATCCGCCCTTTGTCGCAATACACCGGACCCGCAGAACGCAGTGTCATCCCGGTGTCTCGCCGCGGGTGAGAGGCAAGTTGCGGGAATTCATCTATCAAGCAACGCTGCTGTGAAATGCCTGGCCGCTTGTATGCTCTATGAATAACCCGACCACGAAGATGTTCGAAGGCACGTCACCCTTGCCGGAAATCCCCGCGACCCGTCGCTGGCTGCCAGGACTTTTGCCGAAGCTTCTGGCACTTGTCTTGTTGTCCGGGGTCCTCTGCCCGGCCTGCAAGACGACACCGCCCCCAAACTCCCTCGCGACTCACAACTCCTCCAAATGGGAGTCCGAGATCAGCGCCTTCGAGGCCGGCGATCGGACGAACCGGCCGCCGAAGGATTGCATTATCTTTGTCGGCAGTTCGAGCATCAGACGCTGGACCAGCCTCGTAACTGACTTTCCCGATTTGCCTGTGGTCAACCGTGGCTTTGGCGGCTCGCAACTGGCCGACTCGGCGAGCTTCGCGGACCGCATCATCGTCCCGTACCAGCCGCGGCAAGTCGTGATTTATGCCGGCGGCAACGACATTAATGCCGGCAAATCTCCCGAAGTAGTCTATGGGGATTTCGTCGCGCTCGTGGCCAAAATCCATTCGCAACTGCCGCACGCTCGCATCGCTTACATTTCCAGCGCTCCCAACCTGCAACGCTGGGCCCAGGTGGAAAAAGTCAGGCGCCTCAACGCCCTGGCCGAGGCATACTGCCGCCATCACGGCTTCGATTTCATCAATGTCTTCCCCCTGATGCTCGGCCCCGATGGCCGGCCCAAACCCGACATCTTTGTCGCGGACGGTTTGCACATGAACCCTAGAGGGTATGCGCTTTGGAAGGAAGCCATCCGGCCTCACCTGAGATAGAGATGGGATGACCTGATTGTCCGTAACACGCTCTGCGCCTGCGTGCGAAGGTTGTGCTACTGCGTCGAGACGCGGATGAAGCCTTGCTGGCAGGGACTGAAGAAGGAGAACGGAATGGAAATGGTCTTCAGGGTGTGCGATCGCCGGCGACAAGCTCTACGTAGTAATACGGATGGTCAATTCCGCCATGCTGGCGTAGCTTCACGGTCGACCCGGTTACCTGATGCGCTTTAAGATTACTCTATTTGGCGTTCCTGCGCGTCTGGAGACCGAAGGAGACTACCATACGCGCGGGAGGAAACCTGAAAACACAAGTCCCAGAAAGAAAGAACATGAGCCGATTAGTTGTGCCCCGTCTGATTCGAGTCGTGTATTTCGTTTGCGCGTCTGCCGCTCTTTTGTTTGGCGCGCTGCCCGCCGCGCGCGCCGGGCTGACCATGGAGATGGATCTGGTCCGCTACAGCTACCTCGGCAACCGTTACTACTATTTCTTTCCAAACCTGACCACCAACGCAACCGGCCCCGCCGTCCCCTTTGGGACGTATTTCGTCGTCTCGCCCGGTTATCCGACCAACGGGGCCACCGTGATGTATTCATGTACGACCAATGGCTTTAATCAAACCGCGGGCGGGACTAGCGGCTTCAATGACTTTGACGCGCCGGACTTCAACTCGTCGTTTATTAAGAGCCTCACCAATGGTCCGTGGTCCATCTTTGTCACCAATACGGTCACCACCAATGTTTATCATTTCAACGTCACCGCGACGATCAGCAGCAACGACTTGCAGGATGTGGTAATCACCTTTCCGCCCTACGGAGCGGTGAACGTGACGAACGACCCGACGTTCAGCTGGCAGGGACCGACCAATTACAGCGATATCGTGGTTTACCAGCAGAACGACAACACGACGCTGCCGCCCAGCCAGACCAATTTGGTGAGCCTTAGGGTGCTGAATCAGGGCGCGAATTCGGTTACTGTTCACTACGACAGGTATCCGACGAACTTAGTTGTCTGCTCGACGCCGGTGAACAGCCTGTCCCAGCCGCTTTCCAGTTGGGTCTCCACCTGTCATTTCCAGGATTATTTCATCTGTGATTTCACCGTCGGGACTGTGGACCCCACGGGCACCGGCCACACTTTGGTGGCGCATTATCCGTTCGACGCGACGAACGGCCCGGTGCTCACTGCCGCAGTGGACACCTCGGGCAATGGCTACAACATGTCATTTGGCGGCGGTTCCGGCGCTCAAGGCGGCGCCAATATGACTTCCGATTCGGCAGCGGGAGTCGGCGCCGTGCAGTTCCATGACGGCGATGGCAGCAGCGCCGGATACCTCGGTTGGAGCAACCCTACCCCGGGCCCATTGCTCTCCGCGCTCGCCGGCAGTTTCTCGGTTTCCTGCTGGATCAAGACGACCCAAAGCATGGGGGGCGATAGCGACCCCGCCTATAACGGAGCCGGCATCGTCTCGGCGGATAATCCGGGACTAGCCAATGACGTCATCCCGCTCGCCCTGACCGGGAGCAAAATCGGTTTCAACACGGGAGGAAGCGTGGAAGATGACACACTAAACTCCTCGGGCATGGTCAATGACGGCATCTACCATCACGTGGTCGTCACCCGAAACCAGCTTACCGGCCAGAAGATAATCTACCTTGATGGCATGCTGGATAGTTTCAGCTCTGGCACCACGAATTTGTTGAATGCGCCTCAAAAGCTGACCATCGGCGCCCTGGCCGACGCCTCCAACCCTGACCCGAACGTCGGCAGTTATAACAATGGCTACAACGGTTTGCTCGACGATCTCCAGCTCTACTCGGGTGTGCTCTCGTCCAACGAAGTGGCCATTCTCTACTCAAATCCGGGCTTGACCGCCCCCAACGTAGCCTCCCACGATTTCAACGCGGCGTTGGAGACCACCGGCCTGGTCTGGACAACCAGTGGGGATTCGCTGTGGTTCGTCCAAACCACCAACACCCACGACGGCGTTTCGGCGGCCCAAAGCGGCAGCGTCACCAACGCCCAGACTTCAACGCTCTCGGTCACTGTCACTGGACCGGGGACGCTCACCTTCTATTGGTCGAGCATCGCCAACGACCCACACCAGGGGTTCGACTACGAGTTCGACATTGACGGGGGCTATGCCAACGACATTTTTGGCGACCAAAGCTGGACTCAAGACGGTCCATATACGATTGGCGCAGGCACCCACACCTTGAGTTGGAAGGTCTCCGCCAATGCCGATTCTGATCCCACGCAAGCCGGGTTCCTTGACCAGGTGAACTATCTTACCCAAACGATCCCGGTCATCACCTTGAATCCCTTCAACCAGACCAACTATCCCGGCTACAGCGTGGCTCTGCTGGCCGCCGCCACGAGCAATGTCGCGGTTACCTGGGAATGGTTCAAGGCGGGCAGCGGGTCGCCTGTTCCGAATGCCACCAATGCCTTTTTCATTCCCACCAACTCCGGGAACACCAGTGTCGCCGGCAGTTATTACGCGGTAGCGAGCAACCAGGCGGGAACGGCCATCACCACCACCGCCACGGTGAGCTTCGTCAACACCCCTCTGCCTGTGGATTGGTCCCGGGCCTTCAAGTCCCCCGGCTTCAACAACAATACTCCGACCGAAGAGTATTATCTGGCCGCCCTGCCCGATTCTTCCGGCAACCTCTACGCCGTCGGCTCGTTCACCGGCACGAACACATTCGGGGCGCAAACTTTCGTCTCCGCCAATGGAGTTTATGAAACCGAACTCGTGAAACAAACCGCGGCGGGCGCTTTGCTTTGGGCGGTCGCGATGACGAATAACGGAAACGGCAACTCCGATCCGAGAGCGGTGGCCCCGGCTCCCGGTGATGGCATTTATGTCCTGGGCAACTTCTCCGGCACCAACTGGCTCGGCACTAATAAACTGGTGGACGTCGGAGGTGGCTCAGTTTACCTCGCCCGGTTTGACGCCAGCGGCAACATCCTTTGGGTCAGGACCATCACCAGCGTCGTCAGCAACTCTGACTTCACCGGGCTTAACTGTGCCGCCGCCGACCCGGCCGGCAACGTCACCATTTCCGCGCTCATCTCAGGTTCCACGACCTTCACCAGCACCAACTCCGGCACCAGCACCAATCTGGTCGCCTCGGGCCAGTTAGGCGCGCTCGCTCGCTACGACGCTAACGGCAAATTGCTCTGGGCGGAAATACCTGGCGGCTGGGTTTTGAATATGGCCGGCAGCGCCGGACGGCTCTACGGCAGCATGTTTTCTCCGACCGCCGGCTTCGCTGGCATCACTAATGTTACCGATCGCCGCTTTAGCGTCGCGGCCATCAATCCCACCAATGGCCAGGCTATTTGGCTCCGCGGCCTCGGCGCGCCACAGAATTCAGGCAACCCCTTGGGCATTATCCTCGATGTGCCCCTCATTAGCGTCTATGGGACCAACCTGACCGTCGTCGGAATTGCTTACGGCTCCAACGCCGCGTTCGGACCTTACACCGTCTCCTGGAACGCCGACGCCGGGCAATACTTCGCCCGTTACGACACCAACGGCTCGCCCCAGCTTGCCAACTCTTTCGGCAGCCCAACCACCCAGCCCTACGCCACTTTACCGGACGCCTCCGGGAACATTTATGTCGGCGGCGACTTCGACACTTTCTCCTTCTTTGGCAATGACATTTTGGCCGCGCCCCACGAAGATTCCATCGGCAACGGCTATTTGAGCCATGCGTTCCTGGCCAAGTTCGATCGGAACGGCAACCCCCTTTGGGCGCGCCCCGCCCTGTCCCAGTATAACTTCGTAAACTGCCGCGCCCTGGCAGCCGTGCCGCACGGCGTTTGGGCCTGCACCACGTGCAAGTCCCCCACCTCCTTCGGCACGAACCTGGTCACCAGTTCGGTTACGTGCATTGGCTCCCCCATCTGCACTCTCGCCTACCATTACAGCGGTGCCTTGGGTAAAATCACCGAAAGCGTCGCCGCACTGCCCGTCACCCTCCTCAACCCGCACGATAATGGAGCGAACTTCCAGTTCTCTTTCCAGTCGCAATCCGGGTTTACCCACGCGGTTCAGTACCGAACCAACCTGGTCATCGGCAACAACTGGCAGAACTACTCGAACGTCGTGGGTGACGGCGCGCTGAAGACCATTCCCATTCCGTATGCTGTTTTCAGCCCGTCCAGGCAGGGTTTTATCCGCGTATCGACCCAGTAGAGCGACGGAAACTTTTGGCGGTCTTCGTCGTGCCTGAAGCCGCTGGTCCCTACCGGTCGCGGACGGAGAGCGAGTCTTGTCGGCTCCCGGCGAGCCATGCACAATGAATTCATAAAAGCTGGCCCATTGGTCGTTGGAAATACTGGTGACTGTAATCTTCACATACCTTCCGACAACGGAGAGCTTGTCGGTCTGGATTTGGTCAATGCTGTCATTTTTGCTCTTGTCTGTCTTAATAATTCGCGAAGCTGGTTTTCGTAATAAGTGTTGTACGCGGCGCCCTGGCCATAGTAAGAACTGTTTCGATCCCACGGCGATAGATAAACGCCGAATTTGAGGCCGGTTTTATGGCACGCGTCGGCAACCGCTTTTACCACGTCCCCGCTGCCGGGTGCAGCAGCTTCGCGCGCTTTGAACCAGGCGCTGGATTTGACGCTGTGTGCAGTATAGGCGCTGGGCCAGAGGCAAAAGCCGTCATGGTGCTTGGCCGTCAGAATCAATTCTTTGAACCCGGCGCCTTTCAATATGCTCACCCACTGAGCGGCAGCGAAGTTGGTCGGATAAAATCGATTCGGGTCCTCGGTCCCGTTGCCCCACTCCTGGTCGTAAAAGGTGTTGATGCCGAAATGGGCAAAGGCAGTCAGCTCCATGTCCTGCCAAGCGAGCTGATTGGCGGAGGGCAGCGGTCCAACGGGCACCGGTGGTCTGGGCTGTGCGGCGCCGGCGCCCAGTGCCAGGCACAAGACCAACCACGGGTTACACAAAACGCAAGTCGTCATTGTCAGCTTTTTGTTTTAATCTCAATTCTCAGTTCTTCGTCACATCCACGATCAACCACAAGGCGATGGCACCGACGATTAGCACCAGTGCGATGACGGCCAGCAGCAGGTCAGTCAGCTTGATTTTTCGCGGGAGGTGGTCTTTCATTTTCCTGGCGCATAGCTGGTCTTCGGGAGCGTTCCTTCTGCCGCTGCAATCGTCGTTCGATTGTTTCCAACCCAGCCGAAAGGACCACGATTGCCATCAGTGGCCATCGTCGGAACCCGGGTTCCACCAGAATTCATTAGGACCTGGTGACGCCATGATACGAATGGCTTTAGTGCGCTTCACGAATTCGGTATGGGCGTCAACATACAGCAGGACAGAGCCAGGTAAGTGGAGACTGCTTGGCCCTTCGGTTGGATCAGGATAGTTAGAGGCGTCATTGTAGGAACCGCCGACGTAATTGCCCGAGCCATCGCGATCATTGGGCTCCCAAAAAATCACGCCCAACTGGCGGACAGATGACAATTTGTAAGCTGGATTCAAGCCCGCATAGCCACAGGCGGCGCCGTTCATGACGTAGGTCGAGAGTTTATTTGGGCGAAGCGCGTAAGTGGAGGTTGGAGAGTTGGTTTTGTCCACCGGGCACCAGTACACCGCGATGCTCTTGACGTAAGGCCACAACTGCCCGCTCTGGTAGGGCACTTGCGGATTAAGAGTGTTGGGAAGCGGCGGACCGCCAAACAGCGGCGCGTAAAGCCAACCCGGAGCATCAGCGCCGTTTAAACCCCAGTTAGGGTAGGGGAAATAGTCCTGGTTGTCGGCAGCGTAGAGTTGGATGGCCAGACCCAACTGGTGGAGATTATTCAAGCACTGCGTTCGTTGGGCCTTCATTTTGGCCCTGGCCAGAGCCGGCAGGAGCATGGCCGCCAGAATGGCAATGATGGCGATGACAACCAGCAGTTCGATCAGGGTGAAGGCCCTGCCGCATTGATTGGCTTGGGTCGTTTTCACGTTTAGTTTATTTATCATGTTTTGAACATCGGGCCGCCGGGCACCGTAACTCCCGGCGGCCCTGTCTCAACTCCCCGCCCACTCAAGGCGGTCTTGCTCGCAGCCGGGCCTGCGCCAGGCAATCGAGCGTCCGCTTGCACTAGGGCACTTGGAGAATGTAAAAGCGCTGTTTGTCGGTGCCTTTGGCCGTGGTAACCGAGAAGTTGCCGTTGCTGGCGAACCTTCCGCCGGTGAGCACCGTCCAGTTGCTCAAGGGCAGCGCGGCGTTGGTGCTCGACAACACGCTATAGAGGGCATTAACCAGGCCGTTGGTTCCGCTCAGGGTGATGTTTGGACCGGAAACAAGCGCGGTGACAATGCGCGGGCGCGGCTGCGGCGCCAGTGAATCCGGGACGACCGAGGAGAGCCGGCCATCCGCCAGGAGAGACGCAGCGCCAGTGTTCGGATCGGGAGCGCCAGCAAGTTTGTAGGTAACGGCAGCCCCCTGGCCGCCCCCGCCCTGGTAATGATCGAATTCGATGTAATACGGCGACCCGGCCGTCAGCGGAATGCTGCCATCACCGTTCAGCCCAGGCCAAGGCGACCAACTTCCAAAGATGGCGGCGGCAATGGCACTGGGACCACCGTTGGTTTCGAATCCATCCGAACGCCATTCGCCCGTGCTACGGAAAGGGTATTCACCACTGCCGGTGCTGGCCAGGTTCCAGTCGGCAGGCCCATCGTTTCCGCACACCATCCATTGTTGGTTTTGGGCAATCTCATACACATTGGTCGGGCTGCTGTTGGTGCTCAGCCACAAAGCCCCTCCGTCATCGCTGGCGACAAAGAATACATAATTGCCCGTGACCGGCGGCGTAAACCAACCGTGAATGCGCTCGCCACCGTTGTTGGGCAAATCCGTGTTGTCGTTGAAAATCCTCAAGTACTCAATTTTGTCCGGGGCGGGAAGTGAGGCCGTCGGGTACAACGTGCTCAGCGCTGCGATAGCGCTGGCGTAGTTTCCAAAGTACTCGTCAGCTTCCAGGAACCCGGTTGCCGTCACCAGGTGGCCGGCGGTCAGAATGGCCGTTGCGCTGGTAACCTGATTGAGGGCATTGCTGACGGTAACAAAGTAGCCATTGCCGGTATCGCTGTCCTGCACCGGCGGGGTCGAGTAAGCAGCATTGGTGGCATTGGCGATGAGGTTGGTTACTCCGGCGATGACGCTATGCCACTGATAGGCGGGTAGAGGGACTCCCAGGGCGCCGACCGTGAAGGTCGCCTGGATATTGGTTACGGCCCTTTGGTCGGCGGGCTCCCTGATGATGGTTACGGGAAAAGTGTCAACACTCGACCGGACAATCTGCAGGCCGCACACCCCGACCCCACTGCCACTGTTGGGGTTGAACAGGTTGTTGGCCGGGTCGTCAAAATTGACTGAAATGGTGATGGCGCCGGCCGTCGGGGGGATGCCGACCAAGTGCACAAAATTGCCCTGGTCGCGATTGACCAGCGCGCCGGCCGAGGCGGGGTCCTGGTTGAGCGAGGGGATGAAATCACTGGCTTGGTTGACGTTTTGAAGTTCGTCCCCGACATAGTTGGTCACCCCGGTGCCGGCATCGATATTCGGGAAATTGGCGTCGTCGTTAGCCAGCAAATAGACATAGACGTTGTAGGTCTGGCTGTTGTCCAGGTTGGAAAACACAAACACATCCAGTCCGCTGCCGAGTGTGTTGGGGAAGTTCGGCCAATTGGTCCCGTAGCCGGCTTTGACGAAACTGTTCAAGAGTTTGGTAATGGGCGCATTATCCGGAGCCGGTTGGTTGGCAGTCCAACCATCGCTGGTGCCTAAAACCGCCAATTGCACCGCGCTGCCAATCCCAAGTTTGTCTTCAAGACCGGGAAAGTTCTGGGGGACAGTCGAGTCCGCAGGCCGAACGTTTACCAGCAACGGATTCCAATTCGTCGCCGGGAAGGCGCCGGTTTTGTCGGTCGGCAGCAACGGGAGGTCCGTGCTTTCTGCACCGTCCCCATAGGGCTGTAACTGGACGCTGATGGCATCGGGCGAGCTGGCCACGACCGTCAGGTTGGCCGTGGTGCTGTTCGTAGCGCCGTAGGCGTTGGAAATGACTACCTGGTAACCGGCAATGTCCGAGGTTTGCGCGTGTGGCAAGCTCAGCGAGGCACTGGTGGCCCCTGCGATGGCATTGGTCGTTCCCCCGCTGATCTTGAACCACTGGTAACTGGGCGGCACCGCGCTGGGCGCAACTCCCACACCGAACGTCGTGGGGGCATTCGTGTAAACCGTGCGCGAAACCGGTTCGGCCGAGATGCGGGGTGGAAGTTGCGAGGTATTGGTCGTCAATCCAATCTCGAACGCCGCGTCATAGCTGTGGCTTGAGCCGAAGATAATCGGACCGCCAGTGGGCGGGAGCATCGCCAGTTCGCCGCCGGCGTATGGGTTGTTGGTGGCATGGCCCAGGCCGGCCCAACCGCTGCCGGAAGCATCCCGGCCGAAACCGTAAGCATAAATAGCATTGGCCAGCACCTCGAGGTTCAGATTAGTCCATTGTATCCAGTTGCCATCAGTAAAGGAGGAGGTGTTCGTGTAGCTCTTCAGCAACATCGCGCTACCACCGGAGACCGAGTAAATGAAAAGGTGGAAGAGTTGGGGATTATTATAACCACCGCCGTCGTCGATACCAGAAGAGTAGATAGAGACAGAAGTGAGCGTGTAGCCCGCCGGATGCGTGCCGGTGGTGAAAGTCTGGCCAGTGTATTCGCCGTTGTTGGCTCCGTTATCAAGGTAATAATTCAACCCGTCCGGGAACTTGACGTCCCCATTGGTGCTCGTCTGGGCGATGTCGTCGGATCCCGGAGTTGGGGCAGTGGGGCCGATATCGGTCATCGTGACCTGGGCGTGGGCGGTCAGGCACGCGCAAGCGACCGCACCGGCCACTCGTGCCAGCAGTCCCTTGAGCCGGAGCAGGGACCGGTAGCTGAGACCGGTTTTGGGAGTAGCGAAATGCGGTTTGGTATGAATTGCGCATGAATTGTGGCTTAGCGCCAACGGTGGTGACTTCAGGACGAACGGGTTTGGTTTCATTTTTTCGGATGGGTTTGTGGGTTTTGGGTAGGGACTTTCGGGAAAATCTATTCGGCATCATTCGTGGCAGGGGAGGGGATGGTCTTGAATTTGAAACTCGGCGTCGCCTGCTCATTTCCGTTGTGCTCGACGGTGACTTTAATTTCGGCGCGCGCGGCCAGCCCCGCCAACAAAACCAGGACGGCTCCTCCGATAATCGTGTAATTTCTCATAGTGATTATCAGCGATTCTACGCTCTGGATGGGGTGTGCCTAGCCCTCCAAATGGAGTGTTTTGCCAGGGGCGACACCGGCAGGCCCTTTCGGGCTTCGGGAGGACAAGCGCTAAATGTGCGTCGGGGCGTGCGGACTCCCAACGCTTCGCGGTGTAAGCTTCTAAGGCACTGACGGAGCGCCGGAGCGGGACGGCTTGGTTTGGATAACCACGGTAGAGGCGCTCAGTCCTTCGGCGCGCGCGGTTATCCGGACTTGGCCGGGTTGAGTGTCAGACTGGACAATAATTTGGGCCAGGCCATTGAAGAGCCGGCGCTGCCAGTCGGCGGAGGCGCTCGGTCGCTCCAGCTCCAGGGTGACGCCTTTGTTGATGCCGCCGGGGCCTTCCTGGTTCTTCACTATCACGGCTACCGTGTTGTCGCCGGGGTGCAGGAAGTTGAGGACGGCGAATTCCGGGTCAGCGGACCAGTTGTGGGCTTCGCCGGCAAACTGGCCGTTGACATAGAGCCAGCCGTCATCGTCGATCATCCCGAAATGAAGCCGCGCTTGCGCGACCGCAAGGTCCCCTGCCGAAACCAGCAGGTGGGCACGGAACACGGCCATTTCACCGGGGTGCAGCGGACCTTCCTGAGTGCTGGGATTAGCCTTTTCCCAGTGGCTGTCGTCCCAACCGACGGCGATTTCGGGACAGTCCACAGGAGGCGGTCTCTGTCCATTGGCTGCTCCAGGGTCGCGCAACTGCGGCAGCTTCTCGATTCGCCAATCGCTCACAGCCAGGGTGCGGATCACGCGCTGGTCGAAATAAACATCGGCTTCGTGTGAGGCGGGGTCACCGTTGCCGACGCCGAGAATTCTGCCGGGCCCGCTGAGGGTAAAGTGAATCAAGTTGTCGGCAACCGGGTTAAGGCGGCCCTGCGCGTCGGCAGCAGCGACGGTGATAAAGCTGAGGTCCTGGCCGTCGGCGTGAATCGTGGCGGGGTCTGGCATGAGCTTAATGGCGAAGGGCACCCCGGCAGTCTCGATTCGTTCTTCGGCGACAACTCGGCCGGCTCGATAGCCTTTCACGGCGAGCGTGCCGGGTGCGTATTTGACCTTCCATTCGAGATGGGAGTTTTTCGGCATGACCTTCCTGCCGAGGCCTTGGCCATTCAGGAAAAGCTCAATCTTATCGCAATTGCTGAAGGCGCGCACGTCAATGTCCTGTCCTTCCTTTCCCGTCCAGGTCCAATGCGGCAACAGATGCAAAGCGGTTTTGTCGCTCCAGCACGATTGAAGGTAATAAAAGACATCTTTAGGAAAACCACAGGTATCCAGAATTCCAAAGTCCGAACTGATATTGGGCCAGCCGAACGGTGATGGTTCGCCGCGGTAATCAAATCCCGTCCAAAAAAACATTCCGGCAATCCACGGGCGCGCGGCATAGTATTTTATGGATGTCTCGGCCGTATGACGACAGTCAGGTTTTTGAATATCATCAGCTGAAAGGTAGGTCTTGGTGTTCTCGTAAACGCCGCGAGTATACTGCGCCATGCCTTCTTCGGTGCCAATGGATGGTTTGTCAGGATTGTTTTTGTGGAAAGCGTCGGTGTCGCCCTGATCAAAATAGTTAAAACCCTGCACATCAATGCCGGCGGAAATGCCATAAGGTTTACCAGTCGGCCAGTTGTATATTGCGGCAGTGCAAAGTCGCGTCGGATCCAGCTTGTGGACGAGCTTTCTCATGGTGATGGTGATCGCCTCATCCGCATCTGACAGTTGAAGCGGCTCCTCATTGGCAAGCGACCAGATGAACACGGAGGCGTGGTTGCGGTCGCGGCAAACCTGTTGTTTGAGATTGGCGAGACTTCGCGGATCGCTGGCGAAATTCCGGGTTTCATCCATGACCAACAGGCCGAGATGATCGCAGGCCTCCAACAATTCCGCAGTGGGTTCATTGTGTGAGGTGCGGATGGCGTTGCAACCCATCTTCTTCAACTGCTGGACGCGAAAATAATTGAGCGCATCCGGCAAGGCGGTTCCAACGCCCGCGTGATCCTGGTGATTGCACGTGCCCTTGATTTCGTAATGCCTGCCGTTTAACAAAAATCCTTTCTCCGGGTCGAAGGCAATTGTGCGGATGCCGAACTCCGTTTCCTCGCGGTCCACGACCTGCCCGCCGCTCTCAACCGTCGTCACCAGTTTGTAAAGTTCCGGCGCTTCCGGCGACCACAGGACGGGCGTCGCCACCTTCGCCGTTCCCTCAACTCGCGTTTTGCCGCCCGAGTCCATCCTTGCCGTGGCGTCCGCCGCGGCAACGGTTTCGCCGCCGCGACCAAGAATCCGCCAATTCACTTTGGCCGCGGCGGAGTTTGTCTCCCGGTTGCTCAACCAGGTTTGCAAATGAATCGTCGCCGGTCCTTGCAGGGCATGGTTCGGAAACGCGCTGTAAACAAAAATTCCATCCGGTGAGATCGCCAGCGGCGCGGTCTTCACGAGCCAGACGTGACGATAAATCCCCGCGCCTTCATAAAACCAGCCTTCAAATTCCGAGGCGTCCACGCGCACGGCAACGACGTTTTTGCCGCCGTAATTGGCGGTATCCGTGATGTCACAGCGAAAACTGTTGTAGCCGCTTTCGTGATGAATCAGCTTGTAGCCGTTCAGAAAAACCCGGCAGTTTCGATACACACCGTCAAATTCCAGCCACAGCCGTTTTCCTTTTTCGGCTTTGGACAAAGCGAATGATCGGCGATACCAGCCGATGCTGTTGGTCGGGAAACTATGACCGAGCGGTTTGTAACCGTGACTGGCATCCGCATTCGGATCAAAAGGCAATTCCACCGCCCAATCGTGCGGCAAATTCACCGTGCGCCAATGCGATTCGTTGAATTTCAATCCTGCCGGTCCCTCGTTGACCCCGGCATTGATGATGTTCTCCTCAAAACCCGGATCACCCAGGTGAAATTTCCAATTGAAATCGAGCAACAACCGTGCGCGAGGCAGGTCAGCGGCCGACACAATCGCCGCCAGGCTGAGGAACACGGCGAGCGAGGCGGCGCGCCAGAGGACTTGTGGTTTGTGGACTGTTACATTCATGTCGCGATTGGCCAATTGTTTCTCACCCAAGTGAGCATGACCTAATTTACCGGACGCACCGAGCCTGCCCAGCCCTCCAAATGGAGGGTTAGGTCACATCCGCGGCCGGAATTTGAGGGCGGCGTCGGTGCGGGAATGGACGTGGAGTTTCTTGTAAATATGACGGAGATGCCAGCGGAGGGTTTCGATCGAGAGGCTGAGGCGGGCGGCGATTTCTTTGTTCGAAAAGCCCTGGACGATTAGTTCGAGGATTTCGGACTCGCGGGCCGAGAGGTTTTCGACCTCGGCGCTGGCGGCAGCCTGGTTTCGAAAATAAGAGAAGACCTTAAGCGCAACGGGGGCGCTCATGGGTGCGCCCCCCTCCTGTACTTCCCGCACCGCGCTGAACACCTGCTCGGGCGTCGAGCGCTTCAATAGATAGCCGCTGGCGCCCGCACGGATGGCGCTGAAGACCCGGTCCGGGTCCTCATAAACGGTCAGCATGATCACCTGCGCCGCCGGGAGCAACTCCTTCAAGCGCCCTACGCATTCGATGCCGGACATTCCGGGCAGTTGAATGTCCATCAGCACAATGTCGGGCTCCTGCGGCGGCAGGAGGCGCAAGGCCTCCTCTGCCGTTTCACATGCGCAGATGCATTTGTAGCTGGGCCAAAGATCAATGATACGCTGCAGCCCTTCGCGGGTGGTGCGGTTGTCTTCAACCAGGGCGATTTTCGTCATGAACTGAGTGGTTACAACGTTTACAGGGATTTCAGAGTTCGGTGGCCTGTGCTATTGGCGTTCGCACTGGCAGGGAGAACACAATTGTCGTGCCCTGACCCGGTTGACTGAAAACCTTGCATTCCCCGCCGAGCTGCTGAAGCCGCTGGCGCATACCGATCAAGCCGTCACTGCCGGGATTGGCGTCGGCCGCCGGCAGGCCCCGACCATTGTCGCGCACCGAAATCGCCAATTCGTCCCCGATGAGCTCGATTTTTAATTCGACCTCGGTTGCACCTGCATGGCGCACCACGTTGTTGAGCGCCTCTTTCAAAGCGAGAAATACGCCATGGCGGACTTTTGCATCCAGGGAGTGTTCCGGAAAAGACTCCGCGATGCGCAAGCGGCAGGCAATTCCGGACAATTTGAGGAATCGGTCAGCGAAAAAGCAATAGTAGGTGACCACCGAGCCCAGTGAATCGTAGTGCGGATTGATGGCCCATACAATCTCATCCAGGTTGGAGACCAGCGCCCGGGCCGAGGTTGTAAGCTGCTCCAGGTAAGTCGTTTTCTCGGTCTGCGGCACTTCAGGGTTTTTGGCCAATTCGCCCAGGATCCCTACCTCGGTCAAGCCGGCGCCCAACTCATCGTGCAGGTCGCGCGCTACCCGCGTCCGCTCCTGTTCCAGCACACGGTTTTGCTCGACGATTTGGCGCGCTCTGATTTCGTCCGCCAGTTGGGCCGTCCGTTGTTCAACTTTCTGCCGCAAAAGTGTAATCCAGATGAACGCCAGACCAAGTGTCCCCGCCAGCACCGAGGCCAGCGTCAGCGCATGTCGCACCGTCCACCACGGCGGCTTCTGCAAGATCGTGATGTCGCCCGCATCCCCCAGCAGCAACTCGAAAGGGGCGAGACCCGCCCGAGCACCCTGTTCGCTTGCGCTGGCATAGACCCCAGTCACTCGCAACCGGGTGCCGAGTGCCAGCATGGGCCATCGATGGGAGCCGGCCTTCAGCAGCGCGGCGAAACGATGCAGACCGGCTTGCAGTTCCATGACCCGCTCATCCCGGTGGATCGTTTCACTCGCCAAAGTGGCCTCGACCTGCACCAACGTGGCGTCTCGGTTCTGGTCTAGTAATCCTTCGGCCGGAACGGGAACGGGTTGGGGCCAGCCGGTGTGCCCGGTCTTTCGCATCTGCGCCGCTTGCAAGACTGGCGAGGGTCCTCCGAGCCGGGGAAAACCTACTGCTTCGATCAGGTCGCCCGCGTGAATCTCTGGCGCGGCAGCCGCCAGCACCCGTAAACCCGTTCGGTCATCCAGCACAAAATACTCGCCGGACCGGACGTGGATGATTTGCCCTGCGACTTTGGTCCGTTGCAAGGCGCTGGCTCGCGCATCAAACCAAAGCAGATCCGCGGTCTTGCGCCTGGGCAGCTCGAATGGCTCTGCCGGTGGCTGTTCTTCAACCTCCACGACGGCGGGCCACAGAAAACATTCTCCGCCGATAACTTGCCGCGTTTGGGCATTCCATTGCGAGGTGAAACAGCCGCGTAGCCGCAGGATGCTGCCCGCCAGGGCGTCCGAACCGGCGGCCGGCAGCGGCCGCTCGGAATCTCCATCGATAGTCACCGTGCCGTCGGCGGTCAGCAGTCTCCACTGCGATTCGGAGACTCCGATGAGCACCCCATGCAATTCGACGTACTCGGCGTCCAAACTGCCGTTCATCAATTGGTCCCAAGCAGGCCGAATCGGCTCGGGCATCGCCGCGCGTCCCAAAAAGACTCCGTTAGTCCCAAAAAGGACTGGTGAAAAATCGCCCGGGTCCGTGGTCCCCTCGATCTCCCAAAGGTCTCCCACCTGCGGCTGGCCGGGCGAATTGTTGCCGTTGAAATGGATGAAAAGGCCCCCTGAGGCATCCTGCAATACCAGCGAAGTTAATTCGGCGGCGATCACCACACCCGTTAGTCTCACCGGTAGGCGCAACTTGGCCTCTTCTGCGGTCAATCGCCGCACTTGCGCGGCCGTGGTCAGCACTTCGTTGGTAAAAATGCGGTGCGTCCCAGCCTCGGCCGATGCCACAAGCCAAATCTGGTTTGCACTCGGGACGGTGAGCCATAACGATTTTCTGTCCGACAGTTCGGGCGACCGCTCGCAAATCCCCTCCACCTGCAACCGGTGGTGCAGCAGATTCGTTCCAGACAAACCGCTCCCGTCAATCACAGTCACCGGCACTCGATTGCCAGCTTCTACCAGCGTCAGTTCCAAGCTGCTGCCCGCAAGCCCGGCAAAGGTAGCTTCCCCCTCCCACTTTACCCAGCGTGGCGCTAAGCGATCCTCGCTCGTCGGGTCCAGCCGCGGCGCGGGCGCCGGCTCGCCAGGCCGACTCACCAGGCAACTCACCACCTCCTTCCCCAACTCGAGCCGTGCGCCATCGTCGGACTCCAGGTAAAAGGAATAAGTACCGGCCGTCCGCAATTCCAAATAGCCGCCAAACCGCAGCGCTGTATTGGTCGCCCGAGCGCTGTAGAACAAATCAATGTTTGTCGCTATCCCTTGTGCCACCGGATGCTCCTTTTCGAAATCGGGAAGCTTGAGCCAGTCAAGCCCGTTGTAAGCCGTAAATTCCAGACCTGGTTTGAGGGCCGCCGACCCGGTTCCGCCCCGCTCGGTATGCCACAGCCTCGCTCCTGGAATTCGCTGACGCGGCACACCGGGACCTTCGTACTCGACCTTCAACGTGGACTGGCCCGGACCATTGAACCACCCTGATTGAATGGGCTGGAAGCCCGCCTCCAACCAAACACGACCAGATTTGGCGCTGGGGGGGTGAAGTCCGTCGTTGGCTATCGTCAACGGCGGGCCAATCCGGAGACCGAACCGGGTGCGGGCCAGCGAGCAATTGTGCGCAGCTACAACGACCTGGCTTCCGGGAGTAATGGCAGCCGGCAGATGTGGCATTTCCAGCAAGACCACGCCCGAGGTGTCCTCAAGCACGAGGAATCCTTGCCCCGGCACTACCGCGCGCACAGTGCCCTCGAGGCGAATCGCGCGTTGCACGAAGCCCTGACTCAGCGTGGCTTGCTTCAGGGCCGCAATGGCAACTGCGTTGCTGTCGGGAAGAGCTTCCGCCGCACCCCCAAGCTGAGGCAACATTGCAGCGCTCAGAATCCCAGCTCTGAACCATTTCTTGAACCCAGGTAACGATTGCCGCGCCAGCTCCGCCCCTATCGTTTGGTGAGTCATCGAGGGATTGCTTACTATGATCGGTAAAACATTCGATGGATTGTTATGTTCCCATTAATAACTGAAACCGCCGTTCTGGGCAACCAGTAGAGCGTCGCGGAGCTCGCATCAGTTCGGGTGTGGAGTGGTTTTTGGCTGGCTCGCGTGAATCGAAAATCGAAATTGAGCTTGCCGCAACCGCCACTTTCTTAGGAAATCAACCAGCAGGTTGCCCATGATGCCTCCTCTCAGGACCCGGACCACCGGCGGTGTCCATCGGTGCGCCTAACACCCCGGAAAACAGGTATGGGTACGGGCCCGGCACGGCTGTGGCACGACTACAAAACGCAAAACCTGGGTAAACAGGCGCTTACCGGCCCACCGAGGAGGTTTGCATCGGGCTTGAAGGTCACTAGATTTTTATTCCAGTAAAATCTAGTGCGGGCCGAAAATGGCTTGCGGAACTCCGGTTTTTGGAGATAATCACTTCGCAAGTTGAAAGAAATTTGGGCCACAGTTTACAAAGACAGTATACAAAACTGACTTGGACCGGATTCTTCATTCGCAAGTTGTTGATTATCAAGCCCGCGTGGCGGAATTGGCAGACGCGCTAGATTCAGGTTCTAGTAGGTAACACTGTACAGGTTCAAGTCCTGTCGCGGGCACCACCTCAAAACTCCCAAGAAGATAGGGCTTTCGCACCCTATTTACCGATGCACCATGCATGTTAGTGTTTTCGATGATGGCAGCTTCTGCCCTTTCCTGGCTTTTGGTGACTTTTCCAAAACGATGCGCAGAAAGTAACCACAAAGTAACCAATGAAAGTAACCATGCAAGGCCACGGCTGCGGGCCACATTTTCCCCGCCCTAGCCTCGAAAGCCGCTCACAGGCCATGCCGCGCGCGAAATCCGGCCGCGCGCGCGCGACCTCGCTTCCCGGCCGACTCACTCAGGAGTAGAAGCGCTCGCTGCGTAGCCGACTACCGTCCGAAAACACCGAACACGCAAGCTGGCCCTCACTTTTGTTTCTCCAGCAACTTCCAGGCGCGGGCCACCTCGTCGTCGAGGCTTGGGTTGCCGGTCTTGCGAGGAAATTTGGTGCGATACTCCTTGGCCCTTTTCAGGGCCGTGAGCGAACCCGGCGGGCGCTCTTTCTCCGGCATCGCCGCCAGGGCGCTGCCAAGTGCTTTGACCGCCCAATCAAGCTGAAATTCCAGTAACTCGACCGCCTGCGGTTCTTGGCCGGCCCGCAGCCGCTCCAACGTAGTGACCGCCATGTCCGCCGCAGCCGTATGCTCGCTGGTGACCATCCCTGAGAGATACTGGTCCAGATGCCTCTGCGCGTTGGTCAAATCCGCCAGCAGCAGTTGCAGCGCGTGAACCGGCCCGTTCGTTTGTGCGGCGGACATGCCGGCGCTTGTGTTTGTGCCAGCGGGTCCGGCTGCCTTCCGCTTGAAGGCGGGTTCGGGAGTCAGCGGTTCGAGGAGGTGGGCCGGGACATCGGGCAGGTCCTTGAGCCGCTGTGCGGCCCGGGTGATTTTTTGGGCCAGTTCGTCAGCGGATTGAGTTGGGCTCGCCTTGTGGTCGAACACGATGTCGCGCGTCGTCAGCGCCTGGCCGTAATACGCGGCATTGGCTTGCAGGTCAGGCAAGAGACTTCCGGTTTTGATGGCCAGACTGCCAAAAAGGCCCTTGCTATCGCTATAAACTATCCCTCCCGGCGCCTGCGCCGCGAGGGCGCCATCAGCGGCGGCGCTCGAGTTTCCTGCCGTCCCGCAGGCCTGGCCGCCGAAACCGAACCTCGGTTCCTTCAGGAGCAAGGTCGTGTTAGTCGTCATGAACAGAATTACGACCAACGATTCGTGGCCTCCGAGTTGGAGCCCCAGGCTGGCATCGGTTGGCTTGACGAACGCCGGGGCACTCCAGTGCTCCGATTTTGGGTCCTTCACCATGGCCACCCCGCTCCCACCCTCAAAGGCCAGCACGACCCCGCCCTCGGCGCAGTCCAACAGCACAATTCCCTGCGCCTGCCGCAAGATCTCGCGCCGGATGCGCTTGTCCGGCTTACGCTGCATCGCCTCAAACTTGTCGGCGAGGTCGCGAATCCGGCTGTCCAGTGCCGCTTTGTCGGCTGCCAGTACCGAAACCGCCACGCTCAGAAACGCCAAACCAACTATAATTGCCTTCACTGGCGCAGAGTATTGCTGACTCGGGGCGCTTGAACAAGTCTGCCCATCCGTCCATTACAAATACGAACTGCGCGGTGGCTCGCACGATGACCGGCTTGCTGCTCGTGAGTGGATTTCATTGTTCTTCCACGTCGCCGTGAAAGAGGTCGGAGACGAGGTAACGAGTCTCTGACATCCTGTTTGGAAAATGCCGTGTTTGGGCCGGAGCGCGACCGGACCCCGGTCGCAGCAGCCGCGCAATCCGTGTCCTGCCCACTGCGAGCGGGGACAGGTCGCGCTCCGCGGGCATTTTCCAAACACGCACTAAGGAGGAATGGCCACCCGCAGACCTTCGAGCCTCGATGGGTCCAGGTCTGATTTATTTGCGCCGCCGAACGACAAGCAGCGTTGCCAGGCCGGACAATCCAAACAACGCCAAGGTTGACGGTTCCGGCACAGCGGCGACGGTCGGATTGTTAACGAACTCGTCACCTGAAGTGTTCATGTCAGTATAACTGAAGTTGGAAGTGTTAAAGGCCGAACTGTCAAAGGTGCCAGCCGCGACGTAATACGGCGCCCCTCCGGCAAAGGGGCTTATTCCAAGCGCATAGCCTTCGGCGGTGCTGTTCGCCGGGCCAGTCACCGTCAAGGAAACCAGGAGGCCGCCCCCCAACTGCGCAGCCGTGACCGGGACCACGGTCGCAGCTCCGCCGTCCACAGACAGCGTGAAGTTGTCGGCTCCACCTCCGGCATAGCTTAAGTTGAAGGCTGTGCCGACGTTCAAAGCAATACTGGAACCCGCCCCGCCGACGCCCGACTTGGACCCAAGACCGATCGAGAAGGTCTGATTAAGCAGAGAAGCCGTACCCCCGCTGGTCGTGAACGGACGCGTCAAGGTGATGAACCCGTTGCCGGGGGAGCCATTGGCGTACGTGCCCCATCCGTAGCCGGCGGACAGCACCCCATCGTTGTTGTTGTACGAGGTCTGGTCCAGATACGTGCCGGCATAAGGCGGTGCGGTGTTGTTGTCCAATTCGGACCACGCGCCAAAACCGGAGCCGAGATTTGGGTGTGTCGAGGCGCTCCAACCGGCGGTGTAATTCGCGGCCGTGTCGCTCGCGTTGGCAGCGCCAAAGGCTATTCCGCCAGTTAACGCCAACGCCACGCCGATGGACGACAATTTCACTGGGATTGTATTGTGCTTCATATGTGTATCACTGGTTGGGCTGCGGTGAGTATTGGGGGAAGTCCGAGTCTTGCAGGTCGGCTTGGACGGAACTGGTCAGGAGGGAGGTAGTGGCAAACGCTGCGACGGCCACAAAACGGGTTGTGCTACTCATATCTGGGCCTTTGATGAAACGTTGGTCGAGATATCGTGTCTGCAACTGTTCGGACAGGGCTTATGTTGAGGCCATTTTTAGCAAAATACGGGTTAGGCTGTCAAGAACTTTTCAACCGTTTTTCGCGGCCAAGCGACCGCACGAACAGCAGTTACGGCACATTTCTTTACTCCGGGGTCAGCGCCAGCAATAATGCCGGGATTGCAGTATGAAAACCTTGACCTTCGCCCTCATGAGCACACTCACGACCGGCATCGCCCTGGCACAGGAAACAACCTCACCCCTCACTCTGGAAAAAACGATCCCCCTGGAAAAGGTCGAGGGCCGAATTGATCACCTGGCTGCTGATATTCCCGGACAACGGCTCTTCGTCGCCGCTCTCGGAAACAATACCGTCGAGGTCCTCGACCTCAAAGCCGGCAAGACCATCCAAAGCCTCCCCGGCTTCGCCGAGCCGCAGGGCATCGTCTGCGTCCCCGAACTCGACCGCGTCTTTGTCGCCAACGGCCAGGATGGCACCTGTCGGATTCTCGACGGCAAGTCCTTTAAGACCATCAGCTCGGTGCCGTGCGGGGAGGACGCCGACAACGTCCGCTACGACGAGACCGCCAGGCGTATCTATGTCGGCTACACCAGCGCGCTCGCCGTCCTTGACCCGAAGACCGGCGAAAAGCTCGCCGACATAAAACTCGCCGGCCATCCTGAGTCGTTCCGCCTTGAAACCACCGGCCCGCGGATATTCGTGAACGTCCCCAAGGCCGGCCACATCGCCGTCGTGGATCGCGAAAAGCGCTCAGTGACCGAAACCTGGCCCCTCAAGGAGGCCAAATCCAATTTCCCTCTGATTCTGGACGAGCCCAATCACCAGCTCTTTGCCGGCTGCCGCAACCCGGCCAAGGTTTTGGTGTACGACCTCTCCACGCCCGGTGGCCGCTTGGTTGCATCTGTCGCCATCTCCCGCGACACGGACGACCTCTTTTACGACGCTGCCAACACACTCCTGTACATCTCCTGTGGCCAGGGGCTCATTGACGTCATCAAGCAAATCGGCGCCGACACGTACGAAATCCTCAAACCCATCACCACCCCGGCAGGCGCACGCACCTCGCTCTTTGTCCCGGAACTGAAAATCTTCTGCCTCGCAGTGCCCCGCCGTGGGAGCCAATTGGCCGAGGTGCGCGTTTACAAAACCAACTGACCCCAGGCCACAACGACTCACATGAAATCCATTTCCCTTCCCTCGTTTGCAGCCGTCTTCTGCCTTCTCCTGCCGGCCCGCAGCCAGGACCAGGCTGCGCTCGTTCTCTCCAAAACCATCCTTCTGCCCGAGGTTC
>DATMQA010000162.1:0-91135 GCA_035566895.1 Binatia bacterium
CGGCTGGAGGGCGTGGTGCTAAAGCGAACCAATGGCGGGGCGCAAATCCAGCAGTCCTTTTCGGTGGCGCTTTCGCTGGACCCGCTGACGAACGACCCGCAGTTGGTGGGGCGCGAGATCCGCAATCACCTTGAGGCAGCGGGCGTGCGCGAGCGCCGTTGCGTGGTGGGTCTGCCGCTCAAATGGGCGCTCACGGCACACATCAAACTGCCCGAGCTCCCGGAAGCCGATGTGGAGAGCTTTTTACAGCTCGAAGCGGAGCGTGGTTTTCCATGCGATGTCGCGACACTGTTGGTGTCCACCTCGCGGTATGCGCCGCGGGATGACGAACATTACGCCACGTTAGTGGGCCTGCCCCGGAGCCAGGTCGAGTTGCTGGAGCGGGGCCTGCGGGCGGCGCAACTCAAGCCGGTGAGTTTCTCGCTGGGCCTGACGGCGTTGCAAAATCCTGCGGTTGAGGCTCCCGGCGGCGTTTTGGCCCTGGCGATTGGCGAAACCCACGTTGGACTGCAGGTCACTTGTGGCGGCGGCATCGCCGCCTTGCGGGCGCTGGAAGGCGCGCTGGAGACGGAGGGCGGGCATCGCCAATTGCGCGCGGACATCGTGGCGCGGGAGACGCGCATTACCCTGGCGCAACTGCCGGCCTCGATTCGCGAAACTGTGCGCCGGGTACGGATCTTCGGCGCGCGCGACCTGGCGCAGCAGCTCGCCGATGAAATCGAGCTGCGGCTCGAGCCGTTAGGGTTGCGAGTCGAATTGGTGACCGGATACACCGACGGGGATTTCAAAGTGCACCTGCCGCGGGAAGCACTCGTCGCGCCGGCACTGAGCCTTGCGGCCAGGCAACTGACCGGCCCCGCCTCCGGATTGGAGTTCCTCCCACCCAAGGTCAGCGCCTGGCAACAATTTGCCGCCCGCTACTCGTCCGGCAAGCTGCAGCAGGCCGGCGTGGCGGCGGCGGCGGTGGTGTTGTTGGTCGGGGGCGCCTTCCTGGTGCAGCAGGCGCAACTGTGGCACTGGCAATCGCAATGGGACAAAATGAAGAACACGGTGCAGGAAGTGGAAGCTACGCAGGGTACCATTCGCCAGTTCCGGGCGTGGTACGACCCCTCGGTGCGGGGCTTAACGATCCTGCGCAAATTGACCGAGGCTTTTCCGGAGGACAACAGCGTAACCGCCAAGACGGTGGAGATTCGCGACTTGTCAACCGTCACCTGCAGCGGGACGGCCAGGAATTATCAGGCGCTGCTTAGAACCGTCGAACGGCTGAGGGCAGTGCCGCAGTTTCGCGAGGTGAATTTGGGCTCGACGCGCGGCCAGGCGCCGGCCATGCAATTCACGTTTAACCTGGTCTGGAATGAGGGAGGCGGCAATGCCAATTAAGAATCGCCAACAAGTGCTGGTCATCGCGGCGATTGCCGTGCTGGGCCTGTTTGCCGGGGACAAGCTGGTGTTCGACCCATTGCTGGGCCTTTGGAACGCGCGCGCCGAGCGGCTGACCAAATTGCGGCAACAGGTGGGGGATGGACAGCGTTTGCTGAGGCGTGAGGAAAGTGTTCGGACCCAGTGGGCCCAGATGCAGCGGAACACGCTGACCAATAATACGTCGGCCGCTGAACAAAAGGTGTTTCAGGCCATCGACCGTTGGGCCAACGACAGCCGGGTGACGATCTCGGCCATCACCCCACAGTGGAAGCACGATGCCGATGATTACATGACGCTCCAATGCCGGCTCGATGCCGCCGGCGAACTCGGGACGCTGACCCGCTTCCTGTATGCGGTCGAGAAGGATCCGATGGCGTTGAAACTGGAATCAGTGGAGCTCAATGCGCATGATAAGGCGGGCCAGCAGCTCACACTGGCCCTCCAGTTCAGCGCCCTGGTGCTGACGCCACAAACCACCTCAACTCGATGAAGAACGGAATTTGCCACAAAAGAACGCAAAGAGCACAAAGAAGCCGCTTTGCGGTGATTCTGAGTATCGCGCTGCTGAGTTGTTTGGGGGCGCGCGGGCAGCAGACTAATGTCGTTCCGACGCAGAGCAACGTGCCGAACAACGGGCCGAGCGAGGCGGAGGTAGTGATGAGCAATCTGTTGGTCCAGGCCGGAGAATTGGTTCAAACCAATGAGATGTCAGGGACGAACGAGTTGGGCCAAGGCGACGAGGCCGCGGTCCAGACTAATGAGCTCACGCAGAGCAACAGTCCCAGCCAAACCGCAGTTCGGCGACAAGCTGAAAACGGAGTGCCAGGCCAACCGGCAGCGCAATCTGACGACCGCCGCTCCCGCCGCCGGAACCGCGACCGAGGCGAGCAAAGTGGGTCGGGCAGTGGCAGCGAGACGGTCTCGAGTAGCGATAACGGGGGGACCTCTTCCCGCGCGGACAGCGGCCCCACCCGGGCTGACTATTCCAATTTCAGAATTATTGCCGAGCGGAATATCTTCGATCCGAACCGGTACCCGCATCAACCAGGGCGAGCCAATCCTATAGCGCGGCGCAATCCGGTGGTGGAATCCTTTGCGTTGGTTGGCGTGATGAGCTACGAAAAGGGCACATTCGCCTTTTTTAACGGCACGAGTTCGGAATACCAGAAGGCGCTCAAGCAGGATGACACGATCGCCGGCTACAAGGTGGCCAATATTGATCCGGACACTGTCAAACTGGAGGCGGGCACCAACCACGTGGAATTGCATGTGGGCATGCAGTTGCGGCGCGAGGACCAGGGCGAATGGCAGGCGTCGACACAACCCGAAGCCTATGCGGCGGCCAGTTCGGGAGGCTCAGCTTCCGCGACTTCCACCTCAAACATTTCATCGACGGCCCAGGCCCCGACCACGGGCCAAACCGAAACCACCAGCAGCGGTACTGAAAGCGATGTGCTCAAACGTTTGATGCAGCGCCGCGAACAAGAGTAATCACAATGAAAACAATCCAAAGTTTCCTACTCGTCGCCGGTCTTTGCACCGGTCTTGCCATGCGGGCGGCAGAAGCGCCCAACGACGCCCAAGCCCAGCCGCCGACTGACCAAAGCCCAGTCAAAACCGCCGGCAGCGAACCGCCGGCCGGTCCACCGGCAGCCGCCGCTGCTCCGTCCGAGTCCGGCTCGCAAGCGGCTACCCCGGCGGTCGCGACGACAGCAGTGACCGCCGCGGTGAATCCTGCTCCGAGCGCAACGGAGGCGCAGACCCCCGCTTCCCCTACGGCAGCCAACGCTAACGGCGGTTTGCACATGAATTTCCACAATGCGCCGCTCAACCTGGTCCTGGATTACTTGAGCGAAGCAGCCGGCTTCATTATCAACAAGGAAGCAGCCGATGTCCGCGGGACCGTGGATGTATGGAGCAAGGACCCGATGACGAAGGATGAAGCGGTAAGGGTGCTCAACTCACAGCTTCGGAAGAACGGTTACGGGGTGCTGCTCGACGGGCGCATCCTGACCATCATCGCGGTGGATGGAGACAAGAGTAATCCGAATGTGCCCGTCGTCAGCGGCAGCGACCCTGATGCCATGGAACCCACCGATGAATTGGTCACCCAAATCATCCCGGTCCGCTACGCCAATGCCAGCCAGTTGATGAACAACCTGCAGGTATTGCTGCCGACCAGCGCCAGTCTCTCGGTCAACGAGAGCGCCAACTCCCTCATCCTGGTCTCGACCAAGCGGGACATCAAACGCATGCTCAAAATCGTCCGGGCGCTGGACACCTCGATTGCGAGCGTTTCGACGATCAAAGTTTTTCAACTTCACTACGCTGATGCCAAACAGATGGCCACCGAAATTCAGGCGCTTTTTGCGCCCCAGGGAAATCAGGGCGGCGGCGGGGGTGGCGGGTTGCGAGGGCAGTTATTCAACATGTTCCGCGGCGGCGGCGGCGGCTTTGGTGGTCCGGGCGGGTTTGGCGGCGGGGGTGGTGGAGGCGGCGGCGGCGGCGGCAGCAGTGCCGGGGCCCAGACGGCGAAGGTCTCCGCGACCTCAGACGATTACTCCAATTCGCTGATCGTCAGCGCGCCTTCGGATTTGATGGCGACCATTTCGGATATGGTCCAGCAAATCGACGTGGCGACCACGGATGTCACCGAGTTGCGCGTTTTCAAACTGCAACATGCCGACCCGGTGGAACTGGCGGACCAGTTTGCCCAGCTTTTTCCCGACACCTCCAAGAGCAGCTCGGATACCACCGGCGGGGGCGGCTTCGGCTTCCGCTTCGGTGGCGGACGCTTCGGCGCCAACACCGCGGCCACCAGCAACGATCGAAGTAAGAAGAAGAGCCAGGTGCTGGCCGTGGCCGACCCGCGCACCTCATCCTTGCTGGTAAGCGCCGCCAGTGAGTTGATGCCTCACATCGCCGAAATGATTGCCCAACTGGACTCGGTCGATGCCCGGCACGAAGTGGTGAAGGTTTTTGATCTGAAGAATGCAGATCCGCAGGACGTCAACCAGGTCCTGGCCGACCTGTTCCAACGAAGCGGTCAAATTCGGTCGAGCAGCAGCAGTGGACGCACGATGCTGAGCACGGGCAATCCGCTGGTTCAGCGCGAGACCGCAACCATCACCAGCCCCAGCACCACGACGAGTACCTCCGGCCGCGGCGCCGGGGGCATCAATACCGGGTTCTAATCGAACAAAAACGCGACACCAACCATCGGCTAAACCACGAATCAGCTATGACCAACCTATCATCGATTAGACACGTTTTTGCGCGGATGCGGAGTGCGCCCGTCCTCGGGCGCAGCGGCATCCGCCCACAGCCAGGCTCACCGTTGTTCCAACCCGCCAAGCTGCCCGAAGTCTGCTGCGCCCGAGGACGGGCGCACTCCGGCATGTCGTTCCTCACTTGGAACCGTGGCTTGACTGCCACACTAGGGGTGTTGCTATCCCTGACGCTGCAGGTCAGCGCTCAACAGCGATCCGGGGGCGGGGCCGGGGGCGGCGGTGGCGGCGGTGGTGGGGGCGCCGGTGGACTCGGCGGAGCCCGCAGCAGCGGCGGCAGCACCAAGACCTATCCCAATGCCGGCTCAATCGGTGATGCCTATTTCTCCATCGATCCTGAAACCCGCCGGGTGGTGACGATCGCCGATGAGGAGACCAGCAAATACATTTCACAGGTCCTCTCTAATCTGGACCGGCCCAAACCCCAGGTGCTGATCAAGGTCGTTTTTCTCGAAGTGACGCACAATAACGCTTCCGACATTGGCCTGGAAGGCGGCTGGGGCAAGCAGGGGATGGATGGCACCGTCAGCGGGGCCAACGCCGCCAACGTCTTCGGCCTGGGCAATCTCGCTACGGCGGTGGGAACCAACAGCCCTTCCCTGCTCAATAACTCGCTCGGGCAGCCGGTCTCGAGTTTCGCCAATAGTTCGCCATTCACGGCGAACGGGGCCGGTTTGTATCAAATCCTCGGCCAGGACTACCAGGTGACCTTGCGCGCCATTGCCCAGGCCGGCAAAGCGCGGGTCCTGTCGCGCCCGTCCATTCTCGCGCGCAACAATCAGCCCGCCTCCATCCACGTCGGCCAGTCCGTCCCACTAGTCACCAGCACTTCCTTTAACGGCCTGAACGGCACCCCCATCAACACTTACTCGTATCAAAGTGTCGGCGTCATTCTGAACGTCACCCCGTTCATCACCCCGGACGGACTGGTCGAGATGATTGTCACGCCCCAGGTCTCCTCCATTGACCCCACCCTTGCCATCACCGTCGCCGCCGGCGTCACCGCCCCGGTTATTGACGTGCGGTCCGCCGACACCGTCGTCGTCACGGCCGATGGCCAAACCGTCGTCATCGGCGGGCTCATGGAAAGCGCCAAGTCGCAAACCGACACGAAAATACCGATCCTGGGGGATATTCCGCTGCTCGGGAACTTGTTCAAGCGGCGGCAGAAGAGCGATACCCAGGACGAGTTGATCATCCTGCTGACGCCCCACATCGTTCAGGCGCCGTCCCAATTGGCCGCCTTGTCGGCGGCCGAACAGCAGAAGTTCGACGACACCAAGGCCTTCAGCGAGCAGGAGTTGAACAAGATTCTCGACCGGTTGCCTACCAAGGACCCGGTGAGCGGCAGCGTCAAGCCTGGCAAGAAGAATTCCGGCTCGCCGCGCGGCAGCAATTAGGTGTAGAGTCCAGATTAGACCATCATGGAACTGAAACGGCGCAGTGTTTTGATCTATGCCCTGCTGGCGGCCCTCTGGGTGCTGGTGGTCGTGTGGCAGGTGGAAGAACATGTCCGCGTACAGGAATACGCGCGGAACGGTTTGAGGAACCGTTCCAAAGACATCGCCAATACGCTGGGCTCCTATATTCGGGGTCTGCAGGTTCAGCGGGCGGTGTTTAGTGACCGGTTGCAACCCGTCCTGGATGACCTGGTCAACGGACGGACCAATGAATTAGTGAAATCGGGAGAGGTTTTGGCCGTTGCAGTGCTCAACACCGCCGGCGACCAGATAGCCTCGGCCGGCATCCCGATTGATACCGAACAAAAGGAGATTCAGCAGGAGGGGGAACGCTGGGGCCAGAGGCGAGCCACTTTTCTGTACCCGATTGAAGGAGCCCGTTTGGCTCAAGAAGGCATGACCAATCCGCCGGCGCCGGTGCTCGTGCCCCCTTTCACCAATAGCGTGCGCGACGGGAGCAGACCCTTTGGGCGCCGGGAACCCAGGCCCGGCGACGGGGGCTCGTCGAATGTGGTGGAGGGGGTGACGAACGAGCTGGCCTCCGCCAGTGGCACGAATTCCACCGTGGCGCAGGGGCGTCCGGCACCGAGCGAGGGCCGGCCGCGGCTTCCCCGCTGGGCCAGGGCGCGCGGCTGGACCGAAGCGCAATACCTGGAGGCGATCCAAACCCATGAGCTGCACGGCATGCTGTTAACCATGTCCATCGACGCTTTTCAGGCAGTTTGCTTGCACGACCTGTGGCTACGGTGCGTCATTGCGTTTTTTGCGACGGTCTCGGTGGTCAGTTCGGGGCTGGCATGGGGAAACCTGGTCAAATCCTCCGGCCTGCAGATTCGGCTGGTGCGCGCCAGCGAGTTGAACACGCACCTTAAAGAGATGAATTTGGCGGCGGCGGGGCTGGCCCATGAGACCCGCAACCCGCTCAACATCATCCGCGGCCTGGCGCAGATGATCTCGAAACGGCCCGAAACGGCGCCGGAGATTCAGCAAAAGTCACGCGACATTATTGATGAGGCCGACAAAGTGGCCGCGCAGTTGAACGAGTTCATCAATTACTCGCGGCCGCGCGAGGTCCGCCGGACCAGGCTGGCGCTGGGCTCGGTGGTCAATGAGGTCATCCGCGCCCTCAATTACGATTTGGAAGAGAAGAAGATTGCTTTGCAAGTCGAAGGGGAGCAACTCAACGTGGAAGCGGATGAACAATTGCTCCGGCAGGCGCTCTTTAACCTGATTCTCAATGCCATCCAGGCGGCCGACGGGAATGGCGAGATTAGGGTCCGCGCCGAAAAGCGCACGGCGACAGAAGCCTTGCTGGAGGTGCGGGACAATGGGCCGGGGGTTCCAGCCGAGCGCCGCACGGAGATTTTCAAGCCATATTTTACTACGCAAAAGCGAGGGACCGGGCTGGGATTGGCGGTGGTGCAGCAGATCGTGCTGGCCCACGGCTGGGAAATCGAATGCCTGCCCAATGAGCCCAAAGGAGCCGTTTTCCGGATCACGCACCTGAAGGTGACGTGACGAGTGACGGGTGACAAGTGGCGAACCTATAGGCGTTTACGTTTCACGTTTCACGCACCTGTCGCCACATCCCCCGCTTTCTCTGGCGTTTTGGCTTAAACCATGCTGCACTGAGAGTCATTCGCAGGCATGACACACAAGATCTTGCAATCCGATATCGACTTGGCCAGAAAGCAACTGGAATCCAAGCGTCCCGAGACGGAGATCGTCACGGCCTTGACCCGCCGCGGCATTGAGCCGGCCAAAGCCATACTATTGGTGCACGAGCTTCGTTGCGGGCGGCGGGTTGTCCCTGAAATCGACCGCCTGCCGCGCATTGTTCCGGGGCCGAGCAGCGAAGCGCCCCAGGCTCTTTCCGCCAGTGGCGTGGCACCCCTTACGGAGCCTGCAAAGACATCCCGCGCCCCAGACGCAGTTGCTCAGCCGAAGCGAGGGCGGAAGAGCGCCGGACGGCCTTGGATCTGGGCTTTAGTGTTTTTAACTACGGTTGGCGGGCTGGCGATCGCTTACTCGTTTTATGGGTCACGGTCGAGAACTCGTGCGCAGGCTTCGGGGTTAACTCAAATTGCGGAAGCTTCCTCTCAGCCGGACAAAATGCGATTGGCGGCGCCGGGGCCGGAACTGGAGCTTCGGCGTGACGGTCTGTATTTGGGCGGGGACCTGGTGGGGCGGACCAACGCCAGGAGCGTGCTTGGCACCGTGCTTGGCCCGGCGACTCGAACCAACCAAGTCGAGCGGCCCAGCAAAATCATTTACGCCTATGACCGCGAAGGGTTGCTGGTTTATTCAAAACCCGGAGGCGGGGATGAGAACATCGTGTTCGATTTTGACGCGCTGGGAGGCACTCATGGCACGGAGCGGCCTTTCACCGGCTCGCTCAGAGTGGAGGAGGCAATGATCCGCGGCGACACGGATGCAGGACGGTTGAGGGCCATTAAGCCCTTAGGGCTGAGCCCTTCCGAGCCGGACGGCTGCATCTTCGCCAGCCATTACAGCACGGTTGAACTTGTTTTTACCTACCGCAAAGGGCTGCAACGTCTCAGCAGCATCGAGATCGATCTGAAATAAGCCGTGAGACCAAGAGCGCACAATTCCAGGCCTGAACTCCGACCCGCGGCTCGATGAGGGATCAGGCGCTGCTTAGGCTCCTTCACGAAGCAGTCCGATGAATTGCTTGATGGCGGGCGAGAGGACTTTGTTCTTTTTGTAAATCACGCCCAGTTGCCGGTGATATTCGCCATCTTCCAGTTTGACCGAAGCGAGCGTCTGGTTGCTCACCTCCTGCCGGATGGTTTCCTGCGGAACAATCGCAATGCCGGAGTCGATTTCCACGGCCCGCTTCACGGTCTCAATGTTATCAAATTCCATGACATGGTCGGCGGATACGCCATGGTCCTTGAGGAGTTTGTCCAGGGCGCGGCGGGTGGGGATGTCCTTTTCGAAGCTGACGAACTTTTGGCCATTAAGGCTCTTGAACTTGATACTCTTCTGCTTGGCCAAAGGGTGCTGGGGATGACAGATAACCACCAGCGGGTCTTTGCGCAGGGCCACGATTTCCAATTTGGGGTCGCGGGTCGGGTAGGCCACCAGGCCGAGGTCCACGACGTTGCCCAAAACATCTTCATAGACCTGATTGGGGCGGCGATACTCGACATGGACGTTGACGGTGGGATAGCTTTTGAGGAACTTTTTAATATAAGGCGGAAGCACGTGCAGGCCGATGCTATAAATCGTGGCCACTCGGATGTTACCGGAAATAATCTCCTTGATCTCCTGCAGTTTGCTGTGCAAGGAGTCGTAGGTTTGGAGAATCTGCTTGCTGTAATCGTACAGCACCTCCCCTTCGGCGGTCAGCCGAAAGTTCTTTTTGCTCCGTTCGATGAGCAACGATTTGAACTGCCGCTCCAACGAACTGATGGTCTGGCTCACCGCCGATTGGGTTACCCCGTTAATCTGGGCGGCTTTGGTGAAGCTTTCGGTCTCAGTGAGATCGCAAAATACTTTTAGACTTTCGATTTGCATAAGCGAAGGGAATAGAAATCCGCGAACCAAGTCAATAGCTATTCTTA
The DNA here is from genome assembly GCA_035566895.1 of Binatia bacterium. Classification (GTDB taxonomy): domain Bacteria; phylum Verrucomicrobiota; class Verrucomicrobiia; order Limisphaerales; family UBA8199; genus DATMQA01. The sequence goes on from DATMQA010000162.1 coordinate 9,760, forward strand.
AGAAAAAAGCAGGCAGGAGTAATGCCCGATGGGTGTGCGCGAAAACGGTCTCTGCCGCGGCCTTATCCTCTGGCCGCCAGGACGACGTAATTCTTTTTGCCTTTGCGCAGCAGGAGATACTTGCCGAAGAGCAAATCATTGACGGTGACCGGTCTTTGGAAATCCCCCTCCCGCACGTTGTTCAGGTTCACCCCGCCGCCTTCGATGTCCTTGCGCGCCTGGCCTTTAGAGGGGGAAAGCCCGCTGTGGACCAGGACTTCCACCAGCAGTTTGCCGCCCCCGTCGAGCTGGCTTTTGTCAATGTCCCTGGTGGGCACTTCACCGACGATCTCATTGAACGTGGATTCACTGATGCCGTCCAGCGCGCCGCCAAAAAGAATCTCGCTGGCGCGGATCGCCTCGGCGGTCGCGCCCGAACCGTGGACTAAATCGGTCACCGCTTTCGCCAGCGCCTGATGGGCGGCCCGGCCTCCAGGATTCCCGGCATGTTGCTTTTCCAGCGCGCCGATTTCCTCCTGGTTGAGGAAAGTGAAGTATTTGAGGTAACGAATTACATCCCGGTCGTCAGCGCGAATCCAGTACTGGTAAAACTTATAGACGCTGGTCCTGGCCCGATCGAGCCACACGGCCCCAGCGACCGTTTTGCCGAATTTCGAGCCATCGGCATTGGTGATGAGCGGCAAAGTCAGGCCGGAGGCGGCGCGGCCGAGCTTCTTGCGAATGAGGTCGATCCCGGCGGTGATATTGCCCCACTGATCGCTGCCTCCAATTTGGAGTCCGCAATTGCAATCGCGGCAGAGCACATAAAAATCAAAGGCCTGAAGCAGCATGTAGCTGAATTCGGTGTAGCTGATGCCGGACTCCCGGTCTTCCATCCTGGCGCGCACGCTTTCCTTGGCGATCATCTGGTTCACTGAGAAATGCTTGCCGATGTCGCGCAGGAATTCCAGACAACTGACTGGCGCCGTCCAGGTGGCGTTGTCGAGCAGTCTGGCGGGATTGGATTTCGCTTCAAAGTCCAATAACCGCCCGAGTTGCTCCTTTATCTTGCCGATATTGTGTTCGAGGGTTTCTTTGGTAAGCAATTGGCGCTCCTCCGCCTTCCCGCTGGGGTCGCCGATTGAACCAGTGGCGCCTCCGGCCAGCGCGATGGGATGATGGCCGAGCAATTGAAACCGGCGCAGGCCCAGCAACGGCACCAGGCTGCCGATGTGGAGGCTGTCAGCCGTCGGGTCGAAACCTGCGTACAGCGTGATAGTACCGGGGCTGATGAGTTTAGCCAATTTCTGCGGGTCGGTGCAATCGGCCACCAGGCCCCGCCAGCGGAGTTCTTCCAGGATGTTCATCAGAGGGCGAGGATAGATTGCCCATCGGCAATTTCCAATGGCCAATCGTTGCCAAGTCTCATCGGCTAAAGAACAGGCGGGCTGTTGCCAGCCCGCCCGTCGCAAACTTTCGCCCCTTCCAACTCGGGGGCTCGGAGCTTACTTGGTTTCTTTGTCGTCTTGTTTCGCTTCGTCGGCGGCGTCGAAGGCGTGCTGGAGCGCGACCAGGTCTTCGCCCGGTTTGAGGGCGTCCAGGGCGGCTTGTTCGGCCTTGAGTTGCTCGGTTGAGTAATTGGCGGCCTTGATCGAAAGGCCGATGCGCCGGTCGCCCTTATCGATCTTGATCACGCGAGCGGTTACTTCCTGGCCGACCTTGAGCACGTTCTTGATCTTATCGACGCGCTCCTCGCTGATCTGCGAGATGTGGACCAGGCCGTCGATTTCATGCTGCAGACCAATGAAGGCGCCGAAGCTTGCCAGCTTGGTGACTTTGCCCGTGACCAGGTCACCGACCTTGTAGAGCTGATCGATGGATGCCCAGGGGTCCAGGGCGAGCTGTTTGAGGCCGACGGCGATACGCTGGTTGGCCTTATCGACTTCCAGCACGACCGCTTCGACTTCGTCGCCCTTCTTCAGCACCTCGGACGGATGGTTGATCTTTCGCGTCCAGGAGATGTCCGAAACGTGAATCATGCCATCAAGGCCTTCTTCCAACTCGATGAAGGCGCCATAGCTGGTCAGGTTGCGAATCTTGCCTTTGACTTTCGTGCCAGGCGGGTATTTCTCCTGAGCCTTGTCCCACGGATTGGCTTCGAGCTGGCGGAGGCCCAGGGAAATCTTCTGTTCCTCCCGGTTGATGCCCAGTACCACGGCTTCAATTTCCTGCTCCGGTTTGAGGATGTCGGAAGGTTTGGCGACGCGCTTGGTCCAGGATAACTCAGTCACATGGACCAGGCCCTCGACGCCGGGTTCCAATTCCACGAAGGCGCCATAAGGCACGAGATTGACGACTTTGCCTTTGACCTTGGCGCCCACGGGATATTTCTGCTCGATGCTGTCCCACGGGTTGGCAAGTTTCTGCTTGAGACCGAGGCTGACGCGCTCTTTCTCGCGGTTAATATCCAAAACGACGACGTCAATGTCCTGGCCCACCTTGAGCAGTTCGGAGGGATGGCCGATGCGGCCCCAGCTCATGTCAGTGATGTGCAGCAGGCCGTCGATGCCGTTCAGATCGATAAAGGCGCCGAAATCGGTGATGTTCTTGACCGTGCCCTTGCGAATGTCGCCCGGGGTCATTTCGCCGAGGAGTTTCTGGCGGCGTTCCAGGCGTTCCTGTTCGATGAGTTCGCGGCGCGAAAGCACGATGTTCTGCCGCTCCTGATTGATTTTGACGACTTTGAAATCGTAGGTGTTGCCGACGTACTGGGCGAGGTTCTTGGGGGTCATGACGTCGATTTGAGACGCGGGGAGGAAGGCCTCGACGCCGATGTTGACGAGCAAGCCGCCCTTGACGATAGCCTTGACCTTGCCGGCGATGGTGCCGCCTTCGTTGCAAATGGTCAGGATGCGCTCCCAGTTTTTCTTGAATTCAGCCTTCTCTTTGGAGAGGACAACCATGCCCTCTTTGTCTTCGAGCTTTTCGATGAGCACATCGATTTCATCGCTGACCTTGACGGCTTTGATGTCTTCGAATTCGTTGGCGGAGATGACGCCTTCGCTTTTGTAGCCGATGTCCACCAGGACTTCTTTGGGGCGGACTTCGATGATGGTGCCTTTGACGATATTACCGGCCGCAAAGGGCAGGGCGCCCGTTTGCTTCATGGCCTCTTCCATTGTGAGCATAATGATCTAACTATACTGACTTCCGACGAACCTATTGGGGGGCTGGGTCAGCGTGGGGCTTACCGAGCTCCATTGCCTAACGGACCAGGCGTTGCAGTGGCAACGGAGGTTGAGGATTAGGTTCTGGGTTAACTTTTCTTTTCTCAGCCTCAATGAACGTCCGCACACACGGCGTTCAGGCGGGGCTTAACATAGCTATATCCCGAACGGGCGCAAGAGGAAACTTTGTCGAATTGACTTGCCTGGCTTTTGGCCCGTGTTTAGGTTGATTTTGCGAGGCGGCTCCCAGCTTCGCCAGACCCTTATGCAAACACGCGCGGAAGTCGGTTATAACTCAAAAGTGGAAGGCGACCTACTGGTTGTCACACGGCGGGATACGGCGATTGAAGCTCTCACCAGGGTGTTGGACAAACCGCTGGCCATAGCGCGTAAGAACTCCCTTTGGCCGATGCCGATGGGCCTGGCGTGCTGCGCCATCGAGTTAATGGCGGCGGGCGCCAGCCGGTTCGATATCTCGCGCTTTGGCGCTGAGGTGATGCGTTTTTCCCCTCGGCAGTCCGATGTGATGATTGTCTCGGGCACGGTTACTTACAAAATGGCGCTGGCGGTAAAGCGTATTTACGACCAGATGACCGAGCCCAAGTGGGTTATTGCCATGGGCGCCTGCGCCTCGACCGGCGGCATGTACCGCAGTTACGCGGTTTTGCAAGGTGTGGACCATATCTTGCCGGTGGATGTTTACGTGGCCGGCTGTCCCCCCCGCCCCGAATCCCTTTTGGACGCTTTAATCAAGCTGCAAGACAAAATTGCCAACGAACCGGTCTTGTCCACCTTGAAAAAGGTCGCCTGAGCCCGTTTGCGACCTGCAACCTTCAACGCTCAACCCGCAGTGCACGCCCTCGAACTCGCGCAACAAATCAAAGCCAGATTCGGCCCGTTGGTTTCCGAACCGGTGGAGTTTCGTGGCGAAATCACGCTGAAATTGGACGACGCCGAGCGAATTCCGGAGGTTTGCGAGTTTGCCAAGAAGGAGTTGAGATTCGATTATCTGGTCGATATTACCAGCATCGATAACTACGGCGACGACCCCCGGTTCACGCTGGTCTATCACCTTTACGGCTATGGGCATCTTTGTTCCCTGCGTCTCAAAGCGGAGCTGAGTGAGGAGAAAGGCGAGGTTCCGACTCTCACTAGCGTCTGGCGCACCGCCGATTGGCATGAGCGCGAAATTTACGACATGATGGGCGTCCGTTTCCGCGGCCATCCCGACCTGCGCCGGATTCTGATGTGGGACGGCTACCCTTATTACCCGCTGCGCAAGGATTTTCCGCTGTCCGGCCGGCTGACCGACCTGCCGGAAGTCGCCTTTACCCAGCCGGCACCCCTGGCCGGCGGACCGTTCGTCACAATTGCGGGAGGCAAGGACGCTCTTTCCCGTGAGCCGCGCGTTCGGATACCGGAGACGGACGCTTTGGAAACCAACGCGCGCCTCGAGCGGCGTCAGGACATAAAAGCGGCACACGGTAGATCGCACGGCCCCGGGCCGGTCGGGCCAAGACCCTTGGGAGGCGATCATGGCTGAAGACCGGGAAGTTCTGCTGCCCGATGTCGCCGGACGCGCCACAGAAGCGGCGGAATTGCAGGAGTTGCAGGGCGAAAAAATGGTCCTGAACATGGGGCCTTCTCACCCGGCGACTCATGGCGTGCTGCGGATTGTTCTGGAACTCGATGGTGAAATCATCACCAAGGCGACGCCGGACATTGGTTATCTGCATCGCGGCGACGAGAAGATCGCTGAGAACATGACTTACACCCAGTTCATCCCTTACACGGATCGGCTGGATTACCTGGCCCCGCTGGCGAACAATGTCGCTTATGTGCTGGCGGTTGAGAAATTGCTCGGGATAACCCAGCAACTGCCGCCTCGCTGCCAGTTCATCCGGGTGATTTGCTGCGAACTGGCCCGTATTTCCTCGCACCTGCTGGGCATGGGTTCCTACGCGATGGATGTGGGCGCGCTGACGGTGTTCCTCCACACCTTCACCGAACGTGAGAAAATTTATAACCTGTGCGAATCGTTGACGGGCGCGCGCTTTACCACCAGCTATACGCGAATAGGCGGGCTGGCACGGGACCTGCCCCCGGGTTGGGTGGAGCAATGCCGGCAATTTTGCAAAGAAGTTGTCGTCAACATTGACGAGACCGAAACCCTATTGACCCGGAACAGGATTTTTGTCGATCGCACCCAGGGGGTCGGAGTGATTTCCAGAGAGGACGCGATTGATTACGGGTTGACGGGTCCGAATCTGCGCGGCAGCGGGGTCGAGCACGATTTGCGCAAGACCCAGCCTTACCTGGTCTATGACCAATTGCAGTTTGAGGTGCCGGTCGGCTCGGCGGGCGATTGCTATGACCGCTACCTGCTGCGCATCGAGGAAATGCGCCAGAGCGTGCGCATCCTGAATCAATGCCTGGACAAGTTACCGGGCGGACCGGTGAATGTCCCGGACGGCAAAATTGCCATGCCGCCCAAGGACCGGGTGCTGACCCGGATGGAAGAGCTGATTCACCACTTCATCAATGTGACTCAAGGGGTCAATGCGCCACCGGGTGAGGTCTATTTCGGCCATGAGAATCCAAAAGGCGAACTGGGCTTTTACATCCACAGCAAAGGTGGGGGCACGCCCCACCGATTGAAAATCCGCTCGCCTTCGTTTGTTAACTTGAGCATTTTGCCGAAGCTCCTGCCGGGCCACATGGTCAGTGATGTCACGGCGATTCTCGGTTCTTTTGATTTCGTGATGGGGGAGTGTGACCGATGAACGAGATTCATCCTGTCGAACCCATTCCCAACCAACTCGAGGAGCAACCCGATTTCGCGGTGCCGGCGGCGCTGGCAGCGGGGCTGGACGAACTCATCACCCACTATCCAAAAAAGCGCAGCGCCTCGTTGATGCTGCTACATTCCCTGCAGGAGCACTTCGGCTATATCTCGCGCCAGGCGGTCGAGTGGATAGCCAGCAAGCTGGAGTTGCAGCCGATCAACATCTACGAGCTGGTGACGTTTTATCCGATGTTTCACCAACAGCGCATCGGCAAGTACCATTTGCGCGTTTGCCGGACGTTGAGCTGCGCTTTGGGCGGCTCGGACGAACTGCACGAGCACTTTTGCCGGAAGCTTGGCCTGGATGCGCAGGCGCATGGGCCGCAAACGACCAAGGACGGAAAGTTCACGGTCGAGTTCGTCGAATGCCTGGCAAGCTGCGGCACCGCCCCGGTGATGATGTGCAACGATGCGTTTTATGAAGGAGTGTCCGAGAAAAAGGCGGATGAGATTTTGGGAGGGTGCAAGTGAGCCTGGCTGGATCGATGAAACCCGGACCCCAAAAATCTAAAATCGCAAATGGCGGATGGCTGCCCGACATGGATTTGAACCATGACAAACAGATCCAGAGTCTGCTGTGCTACCGTTACACCATCGGGCAAACGCGCGCCTCCAAGGTAGAGTGTCCACCGCCGGAGTCAAGGGTTCTCAAAATGGATAGATGGATTAGTGGATCAAGGTATTCATGCCCCGAGGCCAGGCGGCATTCGGTGACTTCATGCGTTCATCCATTAATCCATCAATCCATCAATCCATCCGCTTTGTAGATATGCCCGAGGAATACCGCCTCATTCTCAAATACGCTGACCAGCCGGGTTACACCCCCGACTTGGAATGCTATTTGCGCAATGGCGGCTATGAGGCTCTCAAAAAAGCTCTCACCCTTCCTCTCAAAACTCTGCCCGATGGCAAAACCCTCAACGCCCAGGAACGAATCCGGGAGAAGGTCAGAATCTCCGGTCTGCGGGGCCGCGGCGGTGCGGGCTTTTCCTGCGGTTTGAAATGGTCGTTCGTGGACAGAAAGAGCGGCAAGCCCATTTACCTCATCTGCAATGCGGATGAGTCCGAGCCGGGCACCTTCAAAGATAAGCAAATCCTCTACAAGGACCCGCACCAGATGCTCGAGGGCATGATCATTGCCTGTTTTGCCAACGATGTTCACCTCGCCTACATTTACATCCGCGGGGAGTTCGTCGAAGGCGCCAAAATCCTGGATCGAGCTCTTAAAGAGGCCCGGGTGAAGAACTTTTTGGGCAAAAACATCCTCGGGAGCGGTTACGACCTGGAAATCCATCTCCACCGCGGTGCTGGCGCGTATATTTGTGGAGAGGAAACCGGCCTGATCGAGTCGCTTGAAGGCAAGCGGGCCTACCCGCGCATCAAGCCACCCTATTTCCCGGCTGTCCTGGGTCTCTATATGTGCCCGACGATCGTCAACAACGTGGAGACGCTATGCGCGGTCAAGCACATCGTTGCGATGGGAGGCGCCGAGTACGCAAAACTCGGCACGCCGAATAACACCGGCACGCGCATCGTTAGCATTAGCGGCCACGTCAAAAAGCCGGGCTATTATGAGGTCGAGGTCGGCAAAGTTACAATTGGCCAACTCATCAACGACCCGGCGTTCGGCGGTGGGTTGCGCGATGGGCGGAAGCTGAAAGCGGTCATCCCTGGCGGGTCTTCAGCGAAAGTTTTCAAAGCCGGCGAGAAGTTTAAGCTAAAGCGCAAAGGTCCGGACGGCAAAGATACCGAGCAGGAGTTGGACATGCTCGACTTGCCTTATGATTTCGATTCGCTCATCGCTGCGGGCAGCATGTCCGGGTCCGGGGCGATCATTGTGATGGATGATTCGACCGATATCGTCAAGGCGCTCGCGAACATTGCGGAGTTTTACGCCCACGAGAGTTGCGGCCAGTGCACTCCCTGCCGCGAAGGCTCGCTTTGGATGGCCAAGGCACTCCACCGGCTCTCCCACGGCGAAGGGCGCAAAATCGATGCGGATTACCTGGTCAAGATCGCCGACAACATTCCTGGGGGACGGACCATCTGCGCTTTCGGCGAGGCCTGCTCCTGGCCGGTGCAGAGTTTTGTGGGTAAGTTTAAAGACGAATTCGTAGCCAAGGGAACGGCTGACGAGCAACGAAGAGCCGCTGCTGCCAAATCCGCCGAACAATGTCTTGAGATCGCGCTGGCGACGAGTCCGCAAAGCTGATTTGAAACCATGTCCACCGCAGCTATAAACGAACCCAGGCTAGCCCCACCACCGGTCGATAAGATCAAGGTCAAGGTGGATGGCAAGGAGGTGGAAGTGCCGAAGACGATGGCGGATGCGATTTCCGGCAAGCCGCTGCCTACGACGATGATCCAGGCCTGCGCCGCTGCTCAGGTCGATGTGCCTCATTACTGCTACCATCCCAAGCTGCCCGTGGCGGGCAACTGCCGCATGTGCCTGGTCGAGTTCGGCACCCCGGCGATGGGACCGGATCGCAAGCCGATTTTAAGCCCGGACGGCAAGCCCAAGATCGCCAAAGCGCCTCGCCCGGCCATCGCCTGCGCTACCCCGATTTCCCCGGGCATGGAGATTTACACCAACACGCCCGCAGTGAAGCAGATGCGCGAGGGCGTGCTCGAATTCCTGCTCATCAATCATCCGCTGGATTGCCCCATCTGCGACCAGGCGGGCGAGTGCAAACTGCAGGAATATTCGGTCGATTACGGGCAGTCCCAAAGCCGGTTTGCCGAGACGAAGGCGCACAAGCCCAAGCGCGTCGATCTCGGCCCGCGCATCGTCCTGGATGACGAGCGTTGCATTCTTTGCACCCGCTGCATCCGTTTTACCAAGGACGTTGTCGGCGATGATGCGCTGGGCATCGTCAATCGCGGCAGCTACAACACCCTGACCGCCTACCCAGGTAGGAAGTTCGACAATAACTACACTCTCAACACCGTCGATATCTGCCCGGTGGGCGCGCTCACTTCCAAGGATTTCCGCTTCCAAATGCGCGTCTGGTTTCTAAAGGAAACCAAGAGCATCTGCACCAGTTGCGCGACGGGCTGCAACATCGTGATTGGCTCGCGCGAGGATAAGGTGTATCGCTACGAACCTCGCGAGAACGACGCCGTCAACGCTTGCTGGATGTGCGACTACGGGCGCTTGAATTACAAGTGGATTTGGCGCGAAGACCGCTTGGCGGAAGTCCGAGGTCCGAAGTCCGAAGTCCGAAGCTGGAGTGCGGTGCTCAAGGAAGTCTCTGAGCGCCTGAACAAGTCGGCGCAAGGCTCGGTGGCCATCATCGCTTCGGCGCGGCAGACGAATGAGGAACTCTACTTGCTGGCGAAGTTGGCCAGGAAAGTTGGGGCGCTGACTGATTCGGTCCCGCGCACCGGCGAGGGTGACAAATTGCTGCTCAACGCGGACCGAAACCCGAACAGTGCCGGCGCGCGCGCGCTCGGGATTGCGGCAGAACCGATGGGGGCGAACCTGCCAAAGATAGCGGCGGGAATTCGCGAGGGCCGAATTAAGACGCTGGTTGTGTTCGGCGAAGACGTCACAAAACACGGTATCGATACGGACCTGCTCGGCAAACTCGAGACGCTGGTCGTGAGCGATATTTTGCCCAACGAGACAACCAGGCGCGCTCATTACCTTTTGCCCGGCTGTGCCCATGCCGAGAAGCGCGGCACGTTCACCAACACCAAGGGCCGGGTGCAGAAGTTTATGAAGGCGGTCGAACCGCGGGGCGAGGCCCGGCCGGAATGGGAGTTTTTGCACGAACTGGTCTTCAACGTCACTGGTCAGGATGGCTACGTGAGCCTCGAAGGGCTGTTCAACCAAATGGCCAAGGAAGTGGCCACGTTCAGCGGACTCACCTGGAGAGGCTTGGGCGATATGGGATTGACGGTGGCGATATGAGTTCCCACCTAGCCATGACCGGGCAATTCGTGCTCTTCAGCGCCGTGAAGATTATCGTCGTCTTTTCTGTGCTGATGTTCATTGTCGCTTACGCCGTCTGGGTCGAGCGCAAAGTCGCGGCGGCCATCCAGGACCGGCACGGCCCCAACCGCGTCGGCATTTTTGGGCTGCTGCAACCAGCGGCTGATGGAATCAAAGCCTTCCTGAAGGAGGATTTTACACCGGCGCACGTGCGCAAAGCGTATTTCTGGCTGGCGCCGGCGATCGTAATGATCCCGAGCCTGCTGACGGTGGCCATCATCCCGTTCGGTTCCCAATTGGGGAAGGAAAAGATGGTCATTGCCGACCTTAACGTGGGGATCCTTTACACCTTCGGGATTGTGTCCCTGGGGGTGTACGGCATCGTGCTGGCAGGCTATGCGGCGAACTCGAAGTATCCCTTTCTGGGCGGCATCCGTTCGAGTGCACAGATGATTTCTTATGAAATCGCCATGGGCATGTCGGTCATCCCGATTTTCCTCATCGTGGGCGGCTTGAATCTCAGCCAGGTTATTGGCTACCAGGCGCGGCATGGTTGGCTAATCCTGTATGCACCGCTTTCGTTCGCCATCTTCCTGGCCGCGATGTTCGCCGAGACCAACCGGCTGCCGTTTGATTTGCCGGAATCGGAACAGGAGTTGGCCGGCGGCTACAATGTCGAATACAGCTCGATCAAATTCGCGCTCTTCTTCATGGGGGAGTATGCGGCCATGACCGCCGCCTGCGCCATGATGGTGACGCTGTTCCTGGGCGGTTGGACCCTGCCCATCGCTGGCCTGGACCAACCGGCCAGAACGCTCGGCGTGGGAGTCCTGCAAATCTTCATCTTTCTTGCGAAGATGTTGGTGGTGGAGTTTATGGTGATTTGGGTGCGCTGGATGTGGCCGCGCTTCCGCTATGACCAGCTAATGAATTTGGGGTGGCGGACCTTCATTCCGTTGGCGCTGGCAAATATCGTCGGAACGGCAGTGGTGCTTTGGGCGATTGGAAAATGATAGTCAAACGTAAAAAACTCAATCTCCGGGAGCGGCTCTACCTGCCGGCGGTTATCGGCGGGTTCAAAGTTACGATCCGTCATTTTTTCAAAAAGAAAGTGACGATGCAGTATCCCGAGGAAAAATGGGTTGTGCCCGACGGTTACCGTGGCGCGCCTTACCTGGTGAAGGACCAGGAGGGGCGCACCAAATGCGTCTCCTGCCAGTTGTGCGAGTTTGTTTGTCCGCCCAAGGCTATCCGCATCATCCCGCCCGGCCCGGGCGGTGCGCCCGAAGTCGGCAACGTCGAGAAGGCGCCCAAGGAATTCGAGATTAACATGCTGCGCTGCATCTTCTGCGGCTTTTGCCAGGAAGTCTGCCCGGAGGAAGCCATCTTTCTGATGAAAGATTATTCACTCACCGGCACCAGCCGCGAGGAGCTGATTTACGATAAAGAAAAACTGCTCGCTCTCGGCGGTGTCCACCAGGACAAAATCCGCAAGTGGAAGAAAAAGGCGCAGGAGGCCCAAGCGCAAGGGGTGCAACCATGAAGGCCTTCGGATTTTCGAACTCGGGTTGAAACATGCAGGAAACCCTCTTCTACATTTTCTCTCTCCTGACTCTGGGGTTCGGCTTCCTCGTGGTGGCCAATCCGTTTAGCCGGAACCCCGTCACCAGCGCGATGTTCCTGGTGCTGACCATCGGCTCGCTCGCCGGTCTGTTTGTGCTGCTGCATGCCTTCTTTCTAGCCGCAGTCCAGGTGCTGGTCTATGCCGGCGCCGTTATGGTGCTATTCCTGTTCGTGATCATGCTGCTGGATTTGCGCGCTGAGGAGCGCCGGAAGCTTTGGTCGCTCTTTATCCCGTTCGGCCTCGTTTCGGTTGGGGCCATCCTCTTCCTTTTTATCCGGAGCCTCCTAAACTCCCCGCTGGGCGTAGGGAAAGCCCTGACCCAGGACGGCGACACGATGGCGCTCGGACACCTGCTCTTCAGCCAGTACGTACTCCCATTTGAAATCGTCTCCGTGCTGCTCTTGGTCGCGATGGTAGGAGTGGTATTGCTCAGCAAGAAAGACCTGAAATGAATTATCAGTTAACTGAGTTAATTAGGTTAACAGAGTTAAATGGGAGGCGCCCCGCGCGCCCATTTGCCCGTTTTAAACAATTAACTTTTTTAACCCGGTTAACCCGGATTTCCCGATGACTATCGGCCTCGAAGATTACCTGGTGGTGAGCATGCTACTTTTCTGCCTGGGGTTGCTGGGCGTCATTTTGCGGCGCAACATCCTAATTATCTACATGGGCCTGGAGTTAATGCTGAACGCCGCGAATCTTGCCCTGGTGGCCTGCTCGCGGTTCAACAATAACCTCGACGGCCAGGTCTTTGTTTTTTTTATCATCACCGTGGCGGCCGCAGAAGTGGCGGTCGGCCTGGCCCTGATCGTCGCCCTCTACCGCAAGCGCCAGACGGCACATGTCGAGGACCTGACCAGCCTCAAGAACTAAGCGATGAAACTCGAAGCCTTGCCCTGGCTCATCCTGTTTCTGCCTTTATTGGCGGCGGCGGTCATCACGCTTTTCACCCGGCACAAGCGCAACCTCAGCGCCGGGATTTCCATCGGGGCGGTCGTGACGGGATTTGGGCTGAGCCTCATTTTTGTTAAATTGAGCTCGTGGCAGCCCAACCCTCCCGAAACAGCCGTGACCTGGCTGGCCCTGGGAGATTTCAAGGTGGACCTCGGCTTGCGGTTCGACCCGCTTAGCCTGCTGATGTTGCTCATTGTCACCGGCGTGGCCAGCGCGATTCATATTTATTCATGGGGCTACATGCGCGACGATCGTGGCTTCTCTCGTTACTTCGCCTGCTTGAGCCTGTTCACCTTTTCGATGCTCGGAATCGTGCTGGCCAACAATTTTATCGAGCTGTTCATCTTCTGGGAACTGGTCGGCGTCTCCAGCTACTTGCTGATTGGCTTCTGGTTCGAACGCCCGGCTGCGGCTGACGCCGGCAAGAAAGCTTTCCTTACCAATCGACTCGGCGATTTTGGGTTCTTGCTCGGCATTCTGACGGTCTGGTCGACGCTCCGCTCACTGAATTTCGCAGATCTGCGCGAAACTCTCGCAGCCCATCCGCAGGCGCTCGGACCGTTGGCCACTGTCGCGGGCCTGCTGATCTTTTGCGGCGCGATGGGCAAGAGCGCGCAATTTCCCCTTCACGTCTGGCTGCCCGATGCCATGGAAGGCCCGACGCCGGTCAGCGCGCTGATCCACGCCGCGACCATGGTCGCCGCCGGCGTGTATATGCTCTGCCGGGTCTTTTTTCTGTTGGATATTCCAGGCTCTCACGCGTTGGAGGTTATCTCCTGGGTAGGCGGCATCACGGCGATGTTGTCCGCAGTCATTGCCGTCCAACAGAACGACATCAAACGCATCCTGGCTTACTCAACCCTTTCTCAACTCGGCTATATGGTGATGGGCGTGGGCCTGGGCGGGCCGACCCAAGCGATGTTCCACCTGACCACGCACGCCTTTTTTAAAGCGCTGCTGTTCCTCGGTGCCGGTTCCATCATCCTCGCGTTGCACCATGAGCAGGACATCTGGAAAATGGGCGGGCTGCGCCAAAAGATGCCGACCACGTTCTGGACCTTCCTGGTTGGGACGCTGGCCCTGGCAGGCATCCCACCTCTGAGCGGGTTCTATAGCAAGGATGTAATCCTGGCGCTGGCGGCCGAGCAACATGCCTACGGCCGATTTGTCCTTGGCGCCGCAGTCGCTGTCCTCACCGCCTTTTACATGTTTCGCCTGGTGTTCGTGGTGTTCTTCAGCGCGCCCAGATCCGAAAGTCCAGGGCACGCTCGCGAATCCCCGGCGGTGATAACCTGGCCGCTCAAAGCGCTTGCGGTTTTTAGCATCGTCGCTGGCTTCATCGGTGTGGAGAACCTTTACCGATCACAGTTCGGCGCCGTGGGAACCGAACGCGCGGTCACGACCACGCAACAGATTGCCGCGCCATTCGTGGAGGCGCCGTTGGCGGCAGGGTTCGGCATCTTGGCTGCCGCTATTGGCATGCTGGCTGCCTATTCGATTTACGCCAAAGCGGCTGCCGACCCGCTGCCGGAAAAACTTGGCGCGCTTTCCCGAGCCATGCGGAACCGGTTTTATTTCGATGAGTTTTACGAAGCCACCTTCATCCGGTTCCACGATCTGCTGGCGGCAGTTGCCGCCTGGATTGACCGCTGGATCATTGGCGGCCTGGTGACGTTCACCCACGGCACCACCGAGTTGACCGGCCGCGCGCTCCGGCTGCTGCAAACAGGGAACCTGCAGGCGTACGCCTTCTTGTTCGCGTTCGGGGTGGCGCTGGTGCTGTTTTTGGTTTTGAGATGAGATGTCCATTTTAACGTACATTCTTTCGATCCCGCTCCTGGCTGCGCTGGTGCTTGTGTTCATCCCCCCCACCTTCCGGCCGGTGCTGCGCGTCGTGGCTATCCTGGCCACTTTCCTGCCCGCCCTGCTCGCTCTCAAAATGTTTGTCCAGTTCCATGCGGGCGCCACCGGGTACCAATTCGAGCAGCAAATCCCGTGGGTCGAGACCCTGGGCATCAGCTATCACGTCGGTGTGGATGGTATCAACGTGGGGCTGCTATTGATGGGGGCCATCGTTGCCTTTGCGGCCGCCTGCGCTTCATGGGAGATCGAGGAACGGGAAAAGGAATTCTATATTCTGCTCCTGGTAATGACGGGGGGTATCCTGGGCGCGTTTGCTTCGCTCGATTTGTTTCTGTTCTATTTTTTCCATGAGCTTGCCCTGGTGCCGACCTTCATCATGATTGGCGTTTGGGGCCGCGGGGAACAGAAGAACTATGCCACGTTCCAGATCACGCTCTATCTCAGTATCGGGGCGCTTATCGCGCTGGTCGGATTGATTGCGCTTTATCTACGATCAGGGGCCAACACCTTCGATATTCCCAAGCTGACTGAACACCTCCGGCATAACCCCCTCTCGCTTAATGCGCAAAACTTCATCTTCCCTCTCTTGCTGTTCGGCTTTGGCATTCTGGTGTCGCTCTGGCCGTTTCACTCCTGGGCGCCCCTGGGTTACGGCTCAGCGCCCAGCCCGACAGCCATGCTTCACGCCGGCGTGCTAAAGAAGTTCGGTCTTTATGGCTTAATTCGTATCGCCTTGCCAATGATGCCGCAGGCCGCCCAAACCTGGATGCAACTCGTCGCCTGGCTCTGCCTCGGTAACCTAGTTTATTGCGGCTGGGTGGCGATGCGCCAGAAGGATTTAAATTGGCTGGTCGGTTACTCCAGCGTCGCGCACATGGGTTTCGTATTCCTGGGCATCGCCACTCTCAGCCTCGTCGGCGTCACCGGAGCGGTGCTGGTAATGATCGCGCACGGGTTTCTGGCGGCTCTCACCTTTGGTCTTAGCGGCTACATCTACCAGCAAACCGGCACGCTGCAAATGGACCAACTCGGCGGTCTGCTCCGCCGGCTGCCGTTCATTGGCGGGGCGTTAATCATGGCGGCGTTCGCGGGTTGTGGTTTGCCAGGGTTCGCGAATTTTGCCGGTGAGGTAACGGTTTTCTTCGGCGCCTGGAAAACGTTCCGGCTCGTGACAATTTTTGCCTGTTGGGGCGCGACGATCATTGGCGCCGTGTATCTTTTGCGCGCCGTTCGGGCCGTTCTGCACGGGCAGTTGCCCGAGAAGTGGTCAAACGTGGCGGATGCGCCGCATCTATGGCGAAAGGCGCCATTCCTCGCACTGCTGACCGCGCTATTAGTCTTTGGTTTTTGGCCGCGTCTGCTGACGGACAAAATCCAGCCCAGCGTCAAAGAAAGCGTTTTGCCGGGAGAATCCGCGCAGCCGACCGCAGCCATTGCTTCGAACGTGATCATTCCCCTCTCCCCAGGGGAGAGAGAGAACGGTCGCAAGCCTTTTGATATTTCCAGTCGTGCCACCTTCGCGGACGCCCTGCCCGCGATTCTCCCTCTCCCCAGGGGAGAGGGCAGGCGTGAGGGGAACGCGGCCTATCCTGCACCCGGGACCTTCCCCTCCGCAACCCACGAGCGCGAATCTCCGCTGCAAACCCGATGAACGCTGGTCTCTTAATTCACGAATGGCTGGTCATCCTCCTGGGGTTGGGACTGCTCCTGGCCGATCTGTGGCTTCCGTTCTCCGCGAAACGCAAGCTCGGATATGTGGCCGCCATCGGCGTAGGCGCGATTTTGCTTTATAGCCTGGTGGCGGTGCGAGTTCCTGCGGAAAATGCGCGGCATGCCTTCAACAACATGTACGTGCTGGATGGACTGGCATTGTTTTTCAAACGCTTTTTCCTGGTAGCCGCCCTCCTGGTACTGCTCATGTCCGTCGAGTTTGCCGACCGCATCGAAACCGGTATCACCGAATATTACGCCCTGATTCTGTTCGCGCTGGCAGGGATGTTGTTTGCCTCTTCCGCGAATCATTTCGCGATGCTGTTTGTCTCCCTGGAGTTGATTACCGTCACGTTCTATGTGCTGACCAGTTTCCAGCGGGGGCGCCTGGCTTCGTTGGAAGCGGGCATCAAATACTTGATCATCGGCGCCCTCTCGACCGCGTTTACTGTGTACGGTATCGCACTCGTTTACGGTATGTCCGGCAAGCTGAATTTCGTCGAGGTAGCGTCGGCTGCGGGGCAGCTCAACGCCAACAAGCTCTTCCTGTTCGGTTTGCTTCTCGTCCTGGTCGGTTTGGGATTTAAACTCGCCGCTTTTCCGTTCCAAATCTGGGCGCCGGATGTCTATCAAGGGGCGCCCGCCCCCACCACCGCGTTTCTGGCGGTGGGTTCGAAGGCCGCGGGTTTCGTCTTGCTGCTGCGGGTCCTCTTCATCGCGGTGCCCGAAATCACCGCGCAATGGACCAACTTGCTGATCATTATCTCCGGCATAACAATTCTTTACGGCAACCTGTGCGCCATCCCCCAAAGGAACCTGAAGCGGTTGCTCGGTTATTCCAGCATCGCCCACGCCGGTTATATGCTGTTGGGCATCGCCGCCCTGAGCCCCGTCGGTCAATCCGCTATTCTTTATTATCTCAGCGGCTATCTGTTCACTGTGCTGGGCGCTTTTACGGTGATTTGCTTGGTAATGCGTCATGTGAACGGCGAAGATATCACCTCCCTGGCCGGACTGAACCAGCGTTCGCCCTTGCTCGCGGCAACCATGACCCTCGCGATGGTCTCGCTGGCCGGCATTCCGCCACTCGCTGGTTTCTTTGGCAAATTCCTCCTGCTCAAGTCCGTCATTGCTCAGGCCCCTGCTCATCCCGGTTATTATTGTCTGGCGTTTACGGCGCTGGCCGGCGTGGTCATCTCGCTTTACTACTATTTTGGTGTCGTGCGGGCAATTTACTGGTCCAGGGACGTGCCGGACCTGTCACCCATCCGGCCTTCCCGGCCCATTCAGCTCTCACTTTACGCCTGCATGCTGGGAATGCTCCTGCTGGGCATTTACCCTGCGCCGCTCGTCACCTGGGCTGCCGACGCGGTCATGGCCTTGGCCGTGCCCACTCAGCCGTCCTCCATGGCCTTGGCCGCCCGAATAAACGCCTTCACTTTCCCGAGGTCTTTCCGCCCGGGTTCTGCCTCGACGCCGCTCGACACATCCACCCCATAGGGCCGCACCCGCTGGACTGCCTCGCCGATATTCTCCGGTGTCAAACCGCCCGCGAGAAAAATTGGGCGCCGCTTTCCCTGGGCCTGCGCCTGTACCGCCAGGTCCCAATTGAACTTCTCGCCGGTGCCTCCCAATTTACCGGGAGCGCAGGCGTCCAGCAGCCAGGCGTCCGTAGCGTAGGCGTTCATGGCCTGGAGAGATGCGGCATCGCGGATGCGAAAAGCTTTCATGCTCATCAGGCCGAATTGCAGGCAGTAGCCCGGCGATTCGTCGCCATGAAACTGCAAAAGATTCAGTCCGCATTCGGCAATGGCGCGCAACACGAAGGCCTCCGGAGCATTGACGAACACACCAACCTTGACGACGGTCGAAGGGAGTTGGCGGATAATTGCAGCGGCGGCTTCGATTGAGACGCGCCGCGGGCTTTCATCGCAAAAGACGAACCCCAGCGCGTCGGCCCCGGCTTGGGCCGCGGCCATTCCGTCGGTCGGGTTGGTGATCCCGCAGATCTTGACGATAACTGCCATTGCTGCGCCAGCATTCCATGGAATCGGCTTTTGGACAACTCGCTTCGACGTCCGCCCCGGCTTGCCCTTCTCTCCGCGGCTTGGCAAACTTGAGGTCAGATGCGTGAGAAATTTCGGGCTTGGACCGAAACGGTTGAGACCTTTGTCTTGGAGGTCATCCTGGAAGAGCGGCGCGGCCCTCGCGCGGCGCTGGTCCGGGCCTTGCTCTACACCTGCTCCGGTGTTTTCAAGGTCGCCATTAAAGCCCGTCAATTCCTTTACAGCGTTCGCATTCTGCGCGACTCCACCCTGGGCGTCCAGGTCATCGCCATCGGTAACCTGACGGTCGGCGGGACCGGCAAGACACCCGTGGTCGAAAAATTCGCGCGTGAACTTCGCGACCAGGGCCGCAACGTCGCCATCCTCTCGCGCGGTTACCGTTCCAAACCGACGCCCGTCCACGTCTGGCTCTTGAATAAAATCTTCCTGCGCGACGACACCACGCCCCCGCGCGTGGTCTCGGACGGCAAATCCCTGCTGCTGGATTCCGAAATGGCAGGCGACGAGCCCTACATGCTGGCTTCGAACCTTAAAGATGTGGTGGTGCTGGTCGATAAAGACCGCGTCAAGAGCGGACGTTTTGCCATCGAAAAGTACGGCTGCGACACGCTGTTGCTGGACGACGGGTTTCAGTATTGGAAACTGCGCGGCCGGCGACAGGACATCGTTCTGGTGGACCGGCAGCAGCCTTTCGGCAACGAGCGTCTGCTGCCGCGCGGGACTTTGCGGGAGCCCCCGTCGCATTTGGCGCGGGCCAGCGTCATTTTTATCACCAAAAGCGACGGCAACACCGCCGAATTGCGTCGGCGCCTCAGCGAGTTCAATCCCTCCGCCGGCATTATCGAGTGCATCCATCATCCGCTTTACTTCGAAGATGTCTTCACCGGCCAGCGCCTCGGGTTGGACCTGGTGAAAGGCCGCAAGGTGGCCTCATTGAGCGGTATCGCTCAACCCGAAAGCTTCGAAAAAAGCCTGGTCAACCTCGGAGCTGAACTGGTCTATTCCAAACGCTTTGCCGACCACCACCGCTTCACCCAACAAGAAATCCTGAATGTGATCAACCGCGGCAAGAAAAGACAGGCCGAAGCCATCATCACGACCCAGAAAGACGCGGTGCGCTTCCCCAAGATTGACCGCCGCGACCTGTCGATCTATTTCATGCGCGTGGAAATCAAGATTCTCTCCGGGGCCGATGGCTTTGAAGATTGCGTCCGCAAGATTTGCTTCCGTTAGAGTGGTTAAACTATGGACCGACTCCTCTTCTATACCGTCCGCGCGCTGGTGGCCTTGCTTCAAGCGCTGCCGTTGACCTGGGTCGCCCGAGTCGGCCGGGCCGGCGGCGCCCTGGCTTACTGGCTTGACGGGCGGCACCGCCGGGTCGCACAACGGAATCTGGCCCTGGTCTTCGGCGAGAAAAAACGGCTCGCCGAAATCCGCGCCCTCACGCGCGAGAACTTCCGATGTATTGGCGAGAACTATGCCTGCGCGGTTAAGACCGCGGCGATGAGCCTGGAAGAACTCCGTCCGCACGTGGAATTCGATGCCCCGGCTCTCCAGGCTGCTCCGGAGGGGCAGAAAACCCGGAACGTTGTGGTCGCCATCGGCCATTTTGGCAATTTCGAGCTCTATGCGCGCTTTGGCCAATTCGCGCCCGCCTACCAATGCGCGACCACCTATCGCGGTTTGCGCCAGCCTTCACTCAACCGGCTGCTTCAATCTCTGCGCGAACGCTCGGGATGCCTTTACTTCGAGCGCCGGTTTGATGGCGCGGCGTTGCGAGCGTATTTGAAAAAGCCCCGCGTCATATTGGGCCTGCTTTCCGACCAGAGCGCCGGACAGGCCGGCCTGCGCCTGCCGTTTTTTGGCCAGGACTGCTCCACTTCCGCCGCGCCGGCCATCTTGTCACTCCGCTACCAATGCGCGCTCTACACCGGCATCTGCTATCGTACAGGGCTGGCGCGCTGGCGCATCGAGCAGGGAGCCGAAATCCCCACCCACGACAAGGATCAGCCGCGCTCGACTGAGGCAATTATGCTGGACGTAAACCGCGCCTTCGAGGCGGCGGTGCGCCGTGACCCGGCGAATTGGTTCTGGGTCCATAATCGGTGGAAACAATTTCAAGCCGATAACCGTAGAGCGCGTCTGTCCTCAGCGCGCGGTCCGGAATCGTCCTCGTCCTCTTTCTCCTCTTCTTCCTCGTCAGCACCAGAGGGCCAAATTCCGGACCCTGCGAGGGTGGATGATCGAGGATAAAGGATGGCAGGTGCTCCCATGCCTGACAGCTCCCCATCCATCATTCATCGTCCCTCCTTCCCCTCCCTCCGGCCTCCGGGACGCATCCTGGTGCGCGGACTGAACTGGCTCGGGGATGCGGTCATGAGCACCCCCGCGCTGCTACGACTGCGCGAGCACTTTCCCCAGGCACATATTACCCTTTTGACTGATGAAAAACTCGCGGATCTTTGGCGGGAACACGCCAGCTTGGACGCCGTCCTCACCTTTGTCCCGGGAGAGAATCCGTGGTCACTCGCCGGACGTTTGCGACCGAAGACTTTCGACACTGCCCTGGTCCTGCCCAATTCGATCCGCTCGGCCCTCGAGGTCTGGTGGGCGCGCATCCCACAACGTATCGGTTACGTCAGTCCTTGGCGTGATTGGCTCCTCACCCATCGCCTCGCGCCTCGCCCCGGGTATGTCCCCATGGGTAAACTCTCCACCAAAGAAGTTAAACGCTTGGTTCGCATGTCAACCCCCGCCGGGAATCACGTTTCACGTTTCTCGTTTCACGCATCACGCATCACGCATCAGGCCTCCCACCATATCCACCAATACCTGCATTTGGCAGCCGCGCTGGGGTCAGACCCCGCTCCCTTGTCGCCTCATCTGGCCGTCACGAGCGATGAACTGCAAATTGTCCGGTCGAAATTCAGCCTGGGCATCGGCACCCGTCCAATCCTTGGACTTAACCCAGGCGCCGAATACGGCCCCGCCAAGCGCTGGCCCGCAGAACGGTTCATCGAAGCAGCGCTCTCTCTTCAGAAGCGCACCAACTGCGTCTGGCTGCTCCTCGGCGGCCAGTCGGATGCGCCGTTGGCCAACGCTATCTGTTCGGCGTTGCGCCCTCCTGATGCCGTGCTGCGCAGCTCCGAGCCTGCGCCCCGCGCACTCCACAACCTGGCCGGAAAAACTTCTTTGCGAGAGTTAATGGCTTTGCTTAAGACCTGCCGTGTTCTGCTCACCAACGACTCCGGCCCGATGCATGTCGCCGCCGCCCTCGGCACTCCCGTAGTCGTTCCCTTCGGCAGCACTTCGCCCGAGCTGACCGGCCCTGGCTTGCCTGGCGAGCGGGTTCATCATCTGCTCAAATCCGAAGTCCCGTGTTCTCCTTGTTTCCGGCGCGTCTGCCCCATCGACCTTCGTTGCATGGCGGGCATCACCGTCGAGCGAGTGGTCGAAGCGGTGCTTCAGGCCTTGGACGTGCATAGCTCTTCCCATTAGCTTGACCCGGCATCTTGCTCCGGTTATTAACATATTGGCCATGCCGACATACGAATACGTTTGCGAAAAATGCGGACATCAGTTCGAGAAGATTCAGCCGATTTCAGCTAAGCCCCTCGCCACCTGTCCCAAAGAACTCTGTGCCCAAAAGCGTTGGGGCAAAGGCAAAGTCAAACGGGCCATCACCGGGGGCGGCGGCCTTCTCTTTAAAGGTAGTGGCTTCTACATCACGGATTATCGGAGTGACAAATACAAAGAAGCCGCCAAAAAGGATTCCGGAAGCACTACCAGCACCGAAAGCAAACCCGCCAAGGCCGCTGAAGCCAAACCCGCTGCCGCTCCCAAGCCGGACACCAGCGTGAGTAAACCGTCCCCCGCCAAGACCTGAACCCCGCCCCTCTTTACAGAATGACTTGGCCAAAACCATTGAAAGGGAGGCAAAATGAACAGCCCGGAATCATTCTGCCATAATCATTCTGCCACTCCGGATTCGGAATCTCCTTCGGGCTTCGGGCTTCGGTTTTCGGATTTCTTTCGGCCTTGGGATTTCGCGCTTCGGACTTTCTTTGCACTGCTATCCATCAAAATTTGCGCAGCTCGCCCAAATTTATTGTGCGTTCGCAAAAGTGGTATCCCTCATTTAACTCAGTTAACTCTTTTAACCCTTTTAACTCTTTGGTTGAGTCCCCTCCCCGCCGACGCCCAATTCGCGCTGCCAGAGACGACCGCAACCCACAGCCATTCGGGCCAGTTCGTCGTCCGTGCCACTCGCTCCTCGGTTCCCGGGACTGGGCCTCTGGGCCTCGAAACCAACCGGAGCTTCATTCGCCTGGACCCGTCTCTGGTGCCGGTGTCCTGCGAACGCATCAAGCAGAATCTCGCGCGCGAACTCAACGCTGCCGCATCCTGGCAGGGCACAATCTTTGTGGTCTTGTATCCGGCCGTTTCCCCTGAGGACCCGATCACGTTAACCTCGGAACGATTTCGCGACGGATGGCAATATCGTGTGGAGTTGCCCGACATGATCGAGCGGACCCGGTATGTGCGGGCGCTGGTGCAAGTATTGTTGGTCGAGATGGCCAACCGCAG
The DNA here is from genome assembly GCA_035566895.1 of Binatia bacterium. GTDB lineage: Bacteria > Verrucomicrobiota > Verrucomicrobiia > Limisphaerales > UBA8199 > DATMQA01. Next base: position 32,549 of record DATMQA010000162.1, read on the forward strand.
CGGGGCGGCGCATTCAGCAGAGATTCCGACCTGGCTGGTAGAAGGCCTCACCGAAAAACTGCTGGCTTTCAGCGAAAAGGAAATCCTGCTGGCGCCGGCTCGTACGGCCGGAAACGGATTCAATGTGCCCTTCACGCCGGTATCCGTCCCCCGGAAGGACAATCCCCTGGAGCAGATTCACCGGGTTTTGTCCCGCCAGCCGCCGCTGAGCTTTGACCAATTGAGTTGGCCCGGTGACGACGAATTGACCGGCGCCGCGGGAGAACTCTACCGGAGCAGCGCCCATCTCTTCGTGACCGAATTGCTGCGGTTGGAGAATGGGCCCGCCTGCCTGCGTTTCATGCTGGCCGAACTGCCGCAGCGTTTTAATTGGCAATTTGCCTTCCTCCGTGCCTTTCACGCTTGGTTTCAGCGGCCCTTGGATGTCGAAAAATGGTGGGCCCTCCAGGTCGCGCATTTCACCGGGCGCGAACTGGCCCAGACCTGGCCGGCGGAGGAAAGCTGGCAAAAATTCGACCAGATTATCCATTCCCCGGTCCAGGTTCGCGCCACCACCAACGAATTGCCATTGCGGGCCGAAGTGACCCTGCAATCGATTATTCGCGAGTGGGACCACGACCGCCAAACCGTCGCGCTGCAGTCCAAATTGCATGAAATGGACTTGCTGCGCCTGCGCCTCGCTCAGGAATTCGTTCCCTTGTTTGATGAATACAGGCAAAGCCTCGTGGAGTACCTGCAAAACCGTGATAAGGCCGGCTTGCTGTCCCGTAAAACGACCGCCCGCCGCCGCGCAGTCGATGAGGCGCTCAGCCAGCTCGCCGCGCTGGATGCCCGGCGCGAAGCCTTGAGGCCGATTGAGAAGCGCCGCCCTGCAGCCGTTCAGGCCCAGGTTAATCCCCCCGCAGCACCCTAGGAACAACCTCCGATATGTGCCGGCGATTTAGGCGGACTAGGGCCTGACTTCGACCTGCAGAATTCTTCGTTAATTGACGGAAATCGGTGTGCTGTAATGCCTTACGTCGCCCGCTTTCATCGTTTTCTTGCCCCCGGCTTGACAGGCTTAGGTTCGAACCTATAGTGCGCTTGTTATTTAAAGGAACAATGCACTGTGACATAGCACCGGAGACCTCTGAGGAGCCGCCATCGCCACGGCGGCTGGAGTTTCTAAAAGAATTTCGTTCGGCCGGGCGGGGATTTTGGAGCGATGTTCCGGATTCGGACTGGAACAACTGGCACTGGCAGCTCAAGCATCGTGTTACCACCGTTGACCAGCTCCAGCGTTTGTTGCCCACGCTCACTCCGGAGGAGTTTGCCGGCGCCACGCTCGCCAATCACAAGCTGGCCCTGGCCATCACCCCCTACTTTTTTAATCTCATCGATCCCTCCGATGAACTCTGTCCCATCCGCTGGCAAGTGGTGCCGCGCATCGAGGAAACCCACACCGCGTCCTGGGAGATGGCTGACCCCTGCGGCGAAGATTCACACTCGCCCGTGCCGGGCCTGGTGCATCGCTATCCCGATCGCGTGCTGTTCCTCGTTACCGACCGTTGTGCCGCCTATTGCCGCTACTGCACGCGCTCGCGCCTGGTTTCCAACGCCAGCGGCTACGATTTCCATCCCGAGTTCGACCGCCAGCTCGATTATGTTCGCCGCCACCCTGAAGTCCGCGACGTCCTCTTGAGCGGCGGTGATCCGCTGCTCTTCAGCGATGAAAAACTTGAACACTTGCTCAGCCGCTTGCGCGCGATTCCGCATGTCGAATTCCTCCGTATTGGCACACGCATTCCGGTCTTTCTGCCCCAACGCATCACCCCGGAACTTTGCGCGATGCTGCGCAAATATCATCCGCTATTCATCAGCATCCATTCCAACCATCCGCGCGAGCTCACCACCGAAGTGCGCGAGGCGCTGGGCCGCCTGGCTGACGCGGGCATTCCCCTTGGCAACCAAGCCGTGCTGTTGCGCCACGTCAACGATGACCCCGTAGTGATGAAAGCCCAGGTGCAGAAGCTGTTGCTCTGCCGTGTCAAACCCTACTACCTTTACCAGTGCGACCTCATTGCGGGCTCGGCCCACTTGCGCGCGAGCGTCCGCCATGGTCTCCAAATAATGGAACAACTGCGCGGCCACACCACCGGCTATGCGGTGCCGCAGTACGTCATTGACGCTCCTGGCGGCGGCGGCAAAGTGCCCGTCAACCCCGAATACGTCCTGAGCCGCAACGCCGATCGCGTCGTGATCCGTAATTACGAAGGCAAAATTTTCGAATATCCCGAAGCCGCCGATGGCACCCCGCAGCTCGCCGCGCCGCGGCACCTCGAAGAGCCGGAGTTGGTTTAGCTCCGCCGCAGTCGCTTATCTCGTTCCGTAGATCCCCGTAACGGTTCCTCCGTATTCATTGTGCGAACGCGAGGTTGCGTTTGCCAGGGCAGATTTTGAGAATGCCTTTAGTTCAAAATCATGGCCCACCAAAAGCAATGTACGACTTGCGCCCGAGGAACCAGGGGAAGCGTGGTCCTGCTGACTGCCGTTTGCCTCATTGGCAGAGTTGTGGGAACCGCCTGCACGGTTTGCAACAACAATGATTCTGGACCGGGTTCGCTGCGGGCCGCGATTCTTTGCGCGAATGCGGGGGGCGGAGAAATCGTCTTTGCCACGAATGTTACAGGAAAGATCCTGCTTTTGTCGACCCTGCCCAGCCTCACTGCCAATACGACCATCACCGGACCAGGGGCGAGTGTCCTCACGGTGAGCGGCAGCAACAACTGGCGAATCGCTTCCATGAACGCAGGCACGACCAATACCATCTCTGGCCTGACCTTCGCGGATGGGCAGGCGCAGGGCTTCACTAACTACACCTTCGCCTCGGGGATCTCTAATGCGGGTTCGCTCAAGCTCTTGAGTTGCGTCGTAAGCAACTGCTCAAATTACCTGAGTTATGGCGTGGGTATTTACAATGCCGGGAATCTCGACATGGAGGATTGCCTGGTGACCGATTGCTACGACGTCTTCGGTTCAGAGACCAGGGGCGGCGGTGTGTATAACGCCGGGACGCTGCAAATCAAGAACTGCACGATCTCGAATTGCCTGGGTGGCGGCAACTCCGGAGGAGGTGGCGGGATTTACAACGAGGGCACGATGTCGGCGAGCGGTTCGATGATTGTTTCTTGTCAGGGAGATCTCGAGGGGGACGGAGGGGGAATCGTCAATACAGCCGAGGCCACGCTCGACACGTGCGTCGTGTCGAACTGCGCAGCCTTTTTGGCGGGGGGCATCAAGACGTTCGGGAATCTGTCGATGACCAATTGCTCGGTGCTGGACAGCGAGGCCAACGATGGAGGCGGAATCCTTGTCTTGGGCACGGCCGTGCTGAGTGGTTGCACTATCGCGGGTAACGTTGCTTATTTCGATGGGGGCGGAATCAATAATTTCGGCACATCGCAGCTCTATAACTGCACCGTGAGTCAGAATACGTTGGTCAATGACTCGGGAAGCGGAGCAGGCATAAGCGATGGCCTGATCGAGGGTTTTACTAATGCGACGACGTTATATTTGGAACACTGCACGGTGGTCTCCAACACAGGTCCAAACGAAATCTCGACGGCCAACTCTCTTAACGCCAGCCATAGTGTCCTGGCTGATTGCATCGGCGCCTTAATCTCATCCGCGGGGCACAATCTGGTCTTAAACACCGCCGGCTGCACCCTCACCGGCAACACTGCCGGGAACCTGTGCCTCGTAGACGCCCATTTGGGACCTCTGCAAAACAACGGTGGGCCGACCTGGACCCATGCATTGTTGGCTGGAAGTCCGGCAATCGATGCCGGGAGCTTGCTCGATGCTGCTCTCACCGACCAGCGGGGCATTTCCCGGCCACAAGGAGTGGCTTCCGATATCGGCGCATACGAATTCCAGTACACCGTTCCGAAAATCGTCCGGGCAGGGGTTGAATCGCGCACCAATATGTGGCTGCAGTGGAGCGGCTTGCCGGGGGGCGCCTACACCCTGCAGGCCTCCTCCAACTTCGTCAGTTGGGCCAATCTGACCAACCTGGTTGCCGGCTGCAATGGCGTGTCGGAGCTCATCGACAGAGACGCGAGCAAATGTGCCTTCCGTTTCTACCGGCTTCTGCTGCCAGTGCCGGCCGGTTCCCTCTACCTGCCTGCCGTCTCGGGTGTGGTAACGCCGCCCTTTACTATCAGCAACAATTGCCTTTACCAGCCATTTGAGGCCACCCTCGATAATGGCGGCCGGGCGGTCTGCATGTTCACGGTTCCGAAAGCGGGGACCTACTGGCTGCAAGCGCTGGTGAATGCCCCCAGCCAGAGCGCGAACTCGTTTTTCGTGAATATGGACGCCGAGCCGCAAGATCCCTGTATGATTTGCGACCTCCCGCTGACTGCTGGCCTCGAACAACGGCCCGTGAGCTGGCGCGGCAATGGGACTTTCGACAATAATCAATTCGCGCCTAAAATCTTCAACCTGGCCGAGGGGCCGCATGAGTTGGTCATCCGGGGCCGTGAAGCCGCGACGTGCTTGCAAAGTTTTGCGCTGGTGCCCACGAACTTCGCGCCGGTAGTCTCGGCTATCAGCCAGAACCCGCCCGATGCCGATGTGGGTGCGGCGGGAGTCCAGGCCACCGCGGGCACGACCGTTCAGTATTCGTGCTCCGCTTCGGATCCTCACGGCGCGCCCCTGACCTGGCAGTGGCTCTACACGCTCAATGGCGGCCCCGAAGTGGTCGTCCAGAGTGGGAGCGGAGCCGTTCCCGCGATCAGCTTCAGCTATGGCATGGGCGCCATCAGCAGCAACTATGTCTGGACGCTGCGGGCGAGCAATAGCCAGGTCAGCGCGCAGGCACAATTGCCCGTGACTGTGGAAGCGCCGGGAGTCCCGCCGCAAGGTCTGACCGTGCCCGCCCCCCTGGGGATGATTACCAGCCCTTTTGTGAGCGCGAAAAGCTATATTTACACCCCGTTTGAGACCACGCTGGCCAATGCGGGCAGCGCCGTCTTCAAGTTTATTATTACTAACGCGGGCAATTACGTCGTTCAAGGGCTGGTTAATGCGACCAGCGCCAGCGCCAACTCCTTTTGGCTGAACCTGGATAGTCAGCCTCAGGACCCCTACATGATCTGGGACGTGACGCCCTTGACGTCGGGTTTCAAGTTGCGAACGGCGAACTGGCGCGGTAACGGCACCGACACCAGTGACCAATTCGTCCCGGCGGTCTTCCCGCTTGGCCCCGGTTTGCATACGCTGATCATCCAGGGCAGAGAGGCCAATACCTTGTTGCAGAGCGTGACGATCCTGCCTTATCCGTGAGAGGATATGCCGGCGCCGGAACCTCACGGCCACGCTGCCCGGTGGAACCGGGCCAGGCGCGCTCAAGTGGGGGGAGTCACGGCACCTGCCTCGCGCGATAAAATCGCACCGGAAGGCCCGGGGCCGCATCTACAAAATCGAAAGCGCCCGCGCTGTTGGTCAGCAGCGGTACCCACGTCGCGAAATTCGTCGTCGCCTCAAGGACATAGTTGGCTCCACCACTGACCCCGATGCGAAATTGGATGTGTCCGGACGGGAGGAACACCGGGTTGGCTAACTGCATCGTTGTGGGCGGGAGAAAGGTGGTTTGGTCGTTCCATCGGCAAATGCGGTAAGCCGGTTTCTGCCCCGCTCGCTGAAAACCTCCGGCGACGTACAGGTCACCGCCCCAGGCCGCGAGCGCCAGAACGGATCCTAACGTAGAGGCGCCGCTGCCCAAAGCTGTCCACGAGGTTCCGTCCCAGCGCGCCACGTTAGTGGCGCTAACGCCTCCCGCCACGGTGAAGTTGCCGCCTGCATAAACGCGGTTGCTCACCACGGCGATGGAAGAAATCGAGCTGCCCTGGATGCCCGAGCCCAGGTTGGACCAATTCGCTCCGTCCCATTTCGCTACCATGCTGGCGCCCACACCCCCGGCGGTGGTGAACGTCCCGCCCACATAGATATCGGAACCGTTCACGGCGATGGCGCTGACCGTGTTGTTGACCCCGTTTCCGCTGGCGTTGGTCAAAGCAAACCAGTTCGCGCCGTCCCACCTTGCGATGTGGCTGGCGCTGACGCCCCCGGCCGAAGCGAAACTGCCGCCGGCGTAGATTCCATCCGGACCGACAGCAATGGCAGTGACACTGTTGTCCAGCCCGGTGCCCAAAGCGGACCAGGAGCTCCCGTTCCATTTCGCGATTCGATTGGCGCTGGTTCCGCCCGCGAGGGTGAAGCTCCCACCGGCATAGACATTCGCCCCATCCGAGGCGAGCGCCGCGACAGTGTTGTTGACCCCGAGGCCGACGGCAGCCCAGGAGGCGCCGTTCCATTTGGCGATGTTGCTCGAGGTGATGCCTCCGGCATTGGTAAAGGTCCCCCCTGCGTACAAGTCGGAGCCGTTGAGGACCTCCGCCAGCACCCCGCCGAGCGTCACTTTGCCGATAATCCCGGCGCCCGGCGCCGACCAGTTCGTTCCGTTCCACTGGCTCACTTCGCCAACCAGGGCTTGCCCGGCCGTGTAGAACAGGCCGCCCGCATACAGTGCATTGGAGCCTGCCGCCAGGGTTCGAATAAACGAAGACATCCCGGCGCTGTTATCGGTTCCGAGCGTGCCCCAGGTGGTCCCATTCCATTGGGCCAGGCTTTGAACCGCCTGTGTCCCCGCCACGCTGAAAAATCCTCCGGCACATAGTTGCCCCTGTGCGCCGATGGCCAGCGTGTAGGCATAGGCGGTCGCCGTTGCGGTTGGGTCGGCCGCGGTCAACCCGCCGATGTTGGACCAGCTTGTGCCATCCCAGCGGGCAACATTGGTGACGCTGACCGTGCCCGCCACGCTGAATTGTCCGCCGGCAAAAACGGTTCCACTGCCGTTGGCCGCCAGCGCAAATGGCGCAGCGCTTAGGCCGGCCCCCAGCGCCGACCAATTAGCGCCGTCCCATCTGGCAATGTTCGAAGCCGCGATGCCGCCGGCATTGGTGAAGCTGCCGGCCACGAACAGATTGGTCCCGCTCTTGACGATGGCCGAGACGGTGGCATTCGCGTTACCGGTGAGCCCGCTGCCCAGCGCCGACCAATTCGTCCCATCCCATTTGGCGATCCGATTGACCGTCAGTCCGCCGGCGTTGGTGAAGGCGCCTCCAACGAAGAGATTGTTCCCATCGACCAGCAGCGCGCCCACGTACGTGTTGGTGCCGCCATCGACGCCGCCACCCACCGATGACCAGGTGCTGCCGTCCCACCGCGCGAGGGCTTTGACGTTCAGTCCGCCGGCGTTGGTGAAACCGCCGCCCACATAGAGATTGCCGCCGCCGACCGCAAGCGCCCCGACCGGTAAGCTATTTGGAAGGCCCGCGCTCACCCCGGCACCCAACGCCGACCACGCGACCCCGTTCCACCGGGCGACATTCGTAGTGGCGACCCCGCCGGCCGTTTTGAATTGGCCTCCCGCATAGACATCGCCGTTCGTTCCAAAGGCCATACGATAGACGAAAGACTGCACCGGGTCGGTCATGCCGCTGCCCAACGCCGTCCAGTTCTGGCCGTCAAACTTTGCGATGTCCGCGGCACGCACATTGCCCATCGCCGTGAAACCGCCTCCCGCGTAAGTCTCATTGCCGTTGACCGCGATCGTTCCGACAAAACCATCCACCCCCGGGAAACCAAACCGATAATCCCAGTGTTCGTCGCCCGGCGCGGATTGGGAAACGGCCGATACGGCCGACAGCATCAAGGCGATAAACGAGAATCTAAATTGGTATTTGGGTTCACGCACGCCGCGAAAACTACCAAGGTTGATTCGGAGCGCAAGCGCACAGGATAATAAGAATCGGATCATTAATAGTGTTGCACGACCCCGCCCTGAATTGATTGCGCCTCGGCCCAGGCCCGGAGGCCCTTCTCAGTAACATCCTGAGGAGACTCCTCCTCTTCGTTCGCTTCGTTGCCTGCTGTAAACTTCCGAACCGTTTCATCGTTTCAGCGTTTGTGTTTTCGGCCGGGGTTCATTTGCGATGTGGGTATTTTTAACCGTTTCTTTGCCGATTTTAGCGGTGATTGGAATTTGGAAAAGTGGTCTTGACCTTTAGGACAGGGGAGGTTTGGGGGATGATGAGAGCCGCGTCGCTGAAAAATTAGATAGGTGTGGGAGCGTAACCCCGGGTGGCGGACGCTTTTAGATGGGGATTTTAATGAAGCGTCCTTACCCGGGGCTACTTTCTTAAACCCCTGACGCTGACGGGGTTTTTTAGAGGGGCGGGGGGCGGGGTTAAACACAAACGCTGGTGCGCTGTCCACGGTCCGCAGAGAGGAACGGCCGGCAATTCCCCTCACCCCTGCCCTCTCCCCTGGAGGGGAGGGGGAATCGCTGGTCAGGACTGGTCAGCCGGGGTTCGGTGTGGCACTTTGAAGCCCGTGAAACCGCGGCCAACTGGAAGAAGACGCTGGTGAAGCCTGTTGCTTGCGGGTCTGCTCATTATCGTCATGCTGCAGTGGTTCGAACATAGCCAGGTCTATCGTCCCGACCGATTCCTGACCGCGACCGGTGCCGAGTTGGGCCGGCCGTTCGAGGACGTCTTCTTTTCAGCGAGTGATGGCATGGAGTTGAACGGCTGGTTTTACCCGGCCAATACCAACTCGCCGCGCGGCTCCTGGGTGGTCCTGGTTTGTCACGGGAATGCGGGAAACATTGGCCATCGGCTGGATTTGTGCCAAACCTTGCTCGCCACGGCGGTCAACGTGTTCCTCTTCGATTATCGGGGCTTTGGCCGGAGCCAGGGCCGGCCCAGCGAGGAAGGAACTTATCTGGACGCGCAGGCGGCGCACCATTGGCTGGCGAAGAAAGGATTTGCCGCGAGAAACATCCTGGTATTTGGCGAGTCACTCGGCGGCGGCATTGCCAGCGAACTCGCCGAGAGGGAAGAGACCGGCGGTCTGATCTTGCAAAGCACTTTTACGAGCGTTCCCGACCTCGGAGCGGAATTGTTTCCCTGGTTGCCGGTGCGCTGGCTGGGACGGATCCAGTACGACACCCGCCGTAAACTGCCGCGTTTGCATGTTCCGGTGTTGGTGATGCACAGCCGCACTGACGGCTTAATCAGCTTTCACCATGCTGAAAGAAACTTTGCCTCGGCGAATGAGCCCAAACTTTTTTGCGAACTCAAAGGCACTCACAACGATCCGCTCTCGGACCAGGCCAGCTTCAATAGCGGCATCGAGAAGTTTCTCCAAATGCTGTCCGCCGCCAAGGACGATCAGACAAACCGCAGAGACGCGATGAACGCAGAGCGGAAAGCCGCAACCTGACCGCAGCGCCTCGCCGCAAGCAAAAGACAAAATCATCGGAGGACAGAATCATGGTAAAGGCATTAACTCCACCTGTTACGATTCTGTCCTGCGATGATCCTGTCGGCTCCTGGCTTCGAACAAGGAACGTTCGCAGCTTGCGAGCAAGTTGGGCTATTGCAGTGCTATTGCGGTGCAGAGAAAACACTCTGTGCGAAACCTCTGCGTCCATCGCGTCTTTGCGGTTAAATGAGCGCTTTCCCACCTTTTTGAAAAACATCGAAGGATTAGTGATGCAGGGCTGCATCAAGATGTGCGTAATGACAGGTCCAAAGGAGTAGAGAGCGCCAGCCCAGTTCAATGGCCTCAGGCCGCTCGCTCGCCGGGCTTCGATTCTCCTCACGGCTGCTGCAAATTTCAGCCTGGTGGCCAGCCCAGGCGGCGCCCGCCAATGATGTGACAGTGCAAATGCGGGACCGCTTCCCCGGCATCGGGACCGTTGTTGAACACGAGCCGAAACCCGGATGAGGTTAGCCCCAACTGCTCGGCCACCGCCGCCGCTTTCAGCAACAGATGCCCGAGAGTTTTGTGGTCCTCCGGTTTGGCCTCCGCGATGCGCGGGATCGGTTTCTTCGGGATGATCAACACGTGGATCGGGGCCTGCGGTTTGACATCGTGAAAAGCCAGCACCAAGTCATCCTCATAGACGAGCTTCGCCGGGATTTCACGAGCGATGATTTTTTCGAAAAGGGTCTTGCTCATGGCGTTTGGAAGTTGCGGTCAGTGGGTCCGCTCGTCAAATGTAAAAAGGGCGAATTGGTTAGTACCACACGGCACATGGGAAAGGCGCATCCTCTTGTCAGAGCGTGAGTCAAAGAGAGACCCCTCACCCCACCCTTATGAAGGGGAGAGGGGAACCGCAACCCGAGGTCCGCTAACCGGCAGGATGGTAGCAGTAATACGAGGGACGAGCCGTCCCCGCCCCTTTTCCTGAATCGGGCAAGCTTGACATCCGCGCTGGCTTCTGGGCTGATTCCAACCGTTTAACTCATGAACTTCCTGGTCACCGGCGGCGCAGGTTTTATCGGCTCGCATGTCTGCGAGCAGTTGTTGCTTTCCGGCCACGCCGTTTGGGCTTTCGACGACCTGAATCCCTTTTATGATCCCCAGCTCAAGCGCCGGAATCTCCGCCACCTACAGTCCTTGGCCAAACCCTTCGAATTTGTCTTCGGCGACCTGACCGAGCGCGCCACACTGGACGAGTTGCTGAGCAGCGTCCGATTCGACCAGGCCATCCACCTGGCCGCGCGCGCCGGCGTGCGGCCCAGCCTCGATCAACCGGCGCTTTATCAGCGGGTCAACGTCGAAGGAACCGTTAACCTGTTGGAAGCCGCCCGGAGCCACGGCGTGCGAAAACTCATCCTCGCTTCATCGTCTTCGGTTTACGGCGTCAATTCCAAGGTCCCCTTCGCCGAGAGCGATCCCATTTTCTGCGCCATCTCGCCCTATGCCGCCAGCAAGCTTGCCTGCGAAGCCCTCGGCCATGTCTATCATCACGTCTATGGCCTGGACATCGTCATGCTGCGCTTCTTCACCGTGTATGGTCCGCGCCAGCGGCCCGATCTGGCTATCCACAAATTCGCCCGGCTGATGCGCGACGGCCAGCCCATTCCCGTCTTCGGCGATGGCTCGACCGCGCGCGATTACACCTATATTGGTGATATCCTGCAGGGCGTTCTGGCTTGCACCCAGCGCGAATTCGGCTATCAAGTGTTCAACCTTGGCGAATCGCAAACTGTGAAGCTCAACCATCTCATTGAATTACTGGAAGACGCGTTGGGCCAAAAAGCGGTGCTCCAGCGCCAGCCGGCCCAGCCCGGCGATGTCCCACTGACCTGCGCGGACATTTCCAAAGCCCGGCAACACCTCGGCTATAATCCCCAGGTCAGGATCGAGCAAGGCATCCGGCTCTTTGCCGATTGGTTCCGTTCCATCTCGACGGACAGTCCGGCTGCCGGTGGCGCTGTTCAAAACTCCAAATCTGAACTGCGAAACCAATTCAAAAGCTAAAAGTTCAAATGGACAAAAAACCCCAATACAACCGTCCCGCGTTCGAGGAAGCGTTCAACGCCTGGAAAACCCTCCTGACCCGGCGCGGTCTGCCTACCGAAATGGTCTGGATTTTCGACGAGAACCTTTGCTTCGAGCCGGCTCCTGCTCAGCCCGGCGGGTTCCGCCTTGGCTATCAAACCGCCTTCACTCCGCCGCCCCCCGAGGCCGCCCCAATTGCCTATGACTATTTCTCCGAGTTCGAGGCGCGCCTGGTCTTCTACCGCTTGGGCTCATCGCAGGGCAAATCGGTCTGCCTGCTGCTCTGTGATGCCTGGTTCGAAAACAAGACTGAGGCGGACGGATTTGTCCGCCAGGATGATTGGCTGATTTCGTTCCGCCCGGGAACGAACGAGGAGGTTGAGCAAATCAAGGACCCCCAGCGCTGGAAAAATCGCATCCTGCGTGACCGCCCGCTGCACGACCTGGACTTCTGCATGACCCTCCGGGCGGTCCACGAGACCCTCGCCCATGGGCGCGTGCTCTCGACCTACGAACGCTCAGCCCTCAAATTCCTCCACCTTTGGCGCCGCGTTTTTCGGCACGCCGGTTAATGCGCAGAGACGCGATGGACATAGCGCGGCACAGCCGCAACCGAACCTTAGTCAGCGCATCTGCACATGGAGTCCTGTTTCAGTACAGAGACCTAAAGGCAAAGATCTTCTTTGGTGTCTTTTTGTGGATTTTTGTGGCAGCCTTATTTTTTTCTGTCAGCAAAATGCTCTGTAATGATCGCCACTGACAAACTGCTGAGCGACTTGATTGCGTTGCCCAGCGTCAATCCCGCCTTTCTGCCCGCGCAACACCCCCGTGCCGGCGAACAGCGCGTCGCTGAGTTCCTGGCCGCCACCGCCGCGCGCGCCGGACTCGACGTCGAGCTCCGTCCGGTTTTGCCGGGCCGCTCGAATTTCCTAGCGCGTCTTTCGCCGGCAGGGAAAGTGCGGCAGCGCATCCTGTTGGCGCCTCATCTCGACACCGTCAATGGCTCCGATGAACAGTTCACGCCGCGCAAGAAGCACGGGCGCCTCTTCGGCCGGGGCGCTTGCGATACCAAGGGCTCCGTCGCGGCCATGCTTCTGAGCCTGTGCGACCTGGCAGACAGCGGGCCGCGCTCAGCCCAAACCGAGATTACCTTCGCCGGCCTTGTCGATGAGGAAGACGCCCAGGCTGGTTCCCGCGCACTGGCCGCCCAGCGCCCCAAGGCCGACCTGGCAATCGTCGGTGAAGCGACCCGGTTACAAGTCGTCACCGCCCACAAAGGCAGTTTGTGGCTGCGCCTCGAAACTAAAGGCAAGTCTGCCCATGGCGCTCACCCCGAGTTGGGACGCAACGCAGTCCATACGATGGCGCGAATCGTGGACTTGCTGGAGACCAAATACGCCGCCCAATTGTCCCGCCGCCGCCACGACTTGTTGGGCCGTCCCACCGTCAACGTCGGCGCAATCTCAGGCGGCATTCAGCCGAACATCGTTCCGGACCGTTGCTCAATTTTGGTGGACCGGCGCACCTTGCCGGGTGAAACTGAACCGGCCGTCCGCAAAGAAATCACTCACCTCCTGCGCCAGTACGGCCTTAAGGCAGCCTTCGGCACTGCCAGAGCCGCCCCTTGCAGGCCCCTCGAAACCGACCCCCGCCACCGCCTAGTGGCTCAGTTCCTTCACAGCGCTGGCCAGCGGCATCCGGCCGGTGTCCATTATTTTTGCGACGCCTCGGTTCTCGCGCACCGCGGGATTCCCAGCGTCGTCTTCGGTCCCGGCGACATCGCCCAGGCGCACACGGCCGACGAGTGGATTGCCATCGCCTCCCTGGAGCGGGCTCGAGAGTTGTTGGCACGGTTTTTGCGTTCGTTCCCTTGAACCGAAATTGCGGCCTACAGTCTAAAAACCCATGCTTGTGGAAAATGCTGAAAGGCCCGCCATGACCGAGGCCGCCGCTCATCGCGCGACATTTTTTCGCCAAAGTGGCTGGCTGATGATCGCCAATATCGCCGCAGGCTTCCTGATGTGGGGCGTGCACTTCCTGGGACGGGCCACCGGCAAGAGCGAATACGGCTTGTTCGGGACCCTGCTGACGGTGGTCATGCTGGTTCCGAGCGTGCCGCTGCAAATGGTCCTGACCCATCAGACCGCCCGCGCTCTGGCCACCCATCGCGAACGGGAACTGGCCGGCATCATCCGCATGATTTCGTTTGGCTTGCTCGCCCTGTGGGGCCTGGCCGCCCTCGCGGTGCTGCTGTTCCAAGGCTGGATCATGCAACTCTGGGGCGTGACCAATCCTCTCGCGCTGTGGCTCACTCTACCAACGGTGTTGCTCAGTCTTTGCGCACCAATCTTTTTGGGCGTGCTGCAGGGCCGGCAGAACTTTTTTTGGGTGGGCTGGAGCATGCTGGCCAATGGGGTCGGCCGCCTGGCCGTTGCGGCCATCGCCGTCCTGGTGCTGGGCGCCGGGGCGATGGGCATGATGAGCGGTGTGCTGGTGGGCACTGCCTTGATGCTCGGAATGGCCTTCTGGCAGGCCCGTTCCCTTTGGCGCCTGCCGCCGCTGCCTTTTGACTGGCCCGGTCTCCTCCGCCAGGTCGTGCCGCTGCTGCTGGGTTTCCTCTTCGTGCAGTTCCTCTTTACGGGCGACACCATGTTTGTAAAACATTATTTCACCGAAGACGAAACCGGCTCTTATGTCAGCGCCGGCACGCTTTCGCGGGCGCTGATTTGGCTGGTGTTCCCCCTGGCTACCGTGATGTTTCCTCGCATCGTCCACAGCGCGGCAAAATCCGAGAAAACCGACCTGGTCGGATTGGTCCTCTTGGGCACAGCCGTGCTTGCCGCGGGCGGGGCCGCGGGGCTGGCGCTCCTGGGTCCCTGGGTGATCAAACTCGTTTATGGTCCAAGCTTCGTGGCAGTGGCCGCGGCGGTTCTGCCCTGGTACGCCCTGGCCATGGTGCCGCTGGCTTTGGCCAATGTGCTGGTGAACAATTTGCTCGCCCGCTCTCAATTCCGCGTCGTGCCTTTTCTTCTCCTGCTGGCGCTTGCCTACGGCGGCACACTGGTCTGGATCAACCGGCATGGACACAGTTTAACCGCCGTCCTTCAGACCCTTGGCGTGTTCAACCTTCTGCTGCTGGCCATCTGCGCCTGGTTTACCTGGGGCACGAAACAGCAAGCCCGGGAAGCCCTCGTGGTCGCCGAGTGACGGGCGCGCCTGGAGCTCTGGCAGATAAGGGTAAAAAACGTTGCCCCAGGCCCCTGGTTTTGTGACTCTTCGGTCCAGTGCACAGATGCTGCCACCCATTTCAACCATCAACCATGAACACTAAGCACCCGTTCTCCGAACATCACTCCCTCGTCGCGGCCGCCTTTCTTGGCGCCGCCCTCCTTTCGGTCGCGGCCGCGCCTTCCCCATTCACTTTCCAAGAGGTCAACGACTCCACCGGGCTGGAGTTGACTGAGAACGGCAAACCCGTTTTTGTCTATAATTACGGGATGATCCTCGCCCCGGCCGCCCCCGAACGGCTGCGCCGCTCCTCCTATCTGCACCCGGTCTATGCGCCCGATGGCACCGTTCTAACCGACGACTTCAACCACGATCATCCCCATCACCGCGGCATTTTCTGGGCCTGGGAGGTGGTCACGGTGGACGGCAAAACCGACGACGTATGGACGGTGAAAGGGTTTAAGCAAAAATTTGTCCGGTGGAAGGCGCGCGAAACAGAGGGTCCACTCGCGCGCCTGGCCGTCGAAAACGGCTGGTATGACGGCGAGCGCAAATTCGTGAAGGAAGACATCGAGATTCTCACGCACGCCGTTTCCAAAGACCAACGGGTCATGGATTTCACCCTCAGTTTCGAGGCCCTCGACAAGCCGGTGGTCATCGTCGGCACACCCGATCAAAAGAAAGGCTACGGCGGGTTCGCCTTCCGCACCGCCCCGCGCGACGGCGGCGCGGCCAAGACCATCATCCGCACCGATAAAGGGATTTCCGAAAAGGACGGCGTGCTTTCGCGCCATCCCTGGGCCGAAATTGCCGGTTCATTTAACGGCCATGAAGCCGGCGTGCGCATCGAAGATAACCCGTCCAACCCCGGCTACCCCACCAATGGCTGGCTGATGCGCCACAGCTTCGCTCTCCTCAACGTCTCCTATCCCGGCCTGGAACCGGTGACCCTCGAGCCCGGCAAACCGCTGGTCCTCAAATACCGCGTCATTCTTTTCCTGGGCAAAACCGCACAGCCGCTTTAGCGCTAGTTATACGCTTACAAGACTCCAGCACATTCTTGTAACGAGGTAACTTTTATCACGCTTCCCCTTTTACCTGTCACGTTTTACGTTTCACGCATCACGCGTCACGTTTCATGTCCTCGCATTTCAGACTTCACCTTATGCCGCATTATTCCACCCCCCCTCGGAACCTGAAAACTTGAAAACTTGATGACTGACAAAGTTTCTGCCATCCTCGCTATCGACCCGACCAGCGGCTGGCGCGCCGTCGGTTGCCGTTGCTGCCTATGACGCAGGAAAAATTGAAGATTTTGCTCATCGAGCACGACTCCGGGTTCGCCCGCTACGTCGGCGAGATGCTCGGCCAGGCCCGCGACCTTTCGGCCGACGTCCTTTCCGCCGGAAACTTGCAGGGCGGTCTCACCGCTCTGAGCGGTGACCACTTCGACGTTGTGGTGATGGATATGTCATTGCCGGATGGCGCCGGCCTGGCCAACGTCTCCCTCGTCCGCGCCCGCGCCCCCCAACTGCCGATTATTGTCGCGGGCGAATCCGACGATGAAACCGTCGCCCTGGAAGCCGTCCACGCCGGCGCCCACGATTATCTCGTCAAAACCCAACTCACCCCCAGTTGGCTGGAACGGTCCATCCGTTACGCCATCGAGCGCCATCGCACCGACCGCGCCCTGCTCGAAGCCGAGGAGAAGTACCACAGTGTGTTTGACCACCTCGTGGAAGGCATTTTCCAGACCTCACCCGATGGCCGCTATCTCATGGCCAACGCCGCCCTGGCCCGCATCTACGGTTACACCTCCCCCGAGGAACTCATCGAAAATCTGACGGACATCAGCCGCCGCCTTTATGTGAAAGAAGGCCGTCGCGCCGAGTTCATCCGCTCGATGCAGGAAAGCGATACGCTTAACGATTTTGAATCGCAGGTCTATCGCAAGGACGGCACCATTATCTGGATTTCGGAAAACTGCCGGGCCGTGCGCGATGCCAAAGCGCGCCTCCTCTATTACGAAGGCACCGTCGAAGATATCACCCAGCGGCGCCAGGCTGAGGAAAAACTGCGCCATTCCGAAGCCCTTTATCATTCGCTGGTCGAAACCCTGCCGCAGAATATCTTCCGTAAAAACCTTCAGGGCCGCTTCACCTTCGCCAATCGCCGCTTCTGTGAGACCCTGGGCCGACCGCTGGAAGAAATCGTCGGCAAAACCGATTTCGACTTCTTCCCCGCGGAACTGGCAAAGAAATACCAGCTCGACGACCACCAGGTCCTGGTGACCGGCACACCCTACGAAACCGTCGAGGAGCACCAACCCCCGGGCAGCGGCAAGATTTACGTTCAGGTCGTCAAAACCCCGATTTACGAATCCCATGGCGAAATCATCGGCTTGCAAGGCATCTTCTGGGACATTACCGCCCAGCGCATGGCCGAACAGGAAATCCGGCGCGCCAACACCGCCTTGGCCCTCAGCCGCGAAGAACTCAGCGCCAAAAACCAGCGCATGGAGGAGGACCTCAAGATGGCGCGCGAAATCCAGCTCACCATCCTCCCCCAGCAATATCCCACCTTCCCGCGCCACGGCCCGCAATCCGAGAGCGCCTTCGATTTCACCCATCGGTACCTCCCCAGCGGCAGTGTCGGCGGGGATTTCTTTACCCTCTCCGCCCTTTCGGAGACCCAGGCCGCCGTTTTCCTGTGCGATGTGGCCGGGCATGATGTGCGCTCCGCCCTCATCACTGCCATGATTCGGGCGCTGGTTGAGGAACTCAAACCCCTGGCCACCAACCCCGGAGAGTTTCTCACCAAGCTCAATTCCGACCTCTGCGCCATTCTCAAGCACACTGGCAGTCCCCTCCTGACGACCGCCTTTTACCTCGTAGCCGATTGGCGCACCGGTGTGATGCGTTACGCTTCTGCCGGCCATCCCAAACCCCTCCATGTCCGCCGCAGCGCCGGCACCGTCGTGCCCCTGCTCAACGCCAACGGCAAAAGCCAGCCCGCGATGGGCCTGCTCGAGAACGCCACCTACCAAACCTCCGAAGTGCTCCTTTCACCTCGCGACCTCGTGTTGCTCTTCACCGACGGCCTGATCGAAGTCCAAAGTCCAAGCCAGGAACTCTACCACCATGCCTTGCTGGTGGCTGCGGTCCAGAAGCGCTTCCAACGTCCGGCCTCCGAGATGTTCGACGAGTTGCTCGACGAGGTCCGCCAGTTCGCCGAAGGCAACACCTTCACCGACGACGTTTGCCTGGTCGGCATGGAATTCAACGGGCCTGCCACTTAGCAGGTCTCTGCGTCATCCTCGTTAGACTCATCGATAGCGATCGGGAGCAGAATCACCTGTTTAGGATCACAAGCGTTGCTTGGCGCCTTGACGGTTAAGCTTCGCAATTCCCCCCGCCCTCCGGCTCCTAAACCGTAAATCCCAAAAGAAAAACTTTACTACCGGCGATTTCAGACTAAGATGATTTCGGGCCGCTCAAGAGCAGCGGACCACAGATGGATTTGAAGCGACGCGCTATATCCGGTTGTGTGAGCGCCGACAACATCGGCACCGCGGCTCACCTCCCCAACAATCGGCTGAACCCACCAACGCCCCGCCCGGACTGGCCTGTTTTTGCCGGTCCATACCCTTTTGTGGTTCCTGCCAACCAAGGCACCAAATTGCAAAACCAACAACAGGAGATCGTCCCCATGGACCTTCATCATCCGATCCTGAGAGAGTTCCCGGAACACCGCGAGACCATTCGCACCCTCAAGGGCAGCAACGCGCATTTCCGGAGCGTCTTCGACGAGTACCACCGCCTCGACGACGAAGTGTATCGCATTGAAGAGGAAATCGATTTCGCCACCGACCAGGAAATCGAGGAACTCAAGATGCGCCGCGCCAAGCTCAAGGATTACATCTATCACGTGATCCGCCACGCGCCGCCGGCTTGCCCGGTGTGCGAAGGCACCGGCCTGGCCCGCTAAGACCCGCCCCAGCAATTGCGCCCGCCCTGCTGCTTCAGCCGGCAGGGAGTGGTTTTCCTTCCGTATAGGTCGGGGGTCATATAAGTCCTATTCCCCTGGACTGCCATCTTCAATCTTCCTTGCGCGCTCCCATCCCCTGTGGCAGGTTGCAACCATCACACCTGATTCTAAAGCAACCGCTATGAAACGTAGAACTTTCCTTAAGACTGTGGGCGGCGCTGCCGGTGTAGCGGCGCTGGGTGTCCCCAAAATCTTTGCCGCAACCGAATCTGGCGAAAAGGCCGACGGCATGCCGCGGCGTGTGCTCGGCCGCACCGGCCAGAAGGTTTCCGTCGTCTGCTTCCCCGGCCTATCCCTGTTCCACTGCGACCAGGAAAAAGGCACTGCGGCCCTCCACGACGCTTTTGACCGCGGGGTGAACTATTTCGACGTCGCGCCCAATTACGGCAATGGCGACGCGGAGATCAAAATGGGCATCGGTCTCCAGGGAATTGACCGCAGCAAATATTTTCTGGCCTGCAAAACCCACAAGCGTGAAAAGGAAGCCGCGCGCTTCGAGTTGGAGCGCTCGTTGCAGCGGCTCAAAACCGACCATTTCGACCTCTATCAGTTGCACCACCTGGTCACTCCTGCCGAGGTGAAACAGGCCCTCGGCCCCGAGGGCGCCATGGAGGCCATCCTCAAAGCCAAAGACCAAGGCAAGATCAAATACATCGGCTTTTCCGCCCACACCACCAAGGGCGCTCTCGAAGCGATGAAGGGGTTCAAGTTCGACACCGTCATGTTCCCCATCAACTTCGTTGAGTTCTACACCCGCGGTTTCGGCAAGGAAGTGCTGGCGCTGGCCAACGAACAGGGCGCCGGGGTCATCGCCATCAAGCCGCTCTCCTGGGGCACCTTCGAAAAAGGCAAACCCAAGAACCGTGAATGGTGGTATCGCTCAGTGGAGGAGCCCAAAGAGGTCGAGCTGGCCTTGCGTTTCAGCCTTTCGCAAAAAGGGGTGGTCTCGGCGATTCCAACCTCCTTTGTTGATCTGCTGGACAAAACCATCACCGCGGCGGGCGCATTCAAACCGCTGGATGACGCGGGCAGCACGCAACTTAAAGAGATGGCCGCCAACCGCGAATCCCTTTTCACTTCGGAAGAAAAACAAGTCGCCTTCAACACACCTTACTGGGAGCATTCCGTCCCTCGCCACCCGCACTGCGACGTTGGAGAAATGGCGTAGGGCGAGTGGGGGGGAACTCTCCACGAACCACAGCAAGCAAGTAACCCCTCACCCCAACCCTCTCCCCTTATGAAGGGGAGAGGGAGAACCCGGGGAGAACCCCTCGGGGTGTAGGGGGGCATGGTGGGGTCATGGTCCTCCCAATGCCGAACCCGTTCCGGCCCGGCGAACCGCCACCTGGTAACGCTCGTTCATCTGCTCCCCTTTTCGGTCCCACTCGTAATAGCGTAGAACCGACTCCCGCGCCGCTGGGCCCTGCTCGGCTACCGCCGCCCGGTTTTCGTTGTAGGAGCGGAACGCCACGGCCAAATCCGAAATCACCTTCGCTCGTGGGCCGAGCGGAACCTTTACTCCACAATTCTCACGCACGGCCACGGCCGGGCCGCCGCAATCCAAACAAACGACCGGCAACTCATTGAACATCGCCTCGATTACCGCGTACCCACCCGTGTCATGAAGGCTAGGAAAGACGAAAAGGTCGTAATTGGGATAAATCTTCAGCACGTCGTTCCGGGCCAGGCGGCCCGCAAAGCTGACGCGCTGCTGCAAACCCAATCTTGCGGTCAACCCTTTGAGCGCCTCGAGATAATTCCCGGTGCCGACCATGGTGAAGGTCGCGTCCGTGCCGGAGGCCTTCAGCGCTTCGAGTGCCAAATCGAGCCCTTTAAGGGTGATGATATTGCCGACGTAAAGAAGCTTGAGCGGACCTTCGGTGCGGCGATGCGGTTGCCGGGGCAACTCAGCCGTCCGTAACCCAATTGTGGGCATGACTTCGGCCTCAAAGCCGAGCTTGGCGAAGGCCTGTTGCATTTCGCGCGTCGTCGCCAGCAACAGGGTCGTGGCCCGCGCTCGCCTGGTCAGGACATGAATGCTCGTGGTTTGCAGGAAATTGTGCGCGTTGCGGATAACTTCGTGCAAGAGTGAACCGGGCTGGCTCCAGGGCAGGAGTGGCACTGGAATGGATTCGATGCCGCCGACCGGTCCCCAGATGGACGGAACGCCGTGTCCCCAAATCGTGGTGGGGTAGCGAAAGGCGGCAAACGTCACGTGATGCATCAGGTCATAGTGGTGCGCCTGGTGCAAGCGCCCGACCATCGCCCGCGCCGAGCGTTGCCAAAGAACGTAATAACTCTTGGTCGCGTGGAACTGCCGCTTGAAGCGCAGCAGGAGCGGACCGCGCTCATGATAGACAAATTGCGGGAGCGGTTGCTTGCCTTGCAGGGCGCCCAGCCCCGGTTCGATCGTGGGGCGATTGTTAGCCCGCGTGAGCACCGTCACGTCATGAAAGCGGGCCATTTGCAGCGCCCATTGCCAGCCCACCTCCGGCTCCGATCCTTTGCCCGGCTCGCAAGCATAAGCGGACATCAGGACTTTCAGACGTGTTGCCATCAGGTGCGGCGATGCTCAGGAATTTAAGCGGCCCGTGCAAGCCTGCGGTGGTCCTCAGCATGCCGCTGAATCTTGAGTTCGCTTGCTTCCGAGCTGGGTGCGCCGCATAGTATGGCGCATCGATATGAGAGCGAAGGCAAACGGAAACCACCGGCGAATCGAGTTGGGGCGACATATCGTCTCCGACTCGAAGATTTGCGGTGGGCAGCCGACGTTCAAGGGCACTCGCATCATGGTGTGGATTGTCCTTGAACAACTGGAGGATGGCCTGACGTGGGATAAGATCGTGGCCGAGTGGGGCGGCAAGATAAGCGACGAGGCTATCGCCGAGGCAATCGCGATCGCAGGTTTGGTCGTAAAACACGAGCCGTTTCGAGGATTTCATGTTGGTGCTCGACGAAAACCTGCCCGCCAGTCAGCAGCAATTGCTGCGTGAGTGGCGGATCCGCTTCCGCATGGTGGGCCTTGAGGTTGCCTCCTCCGGCACCCAGGATGAGAATTTGATTCCGGTCCTGCACCGGCTCCCTCGGCCGACCTTTTTCAGCTTGGATAAGGATTTTTATCGCCCGGATTGGTTACATCGCAGCTATTGTCTGATCTGGCTGGACGTTGGTAGCAGGCAGGCAGCGGAGTTCATTCGCCGTTTCCTGAGACATCGCGCTTTTGACACGCAAACCAAGCGCATGGGAACCGTAGTCCGTGTTCATCCGGCGGGCATCCACTTCTGGCGAACCCCGGGCGTCTCTCCACACTCGGTATCCTGGCCCTCGAAATGATTACGTCCGACCAACTGCTTACCACGCATCTGCGCGATGTCTCGCGCTCGTTTTATACCACGCTCCGCGTCCTGCCGTCTTCGATCCGTCCCCAAATCAGCCTTGCCTATCTGTTGGCCCGCACAACCGACACCATCGCCGATACCCAATTGGTTCCGCTGGACCTGCGCCTGGCCGCCTTGCAGCAACTGTGTGAACGCATCCAGGGCACGCGAACGGGCCCGCTCGATTTCGGCGACCTCGTCCGGCACCAGGGCTCTCCCGCCGAACGGCTGCTCCTGGAGAATTGTCAGGCCAGCCTGGCGCTGCTGGAGGGTTTTTCGCCGGCCGACATCACATTAATCCGCGAGGTCCTCACCACGATTACCAGTGGCCAGGAACTGGACCTGCGCCGGTTCGCCGGGGCCTCTCCCGAACAGATCAAGTCCCTGGAGAAAGATGCTGAGTTGGATGATTACACCTACCGTGTGGCCGGCTGCGTCGGCGAGTTCTGGACCCGGCTCTGCCGCGCGCACCTTTTTCCACAAGCATATCTAAAGGATTCCTGGCTGCTGGCCCAGAGCGTGAGATTTGGGAAAGGATTGCAATTGGTCAATATCCTGCGTGATTTGCCGGCGGACCTCCGCCAGGGCCGCTGTTATCTTCCGACCGAGCGCCTGGCAAGCTGCGGTCTCAAACCCGAGGATCTGCTCCGGCCTGGAAACGAGCCGCGGCTGCGACCGGTCTATAATGACTATCTCACCAAGGCCGATTTCCACTTGCAGGCGGGTTGGGCCTATACCAACGCCTTGCCGCGCGGCATGCGCGTCCGGTTGGCCTGCGCCTGGCCTATTTTAATCGGCCAGGAAACGCTGAAGCTGCTGTGGGCAAACAACGTGCTTGACCCTCAGCACCGCCTTAAAGTCCCCCGCAGCCGGATTAAGCGGTTAATGCTCCGCTCCGTCCTCCTTTACCCCTGGCAAGGGGCCTGGAGACGACTGGTTTCTTAATCGTGCTGCGGGGTGGGCTCAGCTCCATTAATTATTGCATCCAAATCAATTTTGCCGTAAAAATAAGGTATGCAGATTTCAAAACTTCTGTTGGTCCTTTGCGCGGCGGTTTGCGCCCTTTCCGTTCGCGGCGCAGACAATGAAGCCCAGGCAAAAGCGCGCGCAGCCCTGGAACAGAAACTCAATGAATTGCAGGGCCAGGCCCCGGCTCCTCCGCCGGCGGTGACGCCTTCACGCCCGGCAACTAAACCGAAGGCCCCGGACAAAATCGCCGAGCCGAAGCCCCAGAAAATGCAGGAGATCCACGTGCAGCCCCCGCCTGCCAGACCACAGCCGCCGGCAGCAATCCGTCCCGCTGTGATTCCGCCGGCCGCTCCGCCGGTTCCTGCGCCTGCTCCGGTCGTTCAACCGGCGCCCACGCCGGTCGCGCCTCCGGTCCAGACAGAAGTCACGGTCCCGACGCCGACGCCCCCACCTGTCGTCAAGCCAGCGCCCGTGCTGGAGATGCAGCCCGCTCCGGCGCCCGCGGTTCAACCCGCCCGCATTATTACGCCTCCTGGGGTCGATTCAGATGCCATCGCCAAAGCCCGTCAAGCGGTTCGTGAAAAGATGCAGCAGGTCATTGCCCAAACCCCACCGGAACCAGCCGCACCCGTCGTTCCGCCAAGAATGGAGACGCCCAAAGTGACGAGGCCCGAGCAGGCTCAGCCAAGAGTGGAGCAGCCCGCGCCCGCCCCACCGGTAGCCGTGATTGCGCCCCCGCCGCCCCCCGCTCCGACCTACAAGCCGCCGAAACCCAAGTTGGAGCCAACGTCGACTTTTCCGCCGATCCCGGGTCCGGACTTGCCCATCTCCGCAGATAAAGACCAGCGTCTGAAGGAATTACTGCGTAAATACAGGGCCGACGAAATTAGCCCCGAGGAATATCACTCCCAGCGGGCCAAAGTCCTGGCCGGGCCCTGAGCGGTGGACCGATGGGTTAGTGGATTAATGGATTAATGGATTAATGAAGGCGGGACTGGCGTAGTGGATGGGTCCGAGGGCAAACGAAGCACTAAGCTCCGCCTCTCCGAGCCATCAATCCAATAATCCAATAATCCACTCATCCACTCATCCACTCATCCATCAATCCATTTATCCGTTTCCGTTTCCATGCACGATTTTCGTTACGTCCGCGGAAGGCTCTACTGCGAAGGGGTCGCGCTCGAAGCGCTCGTCCGCCGCTTCGGCACGCCTCTCTACGTCTATTCGCAGCATACGCTAACTCAACATTTCCAGGAACTGGACCGGGCCATGGCGCCGGTGGAGCACCTGGTGTGCTTTGCGGTCAAATCCAACACCAATCTCTCGGTGCTGCGGACCCTGGCCGGCCTGGGGAGCGGCTTCGACATTGTGAGCGCCGGCGAACTCCGGCGGGTGATGGCCGCCGGAGGCGACGCCCGTAAATGTGTCTTTGCCGGCGTTGGCAAAACGGCAGCCGAAATCGATTTCGCCCTCAAGCAGCGTGCGTATTGCTTCACCGCCGAAAGCGAGCCGGAGCTGGAGCGGATCAACCGCATCGCGGCGCGCCGGAAGCAAGTCGCGCCGGTGGCGGTGCGCGTCAACCCGGATGTTGAGGCGCACACGCACAAAAAAATCACGACGGGCACTTACGAAAACAAATTCGGAATCGCTTTCGAAAAAATTGAGGGCGTGTATGCCCGCGCCGCCAAACTGAAGCACCTGCGCCTGCGCGGGCTGCACATGCACATCGGTTCGCAAATTACGGAAACAGCGCCGTTCGAGCAGGCCGTGCGTAAGGTGGCGCCCCTGGTGGCGCGATTGAAAGCGAAGCACGGATTGGAGTTTTTCAGCATCGGCGGGGGCCTGGGGATCGTTTACGAGCCGGCTCTGGCCAGCGGCACGGAGGCCTGGTGGCAATCTTCCGCTGCCCGAAATATCCTCACCCCGAAAAAATACGCTGCCCGGCTGGTGCCCCTGCTAAAGTCGCTCGGTTTGCGCATCCTCATGGAACCGGGGCGCTTCATCTCGGGAAATGCCGGCGTCCTGCTCACTCGCATTGAATACGTCAAGCGCACCGGGTCGAAGAACTTTCTCATTGTTGATGCTGCGATGAACGACCTCATCCGGCCGGCCTTTTACGAGGCTTACCACGAAATCGTGCCCCTCACCCACCGCAACGGCGCGCTGGTCAAATCCGATGTAGTCGGCCCGATCTGCGAGTCCGGCGATTTCTTCAGCCACGACCGTCCGCTGCCGCGGTTGGGGGAGGGCGATGTTCTGGCCCTGATGAGCGCCGGCGCCTACGGCTCGGTCATGAGCAGCAACTATAATACCCGCGCCCTGGTTGCCGAGGTCCTGGTCAACGGCAAACAGGCGGCGCTCGTCCGCCAACGCCAGCCACTCGAAGAGATTTGGCGTGGTGAGAAACTCGCCTCCTGGTTGAAATAGAAGTCTTGGAGGATCAACCCCCCTTAAAGATCGTCTGGCACTCTGGCCCAACCCGTGCATTGTTAATAGAGAATGATGCTGAGCTATGCTCCTGTATAATCTGTTTCCGTTACTCGCCGGCCCGATGTCGGAATGGCGGCCGCATTTTGCGCGGGCGGCCGGGATGGGTTTCGACTGGGTTTTCATCAATCCGATCCAGAGGCTGGGCGCCTCGGGCAGTCTTTACTCGATTGCGGATTATTTCCAGATCAACACCGTGCTGCTGACGCCCGCCAGCGCCACGCCGCCGGATGAACAGGTCAAGCAGATGACCCGCGAGGCCCGGGCCGCCGGGTTGAAGGTGATGCTCGACCTGGTGATCAACCACTGCGCGCTGGACTCGCCGCTGACCCGCGAGCATCCCGAATGGTTTGTGCGCGAGCGGGACGGGCGCATCGCCAAATCCTCCTGTATGCACAAGGGCGAGAAGGTAGTCTGGCACGACTTGGCTCGGTTCGACCATCGCCACACGCGGGACCCGGAAGGCCTTTACCGCTTCTGCCTCTCGGTCGTGAAACACCTGCTCGAACTGGGCTTCGACGGCTTCCGCTGCGATGCGGCCTACCAGGTGGCGCCGGCGTTCTGGCGCCGGCTGATTCGCGAGGTCAGGGCGCAACATCCCAAAATTTGTTTTGTGGCCGAGACCCTCGGTTGCACCGCCGACCAAACCAAGGAGACCGCGCGCGCCGGTTTTGATTACGTCTTCAACAGCTCGAAATGGTGGAACCTGAGCGATTGGTGGCTGATCGAGCAGTACAACCTGGTGCGCGAAGCGGCCGCCTCGATCAGCTTTCCCGAGAGCCACGACACGCCGCGGCTTTACGAGGAAGCCCAGGGCAACATCAACGTGCTCAAACAGCGTTACCTGTTCGCGGCGCTGTTTTCCGCCGGCGTTATGATCCCGATGGGCTTCGAATACGCGCTGCGCAAGCCCTTGCACGTGATTCATACCACGCCCGCTGACTGGCAAACCGACGGCGTCGACCTGACCGGCTACATTGCCAAGGTCAACGAAATCAAACGAAACCATGCCGTCTTCTGCGACGAAAACCCCACCACCATCCTCCACTGTCATAACCCCAACATCCTTCTTTTGTGGAAGGCGGCCACCGGGCAAAAGAAGGACGAGGCGCTGCTCATCCTCAACAAAGACCCCTGGCACCACCAGGAATTCCACACCGAAAATTTCCGCCACTTCGTTCAAGCCGGCGCCCCGCTGAAGGATGTTTCGCCCGAATACCCGCTGGAGTACATCCACGAGCCTTTCCATTACGGCCTGCGCCCGGGCCAGGGCATCGTGCTGGTGACGAGCCGAAAATAAGCGGAGCGGGGGATGGGGAGGGTGCTGGAGCGTTTCGTCGTTTTGCCGAAATGGAAGAAGTGGATTCTGGTTGCGCTTCCGGGCAAAAACTTTCGAAAATAGAAGCCATGCAACCCGAAGCTCCCATTACAGCCATCGCACATGTAATCCAGCTTGCGATTGCCCCGGTGTTTTTGATTTCGGGCGTTGCCACATTGCTCAGCGTGTTGACCAACCGGCTCGGCCGCATCGTTGACCGAGCCCGCATAGTCGAAGCTAAATTCGATTTCCGCGATGAAACTCAGAGAGTGGCGGCGTCTGAGGAACTCCTGCGCCTTTCAACGCGGGCGCGGCTGGTGAACTTTTCCATCAGCTTTTGCACGATTTCTGCTCTGTTAATTTGCATCACGATCGCGGCCCTATTTACGGGAACTTTTCTTCTCGTTAACTTATCCAAACTCATTACGGTGCTGTTTATCGCGGCGATGTTCTCGCTCTTTCTGGCATTGATATCCTTTCTGCGGGAGGTAATCACGGCGACGCGTGCTTTGCGTATCTCCTCGAGCCCGCCCACTCCGGGCAAGAGTTCCGCGAAGGAGCGTCCGCCCTTGGTAGAAGAGTGACGCCCAAGCAGAAGGCGCAGTGAAGGTAGTGGAGCTCATCGGAGTTTCGGGGCGGAGGACGCAAAAATAGCTTGATTTTGCGCATCAGCACGGTACCATGGCGCCTGATTCCCGTGAAGGTGTCTGAGAAGCATGATACGGCCGCTTTGCGTCCGCCTGCATACCGCCAAGGGCTGCTAATCTGCGGCCTTGTCCTTTGGGCGAATACCGCCGTTTTCGCCGGAGCATCGGGAAGGCTCGACCAAGGGGCGAACGGCCCGACCGCCGCTCCGACCAGTCCGATCAATTGGTTGAACGGGAACCTGACCACCAATAATTGCCATTATGTCGAGGGCCAGTCAGTCCCGTGCCGTCTGGTTCTGACCGGGCTGACCGGCGGACCACACGTCGGCGTGATCGAATGGGACATTGTCAACAGCGGCAAGGACGCCTTCGATTATATCACGCATTATAACCGCATCGCGCAGTTGGTTGATCCGTTGTCAGGGCTTACCGATTCCTTCACCGCGCCGAGCACGGTGCCCATTCCGGTTCCGATCCCCACTTTGACCGTGAATGGCTTACCGCAACCGCAGACGAGTTTCGGCGCGTTGTCGGCCGGCGAAAACCTGATGACGATTTACAACGGCACCATCACCGCGTTGACCTATATCACAAACGGTCAAGGCAACCTCGGCGACCTGGGGGCCACCCAGTCGCCGGTGGACCTGCAAATCGAATTTGACACGACCAACTCGACGGTGGTTTTGGCTTGGGGCGGACACCTGGCTGCCCGATTGTATTGGGGGGCGGGCCATTCGGCGGGCGGTGCGCCTGGAGCGCCGTACCACATGCGTTTCACTGCGCTGGACGGCGCTGCCACAAGCCAGGACCTTTCCGTGGATGGGCCTGCGGTTTGTGTTCCGCCCACCAACTCCCTGGCCGGGCCTAACGCGGTTTGTGGCGGAACCACCAACACCTATAGCGATACGAGCGACGGCGCTGCTTTCGTGTGGTCCCTGGTTGGTAACGGCACGCTCCTGGCTCCGGCGACTAATTCGACGGTCACGGTGCTGGCGGGCGCTGCCGGGTCTTATACCCTCACCGTCACGGCGACCGCTTCCGGCCTCGCCGGCGCCTGCGCCAGCACCGCCTCGCAGACCGTCACGGTGAATCCGTTGCCGGCCTGTGCCATTAGCGGACCGTCCCCCGTTTGCCCGTTGTCGCTCAGCAACGTCTATAGTGGGCCCGCCGGAATGGCCAGCTATGCGTGGGCCATCAGCGGCTACGGCTCGCTGGTTGGTCCCACCAACACCCCTACCGTCAGCGTCACGGCCGCCGGCCTGTGCGGACAGAACTTCACGCTGGCTCTGCAGCTCACCGACACCAACGGCTGCGCCAGCGCCTGCAGCCTGGACGTCCCGGTAAATAACGGTTCCACGCCGCCGACGTTCGTGATGTTCCCGGCCGATGCGGTTGTGGAATGTCCGAACAGCACCCTGCCCACTGCCACCGGCCAGCCTACGGCCACCGACACTTGCAGCACCGCGTCGATTGCCTTTGCCGATACGACGACCAGCGGGCTGTGTTCAAACCAGGTGGTCCGCACTATAACGCGTGCCTGGACGGCCACCGATGCTTGTGGCAACAGTGTTACCCAGAGCCAGGTCATCACGGTCAAAGACACGACGCCGCCGACGTTCGTGATGTTCCCAGCCGATGCGGTTGTGGAATGTCCGAACAGCACCCTGCCCACTGCCACTGGCCAACCCACCGCCACTGACACTTGCAGCACCGCGTCGATTACCTTTGCCGATACGACGACTAGCGGGCTGTGTTCAAACCAGATGGTCCGCACCATAACGCGCGCCTGGACGGCCACCGATGCTTGTGGCAACAGTGTTACCCAGAGCCAGGTCATCACGGTCAAGGACACGACACCGCCGACGTTCGTGACGTTCCCGGCCGATGCTGTCGTTGAGTGTCCGAACAGCACCCTGCCCACTGCCACCGGCCAACCCACCGCCACTGACACTTGCAGCACCGCGTCGATTACCTTTGCCGATACCACGACCAGCGGGCTGTGTTCAAACCAGGTAGTCCGCACCATCACGCGCGCCTGGACGGCTACCGATGCTTGTGGCAATAGTGTTACCCAGAGCCAGGTCATCACGGTGAAGGACACCACGGCCCCGCAAATTATTTGTCAGACCAATATCATCGCCGCTGAAGCTCCGCGGGATTCCGGCGGCGCAGCAGTCAGCTTTCCGCCCGCGCTGGCTAGCGACACTTGTGACCCCAACCCGCTGGTTTTCAGCTTCCCGGCGGCCGGCTCGGTCTTCCCGAATGGCTCGAACACGGTGACGTGCGTGGCGATGGATGCTTGCGGCAATACCAATTCCTGCACGTTCGACGTGCGGGTGATTCCGTATCGGTTGTTCGTCACCAACACGCTCGACTCGGGCCCCGGCAGTTTGCGCCAGGCCTTGTTGGACGCCAACGATTCGCCCGACCAGAACCTGGTGCTGTTCAAGCTGCCGGGCGCCGGGCCTTTCACGATTCAGCCGCTAACGCCTCTGCCGGAAATCACCAGTCCGATCATCATTGACGGCTGGTCGCAATCAGGTTCCAACATGCCGCCGACGGTCGCCCTGGACGGCGGCGGGGCGAGCAATACCATCGATGGGCTGGTGCTCGTATGTTCCAGCAACACCGTGCGCGGCCTGGTTTTCAGCCGGTTCGGGACGGCCATTCGGTTGTTGTCGAACGGTTATAACATTATCCAGGGGAATTTCATCGGGGTCGATTTCACGGGAACCAACCAGGCGGCCAACACCGGCGACGGCCTTTATGTGAGTTCGCCGGGCAACTTCATTGGCGGCACGACGCCCGGAGTTGCCAACGTGCTTGGGGGCAACGCCGGCAACGGCATCCAAATAGCGACCTCCGCGGCCATCAGTAATTCGGTCCAGGGCAACTTCATCGGGATCGCGGCAGACGGCCTGACGCCAGTGGGCAACGGCCTCAGCGGCGTGCTGTTCAGCGACCAGGCCTCGCGCAATTCGATTGGCGGAACAGCGGTTGGCGAGGGCAATTTCATCGCTTTCAACGGCCACAACGGCATCACTTTGAGTGCCACCGCCGGCCAGCGCAACGCGCTGCTGGGGAATCGCATTTTTTCGGATGGGGCCCTGGGAATCGATCTCGGGGACGACGGTGTAACGCTCAACGGCACTGGCAATACTAACGGCCCCAACCAAGCGCAGAGTTTTCCAGTCCTCACCGACGCGCAGGCCATCGCCGGCACCACGACCATTTACGGGGGAGCGACCGGCCCGCCCAACGTGCCAGGCCGAATCGAGTTCTTTCTTAACGACGCGCCAAACCCGTCCGGCTACGGCGAGGGCAAGTTGTTCATCGGGGCCATTTTTGTCAGCTTCGATGCCAATGGTGCCGCGTCATTCGCGGCGCCTTTCCCGCTCGACGCCGCTTACACCCAGTTCATCACCGCCACCGCCACCGACTCGCGCGGGAATACTTCCGAGTTCAGCCGCGCGGTTCAGGTTCGGACGCCGCCCGTGCTCCAGGCGCAGCCGGTCAGCACTAACGCGCCGGTGGGTGGTGCGGCCGCCTTTTGCGCCACGGCTGTCGGCACACCGCCGATCCAATATCAATGGCGGCTCAACGGCATCAACATCCCCGGCGCTACCAACCAATGCTATTTCATTTCCGCCGCTGACGTGACCAACGGGGGTAGCTACTCGGTCGTGGTTGGCAATGTCCTGGGGGCTCTGGCGACCGAAACAGCCTCCCTGACCCTTCCGATAACCAACATCCAGGGAGCGGACTTTTTCTCCAACCGGGTGAGCCTGTTCGGGGTCAGCGGCCAGGTCGCCGGCCAGAATCGCGGTGCGACGGCTGAGCCCGGCGAACCGCTGCATGCGGGCAAACCCGGCGGTAAATCAGTATGGTACACCTGGATGCCGCAAGACACCGGTGTTAGCACCATCGGAACGATCGGCAGCACCTTCGACACCTTGCTGGCCGTTTATACCGGGTCGATTGTCAGCAACCTCACGAGCCGGGCGAGCGATGTAGTCAGCGGCGGCCATTACACCAGCCGAGCGCGTTTCAACGCGATCAACGGCGCTCCCTATCAAATCGCCATCGACGGCTTTGGCGGCGATAGCGGGGACTACGTCTTTAGCTGGTCGGAGGTGGACACACCACATCTGCTGCCGGTCTTCCGGGTGCCGCCCACGAACGAGACCGTGACCCTCGGCAGCACCGCGACCTTCACGACGGTGGCCGTCCGCGTGTGCGGCGACGGCCATGAGAATTGTCCAAACCCGAGCCATTACCCGCCCGAAGACGTGCTGCCGGGACTTGGCTTCCAATGGTTTTTCTACGGCAGCCCGATTCCCGGCGCCACCTCGACCAGCCTGACGCTCAGCAACGTTCAGCCCAGCCAGGTCGGCAACTACACCGTGCAGGTTTCGACCCGATGGCAAACCAACGAGAGCGAAATCGCCTTTTTGCAAATCAACGAGACCGGCGGTACGGCCCAGCACGTGCAGGCGGCCGACCAATTCCTCGATGCAGTGGACGGCAATCCGCTGCTCATCGGGGCCATCGCCACCGGTGGGGGGCAGTCGAATGGACCGCTGGCGGGCACGGTGGTCAGCGGCTATACCGGCACGCAGATCTTTAACACGGGGGGCAGCGGCACCAGCCCGAACGAGGTGATTTGTGGAGTGATCGGCGGGGCGTCGGAATGGATTGCGTTTGTCCCGCTCAGTTCGGGCAATCTCCTGCTGACGACCGATGGCAGTTTGTTCCCGACGGTCATGGCAGTGTTCGTTCGGTCGGCCACGAACCCGGCGGTCCTGGTGCAAGTCGGTTGCGCCAAGACCAACGGGGTTAACGGCCTGGGCAGCGAGCTGACCTTCCCGGTAGCGGCGGGCCAAACCAATTACATCGATGTGGATGGCATCAACGGCGTCACCGGCGTCCTGCAATTAAACT
Organism: Binatia bacterium; assembly: GCA_035566895.1. GTDB lineage: Bacteria > Verrucomicrobiota > Verrucomicrobiia > Limisphaerales > UBA8199 > DATMQA01. Next base: position 64,960 of record DATMQA010000162.1, read on the forward strand.
ACAGCCTCGTTACCCTGGCGTCGCTGACGTTTGTGGGCTTGACGCCACAAGGCGCGCCCCATGTCCAACTCAGCGGCCGCGCGGGCTTGCATTTCACTATCCAGGCCTCAACCAATCTGGCCAACTGGGTGCCGCTGGTGACCACCAACTCCACCACCGGCACGTTTGATTACATCGATACCGCCGCGCCCCTCCCGTCCCGCAGGTACTACCGCGCGCTACTGTTGCCGTGAGCGACATGACGGCAGCCGGAAAGGTTGTCGGCCTTATTTCTCTCTGAGGATGGTGTAAGTGGCCCAGTTGTCGGGAAGGGTTTCTTTGGCGAGGTCGGCGATGCGTTTGAGATAGAATTGGGAGGGACCGTCGTTGGGACGCAGTTCGAGCACTTGGCGGAAGCCCAGCACGGCCAATTCCAAGTCGCGGTGTTCGAAGGTATTGAGGGCCTCGGCGAAGGCCTGGCGCCAGGGGCGGGTGGCTTCGTCGGCGTCGGGCCGGCCGATCAATTCGTAAACGGCGACCAGGCCCGCGAACCCCTTCAATTGGAAGCTTCCCAGCGGGCGGGTCAGCATGCGTTCGCCGACAGCATCCTTAGTAGCGCCGCTGAGCAGGCAATCGGTGCCGAGGTGTTTGTTCAGGCCCTCGAGGCGGGAGGCGAGATTGACGCTCTCACCCAGGGCCGTGTAATCAACGCGCTCGACGCTGCCGAAGTTGCCAACGTTGGCCACACCCGTGTGCAAGCCGATGCGGGTGTGCAGCGTGCGTCCGCGGATGGGTTGGGCGGTCTGTTCGCGGAACAGCAGCGCAGCCTCGCAGGCCAGCAGCGCATGGTCCTCGTGGGGGTCGGGCGCGTTCCAGAAGGCGAAAATCGCGTCGCCGATGTACTTGGCCACAGTGCCGTCGGCTTTGTGAATGCACTTGGCAATGGCGTTGTCGAAATAGTGATTCATCAGTCCGGCCAATTCGTCCGGGTCCATGCCCTCGGCGATGGTCGTGAAATCGGCGATGTCGCTGAAAAACAAGGTGAGTGTCTGCTGGGTGGCACCGGGCTTGAGTAAATCCCGCGACCCAGCGAATTTTTTCACCAGTTTGGGCGGCAGATAGAACCGCAGGGTCTGAAGGTAAAGCCGTTTTTCGACGTAGAGTTGGACCGAGTTGAACAGGACCGACCAGGCCAGCGCGAGGGTGATCTGAGCAGCTACGAGGAGCCACGGAAACCAAACCAGTCCATGAACAAAGCCCAGATAGGCAGACCAGGCAACTGCCCCCAGGCACACAATAGCAACGCCCGTGGCCCAGATGGGGCGGAACTGGACCAGGCCCCAACCAAACACCAGGCCGGCTGCCAGCAGTAGCAGCCGCTCGGTCCCAAAAGCAATCCGCTTGAGCCAGTCCCCGCGAAGCAGGTTGAGAAAAGCGGTGGCTTGGATTTCGACGCCTGGGCTGAAGAGCGCCTCCTGCTGTTCCGCCATCTTTTTGGAGAGCCAGAACGAAAACGGGTTGGCGTATTCGTCCTTTCGGTCGCCAGCGAACTTGGTTTGGAGGCGGGCGCCGACGAAAACAGTCTTGCCGCGAAAAAACTCGTCGCGGGTGGCGGCGGGGTCCAGGGCGTCGGCGTAGCTGACCCAGGGGATGAAGTTGGGCGGGCCGTAGTAGTTCATCCAGCGCGGGACATCCTCGAGGCGGTCGTCTTTGGCGACCTTGGCGCCGGCCAAACCGGCGGCCACCCACGACAGACTTGAGAGCGGATTATCGCCGCGCGGCGTGTGTTGCCGGACGACCAGGTCTGAATCGGGGACCAGTTCGTCCGAACCCATGCCGGCGGCGGCGTCGCGCAGCAGGTCGAACGGGGGAATGATTTGCTTCTCGCCGGGACCGACGCGGACGTTGTCAGCGGCCAGCACGACGCGCCCGCTGGCTTTGATGGCGGCGGCCAACCGGGCATCGGCGGCGGGATGGTTCGAGTTGGGATCGCTGAAGACAATGTCGAACACGATCGCCCGGGCGCCGGCGCCAGTAAGGCGGTCCACCAGGCGCGCATGAATCGAGCGGTCCCAGGGGGCGTTGAGCGGTTGGCCGAGTTTCCGGTGTGACTCCTCGTCCAGGCAAACCACGACGGCCTCGGTCACGGGCTGATCGCCACGCCAGACATGCAACAGATCGTAGCTGGAGCGGACGAGGCCCGCGCCGAGGCGGAACTCATGCAAGACCAGGCCGCAAGCGGCGGCGAGAATGACTCCGACGGCGGCGGCCAGGTGAGCGCGGTTGAGTTTGGGGACCAGGGTCACGTTGCTATTCTATCGCCACAAAAAGGCACAAAGAGTTTCTTTTTGTGACTTTGGGTGCCTTTTTGTGGCTAAAAATCCAATTTCAGACTCAAGGTGAGGATACGTTCGCGGGGCAGCTCGTTGTAAAGGGTCAGCGGGTTAAGGCGGTAATCGCGGTCGGTCAAGTTGAGCAGGCCAACGCGAGCCTCGGCGCGGCGTTGGAAGAAACGGTAACCCACAAAGAAGTTTAACTGCCAAAAATCCGCCCCGGCAATGTCGGGCGAATAATTTTGGTTGGACTGGTAGGACCAAAGGGCGTCGAACTGGGCGAAGAAGCCGCAGCGCGCCTGGTAGATGGCGGCGAGGTCGAGCTGGTGCAAGGTGGCGTCCACATTCTGGTAGAGGCTGGAGGCGCCGAACAGAGTGGGGTCAATTGCCGGGAAGCTGCTGTGCAGTTCGGCATCGGTGAGTTTGTAACGGGCGCCGACGGCAAAGCCCGCGGGCAGGAGTTGGTTGAGGGCGACGACCAGGGACTTTTCCTTGTAGTTCAACTCCTGGGTCGTGCTCGAGGGCGAATCGGGGATGGGCACCGTGGTGTCGCTGTTGGTGATAAGGCCAACGGTCCGGGTGGCATCGGACTTGAGGTATTCACCCTGGATGGTGAGGTAAGTGCCGGTGCGGAATTTCTGGTCCCAGCCCACGCCAAAGGTCTCGAAGCGAGTGCCCGGGACCAGGCCGGCGACGGATTCGGGGATGAGGCTGCGGAAGGCGTCGTTGAAGCCTGCCAGCTCGGTGGGTTCGAGCCGTACGCTGGTATCAAAGAACGAGCCGCCCAGCGAGCGGGAATAGATGCCGCGCAGGCGGGTGTCCTGGGTCGGTGTCCAGACAATCGCCGCTTTGGGGGAGACGCGGTCCTGGGATTGCTCGGCGTCGGTGATGGGCGAGGTATCAATATTGGCGGGGTAATGGAGGTGGTCGTAGGAGACGCCGCCGATGAGGCGGAGGGAATCGAGAAGCTGCCAATTGGCGTAGCCGTAGAGACTGAGGCGGTAGAGATCGGTGTGGTTGTCGAGATTGATTTGATTGATGGCGCCGATGGGGGGTGTGCGCTGGAGGAAGTCGCTGGTATCGGCGGGGGCGTTTTGGTAGCGGGCGCCGGCGATGAAGGTGAAGGGGTGAGTTTCCCAAACCTGCTGCGCTTCGGCCGAGTAAGCGGTGAGGTCGCGTTTAAAGTTAAACGAGTAAAAGCCCGGGTTTTGGACAAAGGTGACGGGGAAGGGAAAGGTCTGGGTGACGAGCGCGAGCAAAGCGGGGTTGGAATCCTGCAACTTGAGGGTGTCGTCGAAGCGGCTGAAAAGAAGGAGGGTATGGCTGCCGGGGGCCCACTCGCGGTGATAGCCCAAAAGGAGGTTGGGTTCCTGGGTTTCTTTGGCGCGCAAGGTTTGGCTGGCGCTGGCCTGGTTGTAGTACTGGTTGACATCGCCGGACTCGGCGTCGAAGTAACCGACTTGGAAAAAGAGGCTGTCCTTGTCGGTGAGCTGCTGTTTGAGGCGGAAGTCGAGTTCGAGTTGTTCGAGGTCGTTGTTGGGGCGGAAACCGTTGTCGTTGTGGTAAAATGAGTCGAAGGAGTAACTGGTGTTACCGAAGGTGCCGTATTGGGAGGCGCTCTGCCACCAATTGCCGCGGGACCAATATTCGGTGCGGGAGAACAGGCCGAGACCGTCGGCGGCAAAGAGCTTCGAGTATTCCTGCTGCGAAACGTTTTGGGAGAGGGACCCGGCGCCGACCGGGGCCAGCAAGTCGGCCAGGAGCAGCTCGCTGAACCATGGGGTTTCATAGCGCAGATTGATGAGCTTGGGGTCGCGCAAGGCGTCGTAACTGTTTGCCAGGAAGAGATGGGCGGAGTAATTGCCGTAATCGTCGTTGACGGCCTGAGCGGCTTCCTGAACGCTGCGGTCGAGCATCCCGTCGTCGCGGTAAATGGCGGCCAGATTGGCGCTGCGGACGGCCTGGTCCTGGTCGAGGAGCATGCGGGAACGAAAGAGACTGCGATTGTCGTTCAATTCCTTCGAGCGTTCGAGGTCGGTGACAGCGTCGTTGACCTGGTTGGCCTGTTCATCCAGCAGCGCTGCGTAAAGCCAGCCGGTGGGGTCATTGGGGTCCAGTCTCCTGGCGAGGTCCAACTCCTTGCGTGCGTGGGCCAGGTCATGAGCCTGCAGGAAGGCCTTGCCGAGGTAACCGCGCAGGACCGCTCGTTGGGGTTCGAGGGTGGCAGCGACCTGGAGGTCGGCGCGGCCGGCGGCGACAGCGACGGCGCCGACATCGATGAGCCTTCGGTCCATGCCCTGCCGAATCTTGACGAGACCGCGCCCCAACCAGGCGTCTGCCAGGGCGCCGTCGGCCTGGATGGCCTGGTTAAACTGTGCCTGGGCTTCCGGGAACTTGCCCTTGGCCGCCAACAGAAAGCCTTTAAGGGTCAAGCCCTCCGCGTTCTGAGGGGACAAGGCGAGGCCACGGTCGAGCGCCGAGAGCGCGGCCTCGGTCCGGCCGAAGCTGAACTCAAGATCGGCGACCCGCACCCAAGCGGCGCCGAACTGTGGCGATTTTATCGTCGCCTGGCGGGCGGCCGTCAGGGCGTCGGCCAGTTGCCCCTGTGATTGCAGATAATACGAGCGCGCGAGCCATTCGCTGCCGGTTGTGGGCGGCGGCAGTTCAAGTAGCGTCTGATGTTTCACCGCCGCGATGACAGTTTGGAGCGCGTTGGCCACCGGTGAGGGCGAGCGCAGGTCTTTGAGGTCGGCCTCGGTTTGCTGGACCTGGCCGGCAGTCAGCCCCACCGCGGCGTGAAACAGGCGTTCGGCATCTGAAGCCGGGGGGCGGTTGGTTGGGAAACGCTCGAGCGCCAGCAGCAAGGCGCCCTGCCGATAGCTGTCCAAAGCCGGTTTGAGGGTTTGTTGTTCCGGCTGGGTCAACCCGAGTTCAACCGGATCGACGACGGCCGGGTAGTAGAGGACCCACTGAATTACATTGATCGCGTTGATTAACGCGGTTTTGGCCGGTGGCTGACCCGGCTCAACGGTCGCTTGCTCTCCCCGGTTGAGCGACACCGCGCCCTGGGAGTTGGTCACGTCGATTTGGCCATCCATCAAGGCCACCTCGGTGCGGCCATCCTCGGCCACCGCCAGATTAAATTCAGTGCCCCGTATGGCCCCCGAAGCCACGGGCGTGTGGAACTGGATCTCGGTGGGGCGCTCGCGGCTGAAAAAGTAGGTGGCCCCGCTGCGCAGGTCGAGCTGGGGTTTGTCCGCCGGCTTTGCGGGCGGACGGATTTCGAGGGTGGTCAACTCTGCGACACGGGCGACGCTGAGTTCGGACCAGCGCAAGGCCGCCCGGCTCCTCGTGCCGGTCCGCAGCCGATCGCCGGCACGCAGCCGGTCACCTGCATGAGCGGCATCCCAGCCGGCGGCACCTGCGCGGGCGAGCTCCACTTTGCCCTCCACCTCCACCAACTCGCAGGATGAAGCCGGTGTCTCAGCCGCCTCAGCCCGGCTGTGCGCCGCGACGCCGGAAATCAGCAACAGCAGCAATCTGCCTGCGCCAGCGACCGTGCGGGAACGGGAATGGAGGCCGTCCCAGCCCGGCAGCGACCGCCTGCGACTGAGCATAAAAAATGAGCGCGCCGTGCGAGTGGCCATAAGGAATCGCGCCAGCCTAAATGAGGTCGCGTCATTTTCAAGCAAAATCTCACGCGTCCGCTGGATCCAATCCGAATCCAAATCACTGAATCGCCAATCGTCAAACCAATGGCATCTCGTGGATTTTAGTTTCCATACCGTTTGTTGACCGATTTGACCGGGTTTTGGGGCGGAGAAAATACCTTTTTTGGGTTCGGATAGGTTCGGATGGGTTCGGGGCCGGAGGGAGATGATGGATGATGGATGATGGATGATGGCGACTTTGAAAGATCGCCCGCATGCCATAAAAGGCTCCTGTTTGTTATTGGTCTTTTGCCCGCATCGTCCGAATTTCCGCGGATTTGACCTAAGCAACCGGACGCCAGGGGCGCCTCGGCAGCGAAAACGCGATAGATGCTTCTACTAGTAATTCGTAGAAAAACCGAAAATCTTGCAAAAAATCTTTCAAAATCTTCGAAAATGTGAACGCTTCCTCCGTGTACCGCCGTATTGGCGGTGGGAGCAGAGGTTTTCTTCGGAAATGGACACCTTTGCCGGGCTGGGGAGCCGAATCCCGCGCCGGACAAGAGGCGAGGAGGAGGTGGAAGCGGGGTGCAGAGCAAAAGACCGGGCCGAAGCCCGGTCTTATCGCATTTCACTCAACGCTCCAACTAGAAGGACTGCTGGCTCAATAGCCGGAAGAACATTTGCGGCCCGGAATTTACGTTGATGGTGAAGGGGCTGATGTTGGTGGCAATCGGCGCCCAAGGTCCGGTGACGTTGGTGGCCGAGTAGAGGATGCAGGAGCCAGTCCAGTTGAGGACGAGGTTGGTGCCATTGACCAGGCCCGAACTGAGGGTGGGGAAGAACGGACCCGGGGTGGGATACAACTGGGTCATGGGGATGATCTGTTTGAACTGGCTAGGGCTGGACCAGCTTAATTGGGCGACGGCGCCGCCAGTTTTTTCAAAGTACTCCATCAGGAGGTCGTATTTCTGGTTGGCGGTCAGCGTGATGGTGCCGCTCTTTTCGGTGGGCGGCTGGGCGTTCCAGTTATTGACGACCAGTTGGCCATTGACCCAGAGACGGGAGCCGTCGTCACTGGTGGTGTAGAAGGTGTAGGTCTGAGAGTAGAACGGCTGGACCTGGCCGTGCCAGCGCACGTCAACGTAATCAGCATTTCCAGGCCCAATGTTGCCGGTGCCGAAGTTGAAGTTGATGGTGGGGTCGATCTGACTGGCGAACGGCGGGCCGTCGAAGGGATCGGGCGGAGTGGCGGTGGCGTAGGTCAGGAGATCATAATAGTCACCGGCGAGGCCGGTGCCGGTGCCGGGAGTGCCGACGGTAAGGAGGGCGAGTTGGCTGCTGATGCTTTGGCCCAGCACGTCGGTGATGGTGACGAAATAAGCTCCCCCGTTGGCGGCCTGGGCGTTGGGAATGGCAAGGGAGCTGGCAGTGGAGATGATGTTGGTCACGCCGTTGGTAATGGCGGTCCATTGGTAGGAGTAGGCGGGCAGGCCGTTGGAGACGCCGACGGTGAAGGAGGCAGTGCTGCCGGGGGCAATGACCTGATCGGCGGGCTGGTTGGTGATGACCATCTGGGTATCCAAATAGGCGACGGAGCTGGTGACGCTGCCCAGGCCGAGGGGGTTGGTAATAACAACGCTGTAGAAGCCCAGTTGGCTGAGTTGCACGCCGTAGGTGTCCAGGGTGCGGTTGGTGGCGTTATTGATAGAGGCGGCGGTGCCGGTCGGGCTGGTGCCATGAAAGCGCCACTGGAATTTCTGGGGCGAGCCGATGGACATAACGTCCATGAATCCAACGCCGCCCAGGGTGGGAACGAGAAAGGTTCGCGGCTGGGCGCAGATGGAGAGCGAGGCGACTTTGGGCGCGAGGCTGAAGGCAATGATGCCGTTGGCAGTATCGAGGGTGTAAACGCGGGTGCCGTCCGGGGAGAAATCCACGGCGCCGGTGCCGAAGCTTCCACTGGAAGTGGCGAAGGTCTTATGATCAATCGGCAGGTTATTCCCGGTGGTAGCAAGGGTATTGAGGTCGAACAGATTCATCGAGTGTGCCGAGCCGGTCACCTGGCTAGTGGCATCGGCTATAAGCCGCTGATTCGGTATATCAACCCCGATCGGTCCGAACGTCGCGTTGGTACCGAAATCCAGGCAAGTGTACGAGGCAGTGAGGCTAGCGACGCTCGAGGGCGGGCCGTTAAAGGAACTATAGCGGACAGGATTGCCTCCGCCCGTGGTTTCACCATAGAAGGTGTTGCCGCAGCCAAAGGCCAAGCCTAAGCGGACAACGTTGTTAGGCAGGCCAGTGATTGGTCCCAGCACGGTGAGAGCGAAATTCGTGGCGTCAACCGACGTGAACATCGCGACGGTGTTGACAGGTCCGGGCGCGTTTTGGCTGTTTCCAGACATGATAATCTGTGTGCCGGCTCCCGAACCTCGCACCACGAAGTCATCACCGACACGTCCGCCCAAGGCGACAATAGAAGGATCGATACCAGCGATGGCGAAGGCAACCGTGGGTTGCGAATTCTCGTCCTGCCACCGGTAAATCCTTAGGGCTGAAGTGGTCCCTCCGCACAGATTACAGACGTAGATGACGCCATCATCGGCGACGTCCACGAGGCTGAGTTTGAAGGTCCCTGGTCCGTTGGTGATGTAAGTGGTATCGGGCAACTGCACGTTCAGCTTACTGATGTAATGACCGTCATTGCCGCCGAAGATCCCGATCCCGCCGCCATTTGCCCCGTCGATGCCCGCGCTACCGGCGCGGCTGACCAGCAGGACGTGGCCGGTCTTGGGATTATACGCCAGGCCGCGTTCCGTGCTGCCGCTCGTGACCCATTTGGCCCAAGTAGCGTTCGTCGAGCTGTTGGGCGGAATGACCCACAACTGGCTCAGAATGTTCTCGACGCTGAAGCTCCAGGTATTCGTGCGCCGGGTGGAGTTGCTGTCGGTGAAGGCCAGTTGGTTGGTGTGCGTCGTATTGGGATTGAACAAGGAAACTGGCTGGAAGTGGACGGTGGTAATTCCGGAGTTGCTGTTGATGACGGGGGAAACAACCGCCCCATCCAGCAGCAATTGAATAGTATTGGTCTGGACGGTGATGGTTCCATCAACCAGGGTGGCGTCGATTGAGCTGCCGCGTGGGACACCAGTCTGGCCAATGGCTGGATTGACCGAACGGATATAGGGCAGGGTCTGAGCTGCGCGGAAGGCCGGCACATAGATGGCTTGATTGGTATCATTGATCAGGGTCCGGTTTCCGCTGCTATCCTCCGAGAAGAACTCGAGGCTCGGATTGTCCGCAGTGGGATTAACCGCTTCGATGCCGCCGACAAAGTAGAGCAGACGGAAGGGGTAATAACCGCTTTGAACTACGGAGAAACTGACGGTGGTGTCGGCCGCGGCGCGGACGCCGTCCACTTTGCTCTCTTCCAGGGCGAAGGCATCGGGGATAGAGGCGGCTGTCAGCCGGAACCCGTCGGAGCTATTGACCCCGAGGGTATAGAGTTGGCCGGCGGTCAGGTTCAAATAGGTCACCACTTCCATGGCGGCATTGGTATCCCCACCGGTGGTGCCGGGAAGACCCGGGATGGAATTGGCCGGCTCGGTCGGAAAATCACCCTGGCCGCCCGCCTTCGAGTAGTTGATGACGTAGCCCTCGTTGGTGGAAGGAGTCGTGGCCTGGTTGAGATAGGGCAAACTGGTATTGGGATCAATCAGCAGGTTGGCCAGTTGATTTTCCGCGCGGGCGATGGTGTTGCCCAGGTGCGCATCGATCTGGCTGATGCGCAGGTCGAACCCCTTGTTAGCGCTGACGAGCGAAGGGTTGGCGACCAGATTGGTGGGCAGTGCGGCATAGGTTGCGACGGTGAACCCGTAGTTGAGTGTATTGGTGTTGGGCGTGGGCGAGGCGGTATCGGCGTACACCAGGCTGACGGTGTGCGACGAGCCCGAGGCGAAGAGCGCCGGATTGGTGTAGGAAATCGTGGTAGTGGGCGCCGAGTAAGTAACCGCCGGAGTCACAGGTGAGCCATCGAGCTGGAGCGTGATTTTGGTTGTGTCCACCGGCGCGCCATAATCGGTCAGAGTGATATGGATAGGGGAATCACCGCGAACGCTGCGTCCGATGGGGGCGAAGTAAGTGGCCAGCGGCATCGGATTGGTGCGGGTCACGATCTGGAGGTTGTCGATGAACTGGTTGTCGTCCTGGCCGCCGGTGCGGGCGCCAAAACCGAACAAGCCGGCGGTGATGGGGCTGTTGCCGATATTGGCGTCATTGGTGTGCGCATAAATGCCATCGTAAAAGACCTGCACGGTGCCGTCGGGCGCCCACTGGATGAAGACATCGACAAATGCGTTGGCCCGGATGCTGGCCAGCGGAACGGCATTGGGGCTGACCTCATTGCCGCCGCCCTTGACATCGATGCCGATGGTATCAGGGGCTACATTTTGGAACGTATCGAATTCGACCGTCAGGCCGGTGCCGGCGCCTTCCTCGGTGATGGCGTTCAGCGGGAGGTCGGGGGCGAAGTTGAAGCTGACGCCGTCGGCCGCGGAACCGCCGCCGATGAGCATCTTGAAGTTGGCGGTGAAGCTGACGACCGGCGTGCCGGAGTCGAGATCGTTGGTGATAATGAAGGCGCCGTTTTGGCTGGCGGTGGCGGTCGTGAGTTTGATGCAGCCGCTGTTAGTGTAGCCGCCGGTGGCCGACCAGACCGTGTTGGTATAAACGGCGGTGCCCAGCGGCAGGGCGGAATTAAAGTCGGAAAAAAAGCTGCCGGCGGGCGCGGACGACGCCACCAGCAGCGCGGCGGCGGCCGTCCGCAGGAGCCAGGCAGTGTGGATTTTGAGGTGCCGAGCGAAGAAGCGCATTTGAGCATGGGGTTTCTGGTTCATGGTGAGTCCGGAGTTGAGGTTTGAGAGCCGGGTCCGGGGCAAGAATTGCCCGGGCCAGTTTCGGTTTCGGTTGGTTGCCTGCGGCAATCATGAAAGGGCTGTTTAACGCCTGAGCTTCCACCGCCGCGGGGCAAAGCGTCAATTATATTAACTAACCTATCGCATCACATATTCATGTATCACATATTGATGTAGGGCCGGGATTTGTCCCCGGGAATGACGTAACCGGCCGCGCGTTGGCAGTATCGATGCGCCCGCTTCTCCCGTTTTCCCGGCTCCCCCCGTTTTTGATTTACCCGAACGCGGGCCCGAGCTAGGCTGGGCGTTGCGCGTGATGAAGTTGGCCAGCCACGACCTTGCGGTGGCGTCGCATCGGTTCCGGCTGATGCTCACGCTGGGATTCCTCCTGCCGATGGGCCTTGGAGAGGCGGCCTCCACGAACGGAATCCTGCCTTACAGCGTCCGGGTGTGGCAAACGGACGACGGCCTGCCGCAGAATTCGGTCCATGCCATCGCGCAAACCGCGGATGGTTATCTTTGGGTGGGCACGCGCGAAGGCCTGGCGCGTTTCGATGGAGTGCGTTTCCGGCTGGTGGAGGACAAAGCGGCGCCGGAACTGAAGCATGGCTGGATCACGGCCTTGTGCGCCACGCGCGAGGGCAGCCTTTGGATCGCTTGTGAAGGCGTGGGGCTGACGCGCTGGAAAGACGGCGCGTGGTCTCATTTCACCGAGGCCGATGGTGTGCCGGGCAATCAGCCGCGCTGTTTGCTCGAGGCCAGGGACGGTTCCCTCTGGATCGGCGGCGAAGGCGGCGGCCTGGCTCGCTATCGGGACGGCAAATTCACGCGGATCACCCAAACGCAAGGCTTGGCAGACAATATCGTGCGGAGCATCTGCGAGGACCATCAAGGGAACATCCGCGTGGCGACCCGACGCGGGTTGAGCAAGGTCAGCCCGGACGGAGCCGTCGGCGGCACGCTCAATTTTGGGGCTGACTACACCGCTAATTCCCTGCGCTTCGTCTGCGAAGACCGGCACGGGCACCTGTGGGTTGGATCGACCGAAGGCCTTTACTGCCAGGACGGGGAGAAGCGGACGTTCTACGGAATCGGCGAAGGTTTGCCCGACCATACCATCAATGCCCTGTACGAGGATTCGGCGGGCCAGCTTTGGATCGGCACTTACCTGGGCCTGGCGCGGATGCGGGACGAGAAGCTGATCTCGCGACCGAGCAGCGAGGCAGTCTTCGGCGACCTGGTATGGGCGATTTTCGAAGACCGCGAGGGCAATCTCTGGGTGGGCGCCCAGGACGGGCTTTACCGATTGAACCCCGCCCGCTTCACCACCTATACCACCGACGAGGGGTTAACCCGCAACAATGTGATGTCGGTCTGCGAAGACCGCTCGGGCACCGTTTGGATGGGCATCTGGGGCGGCGGTTTGAACGCGATCCGCGGCGACAAGATAACCGCTTACTTGAGCACCAATGCGCTCAGGGATTCGGTGCTCTCGCTGCACGAGCGCCGCGATGGCACCCTCTGGCTTGGATTGGAATTTCCGCCCGGCGGGGTGGAGCGCATCAAGGATGGACTGCGCAGCGCGCTGCCCCGGCAAAGCGGGTTCATCAATGCTGCCGTGCGCGCCATCCAGGAAGACCGCCAAGGCACCGTCTGGGTAGGCACCCGAGCCGGCTTGAATGCTTATCGAGGCAGCACCTGTGAAGCATTCACCACCAACAACGGTTTGGCGGGAGATGAGGTGCTGGCCCTGTGCGAGGACGCCGAGGGCAATCTCTGGATCGGCACCGAAGCCGGTTTGAGCCGGCGCAGCGGGGGCAAATTCACCAACTTCACCACGCGCGATGGGCTTTCCCATAACTCGGTCGATGCGCTCTACGAAGACCAGGACCATACTCTTTGGATTGGGACCAAGGGGGGCGGGCTGAACCGATTCAAGGCCGGCAAGTTTACCGCCTACACGACCCGCCAGGGACTGTTCAGCGACGAAGTTTACGAGATCCTGGAGGACGATTACGGTTACTTTTGGTTGAGCTGCCGGCGGGGCATCTTCCGCGTCGCGCGCCGGGAGCTGGATGAGTTGGACCGTGGCAGCATCCGGGCTCTGGCTTGCACCGTGTTCGGCAAGGCCGATGGACTGGCCAGCGTGCAATGTAACGGTGTGGCCAAGCCCGCCGGCTGGAAAGGCAAGGACGGACGGCTCTGGTTCCCTACTATTCGCGGCGTGGTGGCCGTCGAGACCAGCGTCAAACTCAATGATAAAGTCCCGCCCGTCCTGATCGAAGAAGTCATCGCCGACCGAAAGATTCTGGCCGGTAGCGAGTGGCCAGTGACAGGGGAAGAATCGCTCGACACTCGTCACCCGTCACCCGTCACTCTTCACCCTTCACTGGTCACCATTCCCCCAGGCCGCGGCGAGCTGGAAGTGCACTTCACCGCCCTGAGCTTCCAGGCACCCGAAAAGAACCGGTTCAAATACCTGCTGGAGGGACTGGACTCCGGCTGGAGCGGACCCGGGCCGGAGCGGACCGCTCATTACCAAAAGCTGGCGCCGGGCAGCTACCGGTTTCGGGTGCTCGCCTGCAATAATGATGGCGTGTGGAATGAAACCGGCGCTGCGCTATCCGTGGTGCTGTTGCCGCATTACTGGCAGACCTGGTGGTTCAAGGCCGCTATCCTGGCGACGCTCGGCCTGGTGCTGACCCTGCTTTATCGGGTGCGCGTGGCGCGGCTGCGCGAGCTCGAACGGCTGCGCATCGAAATCGCCGCCAACCTGCACGATGACGTCGGCGCCCGGCTGACCAAGGTGGCGATGATCACCGAATTGGTCGAGCGCGAGACCGGCCTGACCGACCGCATTAAGCCCCACATCGAGGCGGTTTCCCGGACCACGCGGGAAATTATCCAGGCCATGGACGAAATCGTTTGGACCATCAATCCCAAGAACGATACGCTCGATCACCTGGCTAACTACATCTTCCAATACGCCCAGGAGTATTTCCAGAATACGGGGGTGCGCTGCCGCCTGGATGTGCCCGCCCAGTTGCCTGATCGCGCCGTCTCGACCGAAGCCCGCCACAACTTGTTCATGATCGTCAAAGAGGCCCTCAATAATGTGCTCAAACATGCCGCCGCCACCGAAGTGCGCGTCGGCCTGGCGATGGCGGATTCCCGGATGACCATCACCATCGCGGATAACGGACGCGGCTTTTCCCCCGCCCAGGCGCGGGCGGAGGGCAATGGTTTGCAGAACATGAAACAGCGCATGAAACGCATCGGCGGCCGGCTGGACCTCGAGAGCAAACCCGGCGCGGGCACCACCATCAAACTCGAAGCGGACGCGGGCTAGGAAAAGTTAAAAAGGTTAAATGAGTTAAATGAGTTAAATGAGGGATAACAGTTATGCGAACGCACAAGAAATTTGCGGAACCCGCGCAAGCTTTGAGGGATAGTAGTACAGTTTCCTACTTAACCCATTTAACTCATTTAACTCATTTAACCATCCGTTCGTCCGGCGGTAACATGTTCGTGTTAATTGCTCGAACTCTGCCGAGGGCGCATAATTCAATCAGGTTTTTGACCGACCGTGCCTATTAAAGTTGCCATTATCGAAGACGACGACTGGATTCGTGAAAATCTCGCCGCGCAAATCAAACGGACGCCCGGCTTCACCTGTGCCGGCAGTTATCGAACCGGAGAAGAAGCCATCGAGCAGGTCCCCAAAGCTGTCCCGGACGTCATTCTGATGGACATCAACCTGCCCAAAATGAATGGGATCGAATGTGTCCGACAATTGAAAACCTTTGTCCCCTCCGCCCAGATTCTGATGCTGACGGTTTATGAGGACAGCGACCGGATTTTCAATTCGTTGCTGGCCGGGGCCAGCGGCTATCTCTTAAAGCGCACGCCGCAGGCCGAGATCCTCGAGGCCATCGCTGAGGTCCACCGTGGCAACTCGCCCATGACCGGTCACATCGCCCGTAAAGTCGTGCAATATTTCAACCAGCGCGGCCACAGCAATACGGAAATCGAAAAACTTTCCAAACGCGAACGCGAGGTCCTGGAAGGCCTCGCTCAGGGCATCCCGTACAAGGAAATTGCCGACGTCCTGTCCTTAAGCATCGATACTGTCCGCATCCATATCAAAGGCATTTATTCGAAGCTGCACGTCCATTCGCGGGGGGAAGCAGTGGCGAAGTATTTGAGGAAATAGAACGCGACGCGGGGAGAGGGTTAAAGGGTTAAAAAGGTTAAAACGTTAAATGGTTCCGAACGGTTCAACCATTTAACGTTTTAATCTTTTTAACCCTTGCGCTCCCTACTTCGGCGCCGTTGAGGCGCGCGCTAAGCGTTCGAGATCCATGTTGCCCGACTGCTCGGTGCGGTTGGCGCTGAGTTTGAAGCTGCGCTGATCGCGGTAGCGCCACACTTCCGAGTGGCCGTCGGCAAAGTTCAGCGCGTAACTGTAGCCATGGCGATAAGGAGAAATGGCAGGAAAATCGAGCCAGATATGCCCGCCCGGGTCAGTGACAAAGAAACCGTCGTTGATGCTCCGCTCGTCTTCATCCACCAGCACCCACAGTTCGGACGGGCGCCGCAGGTCCGAGTTTTTCGCGTAATACGGCACGTAGCCTTCCGCGCTCGCCGGAATCGGTCCCAATCCCGGGTCGCGTCCGCCCATGAATGAATTCATCGAGTAGCTCCGCACGCGCGGCACGGTCGCGCCTCCCACCGTGACATTCGATCGGTCTGCCGGACAGTGATAAGCCGACACACTCTGCTCGTAATGATACAACTTCCCTTGCTCAATCAAATCCGCATTCGCCGCTTCATCCGGTTTAGTCATATCTCCCTGCACCCAGACATAGGGATTGTTGATGGGATAAGACTCGACCAGCAGATCGGCGTTATCAGTGTAGTACAAGACCCAGGCTAAACCAAGTTGATGGAGATTTGAGAGACAGGCAGTCCGCTGCGCTTTGATTTTGGCTCGGCTTAATACGGGCAACAGCAGCGCGGCCAGAATCGCAATGGTAGCAATCACCGCCAGGAGTTCGAGGAGCGTAAAGCCCCGGCGCCGAATTGACTGACCCAATTTCATATGAGGCCAATTCCGCAAAGTTCTGGTAACCAAAAATATAGCTTTAACGATGCCAGAAAGGCAAGTTTATTATCGCGTTGATGGGCAGGGGCTTGCAACTTTTCTTACTGCCACCCCAGCCACCGCCCGCCGTGATAAGTGATGAAAGCCAGGCCCCACGCCAACACCCCCATATACAGCCATTGGAAAAAAGGCCACTTCCAGGAATTGGTTTCGCGCCGGACTACCGCCACCGTGCTGACGCATTGCAGCGCGAAGACATAAAACACCATCAGCGTGACGGCCACCAAAGGTGTATAAACCGCCGTGCCGTCTTCATGCTTTTGCGCCGCCAGCGTTTTTTGGAGACTGCGACTGGTTGATTCCGACCGGTCGTATTTGCCGAGACCATAGACAGCGGCCATCGTGCTGACGAATACCTCGCGCGCGGCAAACGAAGTGACGATACCGATCCCCATCTTCCAATCGAACCCGAGCGGAGCGATCACCGGCTCGAACATTCGGCCCAGGTGCCCGGCAAAACTGTTACGAAGCTTGGCGCCCGCCTCTTCATTGTCCAAAGCAGCCAGTTGACTTGCCTGTTCCGTCGGGCTTGTCGCGACGGAGGAGGCCATCAGCGCCGCCCGCTTTCCGGCATATTCCTTCTGGATGGCATTGCTGTGCGGGTAAGTCGCCAGAAACCAAAGCAGGATGTTGATGCCCAGAATAACCGTGCCCGCCCGCCGGAGGAACAGCTTCGAGCGGTCCCACATATGGCGTGACACGACCCGCAACAAGGGCCGTTTATACGGCGGCAGTTCCATAATCAGCAAAGGCGTTTCGCCTTTGAGCAGCGTCTTTTTGAACAGCCACGCCATCAGCAGCGCCACGATGATCCCCAGCAGGTACATCGCGAGCATCGTCAATCCAGTCAGCTTCAGAAAACCCAGCACCGTGATACTCGGAATGCAGGCTCCGATCAGCAGCGTATAAACCGGCAGCCGCGCCGAGCAGCTCATCAGCGGCGCGACCAGGATCGTCACCAACCGGTCCTTGGGACTCTCGATCGTCCGCGTCGCCATGATTCCTGGAATGGCGCACGCAAACGAGCTGAGCATCGGGATGAAACTCTTGCCGTGCAGCCCGACCTTGCTCATCAGGCGGTCCATCAGGAATGCCGCGCGCGCCATGTAGCCGGTGTCTTCGAGAAAACCGATGAACAAAAACAACAACAGAATCTGCGGCAGAAACACAATCACCGCCCCGACGCCGGCAATCACTCCATCCACCAGCAGGCTGTTCAAGTCCCCGCGCGGGAGCAGCCGGCCCACCACGTTGCCCAACCAGTCCACCCCCGCCTGCATCGCTTCCATCGGCAGATGGGCAAAGGTGAAAATGCTCTGGAACATCACCATCATGATGGCGACGAAGATGAGTGTGCCCCACACCTTGTGCGTCAGCACCCGGTCGAGCCGGTCGCTGAACGTCTCGCCCGGCGGGCTTGTTTCGGTAGTCACTCCGCGTTCAATCGCGGAGACTCTCGCATAGCGGCCCTCGATGGCTGCCCCGCGCCAATCCACGCTCGCAGCGTCCAGCCGTTGACGCGCCGCGCTCACGGCCTGCTGGATTCTCGCCGGATAATGCGCGGCGCTGGAGGCCAGCGCGCGTTCGTTGCCCAAAATTAACAGTGCCTCGGCCGCCGCTTGCGCCCGCCGCTCGTGAAACGCCTCGGCCAGCAACACCGCCAGCGCCTCGGCCTCTTGCCGGTAAACCGCCGGCAGCTCACAAAAGAGTCGCGGGGTGCCGGGGAGTTGCGCCGGCGCCGCCTGCAGCGTGGAAATGATTTTCTGCCGGAGTTCCGGCACGCCTTGGTTTTCGCTGGCCACCAGCGGCAGCACCGGAACGCCCAATTCGGCGGCGAGCTTCCCCTCATCGATCTCGTGGCCATTGCTCTCGGCCACATCGAGCATGTTCAGCGCGATGAGCGTCGGATACGCCAGCTCGATGACCTGGGTCGCATAATAAAGATTGCGTTGCAGGTTCGACCCGTCCACCACCACGACGATCAACGCGGGCGCCGGCAGCTCCGGCAACCGGTGCAGCAACACGTCGCGCGAAATCTGCTCGTCCAATGACTGCGGGCTGAGGCTGTAGGTGCCGGGCAAATCCAGAACGCGCACCTTCAGCTCCTCGGGCGCGCCGGGCAAGCGGCCCTCCTTGCGTTCCACGGTGACCCCCGCGTAATTGCCGACCTTGGCGCGCAAACCCGTCAGCGCATTGAACAACGTGGTCTTGCCGCAATTCGGGTTGCCCGTCAGCACGACGTAGGAAAAAGCGCCGGCCGCCCCGCTCGGCCCGCTCACGCGGTTGGAAGCCGCCGCACCAGCCGGGAAAGTTTCACCAGGATCGGCCGGTAGCGTGGGTTGTTCCGGACCACTAGGGGACACGCTGCTCACACGCGGACGAAGATTTGTTCCGCTTCCTGTTTGCGCAAGGTCAGATTATAGCCACGGACTTTGATCTCCACCGGGTCCCCCAGGGGCGCGAACCGCACCAACTCGACTTGCGTGCCGACCAGCAACCCCATCTCCATTAAACGCGGGCGGCTTTCCGGCGGCAGTTTGATTTCCACGACCGTCGCCCTTTGGCCCAGGCCGACCGAGGTCAGCGGTTGGAGCACGGCGGGCATACCTCAAACCTCGGCCGCCGAAGCTGGAAGCATTTCAACCAAAATCGAATCGGCTAATTTCTCGCTGATACCCAGCCGGGCGTTGCAGACCTGGCAAATGAAGTTGGATTGGCGCGTCAATAGCTTGATGGTCTGTTCCTCGCCCAGGCCCAGCTCCCGCAACCGGTCGGTCACCTCGGGCGCGGTGGAAAGATGCTTGATGCATACCGTCGTCCCGGCCTGCACCCGGCTTAACGGGCAGACCTTCGGGCCGGCGCATCGGCCCTCCAGGATGTAATAGGTACGCGTCTTTTTTTTCTTCACGCTGCGCAGGGTAGGCTAATTGAGACTCAGTTGCAACAGGGAAACTTCACATAGGGAAACTTCACATCCCAAACTCCAGGAAAACACCAAACACCAAACACCAAACTTCGGGAAAACTCCAAATCCCAAACACCAAACTTCAGGAAAACATCAATCCTCAAACACCCATGCCGGGTTCCGGGGAACCGCGGCTCGGGACTTGGATTTTGAGGCTTGGAGTTTGAGGTTTTCCTGGAGCTTGGTGTTTGGAGCTTGGTGTTTCCCCTACTAGGTGTTTTCCCATCATTGACATCGTCCGCCCCGTCATTACTCTGTGGTATAGCTCTTCACGACGAGCGTGCTTAGCGCCCAAATCGAACCGTGGCTGAAAAAGACGATTATCTGGTTGATATTCTGGTGGACCTCGGCTTTGTCACCCCTGACCAGGTGGCCGAGCTCCGGCCGGAGGCACAATCTTCCGGTGTCGGTTTGGTCGATTTAATGCTGGCCAACAAACTGGTCCGGCCCGCTGATGTCACCCAGGCCAAGGCCGCCCATTTCGGCGCTGAAGTTGTCAACCTGGCCGACATCAAAATCGCCGATGATGTCATCGCCACGATCCCCCGCCACATCGCCCGCAAATACCGCGTCGTGCCCGTGTTCAAACACGACAGCTCCCTCACGGTCGCTCTGGCCGACCCGTCGGACCTGGACACCATCGACAGCCTCCAGCACCTGCTCCGCTTGGATATCACTTTGCAGGTAGCCTCGGAGCCGGATATCGAGGAGGCCCTCGGCCGTTATTATGCCGAACGTGGCGGCGGCGGGGGGGCGGGCGTCCGCGCCGCCGATCCCGCCCTGGCCGATACCATCAAAGAACTCACTCAGGACCACGTCGACATCACCGGTGACGGAATGGACGGCGGCGAAGTTATCGAAGCCGACGCACCCCTCATCAAGCTCGTCAACGGTTTGATCGTCGAGGCCTTCAAAATGCGCGCTTCGGACATCCATCTCGAACCCTTGTCCAAGGCGTTCCGCGTCCGCTATCGCATTGACGGCGTGCTGCACGAAATCAAGCCTCCCCCCAAACGGCTCCAGGCCGCCATCATCAGCCGCCTTAAAATCCAGTCCAACATGTCGATCTCCGAGCACCGGATTCCCCAGGACGGCCGTATCCAAACCGCCGTCGGGGGCAAACTGATCGACCTGCGCGTTTCCTGCCTGCCGACCAATCACGGCGAAAGCATCGTCATGCGTATCCTGGACAAGGAGGGCCTCCGCCTCGGCTTGCCGGAACTGGGCTTTTTCACCGACGACCAGCAGACCTTCGAGCGGCTCATTGGTTTGCCGGACGGCATCCTGCTCGTCACCGGCCCTACCGGCTCGGGCAAGACCACCACCCTCTACTCCTGCCTCCACTTCATCAACCGCCCGGACCGCAAGATCATTACCGTTGAGGACCCGGTGGAATATATATTGTCCGGCATCAACCAGGTGCAGGTCAACGAAGGCGTCGGCCTGTCCTTCGCGATGGCCTTGCGCTCGATCCTCCGCCAGGCCCCTAACGTCGTGATGGTCGGGGAAATTCGTGACGCCGAAACCGCCACCATCGCCATCAACGCGTCCCTGACCGGTCACTTGGTTTTCTCGACACTCCACACCAATGACGCCCCCAGCGCGGTGACCCGTCTCATCGACATCGGGGTCAAACCCTTCCTCGTCGCCTCCTCAACGCGCGCTCTGATGGCCCAGCGCCTCGTGCGCAAAGTCTGCAAACAATGCGCCGCTCCCTATATGCCCACCGAAGCTGAGATGCGCACCCTCGGCCTGGATGCCTCCAATACCCAGGGCGCCAGCTTCCTCCGCGGCAAAGGCTGCAGCAACTGCTCCAATACCGGCTTTCGCGGCCGCTTCGGCATCTTCGAAATCTTCGTCATCGATGATGATGCCCGGAAGCTCATCTACGAGAAGGTCTCCTCCTCGGTCCTGCGCACCCGCGCCCGCGAGATGGGCATGCGCACCCTCCGCGAAGACGGAATCCGCAAAGTCCTCGCCGGCTTGACCACCCCCGACGAAGTCATCCGCGCCACCGTCGGCGATGTCGATTAGTATGCCCTCGATGTCCACAGTTCATCGTTCACTTCCACAGCGCCCCGGGCCTTCGACTGTGGACTGTGGACTGCGGACTGCGGACTTTTCCCGAATCGTGACAAATCCCCTTTCCCCCTGTCCATCTTATGTCTAGGTTGCGCGGCTGATTAGAACTGGATTGACGCATGTCTTACTCGATGTCCGATCTCCTGCAGTTGGTCGTCTCCGAAGGCGCCTCCGACCTCCACATCCGCGTCGGCACGCCCCCGACCATTCGTGTCCACGGCATTCTCCACCGCGTCGAAGGGCCCTCCCTCCAGCCTGAAGACACGGAAGAACTGATGCGCAGCATCACTTCCGAAGACCACATCCAGCACGTTCGCGAACGCGGCGGCGCCGACTTCGGCTTTGCCTTCGGTGACATGGCCCGCTTCCGCGTCAGCGTCTTCAAGGAAAAAGGCAACTTCGGCCAGGTCCTGCGCCAGATTCCCAGCAAACTCCTGACCATGGAGCAAATCGGCATTCCGCCCTCCGCCAAGGAACTCCTCTACAAACCCCGCGGCCTGGTCCTGGTCACCGGCCCCACCGGCTCCGGCAAAACCACCACCCTGGCCTCGATGATTAACATCATCAACGAGGAGCGTGATGAAGCCCATATCATTACCATCGAGGACCCCATCGAATACTACCACAAACACAAAAAGGCCCTCGTCACCCAGCGCGAAATCGGCGTCGATGTCCCCAATTTCGCCGAAGCCCTCCGCCGTGCCTTGCGCCAGGACCCCGATGTGATTCTGGTCGGCGAAATGCGCGACCTGGAAACCATCGACGCCGCCATCACCGCTGCCGAAACCGGCCACTTGGTTTTCGGCACCCTGCACACCACCGGCGCTGCCAAAACTATCGACCGCGTGGTCAACGCCTTCCCCACCAACCAGCAGGAGCAAATCCGCATCCAGCTTTCCACGGTCATGCAGGCCGTCATCTCCCAATTGCTCATTCCGCGCATCGACAAACCGGGCCGCGTCGCCATCTTCGAAATCATGGTCAACACCCCCTCCATCGCCGCCCTCATCCGCGACAACAAAACCTTCCGCATCCAGTCCGACATCCAGACCGGCGCCAAATACGGCATGGTGACCCTGGATTCGTTCCTGATTGAAAAGTACCTCGCCGGCATGATTGCCCGCGAGGAAGTTGTGACCAAAGCCCAGGACCCGGTCACCATCCAGGCCAAGCTCCAGGAACTCGAGCTCGCTCAGGCCGTCGGCGTCGATACCAGCTCCCTCGTCGAAGGAAAAACGTAGCTTGAAGTCCACGGTCCAAAGTCCAAAGTCCAAAGTCCAAAGTCGTTCGGCTTGTCGAACGTCCAATGGCTTCCGACCCTGTGGACCGTGGACCGTGGACCGTGGACCGTGGACTTTGGACTTTGGACTTTGGACTTAACTCCCCATGCCCGACGAAATCTCCAGCCCACTCCTCTCCCTCATCAAAGAGCAGGGCCTGGTCGATGACCTCCAATACGAGGAAGTCCTCGGCGAGTTCAAGCGCAGCGGCAAACCCGTCTTCCAAATCCTTCAGGACTTCGGCATCCTCGATGCCGACGCCATCCTCCAGGCTGAAGCCAACCACCTCGGCTCCGAGGTCTTCACCCTGCACGAGCGCGACCTGACCCCCGATATCATCGGCGCCGTCCCCGCCAAGACCGCCCGCATGTACCAATGCCTGCCCGTCGCCTTCAAAAACTCCGCCATCCAACTCGCCCTCGTGGACCCGCTCAACCCGGGCCGCATCGACGAAATCGGGTTCGTCGTCAAAAAGGACCTCCAGTTGGTCATCGCCGACCCGATCGCCATCGAAAAGGCCATCGAAAAATTTTATCCCGCCGGCGCCGAAGACGACGAAAGCTTCTCCGAAATCCTCAAAGAGTTGGGCTCCGACAAGGAACTGGCCAGGGAAGCCGCCTCCGCCGCCGACAACGCCGACGTCATGAAAGACGTCGCCAACCAGGCCCCCATCGTCCGCTTCGTCAACCTCGTGCTCTTCCAGGCCGTTCAGGACCGCGCCAGCGACATCCATTTCGAGCCTTTCGAGACCGAGTTCCGCATCCGCTACCGCGTCGATGGCGCCCTTTACGAAATGTCGCCTCCGCCCAAGCACCTGGCCTTGCCGGTCATCTCCCGCATCAAGGTCATGGCCAACCTCAACATCTCCGAACGCCGCCTTCCCCAGGACGGCCGCATCACCTTCCCCATGGGCACCCGCATTATCGATTTGCGCGTTTCGACCCTGCCCACCCAGTTCGGCGAATCGGTCGTGCTCCGCGTTCTGGACCGGTCCTCCGTCAATCTCGAGCTGGAATCCCTCGGCCTGCCCAAGTTCATTTACGATTTCACCAGCGAGGCGATCCTGCGGCCCAACGGCATCATGGTCGTCACCGGCCCAACCGGCTGCGGCAAAACCACCACCCTTTACTCCTGCCTGCGCCGCGTCAATACCATGGATTCCAAGCTCCTCACCGCCGAGGACCCCGTCGAATATGACATCGAAGGCATTATGCAGGTGGCGATCCAGGAAGCGGTCGGGCTGACCTTCAGCAAAGCGCTGCGCTCCTTCCTCCGCCAGGACCCCGACATCATCATGGTCGGCGAAATGCGTGACCTCGAGACCGCCCAGATTTCCATCCAGGCCTCCCTCACCGGCCACCTGGTCCTCAGCACCCTGCACACGAACGACTCCCCCGGCGCCATCACCCGGTTGATCGATATGGGCGTCGAGCCGTTCCTCATTTCCTCGACCCTCATGGCCGTCCTGGGCCAGCGCCTGGTCCGCACCGTTTGCAAAAGCTGCCGCACCCCCTTCGAGCCCACCGAAAACCAGCTTAGCCTGCTCAACCTCTCCCCCCACGATCTCGGCGAAAAAGTCTTTTATTATGGCCGCGGTTGCTCCGCCTGCAACGACACCGGTTACAAGGGCCGCAAAGGCATCTTCGAGTTGCTCATTATCAACGACGCCATCCGCGCGCTCATCAATGAACGCGCCCCCACCGTCGTCGTGCGCCAGAAGGCGGTCGAGCTCGGCATGGTCACTCTCCGCGAAGACGGCTTGCGCAGCATCTTCGACGGTGATACAACCATTGAAGAAGTCGTGAAGTACACGTGAGCACAAAACTCCAAATTCCAAACCCCAAGCACCAGGAAAGCCTCAAGTTTCAACCCCTCATCCGGCCGCCTGTCCGGCAAAGGTTAGGGCTTGAAGCTTGGAGCTTTCCTGGAGTTTGGTGTTTGGGGTTTGATGTTTTCCTGGGGCTTGGAGTTTGGAATTTGAAGTTTCTCTCCCGAGTTTGTCGTTATGCCTAAGTTTAATTACGTCGCCATGGACGCCCATGGCAAGGAGACCAAGGGCACCCTCGAAGTCGCCAGCCAGAACGAGGCCATCGGCCGCGTCAAGGAAATGGGCCTGTTCCCGACCAAAATCGTCGAGCTCGACAAGATCAAGGAAAAGGACGCCAAGGGGGAAGCCAAGGCCAAGCCCGCCAAAGCCAAGAAAAAAGGGGGGGGTGCCCTCAGCTTCCAGATCAAAATCCCGGGCCTCAGCGGCAAAGTTAAATCCAAGGTCCTCACCACCTTCACCCGCCAGTTGGCCACCCTCGTCGATGCCGGCCTGCCCCTGCTGCGCGGCCTGCGCGTCCTCGAGAAACAGGAAAAAAATCCCACCCTTAAATCCATCCTCGCCGAGCTGGCCCTGGGCATCGAAGGCGGCAGCACTTTCTCCGAAGCCCTGGCGCAGCACCCCAAAACCTTCAACCGCCTCTTCGTCAACATGGTCAAGGCCGGTGAATTGGGCGGCGTGCTCGAAGTGGTGCTCAACCGCCTCTCCGAGTTCATGGAAAAAGCCCAGAAAATCAAGGGCAAGGTCATCGCCGCCATGTTCTACCCGGTCGCCGTCCTGGTCGTGGCCACCGTCATTCTCATCATCCTGATGACCAAGGTCGTCCCCTCCTTCCGCCAGGTCTTCGAAGGCTCCCTCGGCGAAGGCCGCCAGTTGCCCGCCTTCACCCGCCTCGTGCTCGACATCAGCGAAACCGTCAAAGACCACCTCATTTACACCCTCATCAGCGTAATTGTCGTTTTCATTCTCTTCAAGATCTTCTGCCGCACTAAGTTCGGTCGCCATGCCTGGGACAAATTCAAACTGAAAATGCCTGTCGTCGGCCCTGTCGTCAGCAAAGTCGCCATCTCCCGCTTCAGCCGCACCCTCGGCACCCTCGTCTCCAGCGGTGTGCCCATCCTCCAGGCCCTGACCATCGTCAAGGAGACCGCCGGCAACGTCGTCATCAGCAACGCCGTCAACTCCGTCCATGAAAGCGTCAAAGAGGGCGAAACTATCACCGCGCCCCTCGAAGCCTCCGGCATCTTCCCCCCCATGGTCATCAGCATGGTCGATGTCGGCGAGCAAACCGGCGCCCTGCCCGAAATGTTGCTCAAGATCGCTGATAACTACGACGACGAAGTCGATAACGCCGTCGCTGCCATGACTTCCTTGTTGGAACCCATCATGATTGTCTTCCTGGCCGTCGTTGTCGGCAGCATTGTCATCGCCATGTTCCTCCCCCTCATCGACCTCATGAACACCATGGGCGGTGACAGCGAAGGCAAAAAAGGCGGGGAATAGCCCACCAAAGAGCGCCGAAATGTGCCCTATACCCCCTATAGGCCATATTTGCTCTGTTTTATTAAAAAGAATCTGTTGACAACCCTTCCCGCCCCATGTAAATACAATGTAAAGACATTGCATGGGCAGGACATATACAGTTGAGCGACTATGGAGTTCGATTGGAATAATCCGCCCTTCAATCTCGATAGCTCTTTGACTCTGCAGGAAATCGAAGAATCGTTCGAAGACCCATTCGCGATTCGGCTCATGCCCGATTCGCCCCGGTTCAACGTCCAGGCCCGGTTTTTTAACCTCGGCATGTCCGTCGCCGGCACTGGCGTCTTCAGCGTGTATCGAACCAACGGCAAACAGGTCCGTATCATCCATGCCCGTCCGTTCCAGCCCGAAGAACGCTTCTTCTACCAGCGGAAACTGGACCAAACCCTGGCCCAGTGACGAAAAGAGCCAGGAAACCACAGATGAACACAGATAAACACAGA
>DATMQA010000163.1:0-30866 GCA_035566895.1 Binatia bacterium
TTCTTCGTCTGGCTGAGAGCGAGCGCCTGCCTGCGCATCTCCTATTGGGTAGTGATGCCGTTGAATATGCTGGCCAAGCGGAAGTGACGCGGGCAGCCGATGCACAACTCTGGCGGGAGGCCAGCCTCTCGACTGATTTCAATACCGTGGGGGCTTTACCTGCTGTGCTGTTTTGAGCGCACACGCCCACACACAATACCATTAACACTGTTAGCATAATTGAAAACGCAAGGAGCAACGAAAACAGATATGAAGACATCAATGAAATCACTAAATCTGCCAAAACCCATCGCGACCTACTTCGCGGCGGACAAAAATGACAGCGAAACGCTCTCTCAATGTTTCACTGAAAACGCCGTCGTGAAGGATGAGGGACACACCTACAAGGGCCGAGCGGCGATCAAGCAATGGAAGACGGTTACTTCGACCAAATACGAATACACCAGCGAGCCTGTCGCGTGCGAAGAGAAGGACGGGATAATAGTTGTCATCAGCCACCTGGTTGGAAATTTTCCCGGCAGCCCCGTTGACCTTCGATTCTTTTTCAAGCTCGAAGGGGACAAGATTGCGTCGCTGGAAATTATCCCCTAGGTTTCCACGGCCAAGTGTTTGGTCCAATCAGTAACCGTCAGCGCGACGATCACGTTGGGGGCGTTGGCTTTGAGCCGGGCGTTCTTGCGCCAGTTGATGCAGGGGGAAAAACACCAAACACAAGCGAAAAAACACCAAAAACCAAACACCAAACACCAAAGAAACTTCAAACTCCAAACACGAAACTTCAGCAGGATTCCCATTCGGCAAAGTATGAAGAAGGGGACCAAGGGACTAAAGGACCAAGGGACTAAAGGGACCACAAGACCAGGGGACCACAGCGGTTGCTGCAGATTAGTCAATTTTTTTGTTGCATTCAGCCACGCTTCTTGATAGCCTCGCTTTCCGCGGGCAACGGAATGCAGAGGACTAGTTGGAACAGGAACAGTTGAGAGAAGCTATGGCGATGAAAAAACATATCATAAAAGCATTCACACCCATATCGGCCGTTGCCGCCGTGTTTGGTCTGGCGGCGTCGGACGCGCAGGCTCGAAGCACTCGCTTGTTCGAGTACGATTTCCCCGCCTCCTGGAATGGGACAGGCACGGCGATAACGGACATCAGCCCCGCAGGTAACAACGGCTTTCTCGACGGGACCCTGGCGTTGTCTGCGGCTGTGCCGCCGGGAGCTCCGGGCGGGACCCAATCAATCGACACGAGTGCCGGAGGCATCCTGACCAGTGCGACCGGTTTGCTGAATAATTCGACGGTCTTCGGCTCCGGCGGCTTCATCTACAACGTGTCGTTTATGTGGAATGGAACGGATTCCGCTTCCTTTGGTCACACTCAAAAGCTTATTGACTACGCGGGCACGGAATCCCTGCAGTTGGTCACAACCACCGGTGCGGCGGCTCTTCAAATGGCCTTTACCGACGATCTCGGCAACTCCGCGCCCGTGGTCTCCACAACCGTCTTACCCAACACTTGGTACAACGTGAAGCTCACGTTCAACGCCACTGCAATGGTCGCCGGCGATGTGGCCGGAACGGCGAGCATGGTGGTTAACGGGGGGGCGCCCATCACGGGCGCGGCGACCAAGGGCACCTACGGTGACAGTTTAAATCGCCCCATCGGCGTCGGCCAACTGGGGGCCAACTTCGGTTACCTGGTAGGTTTCAAGGGAGATATTTACGATCCGTCCGTCAGCCTTGTGCCGGAACCCTCGACGCTCGCCCTGGGCACGCTGGGCGGTTTGGGCATGATGTTGCTCCGTCGCCGGAAATCCTGATGGCCATTTTAAGAACGCAAAGGCCGCCAGCAATGGCGGCCTTTCTGCTTTGGGCTTCCTGATCGCGTTTTAAAAAGCAAAATCCCATGGACATTTCCGGCCGCACCATCAAAATCAAAAACCGTTTTACATGAGCCAGCCGCGGCCAAACAAACCAGACAAGGGGATCGAGCGGCTTTGCCAGGAAGCCGGCGAGGCCTGGAGGCGGCAGGATTACCAGAAAAGCATCAGCTTGCTGGAACTGGCAGTGCAGAAAGACCCCTCCAACTCGAGCCTCCATCTCAACCTGGCGCGCGCGCACGGCCTGCGTTA
Organism: Binatia bacterium; assembly: GCA_035566895.1. Classification (GTDB taxonomy): domain Bacteria; phylum Verrucomicrobiota; class Verrucomicrobiia; order Limisphaerales; family UBA8199; genus DATMQA01. Next base: position 2,132 of record DATMQA010000163.1, read on the forward strand.
CGACTATTCCGCCGTCGAACGCTGCCTCGAGAAAGCGTTGCAAGTTTCGCAAGGGCGCGTCCAAATTCTCGAGGAAGCGGCGGGGATTTGTTCGGCTTTCAAGAATCTCGATATGATGCTGGGTTACCTCGAGCGCGCCAGCCAGAAAAAGGGGGTCTCGATTGACGCGCTGATCTCACTGGCGGACATCTACGTCCTGGACAATCGGATGGATGAGGCGGCTGAAGTGGTCGAGCGCGCGGCGCGGATGGATCGGAAGGACCCGCGCGTGCTGCTTAAAGAGGCGCTGCTCAAGCAACAGCGCGGCCAAGTCAACGAGGCGGAATCCCAATTCCGCGATGTGCTGGCGAACAGCGCGGCTGACGCTCTGACTCGTGTCCGCGCGGCCTACACCCTGGCCGGCATTTTGGATGGGGCGGGCCAATACGACGAGGCCATGACCGCGTTGTTGGAAGGCAAGGCCATTCAACGCACCCAGGCGGCGGTGTTGGCAGCCCCGCTCCAGCAGATGCAAAACCTTAACCAGGAAATGGCGCGAGCCATCACCCCCGCCATTTTGGACCGTTGGCGCGCTGACGCCGCCAGGCTTCAGCCCGCCCGGCGCCTCGCCCTGCTCGCCGGCCATCCCCGCTCCGGCACCACCCTGCTCGAGCAAGTGCTCGAGGCGCACAGCGACGTGATTAGTCTTGAAGAGACGACTCTGATCCACGACGAGATATACCGGCCCATGGCGCTGGATTTCCCTCCCGGCGCCGGCATTTTTCAGATGCTGGACTCGGCTCCGCCCAGCGTGCTCCGTCATTTGCGTGAAAACTATTTCTGCTGCGCTGAAAGGTTCCTCCGCCAGGCCATCGGCAGCCGATTGCTGGTGGATAAGAATCCCGGGTTGAATGTCATGGTCCCCGTTCTCGCGCGAGTTTTGCCCGAGACGAAATTCCTGGTTGCGTTGCGGGACCCGCGTGACGTGGTGATGAGTTGTTTTATGCAAGCGCTGACGCTCACGCCGGCCAGTTCCGCCTACTTGACCATGGGGGAGACGGTGAAGCAGTATGCCAACGTGATGGACTTCTGGCGGGCGATGCTCCCGCGCATGGGAGCTCAAGGGATGCATGTCCGCTATGAGGAGATGGTGGACGACCTGCCGGCGGTGGCCCGCTCAGTGCTGGGGTTTCTGGGCCTGGGGTTTGAAGATAACGTCCTGAAGTTTCACGAGCATGCGCGCACGAAGCGCGTAAACTCTCCGTCCTACGCGGAGGTAAGAAAGCCACTTTATCGAACGGCGGTCGGCCGCTGGCGGAACTACGAGAAATATCTTGAACCCTATATGCCTGGCCTGGAGCCGTTCGTGAAAGAGCTGAATTACCACTGAGCCGACCACAGGACTAAGGGACTAACTAAGGGACTAAGGGACCAAGGGACCAAGGGACTACAAGACCACGGGACCACGAGACCAAGAGACCACGAGACCACGGGACCACAGGACTAAGGGACTAAAGGACTAGCCATCCAGTGTCCAGCCCTTGCGGTAGGTATGGCGCAGTAAATCGCCGGCTTCAGCGCAGTCGGTGACCTGCCCGGTGGCGCCGTCGTATTTTATCTTCCGGCCGACGCGGTAGGCCACCAGGCCGAGCAACATCATTTCGATCATGTCGCTGGCGTAACCGAAGTCGCAGGAGGTCTTGAGGCTGCCCTTGCAAGCCTTGAGCCATTCCTGCTGGAAGTTGCCCATGGGCGGAAACTGCGCCGCTTTGCTTCGCGGGTGATAATAAGTCAGGTCGGACTCGTTGCCCCGGGGCATGAGAAAGCGCGACTGAAAATCGGCCACCAGGCAGCCACTGGAGCCCTCGAAGAGCACGCCGTGACCAATCTTGTCCAGGTCAATGCCCGGATGCGGAGACTCGGGCAAGGCGCCGCCCTGATACCAGGAGACCTTGATTTCCGAGCGCCAGTCGTTGGCCGGGATATCAAAATGGGTTTCCAGTTTGACCGGGGTCACTTCGGGATTGAACGGGTCGCCCTTGCCTTCGGCGGAGGTGGGGAGGCCGGCGTCGATGGCGTTCCAAGCCAGGTCCATGGTGTGGCTGCCCATGTCGCCCACCTGGCCGCTGCCCCAATCCCAATGCATGTTCCAGTGGAGGCAGCCCCCTTTGAAGTATTCGGAGTTGTAGGGATGAAACGGCGAGGGCCCCAGCCATAAATCGTAGTTGATGTAAGCGGGAGGCTCGCCTTCGGAAGCCAGATAGTCGGCGCGGGGGACCTTCCGGTTGCCCCAGGCGCTCACCTCTTCGAGTTTGCCGATGGCTCCGTCGCGGATCATCTCACGCACTCGGTTGAAATTGGCGAACTGGTGGCGCTGCGTTCCGACCTGCGAGGCGAGCTTATGCTTGTTCTTGCGCCAAGTGGCGCGGATGACGCGCGCCTCCTCGACACTGTTGACCAGCGGTTTTTCGCAGAAGACGTGTTTGCCGCGATTCATCGCCCAGTTGGTGACAAAGGCGTGGGTGTGATCCAGCGTGCAACAGATGATGGCGTCAATGTTCTTTTGGTCGAGACACTGGCGCCAGTCGGCATAGAGCTTCGCCTGGGGGAACTTTTTGGCGGCGGCCGCCAGGTGTTGCTCGTTGACATCGCAGAGGGCGACGACGTTTTCGCCGGCAACCCCAGCGAAATGGTCCTGCGCCCGATGGCCGACGGCGATCAGGGCGAGGTTTAACTTATTGCCAGGAGTCGCAGCCCCAAAGAGTTTAAAGCGAGGCAAGAGCACTGCCGACCCTGCCACCACCGCGGCAGACCTGAGGAACCGGCGTCGTGGGACGAGCGGGGCCGCGTGCGAGAGGACGTGCTCTGGAGGACGGTTGGTGGCTTTCCCCTCACCCCAGCCCTCTCCCTTGGGGAGAGGGGGCGCCGCCGACGAGCGCGGTTTTGCAGGCGGTTGCGACTCGGGGGCTTTCGCATTCATGGGGATGGGCCTTAAGCCCTTGCGTAGACCTCGGCGCCTTGTTCGATGAATTCTTTCGACTTCTCGTCCATTCCCTTTTTGAGCGCTTCCTGTTCGGCCAGGCCCTGTTCGGCGGCGTACTTTCTGACGTCCTCGGTGATTTTCATCGAGCAGAAGTGGGGACCACACATGCTGCAGAAGTGGGCGAGCTTAGCGCCTTCCTGGGGCAGGGTTTCGTCGTGGAACTCGCGGGCGGTGACCGGGTCGAGACTGAGGTTGAACTGATCTTCCCAGCGGAACTCGAAACGGGCCTTGCTGAGGGCATCGTCCCGCCAGCGAGCCGAGGGATGGCCCTTGGCCAAATCGGCGGCATGAGCGGCGATCTTGTAGGCAATAACACCGTCCTTCACATCTTTTTTATTCGGCAGCCCGAGGTGCTCTTTGGGTGTCACGTAGCACAGCATGGCGGTGCCGTACCAGCCGATCATGGCGGCGCCAATGGCGCTGGTAATGTGGTCGTAGCCGGGGGCGATGTCGGTGGTCAGCGGGCCGAGGGTGTAGAAGGGGGCTTCGCCGCACCACTCGAGCTGTTTGTCCATATTCTCTTTGATGAGGTGCATGGGGATATGGCCGGGGCCTTCATTCATGACCTGGCAGCCCGTTTCCCAGGCAATTTTGTTGAGCTCGCCCTGGGTGCGGAGTTCGGCAAATTGCGCCTCATCATTGGCGTCGGCAATGGAGCCGGGGCGGAGACCGTCGCCGAGGCTGAAACTGACATCATAAGCGGCCATGATCTCGCAAATCTCGCGGAACCGGGTATAGAGAAAGCTTTCCTGGTGATGGGCCAGGCACCACTTGGCCATAATCGAGCCGCCGCGCGAGACGATGCCGGTGACGCGCCTGGCGGTGAGGGGGACATAACGCAACAGGACGCCGGCATGGACAGTAAAGTAATCGACGCCCTGTTCGCATTGCTCGATGAGGGTGTCGCGATAGATTTCCCAGGTGAGGTCCTCGGCTTTGCCGCCGACCTTCTCGAGGGCCTGGTAGATGGGCACGGTGCCGATGGGCACCGGCGAGTTGCGCAGGATCCATTCCCGGGTTTGATGGATATTTTTACCGGTGGAAAGGTCCATCACGGTGTCGGCGCCCCACTGAGTGGCCCAGCGCATTTTTTCGACTTCTTCCTCGATGCTGGAAGCGATGGCGGAGTTGCCGATATTGGCGTTGATTTTGACCAGGAAGTTGCGGCCGATGATCATCGGTTCGCTCTCGGGATGATTGATGTTGGCGGGGATGATGGCGCGGCCACGGGCGATTTCGGAGCGGACAAATTCGGCCGTAATGTGGGGAGGAATGCTGGCCCCGAAGGACTCGCCGCCCAGGTTGCGTGAACCGGGAAACGTGACAGGTGAATCGGATTTCTCGCGACCGAGGTTTTCGCGGATGGCGATGAACTCCATTTCGGGTGTGATGATCCCCTGGCGGGCGTAGTGGAACTGGGTGACAACCTTGCCGGGTTTGGCCCGCAAGGGGCCGCGAACAGGACCGCCAGGCTGGGCTGCGGGCTTTGGATTTTGACCGTTGGACTTTGGACTTTGGACTTCCTCGACATCGCCGCGGGCGAGAATCCAGGGGCGCCGAAGGGGAGGGAGGCCTTGCTCGACATTGCCGCCGAATTCGGGGTCCCCCCAAGGGCCGGAGCAATCATAGACGCGGACGGGCCGGTTGTTCTCGACGGTTCCATTGAAGGATTTGGTGGGGCTCAATTCGATTTGGCGGAAGGGAACGCGCAAGTGGGGGTGGATTTGCCCTTCAACATAACTCTTGCCGGAGTTGGGCAAGGGCTCGCCGCTTTGCGGTTCGGAAGCAGTCCTGGACGCGCTCATAATGTACCTTTCGTTCGGATTCTCAGGAACCAACTCCAAGGGCCCGGGTCAAGTGGCATCCCTTCGCCAGCATTACCTGGAGCAGGTTCAACGGGTCTGCGACACTCCCGCGCCGCACTCTCAGCCTTAGCGTCCCGGAAAGCGGGACGACTGGTTGGCTCCCCTGTGATAAACAGAGGTTAGGCCGAAGCTGACGGGGCGTCAAGGCGCGATCCGGGCACCCAAAAAGTTAAATGGGTTAAAAGAGTTAATTGAGGGACTGCGCGCCGGGTGTTTATTGGTCCTGAAATCTAACGGTCGAGGCAGTTGCGGACGAGCTCGGATAGTTTGCCCGGGGCGTAGGGTTTGGGCAGGAAGTTGACGCCTTCCCGGAGGGATTGGTGCGCGCCGGTCATGCCCGGGCTGTAGCCGGTGGTGAAGATGACTTTGAGGGCCGGATTGCTTTTCCTGAGTTGAACTGCCAGGTCCGTGCCCATCATGCCTCCGGGCATGACAATATCGGTGAGCAGCATATCAATCTCGCCTTTCTGCTGGTGCCAAACGGCGAGAGCGGCGGGGCCGGAACTGGCCACCAGAACACGGTAACCCAGCAAGCCGAGGACTTCCGCGACCATCTCGCGCAAAGTAGGTTCATCTTCGGCGAGCAGGATGGTTTCGGTGCCCGAACAGTCGGGCGGGCCGGCTTTGGCCTCGGGAGGCTGCGGGACAGTTTGTTGGGAGAGCGGAAAGTAAATGTGGAAAGTGGTGCCAAGCTGGAGCTGGCTTTGGACCTCAATCCAGCCGCGGTGCTGTTTGACGATGCCATAGACGGTGGCGAGCCCCAGACCGGTGCCTTTGCCGATTTCCTTGGTCGTGAAAAAAGGCTCGAACAAATGGCCGAGCGCCTGGGCGTCCATGCCGCAGCCGGTGTCGGCGACGGTGAGGCAAACGAATTGGCCGGGCCTGGACTCCGGATGGGCTTTGGCGGCAACCCCGTCGAGGGTGACCAGGCTGGAGCCGAGGAGCAGGCGGCCGCCGCGCGGCATGGCGTCACGGGCGTTGATGGTAAGGTTGACGACAATCTGCTCGATCATGCCGCGGTCGGCGTAAATCGGGGGCAGGTTGGGCGGGCAATCGGTTTCAAAAACGATATGTTCGCCGACCAATTGGCGGAGCATGGCGCTGACACTCTGGATGACTTCGCCCAACTGGACGTTGCGGAATTGAAGGATTTGTTTGCGGCTGAAGGTCAACAGTTGGCGCACCAGGCTGGCGGCGCGCTCGGCCGAGCGGCGGATTTCGGCGATGGATTTCGAGTGCGGCCCCTCTTCACCCAGGCGCATGGAAAGCATGGAGGCATGGCCGTGCACGACGGTGAGGATATTATTAAAATCGTGGGCGACACCGGCGGCAAGCTGGCCGATGGCCTCCATTTTCTGCGCCTGGCGAAACTGTTGTTCGGCATGAATACGCTCCTGCATTTCGCGGCGCAGTTCCTGGTTGGCCACTTCGAGTTCGCGCGTGCGCAGGGCGGCCATTTGCGTCAGCTCGCTGAGCTTGAGTCGAGCCTGGCAGTTGAGTTCCCATTTTCGAGTGAAGGCATAGGCCAGTTGGAGCACTTCGACATTGTCGAAAGGCTTTTTCAGGAGCACGAGGTTGTCGCGCGCGCCAAGCTTGCGGACCATTTCCTCCCAGGAATAATCGGAGTAGGCGGTGCAGATGACGACCTGAAGTTGGGGATCAGCCTCCCAAACCCGGGTAGCGGTCTCGATGCCATCCCAGCCTGGAGGCATGCGCACATCGACGAAGGCCATGGCGTAAGGACGGCCGGCGGCAAGGGCTTGCTTGACCTTTTCGAGCGCCTCCTGTCCCTGGTGGGCCGAATCGAGCTCAAAATCGGCGGCCGGCACCGGGGCTTCCAGTACGCCGAACAAGGCGGCCTCGGCCTGGAGCAGCGCTGGTTGCGGGCGATTGCCGCCCGCGAGCACCTTGCGGAAGTCATCGTGGATGGCCGGGTTGTCATCGACAATGAGGATGCGGTGGTTGGCCAGGGACGGCAGGGCCGCCAGCAGGTCGTCATTGGGGCAGGCGACCGCACTGCCGGCCGTTTTGTCGTCCGCTTTGGGTTCGGCGACGGGCGCTGTCGGCGCGAACTGGTACTCAGCTTCGGATGGTGCTCGCCTAGGTACGATGTCCGTGTGCATTTTGTTCCCTCTGAATGGCGGCTCGGACGGCAATTAAGGCGGGACAGAAAGTGGCCCCTTGATTGAGGCCCTCACTCCGGGCGGTCGCGTTGTCATTGTCGACGTTGCTCATTGCCTGAAACCGGCAGAAACTGATTAGCAGTGTGAGAGCCAACAGAGCTGGGCCGGTCTTTTGCCGGGTTGCTCCGTCTTGTTCAAGGACACTCTCGTCCTGTTCGCGGGCAAACAACCGAACTCACACCAACCAGGCAGTTCAGAAGCAAGCGTCAAGCCAAAAACCATAGGTAAAACACCTGATTGAGCCGGTGTGCTGGGCGGGTCTAGCTTGGTTCATGTTAGGATGGGCATTAATATTCCTGGTAGTCGCGATTATCGCCGCGAGCTTCGGTTTCGGCGGCATTGCGGGGACAGCGGCAGGCATCGCTCAGATCCTGTTCTACCTCTTCATCGCGATTTTTGTCATTTCACTGCTCATGGGTCTGATCCGAGGCCGTGGTGGGCCACGGATTTCGTAATACCAGCCGCTGCCGGGCCGGCCCGAAAGCGGTTGAGGGGAGGTGTGTCAACAGGCCGTGGAGGAATACTCAGCCACTGACCCTCGACGTGGCGCACCAAACGTTCTTTTCAGGGCGGCATATTGTACTTTCGCTTAAGCGATTGCAGGAGCGGCGCGGCGTCGAAAGTGAAGGGCTTCTCAGGTTTTTCGGCGAAGCACTTGATGGTAAAGGTGGCGCCGGGTTTAAAATAAGTGGCCGGTTCATCCACTTCGACGAAACTTCCGCCATGGGGCGCGAACCCCTGGTAATTAGGTGTGGGCGGCTGGGGAGGCCCGGGCACCTGGGGGTAAACACCGTTCTCAACAAACACTCGCCGATGCGCGGTATACGCTCGCAGAGTGCTGGCATTGGTGGCATCCACCGTGGCAAAACAGGCGAAACCATTCTGAAGCGCAATTTCTGCCGAGTGGAGCAGCGCCAAATCATAAGCGCGCCCGAGGTCGGTTTCGGCGTTGCCTTGGAAGCTGACACGGAACTGATCGGGGGCCAGGCGCGACTCGGAAAATGTCTCTCCACGTTCAACGGGGCGGTAGCGGGGCGGCGTAGTCGAACAGGAGCAGAGCAGTAATGATAGAATCCCTGGCAGCAAGAGCCTGGGCGGGCTTGTAACGGTGGCCGTAAAAATCAATCTCATGTCGCTGACGCAAACAGAAAGAAGCCTTTTTGAAAAGGTGAAAAGAGCGGAAGTTTTGGAAGGGAGGTCATGTTGACGCTTATCCCTGGAGCCACACCCCGCTGAGCAGAGTGTTAATGGGATGTAGCGGCGGGTTGAGCGGAGGGGAGGGAAAGGGCCGGCATACTGTCGATGCGATAGCGTTGATGGACATAAAGGTCGTCGGCGACCTGGTAAAGCGCGATAGCGTCCTGCTCCAACTCGCGAGCGGAATCGGTGGGAGCGAGCAAAGGCTTCATATCGACCACCTTCGGATCGCCGGTGTAAAATTCGGCGGTTTGCATAAGGCCGAGAACCACGAGCTGGTCGCGGGCGAAGAGGCCGATGTCGCGGTTGTGGTTGAGGAAGGCGCGGCCGTTCTCCGGCCGGCAATTGAACAGGTCATGGCCGAAAAACATGGTTTCGTACGGGCGGCCGACGAGCCCGAGGAGGGTGGGCGCAACATCCAGAGAACCGCCGAGCTGGGGAATTCGCGCGGGGCCCTTGACCACGGCCGGGCCGGCGAGCAGGACCGGAATTTCGTAAGAGTGGATGGGGATGCTTTGGCTGCCATAGACGCGGGCGCCATGGTCGGCAACGACAGCGAAGAGGGTGTTGGTCCAAAAAGCTTCTTTTTTGGCGGCCCGGAAGAACTGACCCAGGGCGAAATCGGAGTATTTGACGGCATTTTCACGGCGGCGCTCATCGGGGTCTTCGAGGATTTTGCCTTTGGGGTAGGTGTAAGGTTTATGATTGGAGACGGAGAGGACGGTGCCGAAGAAGGGCTGCCCGGTTTTAGCGAGGTCGCGGAATTCGTCGATGGCGCGGGCGAAGAGGTCCTCATCGCAGACGCCCCAAATGGTGGTGAAAGTGGGGTGCTCGAAATGTTTTTGCTCGACGAACCGGTCATAGCCGTTGCGGATAGCAAAAGAGCGCATGCCGTCGAAGAGGCCGCGTCCGCCGTAAAGAAACAAAGTGGAATAGCCGTCGCGTTTGAGGACGCGGGCGATGGTCTCGACGTTGTCGGAAAGGTCGCGTTTGACGATGGAATCACCGGGCAACGGCGGAAACGAGGCGAGGACGCCTTCCATGCCGCGGACCGTGCGATTGCCGCAGGCATAGATATTGGTGAAGAGCAAGCCCTCGTCGGCGGCCAGCTTGTCCATTTCCGGGGTGAGGGTGTTGGTGCGGCCAAGGCAGCCCCAGAATTCCGAACCGAGGCTCTCTTCGAGCAGGATGACGACGTTGAGACGGGGACGAGACGTGTCGCCGGCGACCTGGCGTCTGGTGGAGGCGCCATCATCGGAGAAGCGAGTATTGGATTCGGTGAGGAGGCGGCGTACGCGCTGGTAGGCCTGCTCGCGGGGAAGGGTTTTGTAGAATGCGCCGTATTCGAGATGATGCGTTAGCGCCGCCGCGAGAAACGAAATGGCGCCGTTGTCGGCGAGTTCGTTCAACGTTCGATTGCTGCTGAGGTGTGAGCCTGTGAGGTGAAGGCGGGGATTCAGGACGCCGGTTAAGGCCCCCGCCATCAGCAGAAGCGGGGCGACAGCACCCACCAGCGCGGCTGCCGCCCCTAACCGCAGCAGGCGGGACCTGGCCGGGAACGGCTGAGTCCAGGTGCCGGCAAACAAATGCCGCGCCGCCAGGACCCAAGCCAGCGCTAAAACGAGACAAATGCCCAGAACGCGGCCCACGGGATAGGAAACCCAGATATTGCCGACTACCTCCTGGGGGTAGAGCAGATAATCCACGGCGACCGTATTGAATCGCGATTTGAATTCCTCGAAGAAAAAATATTCGACGAACAAGAGGAAGATTTCAGCCAGCCAAAACACCAGGCAAGCGCTCCAAAACAACCTGCGGTACCACCCGGCGCGGAACCAGGACTCCGGCGTGATGAGCAGGCAGAAGAGCAGCGGGAGAACCAGCCAGCAGGCGACCAGTAGATCCCGATAAAGACCGACCAGGAATGTGAGCAGAACTTCCGCGAGCGGCGTGGCGGGCCTGAAAGCGACGAACAGCACCAGGCGGAGCGCCAGCCACGCCAGCATCAAGGAGAGCAGCCAAAAGCCCGCGAAGCCGTAGCGAGACCGGCGCCAGGCGTGGACGTGGAGTGGAGCGGCTTCGTTCATTTCGGCAAAGCTCACCGTTTTCGGCAGAACTGAATACCATCGGCGACGGGGAGGAGGACGGTTTCGATGCGCGAGTCGCGGGCAAGTTTGTGGTTGAGGGCGTCGATGGCGCGGCCATTGGGGTCCTGGATGGGATCGCCACCAAGCTGGCCGTGCCAAAGCATGTTGTCGAAGAGAATGAGGCCGTTTGGCCGGACGCGCGGCAGGAGCAATTCATAGTAGGCGTCGTATTCGGTCTTGTCGGCATCGATGAAAACGAAGTCAAAGGTCAAACCGGGTTCAAGTTTTTGGAGTGTGGGAACGGCGGGCCCGAGACGCAGGTCGATGCGATCCTGAAGGCCCGCACGGGACCAATATCTCCTGGCGATGGCTGTCCATTCCTGGTTCTGATCGACGCAGATGAGCCGACCCTGGGGAGGCAGTGCACGAGCGATGCAGAGAGAACTATAGCCCGTAAAAGTGCCGACCTCGATAGCGGTTCTGGCACCTAGGGCTGCGACCAGGATATTGAGGAAAGCTCCTTGTTCATCACTAATCTGGCATTCGCTGACTTTGCCCAGGGCGAAGGTTTCGGCGCGCAACTCGGCCAGGACCGGGTCGGCAGCATCGGAGCGGCACGCGCACAGATAGGAGTACTGTCTCTCGTTAAGGGTGAGGTATTTGGTGCCCATGAATTTCTAATTGTAATGTTAATTGAAACCTTAATCGCAATCTCAATCGTCATCTTAAGCGTAATCTTCCCAAATCCGAAGACCGAAATCCGATAGGGGAAAGAAGGATTTTCGATGAACTCAGCCAAGCCGGTGACCGAGAGTGAGCGGATGACCGGCGAGGAATTGCGCAGTGCTGAGACGCCGGCCCCCTTCGCGCTGGAGTTGGAGGATGCGCAGGGCCTGGGCGCCAGAGCCGACAACGATCCCGGTTTTATCCGCGCGCAGGATTTCGCCCGGGGGGCCAGCTTGGTCCACCACTTCAGCTTGCCAGATCTTGAGCACATGCGGTTGGGGTTGGGCCGGCAAAAAGGTGAAGGCGCCGGGCCAGGGGACCAGGCCGCGAATGCGATTCCAGAGCGCACGCGCGGGCTGGGACCAATCGAGACGGCCGTCCAGCTTTTTGATTTTAGGCGCGAGGGTGACGCCGTCGGCTGGCTGGGGTTGAGGCAGGAGCCGGCCGGCGAGGTAATCCGGGATGGTCCGTACCAGCAGCTCCGCGCCGATTTGGGCTAAGCGAGCGTGGAGCGTTTCCGAGGTGTCTTCGGGTCCAATGGGCGTCTTTTCCTGGGTGAGGATAGGACCGGTATCCAGGCCGGCGTCCATTTTCATAATCGTAACGCCGGTTTCTGGCTCATCATTGAGGAGCGCCCATTGGATGGGCGCGGCACCGCGGTATTTGGGCAGCAGAGAGGTATGGACGTTAAGGCAGCCAAAACGAGGAAGGTCCAGAAGCTCTTGGGAAAGGATTTGGCCGTAGGCGGCGACGGCGATGAGGTCCGGGTGCAAGGCGCGGAGCTGCAGGAGGAAATCAGGGCTGCGGGCGCGCTCGGGTTGCAGAACGGGGAGGTTGGCGCGGAGGGCGAGTTCTTTGACAGGGGACGGCTGGACAGCAAGGTCACGGCCTTTGGGGCGGTCGGGTTGGGTAATGACGGCCTCAACCTGGAAGGCGGGACAGGAGGTTAGGGCGCGCAGGCTGGGGCAAGAAAGCTCGGCCGTGCCCATGAAGATGATGCGCAAGGCTGGCACTTGGTTACCCGCAAAAGATTCAGTTCGACTCCATAGACCGGCTCAGCGCAACAGGCGCCGGCTGGTGGGCGGGCGGGTAGCGGGGCGAACGGGCGGCGCCACGGGCGGGGAGGTGACGGTGCGTTTGCCCAGAGAAGTGGCGCAGCGCGCGCAGAGGAATTCGTGAAGTTCGCCGGAAGGAAGGACGAGCAGGAGGCGCTCACGAACCGGCTGCGAGGATTTGCATTTGGGGCAGTAGAGTTCGCTGGCGGTGAAAGTTCCGAATTGCTGCGACATAGCCCTAAAGCTTCACGATCCGCCGAAGAATATCAAACAGGACTTCGACCGGAGTTTGGTCGGCATCGATGTTATGCCGAATCTTTCGATCGTAGAACTGCAGGACCGGCCTGGTTTCCCGTTCGTAGGTCTTGAGGCGATTGCGGATGACTTCGATATTGGCGTCGTCGAGCCGATTTTCCTTGAGGGCGCGGCGTTGGAGTCGCTCGACCAGGGCCTCGATGTGGGTGCAACGGAGATAGAAAATGGCGACCACTTTGAGGGTTTCCCTGAGCATGCGGGCCTGCGGCACGTTGCGGGGAATCCCGTCCAGCACGAGGGTATCGTGGTCGGGATGGAAGCGGCCGGATTTGATGCTGGCGTCGATGAAATGGCGCCAGAGTTCGATCGTGGGCTGGTCGGGGACCAGTTCGCCGCGGCTGGAGTACTCGAGAAAGATCCGGCCGACGGAGTTATCGGTCTTGAGGCTGCGGAAGACATCGCCGCAGGCGCAATGGAAGAAGTTGGGGATGGAACCCAGGATCTTGCCCTGGGTGCCTTTGCCCGCGCCAGGGGCGCCGAACAGCAGAATGGTGCGATAACTCATGCATCCTTGTGTTTGAGCGTGACTTCCTGGATTTCCTGGAACGGGATCAGGACCTCTTCGGTGGCATGGCCGCGCTGGACCTGAAGATGCAGGTCGTTGGCCGCGATGCGGCTGATGCGCTGGCCCGCGTATTCTCCGCGTGAGGATTTAATGACCAGCACCATGTCCTTGTCAGCATCGCGCCGAACGACGCTGAAAAAACCCGCGAACTTGGTCTCGAAAAAGCGCCGATTGAAAGTGAACTGGCCGCGCTGGTAGGTGGTCGGCTTCGGCAGCGCGGGCTTGGCCTGTTGCTCGGTCTCGGTGCTATGCGCCAATTTCAGGCCGGCGGGGTGCTCAACTCCGGCGCCCAGCATAGGATTGACGCCTTCTTCAGCACCGCCCGCAGGCGCAGCCTGGACCACCTGTTCGGGGGGGACATCGGGAGGCGGTTCGGTGGGCTGGACTTTGTTTGGCAATAAAGCGAAGACCAGCGGCGACAGCACTCCAAGGCCGGGAATGGCCGCCAGGCCGCACACCAGCAGCGGCGGTTGAACGCGGAAAATGGAAACCTCGTAGGCAGCGTAGATGGTGGCAGCGTAAAGCAGCAACATGAGCAACACGCCGAGCCCGGAGGAGAAAAGCGCGCCTACCAACGATTGGCGCGGCGGCAGTTCCAGGCGCGGCGGCTGCTTGATATTAACCTCGGTCTTTTTGATTTTTTCTGCCTGGGTAACCTCAATAAAGGGCTCGACGAGCGGCTGTACTTTGGGGTTCTTGGCGAAGGTCTTGAGGTCTTCCTGCGAAAAACTGGTCCAAGGCGCCCTTTTGTATTCGCCCTCGGCAATTTTGATTTGCACGCCTTGATCATTGGCCGAGGTCAGTAGCGCCTCCCCTTCGAGGCTCTCACCGGTGGTAAGCTTGTAGGTGTCGGCCCTGGCTACGCCGGCCACGAGCCCACAAATCAATAAACTGATGATGACGTAAAGTCTGAGCACAATGGCAGAGGGATAACAAAAGGCCATGGGCAAAGGAATAAAAAAATGAGGGCGGGCTCAGTCGATTGGTAATCCGTAACCACTAACCACCGATTACCTGATGGACCCCAACTCCTCCACTAACTCCTCCACCACCCAATTCGGACGAGTAGCCTGGAGACGATCGGCGGCCGCGCCGTGCTGCCAGACGGCAAAACGCAGGGTTTTCAACGGGTCGGCGCGCAGGGCGGGTTGGGTGAGCAGGCCGGCGATATAGCCCGAAAGCACGTCACCACTTCCACCCTGCGCGAGGTGCGGGTTGCCGGAGGAATTTACAAAGATCTCACCGGTGCTGCGGCCGAGCAGGGTTTGGTGGCCTTTGAGCACTACCCAGGCATGACCAAAACGACGGGAGATGCTGCGCAGCGCATTGGTTCGGTTCGCCTGCACTTGTTGGGAGTTGACCGACAGCAACCGCGCCGCCTCGCCGGGATGAGGGGTGAGAACGCGAACGGCATTTTTGGGAACCGGCTCAAGCGGCACCCAGTCCAGGGCGCTGGCATCGACCACCAGCGGCAGCGTCGAATCCCGCCACAAATGGCGCACCAGCAGTTTCATTTGATCAGGGATATCGGGCGCAGCAAGGCCGGGTCCGACCAGCAGGGCGGTCCAGGGTCCGGGCAGTTTGTTGTCCGGCTGCCAAGGCGAAACCATGACCGCTTGCAGTTGTGGGGCGATGACGTGATAAACCGGTTCGAGGGTGTGGAGCGTGATTAAGCCGGGGTGGGCCCGTTGCGCCCCGCGGGCCGCCAGCACTGCTGCGCCGTGAAAGCCCAGGCTGCCGGCGACAATGGCCAGGTGCCCATAGCTGCCTTTGTGCGTCGCCGCGGCGCGAGCCGGTGGAAAGCCGACGAAATCCTGAGGCAAGGTCCATTGCAACTCGCTACCATAGGGACAAGCAACGAGGCCGACTTCGGAAGCTACTTCGAGCCGTCCTACGTAGGGCCAGGCAGGTTCCTGGAGCAGCCCGATTTTGGGTGCGCCGACGGTGAGCGTAACTTCGGCCTGGACAGCGGCGCCGTGGGGTTGGCCGGTATCGGCGTCCAGACCCGACGGCACATCCACCGCCAGGACCTTCAGCCGCGCGTCATTGAGCCGTTGAATGAATCCTGCCCATTCGGGGCTGAGCGGCCGGTTGAGGCCAATGCCGAACAGCCCGTCAATCACCATGGCCGGGCGATGGGAAAGCAGCGCGTCGAGTTTGGACAGGTCGGCGGCGGGATCGAGGACGTCGAGAAGGTCGATGCGGCGCTCAGGGAGATGTTCGCGGGTGCAACGGGCGTCGTCGCCGTTGTGGCCCTTGCCGGCGAGAATGAGAACCAGCTCGCCGCGCCGGGTCAGGCGCAAAGCATAGCCGGCGACGGTTTGGCCAACGCGGCGGATAACCTCCGCTTCAGTCTGGCCGGCGGCCCAGCTCGCCTTTTCCCAGTCGCGCATCTGGGCAATGGTGAGAACCGGCACGGGCATGAAAGGGAACCTACACGCGGGCCGGGCAGGGACAAGGGGAAAAGAACGAAGCTCTTTCGCTCAGAGCAGCTCTTTAATCAGGGCCTGGGCTTGTTCGTCGTTGATGCCGAGTTTGCGCCAGGCCAGCGGGCCACTGCCGTCGTGAAGAACAGGCTCCAGATCTTCCAGCGCCGGCAAGTCGGTGCGCTTCCAGAGCAGGCCGATGGGAATTTCCTCGCCCCACTGGTAGCCTTTGTCGAGAGCCTTGTGGAAGTCGGTCGGTTGGTAGCCTTGCTCTTCGAGGACTTTGACGCGCGGATTAAACCATTGATAGGTGTTGTCCTTATTATAAGTGACGCAGGGGCTGAAGACATCGACGAGCGAAAAGCCTTTGTGCTGGATGGCGCCTTTGAGGAGTTCGACCAGGTGCTTTTGCTTGCCGCTGAAACCGCGCGCAATGTAAGTGGCCCCGCCGACCATCGCCAGGGGAATGGGGTTGATGGGATTCTCGACGTTGCCATGGGGGGTGCTCTTGGTCTTCATGCCCTTGACGCTGGTCGGCGAGGTTTGCCCGGTAGTCAGGCCGTAAATCTGGTTGTCCATCACGATGTAGGTCAAATCGACATTGCGGCGCATCGTGTGGAGGAAATGGTTGCCACCGATGCCGTAGCCGTCGCCATCGCCGCCGACGCAAATGACTTTGAGTTCGTGGTTGCCGAGCTTGACACCGGTGCCGACCGCCAGCGAGCGGCCGTGCAAGGTGTGCATGCCGTAAGTGTTGATAAAGCCGGGTAAGTTGGAGGAGCAGCCGATACCGCTGATGACGACGACCTGGTGCGGTTGGAGGCCCAACTCGAACAGCGCGGTCTGCAGGGCCGACAGCACCGAAAAATCGCCGCAGCCGGGGCACCAGTCGGGATGGACTTTGCCTTTGTAGCTGTCTTTGACAAGCTGCGCGGCGGATTTGACGGTTTCAGGCGACGGCGCGGATTCGATCAGTGTGCTCATAGAGTGCTAGACGGGATTTGGCGATATGGAGTTTATTGGCCCATGTGAGGCGGCTAAGTTGATGCTTAAACCATAATCTCATGGGCGGGCACCGAGAGAGTCGTGCGGCCTGCCAGTTGCTCTTTGACGGCTTCGACGATGTGATGTGGCCGGAACGGTTCGCCGTCGTACTTGCGGATGTGGCCATGCGCGTTAAAGCCGGTTTCGGAGCGCAGATAACGGGCGAACTGGCCGGAGTAGTTGTTCTCGACGATGATGACGCGCTTGCTCCGCGAAAGAATGCGGGTGATTTCGTCGGTGTGCAGCGGGACGAGCCATTTGATCTGAAGCTTGTTGGCGACAATGCCTTCCTCCGCCGCAAGCTTTTCGACGGCTTCCCGAATCACGCCCTGGGTCGAGCCCCAGCCGACCAGAGTCACTGCAGCGTTTTCAGGCCCGACCAGTTTCGGCGGTGCGATTTGCGAAAGAACGGTTTCCATTTTGCGGGCGCGCTTTTCCACCATCATCCGGCGTTTGATCGGATTAGTAAATTCATCGCTGATGAGCGTGCCGTCCTCGTCATGTTCGTCGGTGGCGGCGATGTGGATATGGCCGGGAGTGCCGGGGACGGCGCGCGGGGAGATGCCGCTGGGAGTGTTGCGATAGCGCAGATAGGTGTTGTCGCCGTAGCCGCCGAAGGGGTTTTCGGTAGCGCCGTTACCGTTGCCGTTGCCGTTGGGGAAGATGGTTTGGCCACGGTCGATTTTGGGGTTGAAATCAAGGTCAGCGGGTTCGACGCTGCAGGTGCCTTCGGAAATCAGCAGATCGGCCAGGACCAGGCCGGGGCATTGGTACTTGTCGGCGAGATTGAACAGCTCGGGAATCGTGTGAAACAGATCGAGTTGGTCGGCGGGGGCAACGATGATTCGTGGGTAATCGCCCTGGCCGGCGCCGAGGATTTGCCAGAGGTCGCCCTGCTCGGTTTTGGTGGGCACGCCGGTAGCGGGCCCGGCGCGCTGGACATCAACACAAACGATGGGTGTCTCGATCATGCCTGCCATGCCTATGGCCTCGCTCATGAGCGCGAAACCACCGCCCGAGGTGGCGCACATGGCGCGGCAACCGGTGTGGGCAGCGCCGATGACCATGTTCATGACGCCGATTTCGTCCTCGACCTGGCGGACCATGATGCCTAACTGCCGCGCATGGGTCGCCATCCACATGAGCACGCCCGTCGAGGGGCTCATGGGGTAGGCAGCATAGAACTTCACCCCGGCGGCCACCCCGCCCATGGCGGTCGTCTGGTTGCCGGTGACAATAGCTTTGGGCTTGTTGGTTTTGGGGGCCTGAAAAGAAAAAGGTTTGAAGTTTTTAGCAGCGTGCTCGTAACCGCCGCGAGCGATGCCGACGTTTTCCGCGACCACCGCGTCACCTTTCTTTTTGAATTGGCGGGCGATGACGGCTTCGAGCGCTTCGGATTCAACGCCGAGCATTTGCAGGGTGGCGCCCAGGGCGGCGGTGTTGGCGGCCAATTTATTGGCGCCGCAGATTTGCTTCATCGGCATCGGGCAAAGCACGACCCCGGCGGCGGCTTCGCCCGGTTTGAGCTTGTCGGCATCAAAGACAACACGCGAGCCCGGCTTCATCAGGCGCAGATGACGGTCGAGCGAATCCTGGTTGAGCGGGATCAAAACGTCATGCTTGTCGCCCATGCTGCGAACCGGGCCGTCGCTGGCCCGGATGGTCAGGAAGGTGTGGCCGCCGCGGATGATCGACTGGTAAGCGTTGTAAGCGTTGACGTTGAGGCCACGGCGGGCAAAGATGCGGGCCAGGATGTCTCCGGTGCTGGCGATGCCCTGGCCGTTTTCACCCCCGATGCCGACTGCAAAATCCACGATTGCCATAATTCAAAATCCTTCTCTGCCCGCAAATGATTTCGCCTAAACCTCGAAATAAGATGTCATAAAGATTTAAGCAGATGACCGGGCCCCACGCAAGGGTTTTTTATTTCGTTTTTGCACTTTTACTTCTGGCATTCCCGAGAGGGCGAGTACACCGTAAAATCGTAAAAGAAAACATGGCAAAGCAACCGCAGGTAGCGCTGAGCGACCCGGCCGAATGGCTGGGCGACTGGCATCCGCTGGCCGAGCAACTGGGTTCGACCGACGGCCTGGTAACGCTCGGGTCGGTGTCCGCGCTCCTGCGTCTTGATCCGGTGCGCGACCTGCGCTCGTTGCGGAATTTTTTGCGGAGCTACGTGACGCGGGTTCTCCTTCCGGTGGAGCTGCCCGCGATCCGGTCGGCCTACGGGCATGCCGCGCGCCACGAAGTCCGGGAGTTGGTAGCCTTGGACCAGCAACTGGCCGCGACGCCGCTCTTGCGGGAGTTTTCGACTCCGAGCCGGCGCGTGGGGCAAAGCCAATTGCAAAAGCTGCGACCATTGCGCGACCAGCGGGTGGTGCAGCGCTATCTCCAGGCGGTCGAGACCGGCCAGGCGCACGGCTGGCACACGCTGGTGTATGGCCTGACGCTCTCGATTTATTCGCTCCCCTTGCGGCAGGGGTTGCTGGGTTATGCGCAGCAGACCACGCGCGGTTTCATCTACTCGGCGGCGCGCTCGCTGCGCCTTTCGGAGCGGCAATGCCGGCGGCTCTTTGACGAGCTCTACGCGGGGTTGCCGGGAGCGGTGGAGGAGTTGCTCAGAGTAGCGGCCTGAGCGGTTGTCAGGTTATCGGGTTATCAAGCTTTCAAGTTTCAGGCTCCCCCAGTCGCTCGTTTATTTGGATGTAGTCTCTGGAACTCTTTATCTCCATGCTCCTGCCTGTTCGCGAGCGCGGACCACTCGATAAGAAACCTAGAACCTGAATGAACCCCTACTTCAGCGCAGGCGATTGGGCGGTCATCCTCCTTTACCTGGTCGGCATCATCGGGCTCGGGCTCTGGTTTGGCCAGGACCAGCACAACACGCGCGACTACTTCCTGGGCAGCAAGAACGTTCCGTGGTGGGGCATCGGCCTGTCGATCGTTGCCGCCGAGACCAGCGCCCTGACCATCATCGGAGTGCCGTCGATGGCTTATGGAGGCAACATCGCCTTCCTTCAAATGATCATTGGCTATGTCATCGCGCGCATCCTGCTGGCGATCGTGCTGGTACCTCATTATTTCAAAGGCGAGATTTACTCGCCGTACCAACTCTTCGCCAACACGTTTGGTCCAGCGGCACGGCAGACCGCCGGTGGATTCTTCCTGCTCAGCGAAACGCTTGCGGCCGGCGTGCGGGTGTACGTAGCCAGCATCCCGGTGAAGCTGATGCTGGGCGATAAGGTGCTCGGGTTCGGCACGGGCGACCCCATCCTTGGCGCAATCCTGCTGTTTGTGGGTTTGTCGCTGCTCTACACCTATGTGGGCGGCGTCAAGGCCGTGATTTGGACTGACGCGGCGCAGTTTGGACTGTTTCTGCTTGGGGGTCTGTTCGCGTTATTTGTTATTCCTTCCCTGGTGGACGGTGGGGCCACCGCGGTATTTGCCAAAGCGGCGGAAGCGGGCAAGCTGCACTGGCTGAATGTGGCGGCGCCGGCTGGGACCTCGCTGGTGAAATTTTTACTGGGCGCGCCGTTTAACATCTGGATGGGAGTCATCGGCGGCACGGTCCTGGTGATGTCATCGCACGGGGCCGAACAGTTAATCGTCCAGCGGGTGCTGGCCTGCAAGTCGGTGGCGGACGGCAGAAAGGCTCTGGCGCTGAGCGCCGTGGTCATCTTTCCGCTATTCCTGATTTTTTTGCTGGTCGGCGCGATGCTATGGGTTTTTTACCAAAGCCATCCGTTCCAAATTGCGCTGCCGGAGCCGCGTCCGGGTTCCGGGATCAAAGCGAACGATTTTGTCTTTCCGATTTTCATGATGACCGAAGTGCCGCACGTGCTGAGAGGATTTTTGATCGTGGCGATTTTGTCCGCCGCGATGTCCTCGGTGAGTTCCGCGCTGACCTCGCTGGCGTCGGTTTCGACCATGGATTTTGTAAAGCATGTGCTGCCGGAGCGAAGTGAGGGCTTTTTTCTGCGGTTCAGCAAGGCGAGCACGGTGGTTTGGGCGGGGATATTGATCCTGGTGGCCTACTTGAGCCGGCAGGTCGAGTTTGTTTTGAACGCGGCCTTTTCGTTACGCGGACTGACCAGCGGCGCGCTGGTGGGCGGTTTGGCGCTGGCGGTGTTTTGGCGCCAGGGCCGCGCCGCGCCGGTGGTAATAGGGATGCTGGTCTCATTGGGTGTGATGACAGCCATTCAGGTTTTGCCTCAATTACCGCAGACCAAGGGCCTCTGGATGAGGATCGTCGGAACCGAAATTTTTTGGCCGTGGTACACGCTGATTGGCGCGTCGATCACCTTAGGGACGGCGATGCTGGTACGGAGGTGGATGCCCTTGCGCCTGGAGACTGTCCCAGAATTAAAAACCACGGACTCACAAACCAGCGGGGCCGCAACCAAGATAGGTGGGAGTAATTAAACCACAGAGACGCGACAGACGCAGAGAAGACAAAGCAGCAGAACCTTTGCACTACGGCAGCCAAACATGCTCACAGCCTCCGAGCAATTTGCGGCGGCATCGGAGCGCGGCCTTAGGCTGCAGAATCAATGAATATGGATTGCGTTGGCCCGTTTCTACAGCCTAAAGCCGCGCTCCAACGTTGCCGTGATCGTCCGTGAAAGCGACAAAACCTTCGCACAGCATGAGCGGTCGCAAATCCGGGAAAACCTCCGCGGCGCGGCTGCGCCTGCGCGTGAGCGCAACCGCTGAAACCATCCTGCGGTCGGGCCATCCCTGGCTGTTCGCGGACAGCATCCGGGAGCAGAATCGCCAGGGGAAACTCGGGGAGTTGGCGGTGGTTTATGATCGGAAGGACAGGTTTTTGGCGTTGGGATTGTTCGACCCGGAATCGCCGATTCGCGTCCGCGTGCTGGTGAGGGGAAAGCCACAGGAGCTTGACCGCGCCTGGTGGCCGGCGCGGTTGGAGCAGGCGCTGGAAAAGCGCCAAGGTTTGTTCGATGACCAGACGACGGGTCACCGTTGGCTTAACGGGGAGAGCGACGGCTGGCCCGGCCTGGTGCTGGACCGTTACGACCGCACCCTGGTGTTGAAGCTCTACACGGCTGCGTGGCTGCCGCACCTGGAGGACATCGCCGGCATCATCCAACAGCAGTTGCAGCCGGAGCGCATCGTGCTCCGGCTCAGCCGCAATATCCAGGAGACGGCCGCTACCCGGTTTGGAAAGAAGGATGGGGAAATCCTGCAAGGGCTGCCGCTCGGTGGGCCGGTCGTCTTCCTGGAGAAGGGTTTGCGCTTTGAGGCCGACGTGCTGCGCGGCCAAAAGACCGGTTTCTTTTTAGACCAGCGCGAGAACCGGCGCCGGGTCGAAGCGCTGGCGCGCGGGCGCACCGTGCTTAACACCTTCAGTTTCTCCGGCGGCTTCTCGCTTTATGCCGCGCGCGGCGGGGCACTTTCGGTCACCGACCTGGACCTCAGCGATTACGCCCTGGTCGCCGCAAAACGCAACTTCGCGCTCAATCAGTCAGAACCTGCGGTGGCTGCCTGCAGTCACGAAACGATTCAGGCGGAAGCCTTTGAGTGGCTGAATCATAAGCCAAGGCGAAAGTTCGGTTTAATTGTTCTGGACCCGCCCTCGCTGGCCAAACGCGAAGCCGAGCGGGCCGGCGCAATTCGGGCGTATGGCCGTTTGACGGCACTGGCGATCGAACACCTCGAACCAGCGGGCATTTTGGTAGCCTGCTCGTGTTCAGCCCATGTCAGCGCCGAGGAGTTTTTTGCGGTGGTGCGAAGAGAAACGAGCCGGGCGGGGCGCGTGTTCAAAGAGCTTGAGACCACGCATCACCCGCCCGACCATCCGGCTGGCTTCAAAGAGGCCAGGTATTTGAAGGCGACCTATCAGTCGTCGGCGTCTTCGTCGAAATCAAACGGCGGGGTCAACCCGGTGTAGTCCCCGACCACCTTCGCATCATAGGGCGAGTACAGCCCCTTTTGCGTGGTATGGAGGTCATAGCCGACGTTGTTGCCGATGGAGCCTCCGCCGGCGAGCGGAAGCCCGTAGCTGGCGACGATCACCTTGGCCTGATTGACGCGGATGACCCGGTTGTTAAACTGGTCACTGATTAAGGTGTCGCCGTTGCGGAGCCGAACCGCGCGGGTCGGCAGCGGCAAGGCGACGCTGTTCGAGTCGGTGCCCGTAAAATATTGCCAGACGGGGATATCGTTGGCATCGACCTCGACGATGCGGGCGTTGCCCGAATCGGTAAGCAGCGTGTGCCCATTCTCCAGGCGGCTGGAGAATGCGAGAATATTAAGCGAATTGGTGGCGGTGAGCGTTCGGACGATCTGATCGGCCCGCGTGACCTCAATAGCCCGGCTGTTGTTCTCGTCGGAGATGAGGACATTGCCATTTTCGAGCAACTCGGCCGAGTTCGGGTTGTTAAGCTGGTCGCCCGCGTTGGTGTTGGAGCCCGGATAGGACCAGACGATCTGCTTGCGCAAGTTCACCTCGATGATCCGGTTGTTGGCCTGGTCGGTGATGAGGACGTGAAAGCTGGGCAGCCAGGTGCACTGCACCGGAGTGCTCAGGAGGTTGGGACCAGAGCCGGTTTGGCCGAATTGACCGTACTGCCAGATGATACGGCCGAAGGGGTCCACCAGGATGACCCGATTATCCGCAGCGCCACCAGGGATCTGGGGTATCACGTTGGGCGGTGTTCCCGTTCCGGCCATCAGGGTCAGCGGCCCAACACGTTGGGCGTCATTGCAGCCGATGATCGACTGGGGCGAAAAATTAAGCGGCCCCAGGCCGAACGACCAAACGATATCACCGTTGGGTTTAGCCTCGATGACACGGTTATTAAACTGGTCGGCAATCAGGATGTTGCCGGGTTGGTTGAAGCTCGGGCTGAGGCTTCCCGCCTGGACGGAAGCGGCCGGCAGCAGCAGCCCGGCGGCGGCCAGGAGCGCGCAAAAAGCACCCGCCTTCCGAAGGACCCGGGTTTTCCACCCCTGACGACGCTGAGAGTTGAGGTTGGCCTGGCCTGGGCGGCCGGCGTGGTTTTCCCGGGGCAGGCCCCGAGCCAGCTTGAGCGTGAATTTGTTTAACATAGCCTTTTTTGGTTTGGTCTAGATTTTCGGGTTAGATCAGTCGTAACCCAAAGTATGAGGGACCAACGCGCCAAAGGTTCCCGACAGGGCGAGAAAAAAGCGCATAGAAACTCCTTTTTGCGGAGCATTGACAAGCATCTTTGCCGGGGGCAGCCTGGGACCATGAGTGGAACAAACCAACCCCCTACCTCACGTCGCGAGTTTCTCAAAAATACTGGCCGCCTGGCGGCCGTCTCGGCGCTGGCAGGCGCCGCGATTCCTTATGTTCATGCCGCCGGGACGGACACGATACAGTTGGCCCTGGTTGGCTGCGGAGGCCGAGGCACCGGCGCGGCCGCCGATGCGCTGTCGGCCAAATGCGGACCGGAGAAGCTCGTTGCGATGGCCGATGTATTTGAGCAGCGGCTCGGCACCAGTTGCGAGGCCTTGACCCGGAATCATGAGGCGCAAGTGGCCGTGCCCGAGGACCACAAGTTCATCGGATTCGACGCTTACCGGAGGGCGATGGATTGCCTGAAGCCGGGCGATGTGGTGATCCTGGCGACCCCGCCCGCGTTCCGCTGGGTGCATTTCACTTACGCGATTCAAAAGGGGTTGAACGTGTTCATGGAGAAGCCCGTGACCGTGGACGCTCCCACGACGCGCAGGATGCTGGCGCTGGCCGAGGAATCGGAGAAGAAGAACCTCAAGGTCGGCGTCGGGCTGATGATTCGGCATTGCAAGGCCCGGCAGGAACTGAAGCGGCGCATTGACGCCGGCGAAATCGGCGAGCTGACGATGCTGCGAGCCTATCGGATGGCGGCGGCGTCGGGGTTGGCTGCTCCAAATCGGTCGGAGATGACCGAGTTGCTGTATCAAATCCGGCGCTTTCACAGTTTCCTGTGGGCCAGCGGGGGCATTTTCAGCGATTATAACATTCATCAAATCGACGAATGTTGCTGGATGAAGGGGTCCTGGCCGGTGCGGGCCCATGCCACCGGCGGCCGGCATTACCGGGGCGAGTCGCTGGACCAGAATTTCGACAACTACTCAGTTGAATATACGTTTGCCGACGGCACGAAGCTCTTTTTCGTTGGCCGCGCCGAAACGGGGTGCCACGACGAATTTGCCAGTTACGCGCACGGCACCAAGGGGTCGGCCGTGATTTCAACCGCAGGCCATACGCCGGGCAAGTGCAAGATTTTCAAAGGGCACAACGTCACGCGGGCGGATATGCTTTGGACCTCCCCGCAACCCGAGCTCAGTCCTTACCGCCTGGAGTGGGAGGATTTGCTCACCGCGATTCGCGAGGATAAGCCTTACAACGAAGTGAAACGCGGGGCCACCGCCAGCCTGGTCACCTCCATGGGGCGCATGGCCGCCCACACCGGCCAGGTGATCAACTACGAGGACATGCTCGCTTGCGAGCACGAATTCGCGCCCACGGTGGACAAGCTGACAATGGACTCGCCCGCACCGCTCCAGTTAGCCGACGGTAAATACCCGGTGCCCGAGCCCGGCTTCAAGCGGGACAGGGAGTTCTAAGCATCTACGATTTACGATTTACGAATTTTCCCGAGAACGGGGGGCGCTTTGATTGGGCTTGATTTAGCTTGATCGCAGCAAGCACCACGAAACCGGCGACGGCCGGACACGCCCTGAGGGTTGGGCAGGGCGCATCCGGGGCCAGGCGGGTGTCGCTGGCCATACGGTTCGGAGGCCGTGATCGCCGAGGCGTCGAGCGCAAGCGCGCATTGCTCGCCCGTGAGCGGCGCGCGAACTAAGTTAAGCCCATGGAACTATTCGGCAACAACTCGCCGACCAACCTGCTGCCTGGCGACGGGACGGTGAATTATTATGGGCGCATCCTCAGCCTTGACGCGGCGTGGAAGCACCATGCCGCGTTGCTCAGCCAGGTCCCTTGGAAACACGACGAGGCAGTCATCTTTGGTAAGCATATCGTGACGGCGCGGAAGGTCGCGTGGTATGGCGACGCCAATTATTCCTACACCTACTCCGGCACGACCAAGCAGGCCCTGGTTTGGAACGAGGAATTGCTGTCGCTCAAAGCCCTCGTGGAAGAATTAACCGAGGCTAAATTCAATTCCTGCCTGCTCAATCTCTATCACGACGGCAACGAAGGCGTGGGCTGGCACAGTGACGATGAGAAATCGCTTGCCCGAAACGCATCCATCGCTTCATTGAGCCTCGGCGCAGAAAGAGAATTTCGCTTCAAGCACAAGCAAACCCAGCAGTCTGTTTCCCTCATTCTTGAACACGGCAGCCTGCTGGTAATGAAGGATACCGCTCAAGCGCACTGGCTGCACAGCCTGCCGAAATCAAAAAAATCAAAACCCCGAGAATCAGCCTCACCTTTCGCACGATCGTTTTGAAGTGATGCGCGGGCCGAGCGCACGCACCCAAACGCTTCGCGACTTCCTTCGCAGGTTCGCTTTCAGCGCTTTCAAATCCTTCGCGCCCGACGAGCAAGTTGCGGAGTTGAAAGGCGGAGGGTTCGCCCAGGATGTTTTCTCTGCGTTTAATCGCGCCGGATGGAATCAATTGCCCGTGGTGATTACCCGGTAGAAGCGCTGGGGGGAGCCGCTGGTTGGGAAGGTGACGGTCACGTTGGTATTCAAGGCGGTCACGTTGCTGAGAACCGACCAGGAAGGCGGGTTGAGCGAAGTTTCGGACTGAACGGTGTAGGTCACGCCGATAGCGGCGGGGAAGGACAGGGAGACGGTGTTGCCCTGCGCGGTTGCGAGCAAGACCAGCGGAGGCAGGAACCGCTTGCCGGCCGGGCCGGCGTTGTAGATGGAGGCGATTTCAGCCGCGGAGAGCGGACGGTTGTAAAGGGTGACTTCGTCCACCAGACCGGGGAAATACTCGCCGCAGCAGACCGAGCTGCCAATGCGCAGGCCGGTCGCGTCCCCGATGTAATTCTGTTGCGCGGCGGCGGTCCCGCCCAAGACGCCATTGACATAAACCGCGGCGTTGGTGCCGTCGAATGTCGCAGTGAAGTGATACCAAACATTGGGCGAGGGAAACACGCCGGAACCGAGAAACGTGGAGCAACCGCCCGGTGGACGAAGTTGAACGCCGAGTTGGCCATCGGTCATCTCGAGGCCCCAATCAAAACAATTGTTCAGCGAGCCGATGATCGTGTGGCGCCCGCTCGGCAGCGAGGAGGGATTGACCCAGGCTTCGAGGGTCCAGTTCGAGCCGGCGCTCCAGGTCCCGAGGTTCACGTAGCTGTTGACGCCATCCAGTTTGAAGGCGGTGCCGACGCGGCCGGGAGCATAAGCGGCATTGCCCTGGAGGGTGCCGTTGTGGGAGCCGAGTTGATCAAGCGCGTTGCTTTCACCGCGCCACCAGCCGAGCAGGCCGCTGGGCGCAAACACCGGCGCATAGACCGTGACGTTATAGAACTGCTCAGCGAACAGGCCGGCGGCGTCGGTCGCGCGGACGACAGAGTTGAAGGTGCCGGTGTTGGTGGGGGTGCCGCTGAGGAGGCCCGCCGAATTGAAGGTGAGGCCCGGGGGCAAGCTGCCGCTTTTAAGCGAATAGAGGACAGTTGGGGTGCCGCGGGTCGAAACGATGGATTGGCTGTAGGGCTGATTGACGATGGCATCGGGCAACGTGGGCAGCGTCGTGAAATAAGGGCCGCTGGTGGTTTTGCCGGCAGCGCTCGCGTAGTAAATCCCCGCGATTTCCTGCGCGGTCAGGGCCCGATTGTAGAGGGCGGCTTCATCAATCCGGCCCTTAAGAAAAAAGGTACGTGTCCCGTTATCAGTATCGCCGCCCAGGAGCAAAGGATTGCTGTCGTAAGCTATGTTGCGGTCGGCCAAGCCGCTGGCGACGTCGGTGTTGTTGAGATAAAGCACCTGCTGCCGAGTCGCGCTATCGAAGGTATAAGCGACGTGATACCATTGCGCGACCGTAGGGGTGAAAGGAGAGGAGAGGGTCGGGCCGAATCCGTTGACACTCGAGATGACGGCTTTGAGGGAGCCATTCTCGAGCCAAAGCAAGAAAGAATCCAATGTGCTACCGCCGAGAGGTTTGTCGAAAATGACCTGGATGCCGGTGTTGGCGTCAAACCTGACCCAGGCCTCGATGGTGAGGGAGGCCGGGCGCAGGCTGGGCGAATCGGGAATCAAGACACAATCGGAGATGCCGTCCAGCGCGAAGGCCTGGCCGACCTCGCCCGGCGCGTAGAGGGTTGCATTGAGAGCGGTGCCGTTGTTGGTGCCGGCCGAATCCAGCGCATTATTCTCGGCGCGCCACCAGGAAACCAGGCCGGCGGGCGGTGGGACAGGCGTGGCCACGCGCAGCGAGAAGTTTTGGTCGGCATAGAGTCCCGCGGCATCCGTCGCGCGTATGGTGAAAGTGAAGAGGGCGGCGTTGGTCGGCACGACCGGCAATGCGTTAGTCGGCGTCCCGCTCAACAGGCCTTGAGAATTGAACGTCAGGCCCGGAGGCAAAGAGCCGCCGGTCAACGTATAACTCACGGATGGGGCGCCCCGGACAGTGGAAACCATTTGGGTGTAGGCAATGCCGTAGGCCGCATCCGGCAGGACGGGCGGGATGGTGAAGTAGGGGCCGGCAGGAGTTTTGCCCGCCGCGTCGGCGTTGTAAATTGCAGCGATTTCCCCCGGGCCTAGCGCGCGGTTGTAAAGCGTGGCTTCGTCGATGCGTCCCTGGAGGAACGAGGTCAGGCTGCCGTTGTCAACGTCAGCGCCCAGGAACAGCGGATGGGTATCATAGCCAATTCCGAGGTTGGAGATGCCGAAGGCGACGGCGGCGCCGTTCAAATAGAGAATCTGTTGTTTGGTGGAATCATCGAAAGTGAAGGCGACGTGGTACCATTGCCCCGAGACAGGGGAGAATGCGAAGCTGACTGGGGAACTGGCGCCGTTGATGTCTGATATGGTTCCTTTCAGGTAGCCGTTTTCCAGCCAGACCTGGTAGGAGTCGCTGACGCCGCCGCCGACGGTTTTGGCGATGATGCTCTGGACGCCATTGGGGGAGAAGAACATGACCCAGGCATCGAGAGTGACGGAAGCGGGGCGGAGGGCCGGCGCATCCAGGATTTCTACCGCGTCGCTGCTGCCGCTCAGGGAGAAGGCCTGGCCTACTTTGCCGGGGGCGAAGCTGGCGTTGTTGATCAGGAACCCGTTATTGCCGCCGATGGAATCCAGGG
>DATMQA010000164.1:0-3805 GCA_035566895.1 Binatia bacterium
GGAAGCGGATCGCGCCGCGTATGCGGCAGCTTACGCGCGGCCCGGGCGAATGCATGCGGGCTGGGCGTATTTTGTCTCGTTCCAGCAAGCCGCGAAGGATTTCGCGGAACTTTCCAAAACCAAGCTGACCATGCCGGTTCTGGCGATTGGCGGAGAGAAAGCCAACGGAACCTTGCTGGGCGAGCAGATGAAACTGGTGGCTACGAATGCCACCATGGTGGTCCTGAAAGACACCGGGCATTGGGTGCTGGAAGAGCGCCCGAAAGAGACCACCGACGCGCTGCTCAAATTCCTGTGAGCTAACGCCAAGTCTCGGGCCAGGGCACTCCTGGAGCCCGGCAGTACTGCCACCGAGGCCATACCTCGAAAGGGTTAGGAAAAAGTTCCGAGGCCTGGGGATTTGTCCGCTTGAGCGCGGGCGTACGCTTTGTTGGTGAGTGGCCATGACGGAACAGCTTCCTTAATCCGTGAAGCTATTTGGCCCGCGCTCGAAAAAGTGATTCCGGAAAGAACGACGTGAGATCAGGCCTGTTGTTTTGGGTACTCCTACTCGGCTGCCTGCTCAGCGGGATGCATCAGCAACCCGGCCGGCGAGGTTCGTCGACCGCGAAGTCCAATCGAAACTGGGTTTTGACCTGGAGCGATGAATTTTCCGCCGCGAACGGGTCACCGCCGGACGCGACCAAGTGGGTTGCCGACACCGGCGGAAACGGCTGGGGCAACGAGGAACTGGAATATTACACGGCGCGCCGCAAGAACGTGCGGCAAGAAAACGGCAACCTGGTCATCCATGCCGAAAAAGAGGAGTTCACGGGTTCCGATGGTGTGCGGCGCAAATACACTTCGGCCCGTCTGAAAACCCAAGGGCGATTCGCGCAAAAATACGGGCGATTTGAGGCACGCATCCGCATTCCGCAGGGACAAGGAGTCTGGCCGGCATTCTGGTTGCTGGGGGACGATTTTCCCACGGCCGCCTGGCCCGCGTGCGGAGAAATCGATGTTATGGAAAATAGGGGCGTGGAGAAGTCCACGGTGCACTCGGCGATTCACGGCCCGGGATACTCCTCTGGCAAAGCCATCACCAGCGGTTATACCCTTCGCACAGGACGATTTAGCGATGGATTCCACGTCTTCGCGGTCGAGTGGGAGCCGCGCGAGATGCGCTTTTACGTCGACGACCGGCTTTATGCGACGCGGACGCCCGCCGACCTTCCCAAGGGCGCGCCTTGGGTCTTCGACCACCCGTTCTTTCTGGTACTGAACTTGGCGGTCGGGGGCAAATTTCCGGGTAGCCCGGACAGCTCGACGGTGTTTCCCCAGCGCATGCTGGTGGATTACGTTCGAGTGTATTCGGCCAGGCCCGCCAGCCGAGCCGCCGGACCCTAGGCGGCAGCGGAAGGCGCTGCTCAGCAGCGGCATTTGGTGAGAAGATGGCGGATCGGGTTGTGGACCTTCGTCGGAAGGTTCGGTGTGTCTTTCCGTTTGCCAAGTGACCTAGGGGGTTGCGTGAAGTTCGGGCTCATCCTGCTCTCGGTGTCCCTGTTCTCCGCCGAGCGGTTGTGTGCCCAATCGGATCGAGCTGCGATTACCGGAACCGTGAGAGATGCCAGCGGTGGAATCGTGCAAGATGCGCAGGTGACCGCGAGCAACTCCGAAACCGGCCTGCAGGCCAATGCGGCAACGAACGAATTGGGACGCTATAGCCTGCTGAATCTGCCAATCGGAAACTATACCTTCACCTGCTCGAAGAACGGATTTCGGAATTACGAGCGTTCGGGTATCAGCCTGGCAATCAGCCAGGTGGCCGAGATCAATATCGTGTTGGCGGTTGGCGGCAACACGGAAACCGTGACGGTTACCGGGGATGCGTCGATCGTTCAATCGCAGACGTCGTCCGTATCGACGAATCTCAGAAACAATGTGGTCACGGAGCTCCCGCTGAACGTGCAAGGCGGCCGCAATCTTTCGTCGTTCATGTTCGCGTATGTGCCCGGGGTGGAAGGCACCGATTTCGGTTCCCATATCAACGGCAGCTTGAGCAAAAGCAAGGAAGTGATGATTGACGGCACTTCGGCGGTGGCTCAAATCGGCGGTTATCTGAGCGAATCGAGCCCCCCGATGGAAGCCGTCGAGGAGTTTCAGGTGACCAGCGCGGGCCTTCGCGCCGACGAAGGGCGCAGCGGCGGAGGAGTCTTCCGCTACGAATTGAAGTCTGGCGCCAATGCCTGGCATGGCAGCGGCTTCTACTACATGCACAACGAGAACTTCGACGCGCGAGCCTGGGGCGCCAAGTACAACGAGCATCTATGCCTGGCGACAGCAGCGGGCGACGCTGCGCAGGAACAGAGTTGCCAACGCGCCTTCGGCAAGCCGGATGATCGCTTGTATACCTATGGCGCAAGCGCCGGCGGCCCGATCAAAAAGGACAAGCTGTTCTTTTATTCGGCCTGGGAGCGCTACACCTTTGCCAACACCGGAATCGGCGCGCTTGGATCGACGGTACCCACCAGTGCCTTCTTGAAGGGTGATTTCAGCGCCTTGCTGGACAAGAGCGTGGTGCTGGGAACCGACAGCGCAGGCCAGACCGTTTACAAAGGGGCCATCGTCGATCCGCAAACCGGCAACGTGTTCCCGGAGAATGTGATTCCGGGCATGCGTGTCAGCAAGGTGTCGCAGAACGTCGTGGACCTGTTCAAGAAATTCTATGAACCGCTCTCCACGGGTTTGACCAATAACAATGCTTTGCCGCTGAGCAGCCCGGCGACGTGGTATCAGACCAATCAGATCAGCACCAAGCTGGATTACAACCTGTCGCAGAAGCACCATTGGAGCGGGTCCTTTATTTTTGCTTACATTCCTCGACTGCTATCCGACCAAGGGGGCGTCTGGTCCGCAGGTTCGGATGACGGCGGGCCGCTGGCGAATGCTTACGATCACAATACGACGGCGCCATCGGTGCGGTTTAGCGATTCGTGGACCATCTCGAACAACCTGGTGAACGTCTTCAGCGTCACGTTCAATCGATTCCGCAATCCCAGCCTGGCCCGTTCGCAATCGGGCGACTGGCCGTCGAATCTGGGATTGGGCGATTTCGGCTCGGGCAATTTTCCGGTGATCAAGTTTCAGGGCATCAACGGCGATCAGCACCGCTTTGTTGACGGCAAGCCGATTGACGAGACCGGGATCGGCAGCCAGTTCGACGATTTCTACGCGGCAAACACTTTCATCTACAACGAGAGCCTCCTGTGGGTTCGCGGCCGGCATTCTTACCGGTTCGGGGCCGAGTTTCGCGCGGTGCAATTGAACTCGCATGGCGACTCGGGAGTGCCCACCTTCATTTTCGATCCGGCACAAACAGCGGGCGGCTTTGGCGCGAACGCCGGGTTCGGATTCGCCAGCTTCCTGCTGGGCGACGTGGATCAAGGCTCGGTGAGCGAGCCGAACAATACCTATGGACGGCGCAAATCGATATCGCTGTATGCCCAGGACAATGTCAGGGTGACGCGCGGATTTACCTTGAATGTGGATCTGCGGTGGGATTTCAACGGGCGGTATCACGAAAAATACGGGCACTGGTCGAGCTTTGATACCACGGCGATCAACCCGGTTACCGGCCAGCCGGGCGCTCTGGCATTTGCCCAAGGCGGCAGCGATTCGTTTGAAAAAAAACAGTATTACCACAATTTCTCCGGTCATATCGGCGGCGCTTACCAGTTCACGCCCAAGACGGTGGCGCGAGCGTCCTTCGGGGTGTTTTACGTTCCGCTGAACTTGAACGCGTTTAGCGGAGTACCCTACGGGTTCG
>DATMQA010000165.1:0-35195 GCA_035566895.1 Binatia bacterium
AGGCGGTCGAAATCGGGGTATGAGCCGCAGGGGACCACCGGCAGACTGGCGAGCAGGTCGGCCGGATATTCCTGCTGCGGGTTGGCTTCGATCCAATGGGCGAAATTGAGGCTTTTCCAACTGAGGGCACGTCCCGGAAAAAGACGGCGGCCGTATTCTTCGGAAAGCTCCCGGCCCCAGCCAAGCGCCTCATCGGCGGATTGGGCCTCGATGAAAACGGCCATGCTCGCCTCCTCCGGAGCCTCTGAGCTGGCCGAGGAATTCATCTGTTCGGGCGTTTGGTAGCCAAAAATATAGAGGAATCTGGGCATCAATCCTGAGCGATGATTCCTGATTGCAAGGCGAACCGGACCAGGCCCGGGATGTCGAAAATATTGAGACGCTCCATCAATTTAGCGCGATGGTATTCGACGGTTTTCGGGCTGACTTTGAGGATGAGGGCAATGGCTTTCGTGGTTTGGCCTTCGGCGATGAGTTGCAGGATTTCGCGCTGGCGTTCGGTCAATTGCTCCAGCGGGCTTTTGCGATGGGCGATCTGGTGGAGCGGCAGTTTTTTGACCAGGCGGTTCGAGATCTCCCGGGTCAGATAGATTTCCCCGCCGACCACGCGGCGCAAGGCGGTGGCCAATTCTGCCGTCGCCGCCTTCTTGAGGAGGTAGCCGGCCGCGCCGGACTTGAGGGCTTGCCAGAAGTATTCCTCGCTCTTGTGCATCGAGAGCATAATCACCTTCACCTTCGGGTATTCTTTGGCGATCCGGGACAAGGCCTCCAGGCCGTTCAGGCCATGCATCGAGATATCCATGAAGGCGACGTCGGGCTGCTGCGCTTTGACCAGGTCGAGCGCTTCGCGCCCATCGTTGGCTTCGCCCACGACCTGGACTTCCGGAAGTCGCTCCAATTCGGCGCGGATGCCGGCGCGGACAATCGGATGATCGTCAGCGAGGATAACACGAATGAGCTTTTTGGATTCCTGGGAATTATTATTCATGGATTTCAAGAGTTGATGAAGCGCCCTGCCACTTGAGTGGAAACCAGGCGTGTACTTCGGTGCCGCGGCCCGGAGCCGAGTTGAATTCAAGCCCGCCGCCGGCCAGCGCCGCGCGCTCCTGCATGCTCAGCAGCCCGAGGCTGGCGCCCCGCACGGCCTCTCCCCGGAAGGCCTCGACGTCGAAACCGATGCCATCATCGCGAACCGATAAATGCAGATGACCATTCTGCCGGCTCAAATGAACGACGACGGCCCGGGCCTGGGCGTGGCGCACGACATTGGTAAGAGCCTCCTGCCCGATGCGGAAGCATTCGGTTTCGATAATGGGATCCAAGCGGTGGGGCAGGGGCTCGGCGCTGAAATCCGAGCGCATACCGGTCAGGGCGGCTTGGCGCTGAGTGTACCAGCGCAAGGCGGGTTCGAGGCCCAGGTCATCGAGCATGGAGGGGCGCAAATTCAGCGAAAGATCGTGGACCTGCTCGAGCACACGCTCGACGGCTTTAATGCTGTCTTCGAGGCGGCGCTCCAGGTCGGCGGAGCCACGGTCCTGCAAGGCGGCTTGCAGGTTCAATTCCGCCGCGGTGAGGCTCTGGCCGATCTCATCGTGGAGTTCGCGGGCGATGTGGCGGCGCTCGGTCTCCTGCACCTCGACCAGTCGATGGGAAAGCACCTGCAGTTTCTGACTGGCGCGCAAGCGTTCCCGCTCCCGTTGTTCGAGGGCCTGAGCCATCTTATCGAAGGCTTGAATCAATCGACCCAATTCATCGCCACTGCTGGGCAAGCGCGTGCGAGCGCTCAGATCTCCTGCCGCCAGCCGCGCGATGGAGTCGACCACCGCCCGCACGGGGCGCAGGATCAGGAACTTGCTGCCCAACCAGCCCAGGAACAGCGCCAAGCCCGCGGCCAGTCCGAGCCAGGTCAGGTTCCGGCGCAGCATCCGATCGGCATCCGCAAACAGGATCGCTCGGGGAATGCTCAGAATGCTAGCCACCTCGCCGGACGCCAAATCGCTGGGCACTGAACCAAAAGCATAAAAAGTCGCCACTCCTCCCTGGCCGGGGGCTTCCACAATTTCATTGGTTCGAACAAAAGCCGCTGAGACCAGCGAAGGCTCCGAGAAGGGCCGGCCAATCCAGAGTTCCGGCTTGGGGTTGCGCGCGAGGATGATTCCGTTGCGGTCGATTTCAAACCAAATTGCCGCTTTAGGCAATTGAATCGAGATATCACCGGACCGGTCCAGCCAGTTTAGATTCAGTTCCGCAAAAACCACGGCCAGGACTCCTCCGCCGGCGTCCAACACCGGGTAGCCAAAACTGATCGTGGGAGGCTCATGCAGGGGCTTGCGCACTGGAAACTCCCCGATCGAGAAGGCGCGCGTTTCCAGCGCACGTCGAAAGAAATGCCGGTCGGCCTGATTGGTTTGTTCGAAAATGGGTACGGCGCTGGCCAGCACCTCGCCATTGGTTGTGACCACCCCCAGGTTGGCATAGCGCCCATAACTCCCGAATTCGTCCTCGAGAAACTTTTTGCAACGCTTGGGATTCAACGACGTTACCGAGGCAGACTCCGCTACCGCCAGCAGCAGTTGGCGCGTGGCGCCAATCACTTCCTGTTCTTCCCGGCGGGCGATCTGCTGCACTCGCTGGGCACGCTGGCCCCAGCTCGTCATGGCTCGCCGGCGGTCCTCTCCCGCCGTGCGCAGCATCAGCGCTATCAACGGGGCGCACGTGAGCACGACGAGCACCAGCAAACGAAACCGCAAACCGAAGAAGACCCGCGTCAAAAAGCTTATCAGGCTTCTCATTCCTTCAATGTAACATCAATTGCCGCCGTGCGCACAAGTCTTAGACGTCAGTTTTTTGCGGCTGGCCCTGACGCTCGTTCATAAAGCAGGAATCACCGCCCGTTGGATCAAACCAGGAAAATGGCGAAGGTGTACCCGGAGAATTCCTCGTGGCGAGCTTGGCCGCAGCTCACTCAGAATGACTGGCATGACTAACCAGCCAGCTCAAAGCTTTTTACGGCAAACGTCGGACAATCCCTCTGTTCGAGTCCTCGGAGGCGCAGTTCTTCTTTTTTTTGCGTTGGGCCTCCCCGCTCAAACCCTTCCCAGCGTTACCCTCGCCTGGAATGCCAGCCTGAGTCCAGCCATCGCCGGCTATCGCCTGTATCAGGGGCAGGCCAGCGAAACCTATAGTCTGACAAACGATCTGGGGAACATCACCAACACCACAGTGTCCGGTCTCACTGTCGGCGCGACGTACTTTTTCGCTGTCACTGCTTATGATATCAATGGGCTGGAGAGCCTGCCCTCGAGCGAGATTAGTTACACGGTCGCGAATCCCACCAATTCGAGCCCGCCTCCGACCAATTCGTCTCCCGCCCCCACTCTCGTGGCGGCCTATGGATTCGAAGAAGGCACCGGTTCAACGCTCAGTGATGCCTCTGGCCATGGCAACCTTGGCACACTCAACGGCGCGACCTGGACAACCGGGGGCCGGTTCGGCAACGCCCTTTCTTTTGATGGCTCGTCGGCCGCCGTGATAGTTAACGACTCGTCCTCCCTGGATCTGACGGCGGGGATGACGCTGGAAGCGTGGGTTTATCCGACCAGCGTCACCGGCTGGCACGAAGTCATTTACAAGGGCAACGACCTCTATTTTCTGGAGGGCTCAACCTCGGTGACCACCGGACCCGCGGTTGGTCTGGGAGACACAGGCAGCAACCCGATGCTCTCCTCGGCAACGGGCTTGCCTCTCAACACCTGGTCGCACCTGGCCGCCACGTACGATGGCGCGACTTTGCGGTTGTTCGTCAATGGCGTTCAAGTCGGAGCCTTTGCGCGGACCGGGCCAATTGGCACCTCGACGCTCCCTCTGTCCATCGGCGCAGATACTGTCCACGGATCGTACTTCGCCGGGCTTATCGACGAGGTGCGAATCTACAACGGCCCCGTCAGCGCCAGCCAGATTCAGACCGACATGAAAACACCTGTAGCGGCGCTGCCGCTGCCGTGGCAAGCGGCCGATATCGGCAGCACCGGGATGGCCGGCAGCGCAGCGGCCTCCAGTGGCCTCTACACGGTCGCCGGCGCCGGCAACATCAGCGGTACCGCCGATAACTTTCGTTTCGTTTATCAACTGCTGAGCGGGGACGGAGACTTCAAAGCGCAACTTACTTCTCAGCAAAGCACGAACCCCGCCGCCCGCGCCGGCGTCATGCTCCGCGAAAGCCTCACTCCCGGCTCGCGCTACGTCTTGATGGGCCTGCTCCCGGGACGCGCGTTTCAATGGCAACGGCGCAGCAAGACCGCCTCGAATACTTCCTCGATGGCCTCAGGTACCGGCACAATGCCGAACACCTGGATTCGGGTTGCGCGCAGCGGCACCGGCTTCACGGGCTATAGCTCGGCCGACGGCACTAACTGGACTCTTATCGGCAGCAGCT
Source organism: Binatia bacterium (assembly GCA_035566895.1). Lineage (GTDB taxonomy): Bacteria > Verrucomicrobiota > Verrucomicrobiia > Limisphaerales > UBA8199 > DATMQA01. The sequence continues at coordinate 4,436 of DATMQA010000165.1, forward strand.
CGATCAACATGGCGGCTAATATTTACGCCGGTTTCGCCGTTGCTTCCGGCACCACCAACGCGTTGAACTCCGCCACGTTCACCAACGTCAGCCTCATCCCTTGAGCCCGCTTGATGCTTCTTTCCAGCAGGGCAGGGGAGGGCGGTTGAGCAAATCGAAAATCCCAAGTCCGAAATTCCAAGCCAAAACGATTTTGGCGCTTGGGTTCATCCTCCTGGCGCTGGCGATAGGTTGGATTCAACGCCGAGCTATAACGGCCCTGGTTCTGTCGGGCTCCTCGCACCCTGCCCGGGAGCGACAAGGCGACGACGAGTTACCTGCTTCCGACGACCCTCTGGTTTTCGCCAATAACCCGCAGTTCGACGCCTCATTACAACTGATCGTGCCCGCTCGACCTCGAAAGGGCTCCTCATTACTCCAAGGTCTCCTGGCGGCGGCAGAAGCTGAAAGTGATCCGGACCGGCAAGAGCAGGCTCTGGTTCGTGCTGAGGCATCCGTTTCAGAGGGCGCTCTGCCGGGCGCGCTGAACGGATTAATCCAGGATTCCAGCTCGACCGCGGCGGAACTTCGCCGGCGCCTGGTTCGGCGTTGGGCTGAATCCGACCCCGCGACCGCTGCCGCTTGGGCCACGCAACTGCCGCCCGGCACCGCCCATAACGACGCCTTGCAGCAGGTGGCTATCGCCTGGGCGGATTCCGACCCGCCCACGGCTACCCGATGGATTTGCGCGTTGCCCGATGATGGGGCCAAATCTAAAGTCGTTCTGGGAGTCGCCTATGAAACGGCACGAACCGACCCCGTGACCGCGCTGGAAGTGGCTGGCGCGCTTGAGCCCAGCCGCGACCGCGACGAAGCCCTGGCACATGCCGTAAGCCAGTGGGGGACAGCCAATCCCGCCGCGGCATTTGATTGGGCGGTACAGGTGGCGGATACGGCTTTACGCCAACGCCTTCTGGCTGCGATTGCTGTCGCTTCCGCAGGACAAAATCCCTGGCCGGCCGCTACGCTCGTTGCCGGCTTCCTCGACCCGGGGCAGGAACAGGACCGTGCAGCCGTCTCCGTCGTTCAGCGCTGGGCGAGCAGTGATCCGCAGGCGGCTGCCAACTGGGTGGCTCAATTCCCCAATACTCCCGCTGGTTCTGCGGCCGCAGAAAACCTTCAGTTGGGGTGGAGTTCCCAGGATAACTCGGCGGCTGGAATGTGGCTGCACAAATTGAACGAGGGGTTGACCCCAAACCGCGCCTCTGTGGAGGATTCCCGGGCTGAGACGAGCCAGACTCAGCTTCCGACTCAATAACCCGAAGCGTAGAAACTTCGGAAGGCCTACTGCTGAAGCAGCCGATAAAGAATCAGCGGGCTGCTCGAACCGATACTCAAAGTCTGGGCAACATTGGTATGCCCGTAAGTGAGCAGCGGGGACCACGAGCCCCCGGCGGTTAAACTCGTCTTGTACTGCACCTGGTAATTCGTGCCAACACGTCCATAAACAGCCAGGCTGCGCGCACCGTTGGTGGCCTGCAAGCTCTCGAGTAGCGGCAGGTCTTTGACTACCACGACCCGACCGCAACCCGCGGTGCAATTCGTAAAGGGCACGCCTGTCGGCCTGACCGCACTGAGTGTTCGTACTGGTAGAGAGACAAACGCCGAAGATTGCGTCGATACCGTCTGAAAGCTCAATTGGAGCACCGGGTTGGTGGTCAGCAGGGCCTGGCCTGCGGCCGCTTGCACGGTGATCAGGAGGTTGGTGTTTTGATTCTGCAGCGAACTCGAGGCAATCCCGGCAACCGCATTCAACAGTGTCGGGTTGGTGAACCGGTTGGAGGGCCACGTGACCGAGAAGACGAAGTTGGATACCCCGTCGCTGGCTGAAAGGTAAACCGGGACCGTTCCGTTTTGGCCGGCCTGGAGGGCTATCCGCCCGGCGCTGACATTGGCGTAATCGAGAACGATGACCTGGAGGAGTTGGTTTGTGGAGAGAGCCGGCGTAGTATTATCCGTGATCCGGACGGAAATCAGGTTGGTGGTCGAAGCCTGGGCGGTGCTGGGCATCCATACCAAGGAATAGACGCCTCTCCACTTCACAATACTCGCTCCGGTGGGCGCGCCCGGGTCAACACTGAAAGCGAGCTTGTCGCCGTTGGTAAAAGGTGGGTTGATCGTCCATTTGAAACTGGCATTAGGCAAAATCACGGCATTGGTCAAAGGCGACTGCGTCACCACTTGATTGACTGCAACGTTGAATGAACGAATGATGGTGTTGCTCACGGTGCCGCCGTTATCAACCATCACCGTGATAATGGCCGAGCCAAAGGCGTTATTAACCGGCGCAAAGGTCAACGTGCCGGTCGAATTCGGGCTGGCGTAAGTTACAGTCGGATTCGGAATCAAGGAGGGCACGGTGGAGAATGCGCTTACGGTGAGGGTCTGGGTTTGATTGGTCGCCCCGGAAGAGATGCCGGTTAAATTGACGATTTGGGACCCGGCATTTTCATTGATGGTAATATCGACGAGCGGGTCCAACGTCGGTGGCAGGGCAGGCGGGGCCGCTGGTATGGTATAAGACACTTCCCCGGAGTAGGGGCTTTCCAGCCCGGCAGCGTTGTAGGAGGTCACGGCGAAGTAATACGTGGTGCCCTGGACCAGGTTCGTGACGATCCAGCTCGTCGCCGGCCCAGTATCGATCATGTTCGTGTACGTGCCGCTGACGACGCCGTAGTAGAGATGATAACCCACTACGGTCGGGTCCGTGCTGGCGTCCCAAGCCAGGGGGACGCTGGTGGGGGGGAGGGAGACTGCCATGGCCAGAGAAGGCGCGAGCGCGGCAAGACCAGCCAAAGCGAACATTACGTGAGCCGCGCGTCTCACCCGACCAAAGACTGCTTTCAACATACTGACCGCTCCTATGCATAACGGTTGCCAACTTCCGTGCGGAACAGCAGCCGAAGCCCAGCGGTATCTCTTTTCCGCGGCAGCGCCTGCCCAAAAGGTCCGCCTATCGGGGGCGGAATCACCGGGTTTTGGGCTGTTTTTCGGGCGCTTTTGCGAGTGCCAAGGAAATTCCTAGGGTGGCATTGCCTCTGCTTTGCGTTTGCGGTTTTTCAAGACACTTTCGGCCGACATGTCTTGAAAGGGAGCAAGTCCGAGTTGCGTTTTTTGGGCGTTCGGCGTCCAACAAACTAACTTAAACAACGGCCAAGCATAAGCTTAGCTTTACAATGATTCAGAGCGTCTTATGCCACTCGCGGATTGCGGGCGGATATTGCTGCGCCCGAGGACGGACCCGAGGATGAGGACGGGCGCACTCCGGTGGCAGTAAGCAAAACGCCCGTCGTGGGTGTAGTGGGCCCGGGGCTTTGTCTTTCGCGCCGCTGGGTGTAGCTATTGGCATTGACTCCGAGGACCCCTGGCCGTAAAAGGACCTGAACGAAAGGGAACACAATGATTGCTACACAAATTCGGCAGAAAGACGCAGTATTTTATTTTGTGGCTTATCCGTCTGAAGAGTTGCTGACCAAAGTTCGTTTCATCAGCCGGTTCTATGACGAGGGGGAGCAGATCCAGCCCGAAGCGATTGGGGAGGAGGACGACGTGGCGCAATTCATCGCGCGGATCGAACGGAGCGAAAAGGCCTTCCAACGCGGGTTGTCGCGCCCAAAGGTGAAGTCCATCCGTAATTTCTACGAGACAGCTACCTCGCAGCCGCCGATCCCGGGCACCGTTCTGCTGTTCACGCCGCAAAGGCTGCGGTTTCAATCGCTCGACGGCAATGAGACTATCGGCCATCTGCAGGAACCGGAGGAGAAGTTCCTCGTCATCGACGGTCAGCATCGGCTGGCGGCGCTGAATTTCTATGAGCGCACACACCCCGATGAGGCTAAATCCATTTATGTGCCTTGCGTCATTTTCGATGGGCGGAGCGATGACTTTGCCACCGAGATGTTCGTCATCATCAACTCGACACCTACCCGCATCAACAAAAGTCACCTGGTCGATCTCTATGAGCGGGTGTCCTGGGCCGAGCCGGACCGGCGGTTCGCCGCGCAGATCGTTCAGATGCTCTACAGCGAGTCCGACAGCCCGTTGCGATATCGCATTAATCGCTTGGGCGGACGCAGCAAACAGGAGAAATGGATTCTCCAGGCCGAGCTGTTCAACGAAATCCATCGCTGGGTCAAACAGGCCTGGACAAAAATTCAAAAGGAAGGGACCGACCGACGCGGGGCGGAACGCTATTATGGGGCGGTCCGCGACTTCCTTAAAGGCGCCTCGCAGGTTTGGGGCGATGCCTGGGGAAACGATAATTACATGGCGACGAAACCGGTCACACTCAAAGCGATGATTCGCGTCTGCGCTGATCTGGCGGGACAGGATGCCGAGCCCGCCGACGGGCGGACCGAGCGCTGGCGGGAACGGCTGTCGCCATGGGCAGAACGGGTGCGTGATTTCCGCAACGAGGGTTTCTACGAGCGATTCGCGGCGAAGGGCCAGATCGAGCGTGTCGCTCGAATCCATCGCGAATTGGCGCGAGCCGCAGGCGTGCAAAAGGCGGGTTGAAGAAGCCACAAAAGAACACAAAGAGCGCAAAGAAGGGAATGGCCAAACCATTGGGGCAGAATCGTTAAAACATGATTCTGCCAAAATGATTTTGCTCTTTTTAGGGATTCTCTTTGCCTTCTTTGTGTTCTTTGCTGGCTGCCGGCTTTTCCTGAAACAAACCCGCCTCCTGCCGGGTATTAAAACCAGAATGATAATGCACGCGACAGCGTTCTCAGTCCGATATGCAAGAGTTTTGCGTCCAATACCCCTCGGGGCGTAGGATTAGCCCCGCGCGGTCGTGGCTAATCAATGTCAGACGCACAACAGTTCGAGGCCTTCATGCAGAAGTACCAGAACATGGTATTTAGCACCGCCATGCGTTTGCTCGCCAATTCCGCCGAAGCCGAAGACGTTGCCCAGGAGGTCTTCCTGCGGGCCTACCAGCGCTTCAGCGAATTGCGTGAAAGCCCCACGGCGGGCGGTTGGCTGAAAACGGTCGCCACTAACCTCAGCCTGAATCACCTCTCGCGCTATCGCGCGCGTTGGACATTTTTCTCTGATTTCTTCAAGGCTGGCGGTGAAGATGAAACTCAGGAGGTGGAATTTCCTGCTCCGGAAGATATGATCGAGGAGTTGGACCGGGCCGACCGGCATCGAATCGTCGAACAGGCGCTGCAAAAGCTGCCGCCGGCGCAGCGTGTCCCGCTGGTGCTCTATCACCTGGAGGGTCTGCGTTATGAGGAGATCGCCTTAAAACTCAAGGTGTCTCTCGGCAAGGTGAAGACAGACATTTTTCGGGCCCGCGAGGCTCTTCGCAAACGGCTGAGCCACCAGCTTGAGGTTCCCGCTCCCGAGCAAGAGGGCAGGGGATGACACCAAGGGCCGGACGGAAACATAATACGCAATGAACACGGATTACGAAAAGCGGCTGGAAGAACGGATTCATCGAGAGCTGAACGAACTGCCCGAGCTGCCGGCTCCTCCCACGCTCGCCTCGCGAGTGATGGCGGCGATTGCGCGGCAGGCGCAAGCACCCTGGTATCGGCAGTCCTGGCAGATGTGGCCGCTGCCAGTACGGGCAGCCTCTTTCGTCCTCTGGCTGGCGCTCGTGGCTGCGCTTTGTTTTGGTCTTTGGAAGCTCCCGCAAGTCGAGGGAGTCGCCGCGACGCTGCACCAGGTGGCCGGCTGGTTTTCGTGGCTGAGCGTGGTCTGGAACGTGGTGAGCGCGGTTTTATCTGCGGCGGTGCTGGTGGTCAAGCAGCTCGGCACGGGGTTTTTCATTGCCTGCGTGCTGGTGATCGGGCTGGGGTGGGCTTTTTGCATCGGCCTTGGAACAGTCTATTTCCGCCTCGCGCTTGCGCGACGCTAACGCAATCAGTTTTATGACAACCACGAAACGAACCTGGTTAATCTCATTGGCACTCGCCGGCGGTCTGTTCTCCGGCGTGGCACCTGCCGGCCTCGAAACAAAGGCGACGGCCCAGCCTGCGGATACGCAGCCGGGCGCCGCAGTTGCTGAAGAGCCGGGCACTATCACTAACGCGCCCGCCGACAGCGAGACGGCAACAGAAAAGGGCAGGGGAGGGGTCAACCGCGAGACCATGGTGGTGATTGGCAAAAACGCGGAGTTGAAAGCGGGAGATTCAGCCGACGTCGTTGTGGCGATCGGAGGTTCAGCCAAAATCCACGGCAAGGTGCGGGATGCAGTCACCGCGATCGGCGGAGATGTTGAGGTGGACGGGGACGTGGGCCAGGAAGTCGTGGCGGTCATGGGCAGTGTCAGGGTGGAAAAGGGGGCCAGGATACGAGGCGATGTTGTCGCCGTGGGCGGAAAAGTTGAGGTCGCTGAGGGGGCGACTATCGAAGGGAAAGTCCACGAAGTCGATTTGAGCGCGGTCGGACTGCCAACGCCAAAATGGCTCCAGAAATGGTTCGTTCATTGTGTGCTGCTGCTGCGTCCGCTGGCGCCCCAGGTGGGTTGGGTGTGGGTGATCGCCGGCGCGTTCTTCTTTTTCTATATGCTGATTGCCGTATTGTTTCCGCGACCTGTCCAGGTATGTGTGCAAGAGCTGACAGAGCGTCCCGCGACCAGCTTTTTCCTGGGGTTGCTGACGCTAGTGCTGCTGACCGTGGTCCTGTTCATACTGGCTGTAACGCTTATCGGACTGGTCGTGGTGCCGTTTATTTTGGCGGCAGTGTTTTTTGGCGCCATGTTGGGGAAAGTCGCATTCCTGGAATCCCTCGGGTTCCGGCTGGCACGCCATTTCGGAGGCGAGGCATCACTCAAGCCGCTGGGCGCCTTTGTTGTGGGTGCGATTATTATCACCTTGCTTTACCTGGTGCCGATTTTGGGACTGCTGACGTTTTGCGTGGTCAGCGTGTGGGGTTTGGGCGGCGCCGTTACGGCAGCCTTTGGGGGATTGCGGCGGGAAATGCCTGAAAAGCCAGCCGCTTCGGATGGGCTCGCGAGCCAACCGATGGCGGCAGCCCCCCCGGTTGGGCAATCCGAGCCCGCGGCGTCTGGCGCGCCGGCCACCGGCGGACCGGAGGTCTCCACAGGAACCAGAGAGGCACAACCCGCCAATGAAGCGCGGAGTGCTACCGCCACGTTGCCAACCCCCGCGCCGGTTCTTCCCGAGGTACTGGCTTACCCGAAGGCTGGATTTTGGGAGCGCATGGGAGCCGGTTTTCTGGATTTCGTGTTGGTCCTCATCCTCGGCATCTTCCTCCACCCGATCGCGCCTTTGATAGCCCTGGCGTATTTCGCGGGTCTCTGGGCCTGGAAAGGGTCCACCATCGGCGGGATTGTGCTCGGTCTCAAAGTAGTGCGTTTGGACGGGCAGCCGGTTACTTTCCCTGTGGCCCTGGTGCGCGCCCTGGCCGGGGCCTTCTCCATCTTCGTGCTGTTCCTCGGGTTGCTTTGGATTGCCTGGGACCCCGAGAAACAAGGGTGGCACGATAAAATCGCCGGCACCGTCGTTTTGAAGTTGCCCCGGGGCACGCCGCTACTTTGCCTCTGATTCGTTGCACGTTGAAGGTTGAAAGTTGCAGGTTGTCGGCCGGGCCGCGCACTCCACCGCGGCTCAACCTTCAACCTTCGACTTTTAACCTGTGCCCTTTATCGTTTCGTGAATTCCCTTTTCTTCCCGCTGAAAAGCCGTATCTTCTTCGGACTAAACGTCACGGGTAACAGGTGACAACCACCCCTACGCCACGCGGAGATTTTGTCTGCGTCGCGGGCAGGTGTGTCATTTGTCATGCCAGCGCTCCGAAATCGGAACTCAGGCATATGTCACCCGCGACTCGTCACGGCACAGTCAGGCAGATGGATACAGCGCACATTAGAAATTTCAGCATTATCGCCCATATCGACCATGGGAAGACGACGCTTTCCGACCGTTTGTTGCATCGGACGGGCACAATCTCGACGCGCGAGATGGAAGACCAATTGCTCGATTCGATGGACCTCGAGAAAGAGCGTGGCATTACCATCAAAGCGCACCCGGTAACGATGCGATACCAGGCCAAAAGCGGTGAAACCTATGAGCTGAATCTCATCGATACCCCCGGCCACGTCGATTTTTCCTACGAGGTCTCCCGCAGCCTTAGCGCGTGCGAAGGGGCACTGCTCATCATCGACGCGGCCCAGGGCGTCGAGGCACAGACCGTCGCCAACGTCCACCTGGCGATGAAGCAAAACCTCACGATCATTCCCGTCATCAACAAAATCGATCTGCCTCATGCCGATGTCCCCCAAACCAAACAGCAATTGGAGGACATCCTGGCCATCCCCGGCGACTCCGCGATTCTGGCCAGCGCCAAAGAGGGCATCGGCATCGACGAGATCCTCGAGGCGATTGTCGCCCGCATACCGGCGCCCAAACCTACCGGCGCGCCCTCCTTGCAGGCGCTGGGTTTCGACTCCTATTTCGATACTTATAAAGGCGTCGTCACCCATGTGCGGGTGTTCAACGGCGAATTGAAACCAGGCTTGAGCGTCAAGCTTCTGCACTCCGGCAAAAACGTCGAGGTGAAAGAAGTCGGCAGCTTCAACCCAAAACCCTACGTCCGCGAGAAACTGGAAGTCGGCGAGACCGGCTACATGACCGCAAACATCAAAAGCCCACAGGAAGTGAAGATGGGCGACACCATCACCGACGCCCGGCATCCGTCGCCGGCGTTGCCGGGGTTCAAAGAAATTCATCCGATGGTGTTCAGCGGGATTTACCCGATCAACACCTCGGATTACGAGCACCTCAAGGCTAACCTGGGCAAGCTGCAGTTGAATGACTCCGCCTTTGTTTATCAGCCGGAGACCTCGGTGGCGCTGGGGTTCGGGTTCCGCTGCGGGTTCCTCGGCTTGCTGCACTTGGAAATCGTCCAGGAACGACTCCGCCGCGAATATGGCATGGACATCATCGCCACTTACCCGAGCGTCATCTACCGGGTCAAGCTCACCGACGGCACCCTAAAAGAGATCGACAATCCGGCTTACTTGCCGGAGGTGACTTACATCGACAAAATCGAAGAGCCGATGGTAAAGTCCTTCGTCATCTGCCCGAATGAATACATCGGCGACATGATGGCGTTGATTTCCGAGAAGCGCGGCGCGGTGGACCATACCGAAACGCTGGATTCGCGGCGGGTCATGCTCACCAGCATGTTACCGCTCAATGAAATCCTCATTGATTTCCACGATCGCATCAAAAGCATCACCCGTGGGTACGGCTCGATGGATTACGAACATGCCGATTACCGGGAATCGGACATGGTCAAGTTGGACATGCTGGTAAATGCCGAACCGGTTGATGCCTTTTCATGTATCGTCCATCGTGACAAAGCGGAGGGCAGGGGACGCGCCCTGGCGGCCAAGCTCAAGGAAGTCATTCCTCGCCAGCAGTATGCCGTGGCGATTCAGGCGGCCATCGGGGGAAAGATCGTCGCTCGGGAAACGGTGGGCGCGCTGCGCAAAGATGTCACCGCCAAATGTTACGGCGGCGATATTACCCGCAAACGCAAGCTGCTCGAGAAACAAAAAGAGGGTAAAAAACGCATGAAATCCTTCGGCTCCGTGAACATCCCGCAGGAAGCGTTCATCGAAGTGCTCAAGGCATGATGGGAAGAATGGCCACAAAAGAACACAACGGACACAAAGAGCATTTTTGTTCTGTTCTTTGTGTTCCTTGTGTTCTTTTGTGGCCAATTTTTCGGGGCGCATATTTTGTATAACTATGGCAAAAAGTAAAAATAGGGACTCCAAACCGCAGCGCCCCCAACCGCCACCCCCGACACAGGCGCCGCAACCTTCGTCACCCGTCTCTCGTCACCCATCACCTTCCGAGGCTGACGGCCGTTCGTCGCTTTCCCTGTTCTTTCAGTGGCTGGGTTCGTCCAGCGTTCGCCACGCCACCGCGATGCGCAAACACGTTCAGAAACTCCTCAATCATCAGCGCGATATTCTCCCCCCTCAGGCGCTCCAGGCCATCCAGGCTGCGGTGCGCGACCTTCAGAATGCCATCGCCTCCGACGCCGACAAGGAGGCCCTGGAAAAACAGATGGAGAACGTCGAAAATGCCGCCAACAAATGGCTCAAGCCTTATCCAAACGCCGCGTGGCGTGAAAACGTCGAAGTCCTGCTCGTCGCCCTCACCGTAGCCATGGGCATCCGCACCTTCTTCTTGCAGCCTTTTAAAATCCCGACCGGCTCCATGCAGCCCTCGCTCTTCGGTGTCGCGTCAGAGAACCTCTCCAACCGGCCCGATTTCAAAATGCCCGCTGGCTGGGAGCGAGTCCGCCAGTGGTTCGAAGGGGTTTCATATTTGCATAAAGTCGCCGAGAACGATGGGCCTCTGGATCGGATTGAGCCTCCTTTTCGAATCCTTATTTTCAACATTTGGCAGACCTTCGAGCAGGGAGGCAAAACCTACGTTTTGTGGTTTCCCCCGGATTACGGCGAGCAGACGCTCGAGCAACGAGCGCAGATTCGCCTCGGGCAGTTCTTTCACAAAGGCGAGGACATTCTCGATCTGAGAGTCGTGGCCGGCGACCATCTCTTCGTGGACCGGCTCTCTTACAATTTTTGTCCGCCTGACCGCGGTGAAATCATCGTCTTTGCCACTGCCGGCATCCCGGGCCTCCGACAGGACCAATTCTATATTAAGCGGATGGTGGCTATGAGCGAGGAGAAGGTTCAAATCGGTGATGACCGGCACCTGCGTATTAACGGAAAACGGTTAGATGCCTCAACGCCCCACTTCGAGAAAGTCTATAGCTTTAATCCCAAAGAACCGCCGCGCGAGAGCCAGTATTCCGGCCACGTGAACGAAAAGGTGGTCCGGGAGTACTATCCTGGGTTCATGGGCAGCCTGGCTCCTTTATTTCCCGACGCCTCAGCGGTCTTTACCGTGCGGCCCGAACATTACATCGTCATGGGCGATAACACGATGAACAGCCTGGATTCGCGCTCCTGGGGCGATTTTCCCGCCCACAATGTCATCGGGAAATCCTTCTTCGTCTATTGGCCGATTACGGACCGGTTCGGATGCGGTTACCATCGGTAAACCGCCGCCAACGCGAGCAAGTCCGCCTATTCGCCGCAGGAAAACGGGATTCCTTGAGACTCCAGCTTCGGCCAGCCTTCTCCGGTGCCCGCCTCGGCTTCATGGCTTGGCGCTGGGCGGACGGTTAAGAACCGTTGGATCTGCGGGTTCACCGGTGCCCCTGAAAGCTCCGCCTGGACTGTCGCTCCTTGGAGGTAGAAAACCGGATAGAAATATTGGGTGCTCCGGTCCGCAGGATGCTGGTCGATGTAATCGAGGTACGCCGGCCCAACACAACGGGCTCGGGGATCGTTCGCATAATGACTTCGGTGTGTCGAACACCCAGCCACGGCTAAGGCTAAACAAAGGATTCCTAGCGTCTTCATTCGACAGGTTTACAGAACGACGGGCGCCAAGTCAAACGGCGGTACTATCTTTCGCACAATGTTGGTTATATTCAGTTGAGTACCGTCCCGCGCCACCCCAGGGATGAAAGCATTTTGTTCGCTGCCCCGAGCGTCAAACCCCGCTGATTCCAGTTCTTTTGACACTGTCAAACCCCGGCTTATACTCAGGTTCTGGATGTCTCGAACAAACTTGTGCCGACAAATCATTTGCTTGCCGTGAATTGGTTCAAGTCATTTTGGAAGGCGCTCAATGAGCCCTCTTCAAGGTCGAAAATGCCCGATTCTGAGGATCCCATGAATAACTTCACCCCGCGCGCTCAACGCGCACTGGCACTCGCGCGCAGGGAAGCCGACCGCTTCAACCATAACTTCGTAGGTACCGAGCACCTACTGCTTGGATTAATCAAACTGGGACAAGGAACGGCTGTCGCGGTTCTTCGAAAGATGGGGCTGAACCTCGAAACCGTGCGCATGGAGGTTGAAAAGGTGGTCGGTGCCGGTCCCGACCAGAAGATGGTCGGCAGCATCCCTTATACGCCGCGCGTGAAGAAAGTCCTGGCGCTCGCGGGAAAGGAAGCCAAGGCGCTTAATCACACTTACGTCGGGACCGAGCATATTCTTCTGGGCTTGCTTCGCGAAGGTGACGGTGTCGCGGCTCGCGTCCTGACCAACTTCGGTGTCAAAGTCGAGAAGACGCGTCAGGAAATCCTGCAAGAACTTGATCCCAATTTCGAAGGCGAACCTATTCGCAGCGAGGATTCGACGGCAACGTCTGCTCCCGCATTAGCTTCTAAACCCGCGACGCCGCGGAAAACCGGCTCGCCACAGCCTCAGCCTGATTCGGTCGATACGACCAAACGCTATGACGTGTATTGCACGGAGCGAAATCAGCAGGTCGTGGTTTACCGCGACGCGCTTTTCAAGGGCACGAAAAGTCTCTTCCCCAAGAATTGGCGTGACGTGCTTTGCGAATTTGTAGAACTCGAATAAGCGGATGGCCAAGCGATTTTCGTTGCGAGGACCTCCGTGATCAAATTCTGCGCGCCCGGCGTAAAGCCAAACTCGGAAGATTTCCCGTAACGCAACTCCACACGACTCCCCTGCCCTGCCCTTCAGATCTTCGTATTTCCAGCGGACCGCTTGTAAACATTCAGATATTCCTCCGTCGTGCGTTCCCAGGAAAAATCCGCCGCCATCCCGTTTTGCCTGAACCGCTGCAACCATTCGGGGTCCTGGTATAACGCAAGCGCCTTGCGTATGCCCTTGGCCAGCGCCCGGCTGGAATACTCGTGAAACTTGATACCAGTGGCCCCCTCGGGATTTTCACGAATATCGATCACCGTGTCGTCCAGGCCCCCAGTCGCGCGGACAATCGGGATGGTCCCGTAGCGCAAGCTATACATCTGGTTCAGCCCGCACGGCTCGAACCGGGAAGGCATCAGGTAAAAATCGCACCCCGCCTCGATTCGATGCGACAGGCCTTCGTCGAAGCCGATTCGCACGGAGGCCTGGTTCGGAAAACGCCTGGCCAAATCCTGGTAAGCTCTCTCGAACTCCGGCGAACCGGTGCCCAGTTGGACGAATTGGATGCCGGTCGGCAGCATTTCCTCGAGGGCACCCAGCATGATATTGACCCCTTTTTGCTCGACCAGGCGGCCAATGTTGCCAAAGAGCGGCAGCTCCGCGTCGCACGGCAAATCGAATTCCTTTTGCAACTCCAGTTTGTTCACCCCCTTGCCACTCAAGTCCTTTGTGGAATAGGGTCGTGGAAGATAAGGATTCCTGGTAGTGTTCCATTCGTCGTAATCGACACCATTGAGGATGCCAGAAAGTAGGTTCTGCCGCCGGGCCAGTAGTCCCTCCAGGCCGCAGCCAAACTCTGTCGTGGTGATCTCGCGGGCATGTCGCGGGCTGACGGTGGTGAGGATGTCGGCATAAGCGATCCCGGCTTTCAAACAGCTCATCTGGCCGTAAAACTCTACACCGTCGGGGATAAAGTAATCCCGAGGCAGGGCCGTCAGCGGATACGCGGAAACTGGAAACAATCCCTGGTAGGCCAGGTTATGGATAGTCATGCAGGAGTGCAGCCGGCGGCTCCCCTGCCCCGCCACTTGCGCGTGATGATGCAGGAACAAAGCCGCCAGACCGGTCTGCCAGTCGTTCAGATGGACCAACTCCGGCTGCCAATCCAGGTGAAGCCCCAAGTGCGCGACTGCCTTGGAAAAAAAGATGAAGCGTTCGGCGTTATCCGCATAGTCCACTCCGTCCCTCTGGTAGAGTCCGGCGCGCGCGTAGAACTCCGGCTGGGCGACGAAATAGACCGTCAGGCCACTGCTGGGTTGCAGCGTCCAAATCTCACCCTTGACCCGGCGGGTTCCCATCGGGAATTCCAACCACCAGTCCAGGCGCTTCATTTCGGGAAACCGCTTCTGAATTCCAAGATAGAGAGGCGTCACCACCCCGACCTGGTGACCCGACCGCGCCAGGGCCTTGGCCAGCGCGCCGCTCATGTCAGCCAGGCCTCCGGTCTTGGAGTAAGGATGTACTTCGCTGCTGGCCAGGAGAATTTTCATGAAAATCGAAATGATGGCGCGTGCAAAACTGGCCACGAACGAACACCAAGAGCACAAAGAGAAAGCAATTCTTTGTGCTCTTGGTATTCGTTTGTGGCCATCATCCTCCGATTCGTTCTGCCTTAAGATAGCCTTGCAGCGGCGCAGGAACAACCAGGCTTCCGTCCGCCTGTTGGTAAGTTTCTACCAGGGCAACGAACAGCCGCGCCAAAGCCGTGCCGCTGCCGTTCAAGACATGCGGCAACCGGTTTTCCCCGGTTTCGCTCTTGAAGCGCAGGTTCATCCGCCGGGCCTGGAAATCCTCGCAATTGGAAACGCTGGAGACTTCGAGGTAGCTCCCTTGCCCTGGCGCCCAGACCTCGATGTCGTAAGTCTTCGCGCTGGGAAATCCCATGTCGCCGGTGCATAGCAGCACCACGCGATAATGCAATCCCAGCAACTGCAGAACCCGCTCCGCGTTGGCCAGCATTTTTTCCTGTTCTTCATAGCCGGTCTCGGGCTTCACGATTTTGATCAGCTCGACCTTGTCGAACTGGTGCACTCGAATCATGCCGCGAGTGCCGACCCCGGCAGCCCCGGCCTCCCCTCGGAAGCATGGCGTATAAGCGCAATAGTTAATCGGGAGCTGGCGCTCGGCCAGAATTTCCTCGCGATGAATGTTGGCCACGGGCGTTTCCGCCGTCGGGATCAGATACAGCTTTCCCAGCGTGCTGGCGTCCTGGCCCTCCTGCACTCCGTAGTATTGGTCCACGAATTTCGGGAACTGGCCTACGCCTTCCAAACATTGCGGTCCGACCATGAACGGCGGGGAGACCTCGGTGTAGCCATGCTCATTCGTGTGCAAATCCAGCATGAATTGGATTAAGGCCCGCTCCAGCTTCGCGCCCCAGTTCGTATAAAGCACAAAGCCACTACCCGAGAGTTTGGTCGCGCGGTCGAAGTCGATAAGCTTCAATTTTTCGCACAATTCCACGTGCGATTTGGGTTTGAAGGGAAACGCCGGCTTCTCTCCATGCAAACGGATAACCGGATTATCCTCGGCGGCCTTTCCCACCGGCACGGATTCGTGCGGCAAATTCGGCAGGCGCAGCATGAGCTGGTCTCTGGCGGCTTCGGCCTCGGTGGCCGCCTTGTCCAACCCGCCAATACGGTCCCCCAGTTCGCGCATCTCCTTCTTCTTCGCTTCGGCCTCCGGAACTTTCTTTTGGCCCATCAGCGCGCCGATCTCTTTTGAGGCGCGATTCCGCTGAGCCTTGAGATTCTCAACCTCGGTCAGGGCCCTGCGTCGTTGCTCATCGAGCTTGAGCAATGAGTCGATGTGCGCTTCGTCCCCTGCCCCGCGCGTTGCCAAACGCTGGCGAACAAAATCCGGCCGCTCGCGAATCAATTTGATGTCAAGCATCGGCGGATTATAGGTACGGGTAAGGTTTGTTCAAGGTTAGGAATTGACGAACTTCGATTTGCGATTTGCGAAGGGCGCAATGTGGCCCGCTAAAGGTTCTTGGTCTCGATAACCCTCAGCCGCATTGAGTCCCGTAAATCGTAAATCCACCGCTTGCTCAAATCCCTCCTGCCTCCCATAATAACCAGGCCTGAGTAATCCGTATGAACCTTGCCAGCTCCCCTGCTCTGCGTGGTCGAGTCGCCTCACTGCACTTGCATCCGGCCACGCCCGGCGCTTCCTTTCAGAACGTCGAAGTTATCGAGGTGATCGAGGCTAAAGGAATCCTGAACGACAACCGCTACTTTGCCCGCCTCAGTCGCGACTCCGGCAAACCCAGCCGCCGTCAGGTCAGCCTTATTGAACGCGAACAACTTGCCGAACATGCCGCCGTGCTCGGCTTGCCAGCCATCGTGCCTGGGGCTGTCCGCTCGAACATCGAGACCAGCGGCGTCAACCTGGTCGGGTTGGTCGGACGCGAAATTGAAATCGGCCAGGCCGTTCTCTTCCTCTATGCTCCACGCGACCCATGTGAGAAAATGGATGCCATTTGCCGCGGTTTGCGGGAGCAGATGATGAGCCATCGCCAGGGCGTCCTGGCCGAGGTCCGCCGCTCAGGGACGATTCGCGTCGGCGATCCCATCCGCGTGCGCCAGGAGGGGGTAATGCCCGCCGGCAGGGCCGTTTGACGCAGAGGCGCGGTTGCCTGGTTAAATGGGTACATAGTTTAAATGGTTCATCTGCGTTAATCTCCGTCATCTGCGGGCACCTTTCCATCCCATCCGCAATCGAAAATCTGCCATTGTGAAACCCGGCGCTTCAATTATATTCAACATGTGAACCGCTTGACCAGGCAGGAGCAGTTTGTGCTATGCATCATTCTGACTCTGCTTTTGACCGGTTGGGCCGTCAAAGCCTATCGTGCCGGGCATCCGCCGGCGCCGGCCGCCGAAGCTGCAGCACATTGACATGCAAGAAACCACGTTCGAAAACAAAGTCGATCTGATCCGAGCCAAAGACCCGCGCTACGAGCGCGACGCCTATGCTTTCCTGCGCGAGGCCCTTGAGTACACCCAGCAGGCCATCAAGAAAAAACGTGGCCGCATCCGCCACATCAGCGGCCAGGAACTGCTGGCCGGTATTCGCGAGTTTGCGCTGGAAAAGTTCGGTCCGATGGCGCTGATGATGCTCGGGGAATGGGGCATTCATAACTGCCGTGATTTTGGCGAGATCGTCTTCAACATGGTCGAAACCAGCGGGTCTTTGACGTTCTTGGCAGAGGATATCAAAGACGTGCGCGCCTTCACTTCGAAGCTTAAACGGAAATTAGATCCGGTCTCTCGATTCCTGTGGGAGCAATTCTCCGACCCCACGCGCCAGGCTCTGCTCGCGAATAAGGAGCAGGACGGGACCGAAGCGATTTTGGCGAAGGAGTTAAGCGAAATCATCCGCACCTCTTTGCTTTATGATCAACAGCGTTTTGCTGGCGTGAACCTTTCCGAGCAGGCCAAAGTGCTGGCGGGGCACAATCTGCGCGGACCTCAGCTCGCCCTGTTCAACCGGATCCTGTTGGAGGACGCCTATCCGGAGGAGATTGTAAAAAGCGGTGGCTTGTTGGCAAAGACAGACCGGGATAGCCGCGCCGATTTCGAAAACGGCTACGACTTTTACGAGGCCTTCCGCAAGCCGTTCCTGCCTTCCAGCAAGCAGGTCAAATCTGAAATGACGCCGACACCTGCGTCCGAAAATTAAGGAAGAATGGCAGCGAATGGGGTGGCGGAACCAAACTTCTCGCCATTGCGTCAATTTGATCCGCACTCTAATTCCATGAACAACGGTGCAGAAATTCCAGCGATTCCCCCCGGCGTCAAGCTCACGACGCTGGACAACGGCCTGATCATCATCGTCCGAGAGGACCACAGCGCGCCGGTGGTTTCGGCGCAGGCTTGGTGCATGGCCGGCAGCATCCATGAGGGCCGTTGGCTCGGCGCGGGCCTCTCCCACGTTCTCGAGCATATGCTCTTCAAAGGCACCACCACGCGTCCCGGTAGCCGGATTGACCAGGAAGTCCAGGAAGCCGGCGGCTACATGAACGCCTACACTTCCTTTGACCGCACCGTCTATCACATTGACGTGCCCAACACCGGTGCCAAAGTCGCGCTCGACATCCTGTGCGACATCATGCAACACGCGAGCCTGCCGCCCGCGGAAATGGAGAAGGAAAAGCAGGTCATCGTCCGCGAGATGGACATGAACACCGACGACCCGGGCCGCCGCGCCAGTCGCCGGTTGTTTGAAACGGCTTATTTCAAAAGTCCCTACCGCTTCACGGTCATCGGTTACCCGGATATTTTTCACGAACTGAAGCCGGAGGACGTCCTGGGCTATTACCAGGAGAAATATGCGCCAAACAATGTCTTTTACGTTGTCGCCGGAGACGTGAAAAACCAGGAGGTGGTCGCGCAAATTCGCGAAGCCTACGCTAAGACCAAGTCCAAGGCCTTGCCGCCGGTCGTCCTGCCCCTGGAACCGAAACAGACCGCGGCGCGAGAGATCATCGAGGAGGCGCCGATCGAACTGGGCCACGTGCATCTGGCCTGGCACATACCGGATTTGCGCCATGCCGATGTGCCGATCCTGGACGTGCTGGCAACCTTGCTGGGCAACGGACGCAGTTCCCGGCTCTACCAGCAAGTGCGTGAACGCCAGGGCCTCGTCCATTCCGTTGATGCCTGGACTTACAGTCCTGGCGCGCCCGGTTTGCTCGGCCTGAGCGCCCTGGTCGATGCGGACAAATTTTCGGCCGCCCGGGACGCCATGCTGGCCGAAATCGAAAAAATGAAGGCTGCGCCTGTCGCCCCGGACGAATTAAGCAAGGCCGTTAAACAGTTCGTTTCGGGAACTCTCTCGGCGCGCAAAACCATGCAAGGCCAGGCCCAGGACCTCGGCGGAAGCTGGCTGGCTGCCAACGACCTGAATTTCTCCGAGCGCTACCTGGCGGCGGTCAAACGCGTTGGCCCGGCCGACCTGCAACGGGTGGCCCGCGAATACCTCTCGACCGAAAACCGGACGCTCTATGCGCTGCTGCCAGCCGGGACCGCTCCTCAAACCCGGCCCGCGGCGGAAACGACGGCCGACCACCCCATTCAAAGATTTGAACTTACCAACGGCCTCCGGTTGCTGATCAAGGAAGACCATCGCCTGCCCTTCGTCGAATTCCGCGCCTTGTTCAAAGGAGGCGTGCTGGTCGAGACCGCCGCCGACAACGGCATCACGCAGTTGATGGGCAAAATGTTGCTCAAAGGCACCCGCCGCCGCTCCGCTGAGGACATCGCCAAAGAAATCGAATCGGTCGGCGGGCACATCGACAGCTATGGCGGCAACAACAGTTTCGGCGTCAATGCCGAGGTGCTCAGCACCGATTTCGCCCTCGGTTTGGATCTCGTCGCGGATGTGCTGCTGAATCCGACCTTCCCTGCCCTGGCGCTGGAACGCGAGCGGGAGTCTCAACTGGCCGGCATCCGCGAGCAGAGAGATCACCTCCTCCAGAGCGCCTCGAAGGCCATGCGCCGCGGGCTTTTCGGCGACACCGGCTACGGCTTGGACACGCTGGGCACCGAAGCGAGTGTCCAGAAAATCCAGGCGGCGGATTTGAAAGCCTTCCACCAAAAACTCACCGTCCCGAACAACTGCGTCCTCGCGATCTATGGCGACGTTGATACCGCGCTCGTCCGGACTCCCGCCGAGAAAGCCTTTGGCGCCTGGAAACCCGCCTCCGCATCCAAACCAACTTTGGACTCGGGACTTCTGACTCTGGACTCGATCAGGCGCGTGACCGAGACCCGCGACAAGAAACAAGCAGTGTTGGTGATTGGATATCAAGGCACGACCCTGCACAACTCGGACCGTTATGCGCTGGAACTGCTGCAAGAGTCCTGCAGCGATCTGGGGTCGCGCCTGTTCTTGCGCATCCGCGAGCAACTGGGCCTGGCTTATTATGTCGGCGCCCAGAATTTCGCCGGCTTGGCTCCCGGCTATTTTGCTTTTTACGTCGGCACCATGCCTGAGAACGCGGAATTGGCAGAAAAGGAACTATTGAACGAAGCCGCTTTGTTGCGGAGCGACGGTCTTACGGCGGAGGAGCTCGCACGCGCCAAAGCAAAGATCATCGGCCAGAAGAAAATCGCGCGCCAGGACCTCGGCAGCCTGGCGATGGCCACGGCGCTGGACGAACTTTATGGCCTTGGCTATGCCCACAGCGACAGCGAGGATGCGCTCTATGAAGCCGTCACTCTCGACCAGGTCAAGGCTGTCGCTCAAAAGTATCTTAAACCGGACGCCCTGGTGATTGCGACGGTTAAGCCATGAGGCCGCGGATCGGCAAACTGACCGTTCGGGACACCTTTTCCAGCTCGCTGGAATAGCATTCCTCCCCGTTACCCTCGCTTTTCCCCGGTTTTTGGGGCCTTGCCTCCCTTGACAGTCAAGCGTTTAGGATGAACGGTTTATTGTGAAGATGGTCAAAACTAGGCCGGCTCGGAAAGGGTTTTTTATAAAACCGAGACGGTAACAGGGCAAAAAGGGAACAGAAAGAGTTAGAGATGAGAAAACGGATTGAAGACGAGTTCACGAACCTGCCGATTTCGCGGCAGCGAAAGTATCAGTTGCGCATGCAGCGTGATAATTGTTGCACCGAATGCGGGGAGCCCGCAGCCCAGGGGTCCCGCTGTTTGCGGCACCTGGTCAAAGCGCGCGAAAGGCAGCGAAAGAAACGGGGCCTCAAACGGCGATATTACAATACGCTCAGCTATAAGCTGGAAAAGATGGCGGCGTAATTGAGGAGCCACGCTCCGCTACGCGGATGAAGTTGGAATCCGCCAAGGGTGGTGTCTGCCCGTGCGCCTCTGCACAGGTTCCTAGTCGCCCCTGTCATGGCTTTCTCCCATAGAGTTCGCTTTTGACACCAGCGACACCAAAGTCTCCGTTGGCGCCGCTTTTCACCAAAGCCCTGTGTCTTTTTCGGGCAGGGCGCCAATTGAGACCCCCTCGGTGAAGATGTGGTAACGGCGATTTCGCAATCAGAACGTCGTCGCATTCATCAGCCCGTGCCCCGCCCCCACCAGCACCGAAGACTTTAGGTGACGCCTTACTGGTCGTTTCTTTTCCATCCTTTCCCTTTGATACCCATGATGCCCATTTAGAACTTGACAACAATTCGATATACAACATAGTAGTCGCAATTATCCTCAGTTAACGTTGCGACAGAATCGTCTCGCGGGCGGCAATTCGGTCCTTTTATCCGCCGGATATTTTCCGGCGGTTTCCCGCCCTTTTGAGTGAGTCCGGACATGGCTCGGCTCCGGATGACACTCCTTCGTGAAAGTTCTGATTGGGCTAAGTCAGTTGGTTGTTGGGCTAAATAACATATGAAAACCTCATGCTCCCGATGGGTCCTCCTTCTGCTGGTTGGGTTCGCCTCACTGCTGCTCCGCGCGCAAGCGCAACAACCGCTGGACTGCAATTGCTTGCAAAAACTCCCTGCCTTGCGGACCAATGCCTGCCAGGCCTTCATCCCCGACCTCTGTGCGGTCATGACCAATTGTTACAACACCACGGTCGTGCCTCCGCCGACGCTCTCCTGCTCTCAGACGCCCACGGCCGGCACCGCCGTCGGCCCCGGCCCGCATACCATCAGCATTACCGTGACGGACCTGGGGACGGGCCAGGCCTCGACCTGCGCGGTCACTTTTGCGGTCAGTCCGCTGCCGGCCTGCGCTTTCACGCTGCTTTGCGCCACGAATAAAACCGTCCAGTGCGGCAGCACCTGGAGTTTTGACCCCCCGACCTGGACCAATAACTGTTCCCCGCCGCCGGGCACGCCGAGCAATGGCGTGATCGTCACGGTCATCAGCACCATCACCAATGGAACTTGCCCCGAGGTCATAACGCGCACCTGGCAAGCGACGGATGATTGCCAGAACCACGACCAATGCAGCCAGACGGTGACCGTCGTCGATACCATCCCGCCTACCCTGAATTGCACTTGCATCACCAATTCCTCCGCGTTTCCCGTGCAAATGACCGTGACCGCCTGCAACGCCCAAATCCCTGACCTTTGTTTCCCCGCGCGCACTTGCGCCTTTGACAACTGCGGGCCGCTCACCTGCGCCCAGTCCCCGGCGGCCGGCACCTCCGTCGGCCCGGGCGTCTATCCCATCACGGTCACGGTTTACGATTGCGCCTCCAACTCCGCCTCCTGCGTGGTCAATTTCACGGTGCTCACCCCCGCGGGCGGCTGCGGCTTTTTGCTCCTGTGCCCTTCAAACCAGACCGTCCAATGCGGGACGCCCTGGACCTTCACTCCTCCCGGCTGGACCAATAACTGTTCCCCGCCGCCGGGCACACCCAGCAACGGCGTCGTTCTCACCGTCATCGGCACCATTACCAACGGCACTTGTCCACAAGTCATCACGCGGACCTGGCAGGGCGTCGACGATTGCAAAAACACCAATCAATGCAGCCAGACTGTGACCATCGTCGATACCCTGGCGCCCCAGCTCAACTGCGCGTGCCTGACCAACAATCCTGTTTTCCCCATCACGTTGACCGTATTTGCCTGCACCAGCTCGATTCCGGACCTTTGCCCCGCGGCGCGCGTTTGCGCCACCGACGCCTGCGGAGTCACCGGCTGCTCCCAAACGCCCGCGGCGGGCACTGTCGTGGGTCCCGGCGTTTACCCGCTCACCGTCACCGTTTACGACTGCGCTTCCAATACCGCTTCCTGTACGCTGAATTACACCGTCATTGGCGGAGCGCAAACCAACGTCTGGAACAGCGGCATGGGCGGGATTAACGGCAATGTCTTGCTGCCCGCCGGCACCCCCGATACCAATTATAACCTGGTGTCCGTGCCGCCGAGCGGATGCACCGGGCCGGCCCAGGTGATGCAGGCGGGCTTCATCCCCGGAGTGTGGCAGGCCAATGGCCCCAACTCCCAGTGGATTAGCGCCAATTCCAGCGGCCAATGCCAGGGTGGCGTCTATCATTACCGGCTTTGCTTCAACCTGCCCTGCGATAACGCTTCCATCGTCGGCCAGTGGACCTGCGATGATCTCGGGGCCATTTTCCTCAACGGACAACCCGCCCCCGTGCAAACCATACCCTCGCCGCAATACCCGAACCTGCCGTTCTATAAATGGTTCCCGGTGAATATCACCAACGGTTTCGTTTGCGGCAACAACTGCCTCGATTTCTACGTCACCAACGCGAACATTGGGATTAACCCGACCGGCTTGCGCGCCGAACTCACCAACATCGTAAACACCTGCGTCTGCACCTGCACCAATTGCCTGGTCAGCCTCTACTGCCCGACCAATATGACCGTGCTGACGTGCAGCAATAGCGCCGTCGTGTTTTACCCGGCCCCGAGCGCCTCCAGTTCCTGCGGGACCATTACCAACATCAGCTTTTCGCCGCCGAACGGCTCGAATCTGCCCATCGGGACCACCGTCGTGACTTGCACCGCGAGCGATTCCCTGGGGCATACCGACACTTGCAGCTTCACCGTCACCGTGGTCCAAGGGCCCAATTGCTGCACCATCGTTCCCGTGCTGCGCCTCTACAGCGGCGCTACCAACAATGTCCCTGGCGTGCTGCCGGGCGGCGCCCTCGATATACAGTTCCTCACCGGTTTGCCGTTCTTCACCACGCCAAATCCCTATGTACCTAACGCGATCAATGGCTGGTGGATTCCTAACAACACCGTGTCCAAGTGGGTGGGACCGTATCCGTTTTACGCGTATGCGCCCGGCGGCGTGTTCTACTACACCAACCGCTTCTTCCTCTGCTCGACAAACCAGGCGACGATCACCGGCCGGTGGGCGGGCGACGACTCAGGGCGCATCCTGCTCAACGGCGTCGCCACCGCCAATGTCCTGCCGAACGGCTGGGCCTTCACCAACTGGACGCCCGTCAGCATCACTTCTGGTTTCGTGCCTGGCTGGAACCAACTCGTCTTTGCCATCACCAACGGTGGCTACAGTCCGACCGGGCTGCGCACCGAAATCACCGGCTCGGCCTGCTGCAACAATTGCATTGGCATTTCCTGCCCGCCGAACGTCGTGACCAACACCTGCGGTACCGGTGTCGTGGTCAATTTCGCGCCGCCGCTGGCGACCAGCAGTTGCGGCAACATTGTCTCGGTGTCTGCCTCGCCGCCTTCCGGCTCGGTCTTTCCCTTCGGCACCACCGTGGTGACCTGCGCCGCGATTGATTCCGCGGGTAACGCGGCTACCTGCACCTTCACCGTCACTGTCGTCCATGCCGGCGCGCCTCCCATTATTCACTGCCCGCCGAACCAAATCCGCTACACCTGCACCTCGAGCGCCATCGTTTATTACGCCGCGACCGCCACCGGCAACATCGGCCCTATCACCTACACGCCGCCTTCCGGAACGGCCTTCCCCCTCGGCACGAACTTCGTCGCCTGCACCGCCACCAACGCCTGCGGCATTGCCTCTTGCACCTTCAGGGTCGTGGTCATCTCCACCCTTGCGGGACCGCCTAATATGACTTTCACCAGGGGTTTGCCCGACAACTTCGTGCTGCCGGTCGATCCGGCTAACACCAACGCGTGCATGGTCGCTGCTGAGTCCGGTTTTCCGTACTGGAAAAAATATGACGCTACCCCGGTCAATACCCTGTTCGGGGACCGCTTCACCGGGCTGCCCAATAACATCGTCCAGGCCCAGCTCGTCGTCCGGATGCGGCCCGAGAACGACGGCATCGGCGTTGGCGTCGGCTCCGATAATGACGGGCTGTTCGTCTGCCTGACCAACTGCACTCCCACCGGCTGGTCTTACATCGCCTCGATCAAAACGCTGCCGGGCGCAGGCGGAAACTGGTTCCCGGGACATCCGGCCACGACGTTTACCAATAACCTTTCGGCCGCCATCATCGCTCAGATGAACAGCACCTTACACCTCGATGTGATGATCGCCGATGACACCACTGTGGATTACATGCAACTGCGCCTCTGGCTGTGTCCTCCGCCGATCAATCCCAACGGCGGCATCCCCCACTGGAGCCCCAATCTGGCCGCGCCGGCCAACCTCACCGTCACGGCGCAGCCACAATTGGCCTCGTTCGGTCCCATCGGCCCCGGTGCCGCCCTCAGCGTCAGCCCGGGCGACGGCCAGCCGACCTCGCCCAATGATGTCCAAATCGGAATCGGCGGCGGCCAGGCCTTCGGCTTCACCACCATCCTCGACATGAGCGCACCCGAAGGCGCCCAGGTTGTCATCAGCATCCCAACCGACGCCGGCACCAACGCGCCTTTGTTCGCGCTGGTCAAAGGCTGCAAGCCCAGGTGCGGCTGGGACGTCGTCGTTATCAAGAGATTCTTCGATGACGGCGGGCCGGTTTGCCGCGTCTCGGCCGTCAACACCAACGGCGACGTGCTTGACTCGTTTACCGCGACCGAAGCGGACGCCGAAACCGACTCCTTGCTCACCGTCATTCCGGAGGTCGGAGTGGACCAGTTCCCCGTCTCCTTCCTGTTCGATTCAACCACGGGCGAGGTTACCGTCACCTTCCCTGGCAGCGTCGCGCGCCGCCTTTGCAACGGCCTGCCTTGCCCGCGAGGGTGGGATGGGACAATCAAAGGCCGGGTGGCGGGAGGACCCAGAGGCTGGGATGGCACCATCAAATGCCCGTGCGTTGACGACAGCTCCAGCCGGGTCGTCTTCACGCCGATGGGCGGTACAGGCGTGCCGCCGCGCGCTTCTCTGGTTCTCAGTTCGACCGGGCTGAGCGAGATGGTCCTCGCCGGCGAACATCTCTACACCATGGGCGGCCACGAAGTCACCGCTGTCGATGATGGCCCCGTTACCCTCCAAAGCACCGCGCAGGGCGACGGCGCCAGTTTTGCCTCGCTGGATGACTTCACCGGGGTCACGCTCGATCTCGGCCGCAGCGCAAGCTTCGACATTGGCATTCACCATTTCGAAAACGGCGATATCCCGACAGAGGAACAGCTCTTCCGCATCAGCGGTCCGAAGTTCCCCATTGGCCTGACCAATCGTCCGCCGCCGCTGCCCATTGAACTGCGGCTCAGCCAGCAAGCGCCGAACAGCATCGGCATATCCATCGACTACAGCGCGCTGGCGGCCAGCGGCATCCAGGTCCAGGTCTATAGCAACGGCGTCTATATTGCCTTTGGCGACGTGCCGGCTGGGGCGATCCTGCCTGACGATCCCCTCGTCCTTGACCGCTGGCCCGAGCGCCTCGGCCTCATGGGCAGCAACGCCATCGTGCGACTTACGTCGAGCGAACTGTTCAACGTGGACGGATTCCAGGGCGACGAAATCCGGTTCGTGCCGGCACTGACTGCCGACTCGCCGCCGTTCGATTTCGCCTCCGGCCTTGACTGCCGCACACCGTCCGGTGTGGAGAGTCTGCTCTACGATCTCCAGAGCGTGCCGGCATGTGCGCCCGCCGCTTTGAGTGTGGCCAATAGTCCGACTGGCGCCACCTTTACTTGGTCCGGTGACGGCTATCGGCTGCTGGGAGCTGAAACTCTGGGCGGTCCTTGGCTTGAACTGGGTGTCACCTCGCCAGTAACGCTGGCGCCGAACGCGCCGCAGCGGTTCTTCCGGCTGGTTTGCCAATAGCCTGATAGACGCTCTGATCTGACTGGGTCACGATTCTGACGGGTGGGCGGATTGCGGCCGGTATTAAGCCGGCCGCTCCGCCGCGTCCAAGGAAAAGTAACCTTCACATTTAACCCTGCTTTTGCTGTTATCCGTCAGGGAAAATCGGCTTAAAACCTTGATAGATTTATGCGGGCAAAAGGACTGTTGAGCGGAAGCGCGACCGCCCTGTTCTGCGCACTTCACTCCGCCACAGGTGCGGCCGTCGTTTTTACCAATGATACCGTCATTAACTCCTACGACCAAAGCTATGACGGACAGGATATCGTCGTCACGAATTGCACTCTGGCGGTTGATGGTCCGCGCGGCTTCTTGAGTCTCCTGGTCCAATCCGGCGGAACCCTCACCCACAGCTTTGCGCCCGCTGGCTCGGTAACGGTCCAACGCTCATTCCAGGATGAACCGCAGATTTTGACGAGCACCAATCCGGTCAGTCTTTTGAATACCGGCGATTTGCAATACGGTCGCGATTTTGCCGAGAATGCGGGGTTTGATTTTGACCTTGCCGACGGTGAATTGGATGACAACGAGGCCGGTCAGCAAGACGATGTCGCGCCCGATAATGGTGCCGGTAAGCCAGAGGGGACGCTCTGGAGATGGGGGCGATGGTCGAGGCTCAGCACGACGATGCCTGAGACGTGCAATAGTTTGTCGGCCGGCGGGTCCAGGATGGCGCCCAACTCGCTGCGCTGGTTGTAGCGCCAGGCGATATAGCCGTCCACGCCGTCGCAAATCGTGGCGACGGAAAGGCGAGCAGCGTGGTTCAGTTCGTTGCCGGTTTTAGCGTAGTAAAGGATTTCGACGACGAAGAAGTGGACCAGGAGCATGTGTCCATTGGTGGTTCGTGGTTGCGTTTAGCCGAATTTAATCGAATCTAAAACGAATCTGTCATGGACCAACAGGCGCCCATTTTAGTCGTGGATGATGATGATAATGACGTATTTCTTCTGCGCCGGGCTCTGACCAAAGCCGGCGTGCACAACCCCCTCTTTGTCGCGCGCGACGGCCAGGAAGCCATCGATTACCTGGCCGGGGCTGCTCCCTATAGCGACCGAGGACAGTATCCCCTGCCCGCATTGCTCCTGCTGGACCTCAAAATGCCCCGGGTCAACGGCTTTGACGTCCTGGCCTGGAAGGAACGCCGGCCCCAACTCCGCCAGCTACCTGTGGTCGTCTTTTCCTCGTCTTCCCAGGCCGCCGACCAGGCTCGGGCCCGAACCATGGGAGCCGTCGATTACCATGCCAAACCGGCCGATTTTCAGGAGCTGGTCCGGCTTTTGAAAAATCTCCACGAACGCTGGCTTGGAGCCACAGGCCCGAAATAGGCGTCTTCCGCCATGACGACGGCCAACAAAATCACCATATTTCGCATCCTCCTCATCCCTTTCTTCGTCGTCGAAGTCCTCTATTACGCCAAAGGCGGCAGCGAGCTCAACCGCCTGCTCGCCTTTCTCTCCTTTGCGGTCGCCGCCATTTGCGACGGCGTGGACGGCTATATCGCCCGGCGCTACAACCAGCGCAGCGAGTTGGGCGCCATCCTGGACCCGCTCGCCGACAAACTATTGCTCGTGTCAGGCATCGTCGTCTTGAGCTTCGACCACCGCCCCAATCTCCAGAGCATTCCCCTCTGGCTCACCGGCACCATTATCGGACGCGACATCCTGTTGCTGACGGGCCTCATCGTCATCCAGATCACCGTCGGCAAAGTCAGGATCAAACCGCGCATTCTGGGCAAAATCGCCACCGTATTGCAGATGGTGGTCATCGTCTGGATTCTCCTCAAATGGCCCGAGAAATGGCTGCAAAGTCTGACTCTGGCAGCAGCGATATGCACCGGCGGCTCCGGCCTCCTTTACGTCTGGGACGGAGTCCGCCAGTTAAGCTCACACCCCTCCTCCAGCCCCCGGCCCCCGGCCTGACCGATTTTGACGAATAGGAATTTTCCTGAAGTTTGGGGGTTGGAGTTTGGAATTTGAGGTTTCTTTGGGCCGCAGGCGGACTCACTCCCTCGGTAAACAGCGGCTTGGCACAACTCCGGTACGGGTCTGGCACGACTAAAAATTCAAAAAACATCGGTAAACGTGGGCTTGGCACGACAGGTACGGCTAATTTACACATAGGTGCGCGCGCGCGTGCTTCCAAGGCCGGGAGCGTATGGTCTGTGGTCTGCGGTCCTGTTTCGGTTCCGATCACGCAGCACGCATTACTCATCACGTTTCAGTCAACCCTCAGGGATCAGCCCTTGGCAACTCCTGAAACGCACGATCCCTCGGTAAACAGCACGTTGTCAATGTGTCAACCCCTGTACTCCCCTCGCCCGAAGAAAACAATCTCACCAATCTCACCAGCCGCATCACGTTCCCCGCAAACCACTGAAACGTGCAGTCACTCGGTAAATACGACTCTGCCACCGCCTGGGGCTCCTTTGGGACGGCAAAAACATCGGTAAATAGGCCCTTGGGACGGACTTGGGATGGTATTTTTGCGCAAAAACCTCGGTAAATAGCGGCTTGGGACGGTGGGACGACATTTTTGCACCATGCGTCTGCGCGCGCAGCATCCCCCCGGCGCATCAACCCATTTTTCCTGGACCCGCTTTTAGCGGCCAACGCCACAATCGAAAATCAAAAATCAACAATTCGCAGGTCGAGACGGCGTTCCGTCCGGTAACCCATCCCCCCGTTTTGGTAACCTGTGGTAACCTGTGGTAACCTGTGGTAACCAAAAACTTTTTTCGGATGAATCCACCACCATCGCCCGGCGGTAGGGCTGTGCACGGCTCTGGCACGGGTAGAAATTCAAAAACCTCGGCCCGATCGCCCCGACAACAACTCCCGGTAGCTTACTCGGTAGCTCACGCTCACCCCACTCAAAAACGTGAGCTACCGAGAGCTACCGGGAGCAAAATCGATTTCCCGAGGCTTTGGACGGTGGACTGTGGACCGTGGACCAACTGCCGCCGGTAGCCGCACGACCGGTGGTGGCACCTCTACGGTAGGTGGCGGTAGCCGTACGGTAGGTCCTGGTAGGCGCTGGTAGGCGCTGGTAGGTTAGGCTCCATTACACCCTCTGTACGCTTTTTGGAGTTTGGAGCTTGGTGTTTGCTGTTTGGTGTTTATTTAGATGATTCTGTCCTTTGTCTGCGGCGAATTGTTTGCAAAATGGTAAAATGGTGCAGTTTTGACTTGGCAAATGGCCGAGGAAGGGGTAAGAAAGCATTACAGCCGATGGGTGCACCTCCAGGCAACGAGGACGCGCCGGCAAACAGCTTGGCGCCACGGCACAATTTGGCCGAATGAGTGCAGTGTTTATGAATGTGTTGGATCTAATCAAGGCCACCGTGACGTGCGGGGGTAGTGCTTTTCTGATTTATAATTTCCCCGTGCTTAGCCAGGCCGTGATTATCGGGCTGCTCACGCTGCTGTGGCTTTCCTACGCCCACAGGACTCTCGCGGGCTTGCGGAAAAGATAAGGGGCCCCAAGGGCAGCTCGGGAGGTGCCTGGCAAACAAGGAGGCGCCGAATTACTACGTGGAGGACTTGGATTTGTACCCGTCCTCTTTCTAGCCTTTCCTTCAGCCCCAATCGGAGGTAAGGAACGAAGAGGAAGGACAAGCTGACTATGCCAACGCAGCAACACGATCTAGTCATCATTGGGTCCGGGCCGGGCGGTTATGTGGCCGCGATCCGGGCCGCACAGCTCGGGATGAATGTCGCTTGCGTGGAGGAGGCGCCCGCACTGGGTGGCACCTGCCTGCGCATCGGCTGCATCCCGAGCAAAGCGCTGCTGGAATCCAGCGAACGGTTCGCCGAGGCGAAGGAAAGGTTTGCGATCCACGGCATCCAGGTGGGCGAACTCAAGCTCGATTTGGCAGCCATGCTTCGCCGCAAGGACCAGGTTGTCACGACGCTCACGCGGGGCGTGGAAGCCCTGTTCAAGAAGAACAAAATCACCCGCTATCTCGGCCACGGCAAACTTGGCGGGCCGGGACAGGTCCAGGTCCAAAACGCCAACGAAACCATCACCCTGAACGCCAAATTCATTCTTATCGCCACCGGCAGCCGGCCCGCTACCTTGCCCGGCATAGTCCTGGAGGGAGACCGCATCGGCACGAGCACCGAGGCGCTCTCTTATCCCGAGGTGCCAAAGCACCTGGTGGTCATTGGCGGAGGTTATATTGGGCTTGAATTGGGGTCGGTCTGGCGGCGGCTCGGCGCCAGGGTCACCGTCCTTGAGTTCCTCGACCGTATCTTGTTCGGGATGGACACGGAAATCGCGGGGGAGGCGCAAAAACTGTTTGTTAAACAGGGCCTGGAATTCCGGCTCGGGTGCAAAGTGACTGGCGCGCGCCTGGAGGGCGGCCAATGTGTGGTCGAGAGCGAAGGCCAGGAGCCGCTCACCTGCGACCGGGTGCTTGTGGCGGTAGGCCGGGTGCCCCATACGGCGCATCTCGGGTTGGAGAGTGTCGGGATCGAGCTGCACAAAAAGGGTTTCATTCCCGTGAACGAGCATTTTGCCACGGGCGCCGAGGGTGTCTATGCCATCGGCGACGTTA